>NZ_CP023445.1:3380833-3981666 GCF_002354875.1 Actinosynnema pretiosum
CGCGCTGGCCGAACCGGGTGTCGCTGAACCGGTGGCCTGGTCGCCGCCGCAGGAGGCCAAGCGCACCGGGGCGAGCGGGCCGCCCGCCTCGGTGCGGCGTAGCAGCCCTCGGGGGAGCGCGAGTCCGAGCGGCGTGATGGAGCGACACCCGATCAGCGACCGCCTGGAGCTGATGGTCAACCTGTCCAACCGCAACGTGGTGCTGGCCTACCGCGAGTTGACGGTCAGGGGCACGGGGTTGCACCTGTCGGTGAACTGGTTCCTCAACACCCAGGAGGGGTATGGGAGTTGGGAGCGGGGCTATGACCGGATCGGGCTGGCTGGTGTCGCAGTCCGATCGCAACGGCAACGACGTGACCGTGGGCTACGCCTCCGACGGTCACGTCTCGTCCGTGACCGACTCGCAGGCGCGCGTGACGAACTTCGAGCACGACGCCGAGGGACGTCCGGCCTCCATCACCGATCCGGCGGGCGAGACCTACGGTCACCAAGCCGGGTGACGTCACCACCACCTACGCCGACAACCGCGTCACGGACGCCAACGGCCGTGCCGCCACCTACGAGTTCGACGACAGGGGCAGGCAGACCTCGATCACCGTGGTCAACGGCGACCGGGAACTGCTCACGGCCTCCTACCGGTTCACCCGGTCCGACGGCGCCGACACCGACCGGATCCAGTCCAAGACCGTCAAGGGCGTCACGACGGACTACGGCTACGACGCGCTGGGCAGGCTGACCTCGGCCGGTGCCGGGACCTACCGGCTGGACAACGCCTCCAACCTGCTCTCCGGTGAGGGACGCGGCTACGAGGTCAACGCCGCCGACCAGTACACGAAGATCAACGACATGGCGGTGGCCTTCGACGGGGCGGGCAACTACAAGTCCACCACGAACCCGGCGACGGGCTTCACCCACAGCCCCACCAACCAGGTGCGCACCGGGGACTACGAGGGCGCGCGGGTGATGGAGTTCGCCTACGACACCGCCGACCAGACCCAGCCGAACCAGATCACCGAGACCCCCACCGGCGGAAGTCGGGTCACGCACGTGTTCACCCGCACCGCGCTCGGGGTATCAGAGGTCGTGGACAACGGCGTGCGCTCGGGATTCACCCGTGACACCAAGGGGTTGCTGGTCGGGGTGAAGGACGGTTCGGGCGCGCGTTACGGGGCGGTGACCGACTATCAGGGCAGCGTTCTGGCACTGGTCGACGGGGGTGGTCTGATCGCCGCCGAGTACACCTACGCCCCGTACGGCGCGGTCACGGCCACCGGGGCCGCGGCGAAGGCCAACCCGTTCCGGTACCTGGGCGCCTACCAGTTGCAGCGGGGGCACTACCTGTTGGGCTACCGGGTGTACGACAGCGCGTTCGCCAGGTTCAGGTCGACCGACCCGACCGGGCAGGAGGCGAACCCGTACAACTACGCCCAGGGCGATCCGATCAACCGTAGTGATCCTACGGGTGGGTACAGCTCGGCCGACGCTGCCGGTGACGTGCTCGGAGCATTTGTCGGCGGAATTGTGGGTTTCGCTTTTGGTGTTGGCACGGGAAATGCAATTCTGGGGGCTGGTATCGCTTTTTGCTTCGGTGCTGCCATCTCGGAGGGGACGGTTAATACGCTGGAGAAGAAGCCGACGACTCCAGGTGACATGGCGTTAAAGTGTGCCGTCGGCCTTCCTGCGGCTGTACTTACCGCTCTCGGAAGCTGAGGGGAAATGTACTTTCCGAAGAGTCGTCGCGAAATAATTGAGATGACGGTCGTACTGCTGACCTCTTTTGGGGTGTCCATTTTGTCTCCCTCGCTTTCCGAGGGAAGGCTAGTGTTGGAACCGGTGCGAATTTTAATCTGGTGCCTAGTTGGCTACGTGATCTGCTGGGGTGCGGTGCTTGGAAGGCGCAGCAAGGGGGGTGGGTCACGGTAAAACTTTCTGTCTACCTGCCATTCTGGTGATTTCAGGACTGATTGCGAGAGCCTCTTTCTGCTGAGGGGGAAATAACCGCACCTTGAAATGGGGTGCGGTTATTTTCTTTTGAAAAGTATTTGGGGATGATTTTTTACTGCGGCGTTCCTGTTGTCCTGAGAGGGCTCGCTGGAGTGCGGTGCCTGAAGGTGATCAGTTATCCCCGGTGCACTGCCTAACATGGGCAGTGACGCCGACGTGCCCGCCTTCACCGCGCTCGTCAGCGCGGGCAGACTCTTGGTGGCTGGGCCGGGGTGTGCGAGTCGCCCGATCCTGGAGCAGGACAGTGCGCGGTGGGGGATGCTAATCATCCATTGTCACGGGGGCTGGCAAGGGGATCGGGGCGGGGATCGCGCGGCGGTTGGGGGCTGAGCGGGCAAACGTGGTCGTCGACTACGCCGTCGATCGTGGGGTCGCTGACGAGGTTGTCACGGGCATCCGCGCTGACGGTGGGCGGGCGGTCGCGGTGCGGGCCGACGTCGCCGATCCCGAGCAGGTCGGGGAGTTGTTCTCGGCCGCGCGTGCGGAGTTCGGGGTTGTCGACGTGCTGGTCAACAGCGCCGGGGTGGTGGTGTTCGGCCCCATCGGGTCCGTGGGGGTGGCGGACTTCCGGCGGCAGGTGGACACGAACTTCCTCGGGCCGGTGCTGACCACGCAGGCGTTCGCCGCGCAGCCGGACCTGTCGGGCGGGGTGATCGTGAACGTGTCGACCGCGGGCACCGTCGGGCTCCCGCCGCACGCCTCGGTGTACGTGGCCACCAAGAGCGCGCTGGAGGCGTTCACCGTGGTGGCCGCGAAGGAGTTGGGGCCGCAGGGGATTCGGGTGCTCGGGATCGCGCCCGGCGCCTCCGACACCGACGGGACCCGCGCCGCCGGGTTCGTCGGGTCGGCGCAGGCCGCTGCCACGGCCGCGCAGAACCCGTTGGGGCGCATCGGGGTTCCGGACGACTACGCGCCCGTCGTGGCGTTCCTGGTGTCCGACGAGGCCCGGTGGATCACCGGTGACGTGCTGCTGGTGTCGGGTGGGCAGCGGTGAGCGTGCTCAGCCTGGTTTGCGTCCATGCGGCGTAGAGCAGCGGGGACGCGGCCAGGAGCAGGCCGGGGAGCGGGGCGGCCAGGACGAAGAGCGCCGTTGTCAGCAGGACCGTGGTGCTGGCCAGGCTCAGCCACCAGCGCCTGGCCGCGCCCACCAGGCACGGGCGCAGCAGGAGGCGGGGGGCTGCGGACCCGGCGGCCAGGTGGGTCAGCACGGCCAGGGCGGTGGCGGTGACCAGGGTGGTGGCGCTGGTGAAGAACAGGGCCAGCGCCGGGCCCCAGCGGGTGCCCAGGAGGAACCTGGCGTCCAGGAACAGGATCGTCACCAGCGCTGCGGCGGTCAGCCAGGTCGTCGTGGCGGTGACGGCGGTGCGGCGCCACGTTGACCAGAACAGGCGGGTCGACGTGGCGTCCGGATCGGCGAAGCAGGCGAACGCTCCGGTCAGGGCCGGGCCGCACAGCCCGGACAGGAGCAGGAAGAACGGCCACGAACCCAGGGGATCCGCTACCAGGGCCAAGGCGAGAAGGAGCGGGGACAGGGCGGCGGTCAGGTTGAGGTTCACCAGCAGTGCCGCCCACACCAGGGCGAACAGGCGTTCCCAGGACCGCTGCGACACGCGGGTCAGCACCGTGGCCTAGCCCTTCAGGCCGGTGGTCGCCACGCCCTCGACGAAGTGCCGCTGCCCCAGCAGGAACACCGCCGCCACCGGGAGCACGGACAGCACCGCGCCGGTCATGATCATGGCGTACTCGGCCTCGAACTGGCCCACGAACGACCTCAGTCCCAGTTGGACGGTCCACAGCTCGTTGCTGGTCAGGTAGATGAACGGGCCCATGTAGTCGTTCCAGGTGTTCACGAACGTCAGCAGGGCCAGGCTCGCCAGCGCCGGCTTGGACAGCGGCAGCACGATCCTGAGGTAGATGCCGTGCTCGCTCAGGCCGTCGATGCGGGCCGCCTCGCACAGCTCGTCGGGAATGGTCAGGTAGTACTGGCGCATCAGGAAGACGCCGAACGCGCCGAACGCCTGGAGCAGGACGATCGACCACAGGGTGTTCGTCAGCCCGGCCTTCTGCATCATGATGTACTGCGGCACCATGTACGCCTGCCACGGCACGGCGATCGTCGCCAGGTAGGCCAGGAACAGCGCGTTCCGGCCGGGGAAGCGGACCTTGGCGAAGCCGTAGGCGGCGAAGCTGCCGGTGAGCACCTGGAGCGCGGTGATCACGACGGCGAGCAGCGCGGAGTTGCCCAGGTAGGCCAGGAACGGCACGCGGTCCCAGATCTCGGCGAAGTTGGACCAGCGCAGCTCCTCCGGTATCCAGCGGATCGGGGTGTTGAACACCTCGTTGTCGCGCTTGAGGGACGAGGACACCATCCAGGCGAACGGGATCAGCACCAGGGCGGCGATCGCGGTCATCGCGGTGTAGCCCAGGACGGCGCGCCAGCCGCCGGCGCGCTGCGGGGGCGGTGGGGTGGTGGGGGTGTCGGGCGGGGCTTCGCGCAGGGCGGTCACGGGGTGTGCCTCCGCTGGTTGAGGCGGAACTGGGCGGCGGTGACTACGAGGACCAGTGCGAACAGCAGCAGGGAGATCGCCGACGAGTAGCCGAACTCGCCCTCCCGGATGCCGACCCGGTAGACCAGCTGCGCCAGCACCAGGGTGCTGCGGCCGGGGCCGCCGTCGGTCATCACCACGATCAGGTCGAGCACCTTGAAGCTCTGGATGGTCAGCATGACCAGCACGAAGAACGTGGTGGGGCGCAGGCAGGGCAGGGTCACGTGGACGAAGCGCTGCCAGCGGTTCGCGCCGTCGACCCGCGCCGCCTCCTGGTACTCGGCGGGGATCGCCTGCAGGCCGGCCAGGTAGAGCACCATGTAGTAGCCCATGTCCCGCCACGCGCTGGTGAGGATCACGGCGGGCATGGACCAGGTGGTGCTGGTCGTCCAGCCGGGCGGGTCGGTGACGCCGAGCGCGCCGAGGAACTGGTTGACGGGGCCGGAGCTCGGGTCGAACAGCGCGTTCCACACCACGGCGACCGCGACGAGCGAGGTCACGTACGGGAAGAACGCGGCGGTGCGGAAGAAGCCGACGCCGCGCACCCGCCGGTTGAGCACCAGCGCCAGGCCGAGCGCGGCGACGAGGGTGAGCGGGATGTGGCCCGCCGCGTAGTAGAGGGTGTTGGTCAGCGCCACCCGGACGTTCTGGTCGGCCAGCATCCGGGCGAAGTTGTCCAGGCCGACCCAGCGCGGCGGGTTGTAGGAGTCCCACTCGGCGAACGCGAGCACGGCGGCGGCGAGCACCGGGACGAGGGTGAACAGGGCGAAGCCCAGGAAGTTCGGCAGGATGAAGCTCCAGCCGACGAGCGCGGCGCGCCGGTTCCGCCGCCTGCGCCTGGCGGCGCGGTCGGCGGCGGTCGGCGACGTGGTGGGGGCGGTGGTCGGCACGGGTCTACTCGGGGGCCTCGGTGCGCACGCGCTCGCCCATGTCGCGGATGCCGTCGGCGACGGACTTCTCACCGACCATGATCAGCTCGTGCTCCTCCTTGAGGATGGAGTCGACGGCGGAGCTGCGCTTGCTCACCGGCATCTCGAGTGCGACGTGGTCGGGGCGGAACGCGGCGGTGGACAGCTCGTCCTTCGCCATGCCGTCGAGCTGGAAGTAGGCGTCCGTCAGGGCTTCGCTGCGCAGGGCGGGCACGACGCCGACCTTGGTGATGGCCTTCGCGCCCTCCTCGCCCGCCGCGAAGGCGACGAACTCGCGGGCCAGATCGCTGTTGTCGGCGTTGCGGTTCGCGGCGAACGCGGTGGGGGAGCCGAAGGTGGTGACCTCGCCGCCCTTCGCGCGCTGGGGCAGCGGGGCGATGCCCCAGTCGACCCGGGAGTCGCCCTCCCGCTTGGCCTTGACGATGCTGGAGGTGTACCAGGTGCCCATCGGCAGCATGGCGGCCTTGGCCTTCTCGAACGTGCTGCGGTAGTCGGCCTGCTGGGTGGTGGCGGTGCCGTAGTCCAGGACCGAGCCCTCGGCCTGCATCCGCAGCGCGGTGGTGTACTGCTCGGTGAAGAAGCCGTAGTCGCCGCTCAGCTGGTCGCCGTCGTTCTGGGCCGCGGCAATGGCCTGGACCACCGAGCGCCACACGTGGTGGTAGGCGCCGAAGGTCTTGTCGCCGCCGCTGCCGGTGGTGAGCCTCTTCGCCGCGTCGGCGTACTCGGCCCAGGTCCAGTCCTCCGGCGCGGGGACGCCTGCCTGCTGGAACAGGGTCTTGTTGTAGTACAGCACCCAGAAGTCCTGGCGGTACGGGGCGGCGAAGTACCTGCCGTCGGACTCGAACGCCTCAAGTCCTCGCAGGCCCTGGGACTTCAGCGGCTCCACGAGGTCGGTGACGTCCTGGAGCTGGCCCCGGCTGGAGTGGCGGGCGTAGTCGGTGACGTTCTTCATGGTGATCACGTCGGTGCGGTCGCCGCCCGCGAGCATGGTGGTGACCTTCTCCGGGTAGTCGGCGGCGACGATGTCCACCGGCTTGACCGTCACGCCGGGGTTGGCCTGCTCGAAGGCGTCGAACAGGGCCTGGAACTCCGGGGTGCTGGCCAGGTTCCACACCGACACGGTGAGCGTGTTCGGGTCGGCGGTGGCGCCGGGGCCGCAGCCGGTGACCGCCAGGGAGAGGGCGGCGGCCAGCCCCGCCCAGCGTCGTGCCCGCGACCCGGCGCGGCGGTTCGGAATCATCGTTGACCCGTCCTCTCGGTGTGGTGCCGGTCCGCGGTCCTCGGTCTAGGGGCAGAACTCGCCCAGGTCGAGCGCGGTCGTGCGGCCGTCCGGCCAGGTGACGCGCAGGTCGGCGGCGGCCAGGTCGGTGGTGGGGGCGGTGGGTGGTTCGGTGGTTCGCGCCAGGCCGAGGACGTAGGCGCGCCAACGGCTGCGGGTGATCCGGCCGGTGGCGCACGGGGTGGCGCTGTGCGGGCCGAGCGGGCTGGCGTCGTGCTCGGAAAGCGCTTCCACGGTGTCGCCGGGCTCCGCGGTCAGCAGGGTGGAGACCTCGTCGCCGGTGGTGATCACGAGGCCGTGGGGGAGCGGGGACACCCGTGGTGGGGTGCGCGCGGCCAGCGGCCAGCCGCCGACGCGCAGCGCGGTGGCGGCGTCGAGCGCGCCGGGGTCGTCGGGCAGCGGGTCGACGCGGACGCAGCGCACCTCCCACGGGCCGCGCAGCAGCGACACCACCGTGATCAGCGCGGCGTCGGTGTGCGCGCCGGTGCGGCCGGAGCCGTGGTCGCGGGCGGGTGGCGCGTCGGCGAGCCAGTGCGCGCGGGCCCGCGACGCGCCCAGCGCGACGTGGCCGTCGTCGACCAGTCCGGTGCGCAGCAGCGACATCCCGGCGCGGTGGGTGGTGCGGCCCGAAGCGTCCAGCAGCGTCGCGGACTGGTCGGCCGGGGTGGTCCAGGCCCGCTCGGACAGCAGGGGCGCGGTGGCGGTGGAGTAGCCGAAGCGGGCGTACAGCGGGGAGTCGCCGACGTGCGCGCCCTCCTCGGCGTGGTCCGCGCCGTGGTTGACCACCCGGACCACGCCGTCCGCGCGGGTGCCGCTGACCAGCCAACCCGGCGCGGTGGCCACCCACAGCCGGTCGCCGGTCTCCACCGGCAGCGGCTCCTCCACCGCCCGCCACACCGGGTGCTCGGCGGGCAGCGCCAGGCCGAGCATCCCCTTGGCGGCCCAGTAGGGCGAGGACGGGCCGGAGTAGCTCTGGGCGATCCGGGGCCACGCGTGGTGCCAGCCGAGGGTGAGCAGGCCGCGCTCGTCCGGCGCGCCCCGGTCGGCGAAGTGCCGCACGATCCCGGACGCGGCGCGGCGCAGCAGCCCCGGCGGGGTGGAGGGGACCTCGGCGAGCGCGCCCACCCACAGCGGTGCGGCGGCGGCGAAGCGGTAGGTCAGGCTGCGGCCCTGGACCAGCGGGGAGCCGTCCGCGCCGATCAGGTCCACGTGGTCGCGCAGGTACCGGTCGAGGCGCTCAGCGTCCACAGCGGACCGGTCGGTGATCTCGCGGGCGCCGCGCATCCGGGACCACAGCACCGGGTACAGGTGCATCGCCCAGCCGTTGTAGTGGTCGAACGCGCGCTCGTCGCCGTCCGAGTACCAGGCGTCCGCGCGCAGGAACTCCTCGTGCAGCGCCAGGTCCGACTCGACGTCCTCGGCCCGCCACGGCCCGCCGACCGAGCGCAGGAAGGTCTGCACGACGACCCGGAACCACAGCCAGTTGCAGCGCGGGTAGGTGTCGTCGCCGACCACGGGGGACAGGTAGTCGATCACCCTGGCCCGCACGCGCTCGGGCAGCAGGTCCCACAGCCACGGCCGCGTCAGGTCCAGCACCAGCGCCAGCGAGGCGGCCTCCACCTTGGCCTGGGCGTGCTCGTCGGGCCGCGGCCAGCGCTCCGGGGACGCCGGGTCGACGCCGGACGCCAGTCCCCGCGCGTACCGCTCGGCCAGGTCGCCGGGGTCCTCACCGCGTTCCCCGGCCAGGCGGAAACCGGCCAGCAGGAACGTGCGGGCGAACCCCTCCAGGCCGTCCACGTCCGCGCCGAGGCCGCCGGTCGGGCCGGGCAGCGCGATCCGCGCGCCACCGGGCGAGGTCAGCGGGCGCAGCGCGCCCAGCATCCGGTCCGCGAGCGCGGTCCAGTGCCCGCGCGTCCAGCCGGTGAACGGGGACAGCTCCCGCGCGTCCGCGATCACGCGCTCACCCGCAGCCGCTCGGCCGTCACCGGCGACCTCGGCGGGCGCCCGTCCAGGTAGCGGGCCAGCTCCTCCAGGGCGCTGTCGCTCATCCGCCGCGCCTCCGAGCCCAGCGACCCGGCCACGTGCGGGGTGATCATCACGTTGGGCAGGTCGTAGAGCACCGAGGCGGCGGGCAGCGGCTCGGGCTCGGTGACGTCCAGGATCGCGTCCAGCCTGCCGCGCGCGCACTCGCGCTCCAGCGCCGCGGTGTCCAGCACGGCCCCGCGCGCGGTGTTGATCACGGTGGCGCCGTCGCGAAGCAGCGCCAGCTCCCGCTGCCCGATCAGGTTGCCGGTCGACGGCAGCGCGGGCAGGTGCAGCGACAGCACGTCGCACGCCCGCAGCAGGTCCGGCAGCGGCACCAGCTCCGCGCCCGCCGCGCGCACCTCGGCCGCGTCGGCGTGCGGGTCGGCCACCAGCACCCGGACCTCCAGCGCCCGCAGCATCGCCGCGACCCGCCTGCCCACGCGGGAGAACCCGACCAGCCCGATCACCCGGCCCCGGTTGGACAGCTCGCCGCGCGCACCCCGGTACGACCAGTCGGCGCGGTGCCGCCGGGCGTCCTGCGCCAGGAACGGCGCCTTCTTGCCCGCGAACACGATCGCGGCCAGCGTGTACTCGGCCACCGGGACCGCGTTGTCGTCGGCGGCCGTGGTGACCAGGATCCCCCGCTGCCACAGGGTTTCGCTCACCAGCGGCCGGACCGTGCCCGCGCAGTGGAACACCGCGCGCAGCTCGGGCGCGGCGGCCAGCCGCCCGGCGGTCAGCACGGGGCAGCCCCACGAGGTCAGCAGCACCTCGGCGCCGCGCAGCGCCCGCCGCGCGTCCGGCGAGTCCAGCTCGTCCACGCACACCGGGTCGGCGGCCTGCGCCAGCTCGCCCAGCCGCCGCAGCTGCGGGGCGTGGAACTGCGTCCGGAAGGTCGGGCCGTCCATCACCAGCAGGGCACGTGGTCGTCGTCGGGTCACGCCGATCCCTTCCGCCGGGCGAGGGGAGCCGTGGGGCCGATCGTGGGTGATCGGTTTTCCGACGTCAATCCCCCGCGCGCACGACCGATCACATGTGATCAGCCGCGCGCGGTGGGCAGAATCGCCGGATGACAACGGGTACGAACGCGCGGGCGATGCTGCCCGCCGAGCGGCGCGCCAGGGTGGTCGAGCTGCTGCGGCGCGACGGCGTGGTCCGGGTGCACGAGCTGGCCGTGCGGCTGGGCGTCTCGGCGATCACGGTGCGCCGCGACATCGCCAGGCTCGCGCGGGAGGGCGTGGTGCGGCGGGTGCACGGCGGCGCGACGCTGGAGCTGCCCGCCACCGCCCCCACCAGCGGCGGGCCCGGCTCGGGGGCGGTCGCCTGCGCGGTGGTCGGGCTGGTGGTGCCGTCACTGGTCTACTACTGGCCGGACGTGGTGCGCGGGGTCCGCGAGGCCGCCGACGAGCTGGGGCTGCGGGTGGTGCTGCGCGGCGCCGGGTACGCGCCGGACGACGAGCTGCGCCAGCTCGGCGCGCTGGTCGACTCGGTCGGCGTCGACGGGCTGCTCGTCGCCCCGACCACCACCGGCAGCCAGGGCGCGGCGCTGGTGCGCTGGCTGCGGTCTGCCGAAGTGCCCGTCGTGCTGCTGGAGCGCGACTGCGGCGATCCGGGGCCGGGGCTGCTGGAGTCGGTGGTCAGCGACCACCGGCTCGGGACCGCCTCGGCGGTGCGGCACCTGGCGGAGCTGGGGCACCGGCGGATCGGGCTGTGCGCCTCGGCAGGCAGCCCCACCGCCCCGCACCTGCGGCGGGGGTGGCGGCGGGCGTGCGAGGAGCTGGGGCTGGAGCTGGACGGCGTGCCGGAGGCGAGCACGTGCGACCACCGCGACCCGGACTGGTCGCGGCAGCTCGACGCCCTGCTCGACCGGTGCCGGGACTCGGGGACGACGGCGCTGCTCGTGCACTCGGACCCGGAGGCGCTCGCGCTCGTGCAGCGCTGCCAGGAGCGGGGGATCGCGGTGCCGGGCGCGCTGTCGGTGGTGACCTACGACGACGAGATGGCCGAGCTGTGCGACCCGCCGCTGACCGCCGTGCGCCCGCCGAAGGCGGCGGTGGGACGGGCGGCCGTGGCGCTGCTGGCGGCCAGGCTGCGGGCGGCGGGCGACCGGCCGGTGCACCGGGTCGTGGTGCAGCCGGAGCTGATCACCAGGGGGTCCTCGGCGGCGCCTGGGGTGGGGTAGGGCCGCGATCGGGTCGGGGTGGCCTGGTCGGTCGACCGTCCACCCTGGACCGGACGGGGCGGCCCGCGGCGCGTCCGGCGTGCTCCGGCGGCCTTCGCGGCGGTTAAACCGAACACGGCGCGTGATGAATCACACGGCCTGACATGTCCGCCGTGTCCGGTTCTCCGAAGGGGAAAACCGCAGGTTCTCAGGTTGATCACTCAGGGCGAACACCCCGACACGCCGCCGCGAACCCCACCTCCGTCGCGCATTCGCAGGTCAGGGGTACTGCCGAAGTCGTACACGCCGATCAACCCGTGGTGTGACGCGTTCTCAGCTCCGACCGTCCATCCTGGATCCGTGATCATCACTCGCGGTGCGGAGCACCGGACGACCTTGCTCAAGTTCGCCGCGGTGGCGGTCGTCGTGGTGGCTCTCGCCGTCTTCGCCCACCAAGTGGACAGCGGCATCCTGCGCAAGGTGTTCGTGAAGTCCGACCCCGCCTGGGTGCTGGCCGCGATCGCCGCGTCCACCCTTCCCGTGCTGGGCAACGTGCTGTCGCTGCGCGCCGCCTCGCCCGTGCGGCTGCCGTGGGGGCTGACCACCGTGGCCCAGCTGGCCACCTCGTTCGGGAACCTGGTGACGCCGGCGAACCTCGGCGGCATGGCGACCAACGTCCGCTTCCTCGGGCGCAACGGGGTGCCCACGCCCGGCGCGGTCGGGGCGGTCGGCGCGGTGCAGGGGACCTCGGTGCTGATCACGGTGCTGATCGTGCTGCCGTTCGTGGCGACCTCCGGGCGGGTCAGCGAGCTGCTCAGCCCCGGCATCGGGTGGCTGGTCGCGGTGGCGGTCGTGGTGGTGCTGGCGGCGGCGCTGCTGGTGCGCCGCAGCCGGGTGATGATCCTGGACGCGCTCGCGGGCATGGGGCAGGGGCTCGGCACGCCGGGGCGGTGCGCCGTGGTGCTCGCCGGGCACGTGGTCGCGCTGCTCGGGTCCACGGCGGCGCTGGCGGCGGCGGTGGCCGCGTTCGGCGGGGACGTGCCCCTGGGCGACCTGCTGCTGGTGGCGGCGGCGGGCACGGCGATCGCGGGTGCGGTGCCGGTGCCCGGTGGGGCCGGGGCCGCCGAGCTGGTGCTGGCCGCGCAGCTGGCGGCGGTGGGCCTCGACCCGTCCACGGCGCTGGTGGTGGCGCTGCTGCACCGGTTGATCTCGTTCTGGGCGCGCGTGCCGATCGGCTGGGTGGCCTTCTCCTGGCTGCGGCGCGAGGGGCACCTGTGACGGTCAGCCGCCGACCGCCGCGATCCGCTCGGGCGGCGCGCCCAGGGTGCGCAGCGCCCGCGCGGCGCGGTGGCGCAGCGCGCTGAGCGCGGTCGTGGGCAGGCCGTCGAGCAGGGCGCGGTGCAGGCAGGCGTTGCGGAACGCCAGCTCCTCGCCGGAACCGGGGTCCACGACGACCGACGCGGCCACCGCCTCGTCCAGCGCGCCCAGCAGCTCGCGCGTGGTCCGGCCGGTCACCGCGCCCAGCTCGGCCACCCGGAAGCGCGGGCCGAGCACGGCCGCGCAGCGCAGCACCTCCTGCGCCGCCGCCGACAGCGGCTCCAGGACGCCCGCGGCCACCGACAGCAGCGAGGTGGGCACCCGCTCCAGCTCCGCCTCGTCCACCTCGGCGACGCCGTCCACCACGCGCACGGCGCCGCGCCGCGCCAGCGAGGCCGCCACCCGCTCGGCGAACAGGGGGTTCCCGCCCGACCGCCTGGCCAGGTCGAGCAGGGACGCGCCGGGGCGGGCGCCCACGACGTGGCCGATCAGGGCCGCGACACAGGCGGTCGGCAGCGGCGGCAGGGCCAGCAGGTGGCCGCCCCTGACCCGCACCGCCCGGCGCAGCCGGGGCAGGACGCGGCCGGAGGCGAGCGGGCGGGACGCGGCGAGCAGCAGCAGCGGGGCGCCTCGGGGCGCGAGGGCGGTGGTGGCCAGGCGGTGCCACATCAGCAGGTCGGGCTCGGGCAGCGCGTGCAGGTCGTCCACCAGCAGCACGAGCGGCTCCGGGGTGGTGGAGCCGGTGAGGGCCGTCGCGACCAGCGGGGCCGCGGCCAGGTCGCCGAACAGGCCCTGGGCGCCGGACACCGGGACCACGCGGCAGCCCGTCGCGGTCGACAGCGCCTCGGCGAGCAGGGCGGACTTGCCGACGCCCGCGTCGCCCTCCAGCCACAGCAGACCGCCGCGCCCGGCCCGCACGTCGGTGATCAGCTCGTGCAGGAGCGCCAGCTCCTCGGTACGGCCCAGGAAGCGGCGTGCGGGCTGCGGGCGTGCGGGCTGCGGGCGTGCGGCCGGGCTGGGCGGCGCGGGGGTGGACGACCGGGCAGGGTCGGGGTGATCGGGCGCCCGGCGCGCGGCCGGGGCGCGGACCGCGGCCGGGTGCTCGGAGAACGCCCGGTCCCAGCCCGCGGGGCCCGCGACCAGGTCCCGCACGCGGGTGATCCGGTCCGCGCGCACCGGGCCCGCCGCCAGCACCTCCGCCACCGCCGCCGCGCCGGGGTCCTCGCGCAGGATGCGCTGGTGCAGCGCCCGCAGCGCCGGACCCGGCTCCACGCCCTGCGCGGCGAGCGCCCGGCGGGCGTCCCGGTAGGACTCCAGCGCCTCGGCCCTGCGGCCCGAGCGCAGCAGGGCCAGCATCACCAGCTCCCGCAGCGACTCGTGACCGGGGTGCTCGGCGACCAGCGCGGACAGGGACGCCAGGACCTCGGTGTGCTCGCCCAGCTCCAGACCGGCGCGGGCGTGCGCCTCCAGCGCGCCCAGGCGCAGCTCGGCCAGCCTGCGGCGCTCCACCTCGGCGAACGGGCCGGGGACGCCGGAGAGCGCCGGGCCCCGCCACAGCGCGAGCGCCCCGGTCAGCGCGGCGCGCGCCCCGGACCAGTCGCCCGCGCCCAGCAGCCGCGTCCCGATCAGGCGGGAGCGCTCGAACCCGGCCGCGTCCACCCCGTCGTCGGGCACGCGCAGGGAGTACGAGGCGCGGCCGGACGCCAGCGCCGCCCGGTCCTGCCCCAGCGCCGCGCGCAGGCCGGAGACGTAGGTGTGCAGCGCGCCCACCGCTGTCGGCGGCGGCTCGTCGCCCCACACCGCGTCCACCAGGTCCTGCCTGGTCACCTCCTGGTTCGCGCGGGCAGCCAGCACCGCGAACACCGCGCGCCTGCGGGCCGGACCCAGCGCGACCTCGGACCGCTCGCCGGGGTCCGTCCAGGCGCGCAGCGGTCCCAGCAGCTCCACCCGAAGTCCCCGACCCGACATGCGATCCTCCCGGTCCGCTCAGACAGGGGGCACACGCCGACGTGGTGGGGAACGGTTCAGGAAGCGCGGGTTGTTCACTCGTCCGGGGGAACGGCGCTGGGGGCAGGACCCCTGGTACGGAGGGGCAGAACCCCGCTGACCCACTTGGCCGGGGTCGGCGGACGTGGTGGGCTCGGGGCAGACGCGCGGAGGTGGACTGATGCGGCCTGAGGGCGAGACCGGGGCTTCCGGGGAGCGGTTCGCGGGCGACCTGTTCCTCCACCTCGCCACGAAGGGGTGGCTGGTGGTGCCACCCGAGCAGGCCGAGCGGGTCATCGCGGAGCTGGAGCAGACCCTGGAGGTCGTGCGGGCCAAGCTGCGGCGGGCGGAGGTGTCGCGGAAGCTGCACGCCGCGCCCGGTCGCGACGTCGCGCCCGAGGTCGAGCGGCTGGTGGTGGACTCGGTGTTCGCCGGTCAGATCGCGGCGGACACCTGGGAGCGGGCGCTGGTGGAGCTACCCAAGTACATCCGGGCGTTCCGGATCGCGGCGGGTGCGCGGTGAGCGCGGACGGGGGCGGGTCCGGGGTCGAGGTGGGGGACCTCGCCGAGGAGCTGCGGGCGACCAGGGTGGAGCAGGTCGAGCACCTGCGGCGGGGGGACCCGGAGACCGCGCAGCTGATGGGGGCCTGGATCAACGCGCTGCTCGACGAGTGGAACCGGCGGTGCGGGCGCCGGGTGGCGCCGGTGGTGGTGCCCGCGCTGGGGGAAGCGGTCGAGGGCGACGGGGAGCGGCCGGGGCGGTGCGGGGGCTAGGTTCCCGGTGTGGGTGTTCGCGCGGTGGACCTGGCCGGGCGGCCTGACCCCGTGGAGGCCGCGCTCGCGCTGGGCGGGGTCGGGCCGGGGTTCCTCGGGCACGACCTGGTCGCGGCGCTGACCAGGGCGCTGCGCCTCGCGGTCCGGTGGCCCGAGTGCTTCCTCGTGCTGCTCGACGACGGGGTTGCCGTCGCGCGGGCGGTGAGCGTGCCGGTGGTGTTCCCCGGCCCCGAGCGGGAGGAGCTGCCCGAGCACAGGTGGGACGGGGCGGTCGTGTGGGCGGCCGAGGACGCGCTGGACGCGGTCGCGCCCACGTGCCTGGTGGCGCTGGACGTGCAGGTCGCCGAGGACCGGCGTGGCGCGGGGATCGCCGCGCGGGCGCTGGTGGCGTTGCGGGATCTGGCCGCGGCGCGGGGGTTGGCGCGGTTCGTCGTGCCGGTCCGGCCCGCGGGCAAGAGCGCGCATCCCAGGATGGCGATGGCGGACTACGTCGCGCGGCGGCGGGAGGACGGGTTGCCGCAGGACCCGTGGCTGCGGACCCACGAGCGGGTCGGCGGGCGGGTCGTGGGGATCGCACCGTTCGCGATGACCGTGGTGGGGACGGTGGCGCGGTGGCGGGAGTGGACCGGGCGGAGCTGGTGGTGGGGGAGAACGAGGTCGAGGGGGCGCTGGTGCCGGTGGTGGTCTCGGCCGTCACGGGGATCGGGATCTACGTGGAGCCCAACGCGTGGGTCGAGCACGTGGTCGAGGCCGGGACTTGAGGGTGTGTCCACTTGCGACAGCGCGCTGGAGCGCGAGCTCGCGGCGCTGCGGTCCGGGTAGCGGGAACCCCCGGCCCACGAGCGCGGCCGGGGGTTCCCGCGGAGCGCGGGGTCACCGCTCCGGCAGGTCGCCCAGCAGGCCGCTGACGTTCAACGTCTGGAAGCACTGCTGCGACTGCTGTCCCGTCGCGGGCGTGCCCGGCCGCGCGCACTGCACCTGCGCCGACACGGTGGCGTTCTCCCGGACCTCGATCGGGGCGACCCAGTGGAAGTCCTGGTTGCGGAACGTCTCCAGGGCCAGCGTGAGCACCCGCTGCTCGCCGAACGAGATCGTCAGCACGCCCTCGTCGCCCTGGTGGTTGCTCACCACCAGGTCGGTGATCCGGAACAGCTTGCCGTCCGGGACCGTGTACGTGCCCGAGCCCTGCTGGCCGCCCGCCGTGCCCACCTCGATCGTGCCCGAGTTCTGCTGGCCTGCGCCGAGGCCGGTGCCCGGCTGACCGGGCTGACCCGGCTGCTGGCCGCCGCCGTCACCGGTTCCGGGCTGCTGGCCCGAGCCGTTGCCGTTGCCGGTCCCCTGGCCCTGCTCGCCGCCGGGGCTGTCCGGGTTCACCCCGCCCGCCTCGACGATCTCCTCGGCCCGGTCGTCCGCCGCCTCGCGCGCCGCCGACCGGATCGCCGGCCGCACCAGCAGCAACCACGCCAGCACCAGCGCCAGCAGCGCCGCCAGCAGCGCCAGGAGCCAGCGGGAGAACACCGGCAGCTGCACCAGCTCCCCGTCCAGCGGGTGCTCCAGCACCGCCCCGCCGTCCACCAGCGTGGCGCCCGGCGCGCCGCTCGCCGCCGGACCCGTCGCGGTCACCACCGGGTTCAGCGGCCACTCCACCGACTTGCCGAACCACAGGACCTTCCCGACCCGCACCCGGAAGTCGATCTCGGTCGCCTCGCCCGGCGGGACCTCCACCGGGCGCTGGGGCAGCTCGTAGGTCAGCCGGTCGTCCGACGCGGGCGCGGACAGCGCCACCGACACCGCCGTGTTGCCCTCGTTGTGCAGGCGCACGTGGTACCGCGCGCTGCGCCACGCCCGCCGCCGCTGCGGGACCAGCTCGGCCCGCTGCTGGCCGAACGGCTCCACCACCACGGTCGTCTCCGACACCGCGACGGCGTCCGGGCGCTCCGACGGGAGCACGCGGACGCCGAGCGGGATCTCCCCGGCCCTCGGGGTGGACGCCCTCGGCGGGCGCAGCAGCACCGCGACCTGGCCGGACGTGCCGGGGTACAGCGACAGCCGCGCGGGCTCGACGCTGGTCCACGGCGCGCACTCACCCACCACCTCGAACTCGTACGCCTCGACCACGTCGCTGTCGTTGCGCACCGTCATCGTCGTGCTGGTCTCCTGGCCGGGCGTCACCACCACGGTGGGGAGACCGAATTCGGTCGTTGCGGTCACGCGGGGGACGCTAGGCGGCCCGCGCCGCCGTCCGGGAGGGAGAAAAGGGCACTGTGCGGGCAAACCCGTGCACTCGCGCACCCGCGCCCCTGCCCGACCTCCTGCCGCCGGGCCCACGATGGGACGCACCACCAGCGAGGGGAGTCGGGATGACGACGAGGATTCCGGTCGCCGTGTACGCGGCGGACCAGGTGCTGCGCACCGGCGTGGCGCACCAGCTCAAGCCCCGTCCCGAGGTGGAGGTCCTGCCGCCCGGCGAGGAGCACCGCGCGCGCGTCGCGCTCGTGGTCGTGGACGAGGTGGACGAGCCGTCCGCGCGGCTGCTGCGCAGGCTCCAGCGCGCCACGACCGTGCGCACCGGCGTGGTGGTCAGCCGCTTCGACCAGGACGCGCTGCAGGTCGTCGTCGACTGCGGCGTGGCGGCCGTGGTGCGCCGGGGCGACGCCGACCAGGACCGGCTGGTGGCGGCGGTGTCGGCGCTGGCCAAGGGCGAGGCGGTGCTGCCCGGCGACCTGCTCGGCAAGCTGCTCGACCACGTGAGCCGGTTGCGGCGCAGCGTGCTCGACCCGAACGCGCCCAGCCTGTCCACCCTCACCCCGCGCGAGGCCGACATGCTGCGGCTGGTGTCCGAGGGGTTCGGCACCGCCGAGATCGCGGTGAAGATGTCGTTCTCCGAGCGGACGGTCAAGAACGTGCTGCACGAGGTCACCACCCGGCTGAACCTGCGCAACCGCGCGCACGCGGTCGGGTACGTGATGCGCCACGGGCTGATCTGAGGCCCCGCGCGGCCGGGTTGCCCGAACAGACCACCAGCCGTTCCCCCGCGCTGCCCGCCGGGACCTCCCTCCCCGGCGGGGCGCGCGGCCAGGATCGGGACCGACGCGAGGAGGTGCGCGGTGTTCACCAGGTTCAGGGCCGTCGTGGTGGCGGTCGTGGCTGTGCTGCTCGGCGGCGTCGTGGTGGTGCTGCACAGCGGCGTGGCGCCCGCCCAGCAGGACGACCCGCCGCCGCCCCAGCGGATCGCGTACGCGGGCACGGAGCACCGGGGCATCGGGCGCGTGCCCGTCGGCTACCCGACGGACCTCCCGAGCCCGCCCCTGTTCGACGACCGGCCCTCCCACTTCGACGACGAGGTGTCGGCGCGCGGCGGGCTCGTGGTGTTCGTCAGCATGAGGGCCGAGAAGCTGCCGCAGGTGTTCCTGCGCCAGCGCGACGGGGTCGTCGTGCAGCTGACCGAGGGCATGCACGCCTGCCACCCGCAGCTCACCCCAGACCTGGGAACCGTGGTGTTCCAGCAGGTGCGGTCCGACGGGCGCGGCGAGCTGTGGGCGGTCGGCGTGGACGGGACGAACCTGCGCCGCATCACCCCCGAGGGCGCCGAGCCCGAGGAGTGGCCGACCGTCTCCCCGGACGGGCAGCGCGTCGCGTTCAGCGCGGGCGGGCAGATCCGCAGCAGGCCCCTCGCGGGCGGGCCCTCCACGCAGCTCACCGACGAACCCGGCGGTGGCGCGGGCGAACCGGTGTGGCACCCGACCGAGGACCGGATCGTCTACAAGCTCGGGGACGGGCGCGCGCGGCTGCGCGTGCTGGAGGACGGGGCCAGCCGGGACTTCTTCGCCGAGAACCAGGCGGGGTGGAGCGGTCGGTGGCCGGTGTGGATGCCGGACGGCGAGGCGCTGCTGTTCATCAGCTGCGGCTGCCTGGAGGCGGACCCGAGGGAGGGCGTCTACCGGGTCGCGGGCGACGGCGGTGAACCGGTCGGGGCCGCGCCGCAACTGCTGCTCAGGGAGGACCGGCTGGTCAGCGCGCCCGCCTGGCTCGGCGACCCGGTGACCGGGACGCTGCTGATCGCGCGCACCACCGCGTCGGCGCGCAACGAGGTGCGGTTGCACGACATCCAGCCGGACGGCACCGATCCCAGGGACCTCGGGATCGCGCTCGCGCTGGAGCACCCGGACATCGCGACCGACTCCCGGCTGCTGTTCAAGCCGACCGGCGGCTACGACCCGTGGACGCTGCGGCAGACCTACTCCCCGGACGGCCGCAGGATCGTCTACACCGCCTTCGAAGGGCCGCTCGGCTCGCGCCTGCAGCGGATCTGGACCGCGAACGCGGACGGCTCGGACCCGGTGCGGCTGGAGGTCTCCGACCGGCTGCCCACCGACTGGGAGTTCGACCCGGCCTGGTCGCCGGACGGCCAGCAGATCGCGATCACCCGCCGCTCGCCCGGCGGCATCCGGCCGGACAACGGGCCCAGCCGGATCGCGATCGTGGAGGCCGCCACCGGGCAGGTCCTGCGCGAGCTCGTCGCGCCGCCCGGAGCCGAGGGCCAGGAGGACACCCAGCCCGCGTGGTCGCCGGACGGGCGCACCCTGTCGTTCACCAGGGGCGTGGTGTTCGACGACGACACCGGCACCGAGGTGCGCGACAACCACATCTGGACCGCCGACGCGGCCACCCTCGGCAACCAGCGCGACATCAGCGAGATCGCCTGCGGCACGGCCTCGCCGTGCGAGGTGACCGACGACAGCTCGGTGTTCAGCCCCGACAGCGGCGACCTGGTGTTCAACCGCGAGCAGGACGCGCTCATCTCGTTCGACCTCGACCGGGAGACCTGCCGCGTGCTGGTCCCGCGGGGCGGCACCCAGTGCGGGGCGCCCGTGGTGAACGAGCCCGGCCCGTTCCAGCCGCGCGACGCCGCGTTCTCCCCGGAGGGCGGGCGACTGGTGGTGTCCACCCGGCGCGGGGCCGCGAGCGAGGAGCCGGAGGCGTTGGCGCTGGTGGACTTCGTCGACGGCGGGCTCAGCGAGAGCCGGGTCAACTACGCGCTCCCCGGCAGGCAGAAGGAGCCCAGCTGGCGGATCACCGTGGACCTGGCGGTGCGGGCGCCGTCCGGCACGCCCGAGGTGACCACCGGGCGCAGCACCGAGATCCCGGTGGTGGTGGCCAACAACGGGCCCGGCGTCTCGTCCACGACCACGCTGACCGCCGTGCCGCCCGAGGGGGTGCGGGTGGACGAGCTGCGCACGCCCCTGGGCTCCTGCGACGTGACCGAGCTCGCCTGCCAGTTCGGGGTTCTGCGACCGGGCCAGGAGGTCACGGTCGTCGCCGTGGTCACCGGCCTCACGGCCGGGCGGCGCGAGATCGCCTGGGGCGTTGCGGGCGGGGTGGTCGACCCCGAGGCGGCCGACAACAGCGCGCGCACCACCGTGCCGGTGGTGGACGCGCAGACCAGCACCACCGTCCCGCCCACCACGACCGTCCCGCCGACCACGCCGCCGAGCAGCCCGCCGCCCCCTCCGCCACCGCCGCCTCCCGCGCCGCCCCAGGCCGGTCCGGCGCTCGCGGTCGCGGTGCGGCCGAACCCGTCCTACGTCGGCGGCCGGGCCGCCGTGGTCTACACCGTGCGCAACGGCGGCGGCGCGAACGCCACCGGGCTGCGGCTGGAGATGGCGCTGCCGAGGGGAATACCGGTCGCGGCGCTGCCACCCGGCTGCTCGGCGACGGGGTGCGCGCTGCGCGACCTGCCGCCGGGTGGGACGCAGTCGCTCACCGTGGTGCTCGCGCCGGTGGCTCCGGGCCAGGGGACCGCGCGCGGCGTGGTGCGCACCACCGGCAGCGACGGCAACGCGGCCGACAACGCGGCCAGCGCGCAGGTCCGGGTGCTGCTGCCCAGGATCGTGGCGGTGCCGCCGATCGGCGAGCCGGGCTTCGTCACCTCGGTGCGGGGGCTGGACTTCCCGCCCGGCGTGCCGGTGCGGCTGACCTGGACGCCGGGCATCACGGCGTCCGCCGCGCCGACCCTGCCCCGGCCGGACGGCAGCTTCACCGCGCAGCTGCTGATCCTGCCCAAGGACCAGACCGGGCCGCGCGTGATCACCGCCTCCGGCGACGGGTTCCGGCCCGCGACCGCGCCGTTCCTGGTGGTGCCGGGCACGATCGGGCCGCCGGACATGGTGAACCGCAGGTGAGCGGGGGCACGGGTGTGTCCTCCGTGGATGGACGAGGTGCGGGGAGGGTGTCGTGATCCACGAGGTGGACGAGGCGATCCGCAGGCTGCTGTCGGACAGCGGGGTCCCCGGCGGTGGCGGTGAGCTGGCGTTCGAGGCGCCCACCAAGGAGTGGACGGCGCGGCGCAACGGGCCGATGGTGAACGTGTTCCTCTACGACATCCGCGAGGACGTCGGGCGCCGCAGCGCCGGGTCGGCCGAGGTGCACGACGAGTCCGGCGACCTGCTCGGCTGGCGCGGGCCCACCCGGTGGTTCCGGCTGTCCTACCTGGTGACGGCCTGGACCAACCGGGCCACCGACGAGCACCGGCTGCTGTCCGAGGTGCTGGCGTGCCTGGTGCGGGTGCAGAGCGTGGAGCGGCGCTGGCTCACCGGGTCGCTGGCCGAGCTGGGTGCGAAGGTTCCGCTGATCACCGGCGGCGCGCTGTCCGAGGGCGCCGCGGCGGCCGACGTGTGGTCGGCGCTGGGCGGCGAGCTCAAGCCGTCGATCGACGTGAAGGTGACCGCGCCGATGCGCGGCGAGTGGACCCCGGCCGGGCCGCCGGTCACCGAGGGCATCGTGCTGCGCGGCCTGGACGAGCCGGGCTTCACCGGCGACGGCACCGCGCGCAGGCTGCGCTACGAGGGGCCGACGAGCGCGGAGGGCGAGGGGTTCGCGGCCACCAGGGAGCGCCCCGCGCCCACGCCCGAGCGGCCCGCCGGGACGGCGCGCAAGCGCGGGGGCGGGGCGATCAGGTGACCGCCGGGAGCCCGCGCCCGCCCGGTCCCCGGCGCCCGCCGGGACGGCCGTGCCAGGAGCGGGGGGAGGACCGGTGACCACCGACGAGGGGCTGCTCGGCGTGGTGGGCGGGGTGGCCGGGAGCGGGGAGCAGGACGCCGACCTGGTGTACCTGTGGGCGCGCCTGGGGGCCGTGGAGTGGCGGGTGCGGCTGGCCGTGGAGGCGCGGCGCGCCACCGACCCCGCGCCCGACGACCCGTACCGGGGCCTGTACTTCACGCCCGAGGCCGTGCAGCGGGTGCTGGACGCCCCGCGCGTCCCGCGCCTGTTCCCGCCCGAGGACGACGTCGACCTGGACGCGCTGGCCGCGCTCGCGCCCGCGCCGGGACCGCGCCTGCTCGTGCTGGCGCGCGACTTCGGGCTCGACCCGCTGGACGTGGAGCTGCTGCTGGTCGCGCTCGCCCCCGACGTCGACACCCGGCTCGAACGCCTCTACGGCTACCTCAACGACGACATCACCCGCCGCCGCGCCACCACCGGCCTCGCGCTGGAGCTGTGCGGCCTGCCGCCCGCCGGTCCCGGCCGGTTCCGGCTCGCGCCGTCCGCGCCGCTCATCGCGCGCGGCCTGGTGGAGGTGCAGCAGGACGACTCGCCCGCGCTGTCCAGGGTGCTGCGGGCGCCCGACCGGGTCGTGGCGCACCTGCTCGGCGACGACAGCCCGGACCACGCGCTCACCGGCGTCGCCCGCCTCGAACCGCCCGCGCCGCCCGCGGGGGAGCTGGCCGTCCGGCTGGCCCGCGCGGTGCGCGGCGGCGTCCACCTGCTCCACCTGCGCGACAGCGGCGGCGAGGCCGCGCGCACCGCCGTGGAGGCGCTGCCCGGCGCGGTCGTGGTCGACCCGGCCGCGCTCACCGCCTCGTCGCTGCCCGCCGTGGTGCGGGAGGCCCGGCTGCGCGGCGCGGGCGTCGTCCTCGGGCCGCTCGAGGACCTGCCGCGCGAGCGCGCCGGGCTGCTGCGCGAGCTGGCCGCGCTCGCCGAGGGCGTCCCGCTGCTGCTGCACGGCGCCGCCCACTGGGACCCGAGGTGGACGACCCGGCCCGCCGTCCCGGTGCAGGCGCCCGGATCCGACCCGGACCAGCGGGCCCGCCGCTGGGAGCGCGCGCTCGGCGGCAGCCCCGCGGACGGGCTCGACCTCGCCGGGCTCGACCTGGCCGCGCTCGCCGCCTACCGGCTCGGCGACGACGAGGTCGGGCACGCCGTCACCGTCGCCACCGGGCTCGCCGCGCTCGACGGCGGCCCGGTGCGGCAGGAGCACCTGGGCGCCGGGGTGCGCGCCCGCAACGCCGCCGGGCTCGACCGGCTGGCCCGCAGGGTCGTGCCCGCCGTCGGCTGGGACGACCTCGTGCTGCCCGAGCCGACCCGGCGGCAGCTCACCGAGCTGGTCGTGCGCGCCCGGCACCGCGACCGGGTGCTCGGCCAGTGGGGGATGCGGCCCGGAGGCGGTCGCGGGCGCGGCGTGGTCGCGCTGTTCGCGGGCGGCTCCGGAACCGGCAAGACCATGTCCGCCGAGGTGGTCGCCGCCGCGCTCGGCGTCGACCTGTACGTGGTGGACCTGTCGACCGTGGTGGACAAGTACGTGGGCGAGACCGAGAAGAACCTGGAGCGGATCTTCACCGAGGCCGCCGGGGTGCACGGCGTGCTGCTGTTCGACGAGGCGGACGCGGTGTTCGGCAAGCGCTCCGAGGTGCGCAGCTCGCACGACCGGCACGCGAACATGGAGTCGGCGTACCTGTTGCAGCGCATGGAGTCCTTCGACGGGATCGCGGTGCTGACCACGAACCTGAGGTCCAACGTGGACGAGGCGTTCACCCGGCGCATCGACGTGATCGCGGACTTCCCCGAGCCGGACGCCGCGCACCGGCTGCTGCTGTGGGACCGCTGCCTCGGCCGCGTGCTGCCCCGAGACCCGGACGTGGACCTGGGGTTCTGCGCCGAGCGGTTCGAGCTGGCGGGCGGTTCGATCCGGGCCTGCGCGGTGACGGCCGCCTACCTGGCGGCCGAGGCCGACCGGCCGCTGCGGATGGCCGACCTGGTCACGGCGGTGCGCCGCGAGTACGGCAAGCTCGGCAGGCTCGTGCTGGACAGCGAGTTCGGGCACTGGGCGAACCTGGGCTGAGCGCGCGCCCGGCGCGGCCGTGACGACCGCGCCGGGCCCCAGGCGCCCGCCTTGCGGCGCGGTGCTCCCCTTCCCCGACCACCCCGCCAGTGGCGGGGTGGTGACGCGCGCCCAGATCCGTGCCCTGCCCCGTGCCCTGTCGCGTGCGCGGACGAGGGCGCGGCCGTGGAGCCGTTGCCCGATCAGGCAACCGGGGTGCACCCGGCCGTGGACCGGCGGTCCTGCCCCCGCGCGCCCGCGGGGGACAGGCTGGGGGAGCCAGAGCGGAACGTCACCGGGCGCCAGCGCCGTCGGGACGGGGAGCGCCAGAAGAGAACGAAGGAGCGAACATGCCGCAGTACCTCTCGCCCGGCGTGTACGTGGAGGAGGTCCAGTCCGGCGCCCGGCCGATCGAGGGCGTGGGAACCGCCGTCGCGGCCTTCGTCGGCTTCGCCGAGCGCGGACCGTTCCACCGGCCCACGCTGGTCGCCAACTGGAACCAGTTCGTCCAGCTGTTCGGCGGTTTCACCGAGGACGCCTACCTGCCGCACGCCGTCTACGGCTACTTCTCCAACGGCGGCGGCTCCGCCTACGTGGTGCGGGTCGGCGGGGAGCGGCAGGAGAGCGCCGAGCCGCCGAAGGCCGAGCCGGTGCGGTTGGGGGCGCTGACCGTGCGGGCGCTGCCCGACGCGGGCGGCGAGGTGTCCGTCGAGGTGGCCGACGCCGACGGGGAGAACCCGCCCGACGACCGGTTCAAGCTCCTGGTGCGCCAGGGGAACCGGGTCGTGGAGACGCACGACGTGTCCATCCGCAAGAACGCCAAGAACTACGTCGCCACCCAGCTCGCCGAGCGCTCCCGGCTGGTGGAGGTGGTCGAGCAGCCCAGCGGCGCGCTCGCCAAGCCCGACAAGCAGACCGTGGCGCTGCCCGGCGCGACCGCCCCGGCGTCCTCGGCCGGCGTGCCCGCGCGGATCGACCCGCAGGAGTACCTGGGCGACGCCGAGGCCCGCACCGGGTTCGGCGGGCTGGAGAGCGTCGACGCGATCACCATGGTCGCGGTGCCCGACCTGATGAGCTCCTACCAGCGCGGCCAGATCGACCTGGAGGGCGTGAAGACCGTGCAGCTCGCGGTCATCTCGCACTGCGAGCAGATGGGCGACCGGGTCGCCGTGCTCGACGCCCCTCCCGGCCTGACCCCGCAGCGGGTGCGGACCTGGCGGCTGGAGGAAGCGGGCTACGACTCGAACTTCGCCACCCTGTACTACCCGTGGATCAAGGTGTTCGATCCGTCCAGCGGGCGCAACACCTTCGTCCCGCCGTCCGGGCACGTCGCCGGCGTGTGGGGTCGCAGCGACGCCGAGCGCGGCGTGCACAAGGCCCCCGCCAACGAGGTGCTGCGCGGCGCGGTCGACCTGGAGACCGGGATCAGCAAGTCCGAGCAGGACCTGCTGAACCCCATCGGCGTCAACTGCATCCGCGCCTTCGCCGGTCGCGGCATCCGGATCTGGGGCGCCCGCACGGTGTCCTCCGACCCGGCGTGGCGCTACCTGAACGTGCGCAGGCTCTTCAACTACCTGGAGGAGTCGATCCTGATCGGCACCCAGTGGGTGGTGTTCGAGCCGAACGACGACCGGCTGTGGTCCAGCATCCGGCGCAACATCACCGCGTTCCTCACCGAGCAGTGGCGGCAGGGCGCGCTGTTCGGCCGCACCCCGGCCGAGGCGTTCTACGTCAAGTGCGACGCGGAGAACAACCCGGCCGAGTCGATCGACCTCGGCCAGGTCATCTGCGAGATCGGCGTCGCGCCGGTCAAGCCCGCCGAGTTCGTCGTGTTCCGGCTCGCGCAGTTCTCCGACAGCACCAGCCTCGTCAGCGAGTGACCCGCGCGCCCCGCGTGGCGCGTGAAGCAGAAAGGTGAGCACAGCAATGGCTGAAGGCGACGCCCTCGCAACACACATCTTCGGCGTGCAGCTCGGCGGCTACACGGTCGAGTCGCTGCAGGAGGTCAGCGGACTGACCGTCGAGGAGGACGTGGTCGAGGTCTTCCAGGTCACCGCCACCGGCAGGCCGCTGATCCGCAAGCAGCCCGGCGCGCAGAAGGGCGGCGAGGTCACCCTGACCCGCGGCCTCGACCAGAGCGACGAGCTGTCCAAGTGGCTCAACGAGACCCTGGAGAAGGGGGCGGTCAGCGCCGCCCGCCAGAACGTCACCATCGAGATCAAGGACACCGAGGGCAACACGGTGCGCCGGATGCAGCTGATGAACGCGTGGGCCAGCCGCTGGGAGGGCCCCTCGCTCAAGGCAGGCGAGTCCACCGCGGCCTCGGAGAAGGTGACCCTCACGTTCGAGGAGATCAAGGTCGAATGAGGCGGCGGACGATCGCGATCGACCAGCTCGACGAGCTGGTCACCGACAGGCAGCCGGAGCGGGCCCCTTCCGAGGGGCCCACCTCCCGGCCGGACCCCTCCCGGCAGTGGGACCAGCAGGACCAGGACCGGGGGCCGAGGCTGCGCACCGAGTTCGAGTTCGAGCTGCCGCGCGGCTACGTCGACCAGGACGGGCAGGTGCACCGGCACGGCGTGATGCGGTTGGCGACCGCGCGGGACGAGCTGCGCCCGCAGATCGACCTGCGGGTCAAGGAGAACCCCGGATACCTGAGCGTGGTGCTGCTCAGCCAGGTGATCACGCGGCTGGGCTCGGTGCCCGAGGTGCACGCCGGGGTCGTCGAGCAGATGTACGCCACGGACATCGCGTTCCTGCAGGACTTCTACCGGCGGATCAACAGCGAGGGGCACACCAGGGCAGGCGTGGCGTGCCCGTCGTGCGGGGCCGCGTTCGAGGTCGACCTGGCCGGTGGTCGCCTGGGGGAATCGTGACGTACGCGGCCGACCGCCTGCACGAGGAGGTCGCGTACGTGGCCTACCACTTCCACTGGTCCCGCGACGAGGTCCTGGACCTGGAGCACCACGAGCGCAGGCGGTGGGTCGCGGAGATCGCGCGGATCAACACGAGGGTGAACGAGGGGAGGTGAACCGGGTGCGCTGGGGATTCCGCAGGCGGGGCGGGGAGGCCGGGGCTCCCACTGGTTCCGCTGGGGGCGCCGGGAGTGCTCGGAGCGCCGTTGACGGGCCGGTCGCGGCGCAGCGCCGTTCGGCGCCGCTGCCGCCGTGGGACGGCGGGTGGCGGGCGGCCCCGAGCGGCGGTGGCGTGCTGGGCGGGCGGGTCCCGGTGGGCGACGGGTTGCGCTTCCGCGACGGCCTCGCCTCCTGGCAGGACCACACGGTGGGCACGGGGCCGATGGGGCACTCGCTCAGCGCGGACGCGCCCGTGGGCGTGGTGCGCGGGGTGGCCCAACTGCGCCCGCTGGCCACGCCGGAGTACGGGGACAGCGGCGGTCTCGTCTTCCGCGCCAACGGGGTCGACGAGCCGGGCGCGGGACCGGCGGCGGTGCAGCGGATTGCGGACGGTTCCGCGCGCCGCCGGGTGCAGCGCGCGGAGAAGCCGGTGAGCAGGACTGCCGACAGCTCCTCGAGCGGTGAGCCTTCCGCCGCATCGCCGAGCGTTCAGCCTCCCGCCGCGCCGCCGAGTGTTGAGCCTTCCGCTGCACCGGTCGTGGGTGGCGGGGTGCCGACGCGCGTTGCCACGCCTGGCCGGAAGATGCCAGGGGCCAAGAGGGGCAACTGGATCCAACGCCTCCTCAACCGCGAGCCCGCTACGCGGCAGGAGGACCCCGCGCCCGTTGTGCGGCGACCGGAGACCTCTTCGGCGAGCACGCCGCTGGTCAGCCTGCGGGAACCGGCTGCCGCGCCGCCCGCACGGGAGTTCGTGCAGCGCCGTGCCGCGACACCGGCGGAACCCGCCGCCCCCACCGCGCCCCAGGTGCAGCGCAGCGCCGCCGCGCAACTCGTGAACCTGCCCAAGCGCACCGTCCGAGTCGTCCCGAACTCGGTCCGCCCCGCCAAGGCCACTCCCCACAAGCCTGCGGCACCGAAGCCCACCGCGCCCAATCCCACTTCGCCGAAGCCCACTTCAGCGAAGCCGAGCACACCGAATCCGGCCGCGCCTGAACCGACCGCGCCCAAGCCGGTCCAGCCCAAGCTGACCGCGCCCAAGCCGACTGCGCCCAAGCCGACTGCACCCGAGTCGACCGCATCCCGCCCTGCCGCGCCCGAACCCGCAGCGAGCCCTGCTCCGGTGTCCACGACGAGTGCTCCGGTGGTTGAGGCGAGTGCTGATGTGCAGCGCTCGGTCCCACTGCTGCCGTTGACCCGCCCGCTGATCACCGCCCGCACCCCGGAGAACCTGCCCACCCGGCAGATCCCCGCCGTGGTCCAACGCGCCACTCCGACGACACGACAGCCCCAGGCGCAAACAAGCACCCCGGTCACCGTCTCCCCACCGCCGACCGCCGCCACCCCGGAGCTGCCGCTCGCGACTCAGGCCAAGAACGCCCCGGAGGCCGCTCCCGCCGCGGCGCCGGACGTTCAGCGCTCGGTGGACACGACGAAGCCCTCGGCGCGTCCCGAGAGCGCCGCGTCGGAACCGAGGACCAGGCCGAGGACCGCGCCCGTGCTGGGCGCCCCGCTCCTCCCCTCGGCTCCAGCCTCGGCCACGCTCGCGACACCGGCACGTCCCGGCGCGGTCCGGCCGAGCGGACTCGGCGCCCCGATCAGCGCCATCCCGGCCAGCGCCATGCCCGCCACGAACCCGCTGGCGCCGATTCAGCGCGCCGCCACCAACCGCAGTGACACGCCCCTTCGGCAGAGCACCACCAAGAACGGCTCCCACCAGCCGATTCCCGCCAAGCTCAATGCCACCCCCAAGCCCAATGCCACCCCCGAGCCGACTGCCGCCAAGCCCACCACAGGCGCGCCTGTTGCTGCCACGCCTGCTGCCGCCAAGCCCGCTGCTGCCACGCCCGCTGCTGCCACGCCCCAGGTGCTCGGGGCCGATGCGGTGGTTCAACGCATGGTGCCGCTCTCCCCGGACCAGCCGATCGCGAGCCTGCGGGCTTCCTCCGCGCGACCCGCGGTGGTTCATCCTGTGATCGCCCAGCGCAAGCAGAACTCGCCCCTCGCCTCTCCCAGGGCGGTGGTCAGCCCCACAGGTCTCCCGCTGGTCCGCCCGACCACTCCGGCCTCGGCTCCCGTCCAGCGCGCCACCAGCCCGGCGCCGCTGATCACCAGGAACCCGTTGCGCCCCAAGCTCTCCGCGTCCCCAGCGTCCCCAGCGAGCGCCGATCCGGCGGTCCAGCGCGCCGCGAAACCTGTTGCGCGCCCCACCCCGGTCGTCCGCCCGACCCCACCCCGCCGCCTGGACACCGGACCGCCGTCCACCTCGGCGCCGCACCAGGTGCCCGCCGTGCCGGTAGTCCCGGTGACGGCGGTCCAACGCGCCTCAACCCCGTGGAACACCGTCCCGCAGGGCAGCGCACCCCAAACCAGTGCAGCCCGCACCAGCGCCATCCAGACCAGCGCCATCCAGACCGGCGCAACCCCAACCACCGTTCAGCGAACCGCAAGCCCGAGCACCACGCCCCCGAGCGTCGCAGGCGCGACCACCGGTCCAGTCGCCACCAGCCCGGTCGCCACACCCCCAGCTGCCGCACCCCCGGTCGTCACCAGCCCAAGCGCCACCAGCCCCACCAGCCCCACCACCGCCACCGGCTTCCAGTGGGTCAACCCCCGGTTCGCGGCCAAGCGGAGCAGCTCGTCCCGGCCCGCCGCCCAACCGGTCCAGCGGGCCGAGAGCGCCACCCCGCCCCCGTCCCAGCGGAACGCCCCGACCCCCGCCCCGCCCGCCGCCGACCCCGCCCCCGTGAAGGGCGACCTCACCGCCCCCGACGTGGACAAGGACGAGCAGGGCCAGGACCGGGCCGACCTGGACGCCCTCGCCCGCAAGCTCGTCGAACCCCTGTCCCGCCTGATGCGCAACGAGCTCCGCAGGGACCGTGACCGCGTCGGCCGCCCCCACGACCACCGCCGCTGAACCCCGCCCCACCAGGGGGCGCACCACCAAGGGGCAGGCGAACCCGAAGCAGGAGGACCACAGCGATGAGCGCGGACGTGTTCGCCAGCACCGTGTACTTCCGCCTCTCCATCGCGGGCAACAGCCTCGGCACGTTCCACACCTGCGAGGGTTTGGGCGCGCAGATGGAGGTCGAGGCCTACAACGAGGGCGGCAACAACGGGTTCGCCTGGCAGCTGCCCACCCGCATGACCTGGACCAACATCACCATGACCCGCCCGGTCACCGAGGACTCGTCCAAAGTGCTGCGCTGGCTGGACGAGACGGTGCGCCAGGTGGAGAAGAAGGACGGCGAGATCGTCGCGCTCACCCCGGACCTGAAGCCGATCGTGCGCTGGCAGGTCATCGGCGTGGTGCCGGTGCGCTGGCAGGGCCCGTCGTTCGACCCGTCCAGCTCCTCGGCCGCGGTCGAGACCCTGGAGATCGCCCACGAGGGCCTCCAGGCCTCCTGAGACCGGGAAGAAGGGAAGACCGCCGTGCCGCCCACCTCGGGCGCGAGCCTCGTCAAGGCCCGCCTGGTCATCATGGAGCCGCCCCCGAGGGTCGGCGCGAAACCGGGTGGGAAGCTCGCCACCGTCAAGTTCCAGTTCAACCCCAACGCGCTCTCGCTGTCCAAGTCCACCGAGTGGCGCCGCCAGCCCGCCCGCATGGCCGGGTCGGCCTCGCTGCCGGAGTTCGTCGGCAGCGGGCCGCGGACCCTGTCCGTGCAGGTGTTCCTGGACGCCACGGCCAAGCACGACAACTCGGTGGAGCAGCGCATCGAGAGCCTGATGGTCGCGTGCGTGCCGACCAGGAGCAGCATCGCGAAGAAGAAGCCCGCGAGCCCGTGGGTGCGCTTCGAGTGGGGCACCGCGAAGTCCGTGTCGTTCGACGGGGTGCTCTCCAGCCTGTCGGTCGACTACTCGCTGTTCGACGTCGACGGCACCCCGCTGCGCGCCACCTGCTCGCTGTCGATCGAGGAGGCCGGGGTCGACCCGCCCGGCCAGAACCCGACCTCCGGCACCGAGGAGGCCAGCCGAACGCACCGCGTCGTCGTCGGGGACACGTTGGCGCAGCTGGCGTTCCGCGAGTACGGCGACCCCACGGCCTGGCGCGTCATCGCCGAGGCCAACGACATCGACGACCCGATGGTCCTGGTTCCGGGCACCGAGCTGCTGGTGCCCCTGGCAGACGGAGGTGGCCGGTGAGCGGCACCGAGGAAGGGCGCGCGTTCGCGGCCAGCGCCGTCGTCGCGGGCGGCGGGCCGGTCCAGCCGCCGTGGGACGACGAGCTGGTCAGCTGCGTGGTGGACGAGAACGTCGGCCTGCCGGACGTGGCCGTGCTGACCTACCGCGACGGCTCGCACGAGATGCTGGAGGACACCGGGATCACGCTCGGCTCGCCGCTGGAGGTGTCGGTCGCCTCGGCCCGCACCAACGCGAAGGAGCTGCTGTTCCGGGGCGAGGTCACCTCGATCGAGCTTGAGGTCGACGGCACCGGCTCGTACACGGTGCTGCGGGCCATGAACCGCGCGCACCGGCTGCTGCGCGGGCGCCGCGTCGAGGCGTTCCACCAGATGAGCGCGACCGCGATCATCCGCAAGGTCGCCAAGAACGCCGGGCTCACCGCAGGCAAGGTCGAGGCCGCGCCGATCACCTACCAGCACATCAGCCAGGCGGGCGTGTCGGACTGGGACTTCCTGCAGACGCTGGCCCGCGAGCACGGCGCGCTGGTGCGCGTGGACGACAAGGGCGTGCTGGACTTCGTCAAGCCCCAGCCCGCGTCCAAGGCGCCCGCGCCCACCACGTCGGCGGAGAAGAGCCCGTACGTGCTGGAGTACGGACGCAACCTGATGGCGCTGCGCGCGGTCCTGGGCACCAGCGAGCAGACCGGCGGCGTCGAGGTGCGTGGCTGGAACCAGGTCACCAAGACGGAGATCGTGGCCACCCGCAAGCCGCAGCCCAGCAAGACCGTCGTGCCCGGCCTGCTCGCCACCAAGGCCGCCAAGCTCACCTCCGGCGGCAAGCTGCTGGCGGCGGGCACCCCGTACGCCACGCAGGCCGAGGCCGACGCCGCCGCCAAGGCCCTGGAGGAGTCGCTGAGCGCCGGCTACGGCGAGCTGGAGGCCGTGGTGGAGGGCAACCCGCAGCTGCGCGCGGGCGTCCCGATCGCGCTGGGCAACGTCGGCGCCGCGTTCAGCGGGCGCTACACCGCCACCGCCGTCACGCACGTCATCGAGCCGAACCGGGGCTACCGCACCACCGTGCTCGTCAGCGCCTCCGCCGACCGCTCGTTCGCGGGCCTGGTCGCCCACGACTCCATCCCGTCCAGGGGCCCGAGGATGCCGGGCCTGGCCATCGCCGAGGTCACCGACATCAAGGAGACCGGCAACGGCGAGCGCGGCTGGGTGCGGCTGAGGTTCCCGTGGCTGGACGACAAGTACGTCTCCGACTGGGTGCGCACCGTGCAGCTCGGCGGCGTCGCGGGCGGCGGCGTGTTCAGCCCCGACGTCAAGGACGAGGTCCTGGTCGGGTTCGAGCAGGGCAGCCTCGACCGGCCCTACGTGCTCGGCGGGCTCTACAACGGGATCGACAAGCCGTCCAAGCACGACCAGAAGCTCGTGGACGGCCGCAGCGGCAAGGTCAACCGCCGCTCCCTGGTCAACCGCAAGGGCGACCGGCTGGAACTGCTCGACGGCACCGCCGCGCAGGGCGTGCGGCTCGGGTCCGGCGACGACGAGCTCGAAGTGGTGCTGGACCGCAAGAAGAACGAGCTGCGGCTGGTCCAGGGTGGCCGGGGCGGGTGTCGCATCACGCTCTCCCGCACCGGTGTCGAGATCGACGCCGGCCGCGGCGGGATCACGCTCAAGGCAGGCGGCAAGGTCGACGTGTCCGCCAGGACCGGCGTCGACATCGACACCGGCCTCACCGGCGACGTCGTCGTCAAGGGCCGCACCATCCGGCTCAACTGAGCCGCGACCGAGTCAGCAGCACCGAGCCGGCGGCACCGGAACAGCGCGAGGAGGACCAGCCATGCCCATGGCGGCCAGGATCAACGACAAGACCACGCACGGCGGCACGATCGGACCGCCGAAGTCCGCGAAGGCCATGACCGTGCTCGTCCAGGGCCTGCCCGCCGCCGTGGTCAGCGCCCAGCACGTCTGCATCATCCCGCCGCACGCCATCGCGAGCGTGGCGAACCTGGTGCTGCCGGGGAAGTCCCTGGCCAGCAGGGTGTTCGTCGGCGGGCTGCCCGCCGCCGTCGTCGGCGACCAGACCTCGTGCGGGGCGCAGATCATCCCGATCCCGCCGCTGCGCACCGTCTTCGTCGGGGGGCCGCTGTGAGCGGGTTCATCGGCCGGGGCTGGGGGTTCCCGCTCGGCGTCGACGCGCGCGGCGGCATCGGCATGGTCGAGCGCGAGCAGGAGATCCAGGAGGCCGTGCGGCTCATCCTCGGCACCGCGCCCGGCGAGCGGCCCATGCGCCCCGAGTTCGGCTGCGGCATCCACGACCTGGTGTTCGCCTCCGCCGACGGCGCCACCGCCGGGGACATCTCCCGCGAGGTGCGCACCGCCCTGGAGCGCTGGGAGCCGCGCATCGAGGTCACCGACGTGGTCGTCGCGTTCGACGCGGTCGACACCGGCACGCTCTACATCGACGTGCGCTACCTGATCCGCAGCACCAACGACCCGCGCAACCTGGTCTTCCCCTTCTACACCATCCCCTCCGAGGAGAGCGAGGTCGTCTGATGCTGCCCGCCCCGAACCTCGACGACCGCCGGTTCCAGCAGCTCGTGGACGAGGCCAAGCGGTACGTCCAGCAGAGCTGTCCGGAGTGGACGGACCACAACGTCTCCGACCCCGGCGTCACGCTGATCGAGACCTTCGCGCACATGGTCGACCAGCTGGTGTACCGGCTGAACCGGGTGCCGGAGAAGAACCACCTGGCGTTCCTGGACCTGCTCGGCGTCACCCTGTTCCCGCCCACCGCCGCCCGCGCGGGCGTCACGTTCTGGCTGTCCGCCGCCCAGCCGGACACCGTGCTGCTGCCCGCGGGGACCGAGGTCACCACGGTCGGCGGCGAGAGCTCGGGCGGCGTCGTGTTCGCCACCACCGACGACCTGCCGATCGTGCCGTGCGAGCTGGAGCGGCTGGTCACCCGCACCGACGGCGGCGAGCACGCCGACCGCACCAGGGACCTGCGCGGCAACGCCGACGTCGACCCGGACACCCGCAAGAACGTCCAGGTGTTCCAGCCCTCGCCGCGCGCGGGTGACGCCGTTCTGATCGGCCTGTCGGCGGCGGTGCCCCGCTGCGCGGTCGTGCTGCGCCTGGACAGCCGCGTGGAGGGCATCGGCGTCGACCCGAGGCAGCCGCCGCTGGCGTGGGAGGCCTGGGACGGCGCCGGGTGGGCGCCGTGCGAGGTCGACGAGGACGGCACCGGCGGGCTGAACCGGCCCGGCGAGGTCGTGCTGCACGTGCCCGCCGGGCACGTCGAGTCGAACATCGCGGGCAGCACCGCCGGGTGGTTGCGCTGCCGCGTCGTGGAACCCGTCACGGGGCAGCCGTTCTACTCCGAGTCGCCGACCGTGCGCGAGGTGGAGGCCTACACCATCGGCGGCACCGTCGTCGCCGAGCACGCCGAGACCAGCACCGACGTCGTCGTCGGCGAGTCGGCCGGAGTGCCGGGCCAGCTGTTCTCGCTGCCCTCCGCGCCGGTGCTGCTGGACGGGCCGCCCGTGGTCGTGCAGGTCTCGGAGGGCGAGGGCTGGGTCGACTGGTCCACCGTGGACGACTTCGGCTCCTCCGAGCCGGACGACCGCCACGTCGTGCTCGACGCGGGCACCGGCGAGATCCGGTTCCCGCCCGCCGTGCGCGAGGCCGACGGCGGGCTGCGCCGCTACGGGGCCGTCCCGGCCAAGGGCGCGGTGATCCGGGTCCCCCGCTACCGCACCGGGGGCGGGCGCGGCGGCAACGTGGCGCGCGGCGCGATCTCCGTGCTGCGCAGCTCCGTCCCGTACGTGGCGGAGGTGGTGAACCTGGAGGCGGCGCGCGGCGGCGTGGAGGCCGAGACCGTGCCCGAGGCCAAGCAGCGGGTGCCCCACCAGCTGCGCGCCCAGTGGCGGGCGGTCACCGCCGAGGACCACGAGCTGCTCGCCAAGCAGGCCGCGCCGTCGCTGGCGCGGGTGCGCTGCCTGCCCGCCGAGCACGGGGCGCGGGTGCTGCTGGTGCCCGACGCGGTCGCCGACGAGGACGACCGGCTGCGGTTCGAGCAGCTCATCCCAGGGCAGGAGCTGCTGACGACGGTGGCCCGGCACCTGGAGGAGCGCAGGCTCATCGGCAGCCGCCTGGTGGTGGAACCGCCGCGCTACCAGGGGGTCACGGTCGTGGCGCGGCTGGTGGCCGCCGAGTCCGAGGCCGAGCGGGTGCGGCGCGAGGCGCTGGCCGCCCTGTACCGGTACCTGAACCCGCTGCGCGGCGGGCGCGACGGCGAGGGGTGGGAGTTCGGCAGGCCCGTGCAGTTCGGCGAGGTCTTCGCGGTGCTGCAACGGGTTGCGGGGGTGTCGCTGGTGGAGGAGATCCGGATGTTCCCGGCGAACCCGATCACCGGGGCGCGCGGCGGGCCGGTGGAGCGGCTGGAGGTCGCGCCGAACGCGCTGGTGTTCTCGCACCAGCACCAGGTCGCGGTGGAGCAGCGGTGAGGGCCGCGCTGCCGGAGCTGCCCAGCAGCCACCCCATCGGCGCCCTGCTGCCCGCCCTGTACGCGGAGGACGGGTTCGCGCAGCGGTTCACCGGTGGGCTGGACGCGGTGCTGTCGGCGGTGCTGTCCACTGTGGACAACATCACCGCGTACCTCGACCCGGACCTCGCGCCGGAGGACTTCCTGGCGTGGCTGTCGGAGTGGGTCGCGGCCGAGGTCGACCCCCGGTGGCCGCTGGAGCTGCGGCGCGCGGCGGTGAGCCGGGCGGTGGAGCTGCACGCCAAGCGCGGCACGGTGGCCGGGCTGGTGGAGCGGGTCGAGCTGTCGCTGGGGGTGCGCGTGGAGGTGCTGGACGGGCCGGGCGCGAGCTGGTCGCCGGAGCCGGACGCCACGATCCCGGCGGGGCCCGACGGGCCGGTGGTGGTGCGGGTGCGGCCGGGGGTGGCGGCGGTGGACCGGGAGCGGGTGGAGGAGCTGGTCGAGTCGCTGTGCCCGGTGCACCTGAGGTGCGTGGTCGAGGTGCTGGACGGGGAGCCGGGGTCGGACGGGGAGCGGGGCGGTGAGGCGGGGTGAGCGCGGTGACGTGCCCGCAGTGCGGGGCGCAGGTCGGGCCGCTGGACGACTTCTGCGGCAACTGCGGGACCTACCTGGGGTGGGGGAGCGGGAAGCAGGGCGGGGGAGGGGGCGCCGCGGCGGCGTCCTCGGCCCCGCCTCGGGCTGAGCCGCCTCGGGCTGAGCCGCCTCGGGCTGAGCCGCCTCGGGCTGAGCCGCCTCGGGCGGAACCGCCACGAGCCGAACCGCCTCGCGCGGAACCCCCTCGTGCGGCCCCGCCTCGCGCGGAACCCCCTCGGGCTGAGCCGCCCCGAGCGGAACCGCCCCGAGTAGCGCCCGAGCCGCCGAGAGCGGACCGGCCCCGCGCTTTCCCGCGGTCCGCCGAGCCCTCGCGCGCGGAACCCTCGCGCGCCGAACCCCCGCGCGCCAACCCGCCCCGAGCCTTCACACCACCCGCCGACCCGCCGCCCGCCGACCCGCCCAGCGCCGACCCGCCCAGCGCCGACCCGCCCAGCGCCGACCCGCCCTGGGCCGTGCTGCCGACCGACGAGCAGCCGAAGTCCCCACCCCCCGAGCCCGCCGCGGCCCCCACCCCCACCGCGGCCCCACCACCCCGCCCCGAGCCCACCGGCTCCGCCTGGGCCCGGTTCCTCAAGGCCATCCGGTGGCCCTGGTGGGGCGGCCGGTCCACCAGCTTCGCCACCACCGGCGACACCCCCGCCCCCGCGCCCACCGCGTTCCGCCCCGCCGCCCCCGCGCCCGCGGCCGAGCGCGCCCCCGGCGACCTCGGCCCCGTCCTGCCCGGACTGCCCGAGGCCCGGCGCCCCGAGGCCACCACCCCGATCCGGGACGGCGTCGTCGGACCGCTGTGCCCCAACTGCGGCACCGCCAACCCGCCCGACCGCCGCTTCTGCCGCCGCTGCGCCACCCCGCTCCACCCGGAGCAGCGCGTCCGGCAGGACGCGCGCAGGCAGCGCAGGCGCTGGCGCGGCGACCGGTCCCGGCTGCTGCGCAGGCTCGCCGCCATCGCCGCGATCGCCGCCCTGCTGATCGCCGGCTACCTCTTCTCCCCGCGCGCGGTCGACCTGTGGCAGGACACCCTGGACAAGCTCGCCACCCCGGCCCCGGTCGGCCCCTCGGGCACCGCCGCCAGCGCCCAGCTGCCCGACCACCCGTCGAACCTCGCCGTCGACGGCGCCAGCAACCGCTACTGGGGCGCCCCGGCCGTCGGCGACTCGATCGAGTTCGCCTTCGCCGAGCCGTTCCGCCTGCTCGCCCTGATCGTGCACACCGGGGCCGCCGAGGACCAGCAGCAGTTCGCCGCCCAGGGCAGGCCCTCCTCGCTGGAGGTGATCACCACCGCCGAGGACGGCACGACCCGCGCCGAGCGGGTCGAGCTCGCCGACAAGCCCGGCCCGCAGCAGTGGAACACCGGTGTCAGCGACGTGGTCCGGGTCCGCCTGGTGATCACCGGCGCGGCCGGTCAACCACCCGGCGGGCACATCGCCCTCGGCGAGGTCGAGTTCTTCCGCAGGCCCTGATCACCCCCGAGCCGAGGAGCGCACCGATGGACATCGCCGTGGTCACCGACCCCACCGGGCTCGTCGGGGGCGAGGTGGTGCGCGCCCTCGGCCCCCGCTACGACCTGCTCGTCGGCCTCGACGCCACCGCGGGCCCGACCACCCCCGCCGAGCCGACCGCCCGCTTCCGCCACCACCGCGTCGACCTCGCCGACCGCGCCGCCGTCTCCGCCGTGCTCGCCGAGTACGGCGCCGACGTGCGCCTGGTCGTCCACACCGGCCGCGAGCCCGAGGGCCAGGACCCGATGCTGATCGCGGTGGGCACCTCGAACCTCCTGCACGCCGTGCACGCCCGCTGCCCGGACGCGGTGTTCGTGCTGAACTCCGGCGTGGAGGTCTACGGGACCGCTCCCAACCTGCTGCCCCTGGTCGAGACCGCCACCCGCTGGGACCTGCCCGAGGACCACCCGGCGCACGACCGCGGCCTGCCCGAGGCCCGCCACGTCGACCACGTCGAGCGCACCCCGCGCGGCACCGCCCTGCTCGCCGCCGACCTCGCCGCCCAGGACAGCGGCAAGCGGCTCGACGTCGCCGTCGGCGTCTTCCGCACCGCGGGCCTGGTCGCCACCACCGGCGAGTCCCCGTTCGCGCAGCACGGCTTCGTCTCCGCCCTCGTCCGCGACGCCCTGCGCGGCTCCCCGTTCGTGGTCCGGGGCTTCGGCGGCAAGCAGGTGCGGGACGTGCTCGACGTCGCCGACCTGGTCGAGATGTTCTGGCAGTTCGCCATGGCCCCCAGACCCGGCGAGGTCTACCACGCAGGCGGCGGCCGGGAGCGCAGCTGCTCCCTGCTGGAGGCCATCGCGGGCTACGAGCACCTCACCGACCACCAGGTCGCCTTCGACTACGACCCCGAACCCCGCTACGCCGACGTGCGCTACTGGAGCACCGACACCACCAAGTTCCGCGCGCACTACCCGCGCTGGCGGCCCACCACCGCGCTGCCCGACCTGGTCGCTGCGGCCCACCGGCACTGGTCGGCGCGGCTGGAGCGGCTGCCTGGAGAAGTCGTGTAGAAGCGGTTGAGAACGCGTGAAGCGGCCACCGGCAGAGTCGGACTCGCACAATCCGGGACTGTGGGAGGCAGTGGTGGATCAGCGAGTTCGGGTGGCGGTGCAGTCGACCGACCACCTCAGCCTTGCGGGGCTCACGAGTTACCTCGCGGGAAGGTCCGAGGTCGTGCTGGTGGGGCAGCGCGAGCGGGCGGGCGCGGACGTGGCCGTGGTGGCGGTGCCGAAGTTCACCGAGGAGGTCACCTCCCGGCTGCGGCGCGCCGCGACCGAGGCGGGGACGCCGGTGGTGCTGGTGCTCGACGAGGTGGGCGACGCGGACGTGCTCACCGCCGCCGAGTGCCGGGTCGTGGCGATCGTGCCGCGCACCGCGGCCACCGGCGACCGGGTGCTGCGCAGCGTCCTCGCGGCGGCCGAGGGCGGCGGGGTGATGCCGCCGAACCTGGTGGCCGAGCTGCTCAGGCACGTGCAGCGGCTCCAGCGCGAGCTGGTGGCCACCGAGACCGGCCCCGACCGGCTCACCTCGCGGGAGGCCGACGTGCTGCGGCTCATCGCGGAGGGCCTGGACACCGCCGAGATCGCGACCAGGCTCAGCTACTCGGAGCGGACCGTGAAGAACGTCTTCTACGGCATCACGACGCGGCTGCACCTGCGCAACCGGCCGCACGCGGTGGCGTACGCGCTGCGGAAGGGGATGATCTGAGGTGGCCGCCCCCTCCGGCGCGGACCGGGGCGGTGACGGCGGGCCGGTGGACCGGAAGGCCGACATGCGCCGGGTGGTCGACCTGCTCGTGCGGGGCATCCGGGCGACGGGCGCGCCGAAGGCCGTGCCCGCGCCGCGCGGCCCGGCTCCCGCCGACCCGGACTGGGTGATGTCGCGGGACGGGGTGATCGGCGCCCCGCTCGTGGCCGGGGAGAGCGGTCCGGCGGGTCCGCTGCCGTGACCGGTCCCCGCGCGGCCCCGAACCGGGGGAGGGCCGCCGGGGGAGCGAGCAGGGGTGGCCCCGAGCACCGCCCGGACGCGGCCCGCCGACCGTCCGGAGTGGACCGGGAGCGCTCCCGCACCCCGAACCCGATCCCCACTGGCCCGATTCCCGCTGGCCCGATCCCCGCCGGCCCGATCCCCGCGTGCCCGGCCCGCACCGGTTCAGTCCCCGCCCGCCCGCTCCAGCAGCCGCCGCACGTCCCACCGCGCGCCCAGCGCCTCGTGCGCCGCCAGCGCCTCGCCCAGCGCCGCCCCCCGCTCGGCCGCGCCCACCCCGGACCGCCCGGCCAGCAGCACCGCCCGGTCCTCCAGGGTCTGCCCCAGCTCGAACACCCGCCCGGCCCGCCGGTAGTGCCCGGCGACCTCGGCCAGCCCGTCCGCGTCGCCCTCCAGCACGCACCGGCACCGCCGCGCCGCAGCCGCCGCCCGCGCCGTCGTGCTCTCCCGCGCCGCCTCCGCCTCGCACGCCTCGACGGCCTCGCGCGCCGTGGCCCGGTCCCCGCAGGCCAGCGCCAGCCGCACCAGGTCCGGCAACCACTGGTGCCGCAGCATCATCTGCGCGAACCGGGTGTCCAGGATCGCCCCGAGCAGCTGCACCGCCCCCGCCTCGTCACCGGCCCGCGCCGCCCCCATCGCCTCGGCCGCCACCAGGAAGTCGCAGTTCTCCCGGTCCGCCGCCGTGACCAGCGGCAGGTTCGCCCCTGCCGCCAGGTGCGCGGCCAGCGCCGCCCCGTCGTCCCGGTGCGCGGCGATCAGCGCGGCCACCCCGTGCAGCAGCAGCACCGGCCCGCCCTCGCGCAGCCCGAACCCGGTGAACTCCTCCGCGTCCGCCATGACCGCCCCGAGCCGCGCCACCGCCCCGTCCCAGTCGCCCAGCCAGAACCCGTGCACCGCCGACGCCACCTGCAACCCGGCGACCGGCGTGCCCGGACCGGCCACCCGGAACGCCTGCTCCAGCACCTGCCCGGCCTCGTCCAGCCGGTCCAGGCACTGGAGCGTGAACACCCGGTTGTCCAGCAGCACCAGCCGCAGGTCGGCCAGCGCCACGTCCGTGCCGACCACGTCGAGCGCCTGGTCCAGGTAGCCGACGGCCCGCGCGTAGTCCCGCCGCACCGCCTCCACCTGCCACAGCACCTCCAGCGCCTGCCCGATCGCGAACGGGTCGCCCGCCCGCTCGCCCACCGCGATGGCCTGCCGCGCGCTCACCGCCGCCTGGTCCAGGTCCCCGACCCCGGCCCGCTGCACCAGCGACAGCAGCGACAGCAGCCGCGCCCGCCAGGTGTCGGTGAGCACCGGGTCGGCCAGCGCCTCCCGCAGCTCCGCCAGCGCGGCGCGCGGCCGGGACGCCCGGTAGGGCACGTACGCCAGCGTCCAGCGGGCCTTGGCGACCTGGTCGGCGTCGCGCAGACCGGGCAGCGCGCGCCGGGCGTGCTCCTCGGCCTCGGCGTCCCGGCCCACCCGGAACAGCACCGAGCTCAGCCGCGCGGCCAGCGCCGACCGGGTGTCCTGCGGGGCGCGCGGCGAGGCCAGGCACCGCTGCAGCAGCTCCACCGCGACCAGCGGGGCCCGGTCCCCGAGCGGCTGCGCGTTGCCGACCACCCAGCGCACCGCCCACGCGTCCACCTCGCCCGCCGCGGCCATCAGCTGCCCGGCCACGTGCTCGGCGGGCGCCCCGGACTCGGCGAGCGCCCGCGCAGCCTGCTGGTGCAGCGCGGTGCGCAGCGCGGACGGGGTGCCCTCGTACAGGGCCTGCCGGATCACCGGGTGCCGGAACGCCATCCGCGACCCCGCGTCGCGCAGCACCCCGGCCGCGACCGCCTCGGTGAACGCGCCCAGCAGGTCCGGCACGGGCCTGGCCAGCACCACCGACAGGTCCTCCACGGAGAACTCGCCGCCCAGCAGCGCCGCCCAGCGCAGCACCTGCCTGGTCGGGTCGGTCAGGAAGTCCAGCCGGTCGGCCACCGCCGACACCAGCGACACCGGGGTGCGGTCGAGCACGTCCGGGGCGACCTCGGCGATCCCGGCCGACACCAGCACCGCCCGCTCGCGCACCAGCGCGTCGGCGACCTCCCGCACGTACAGCGGGTTGCCGCCCGCGCGCGCCGCGACCCGCCGCAGCCCCGGCCCCGGCGCGGCCCCGACCAGCTCGCCGACCACGCTGGTGACGGCCGAGTCGGTCAGCGGCAGCAGGTCCAGCACCGCGCCGCCCGCCTCGGCGTCGCGGCGCAACCGGGCCACGTCGACCCGGTGCGGCACCGGCCGCGCCGCCCCGACCAGCAGCAGCGGCTGCCTGCGGGCGACGCCGGTGAGCCGGTGCCACAGCTCGGTGCTGCTCTCGTCGGCCCACTGCAGGTCGTCCATGACCACGGTCAGCGGCCCGTCCCCGCACAGCCGCTCCACCAGCGCGCCCAGCCGCTCCACGGCCGCCGCGATCGGGTCGCCCGCGGTGAACACCGACCCGGACGGCGGGCGCTCGTCGCGCAGGGCGCGGGCGGTCGCGGCGCGGCGCGGGTCGGGGGAGCGCACGTCCACGTCCAGGCAGTCCATGGCCAGCCGCAGCGGGAACCGGGTGCCCAGCTCGTCGGCGACGCCGTGCGCGACGCGGTGACCGGCGTTCGAGGCGAGCGCGGTCACCGCCGCGAGCAGGCTGGACTTGCCGATGCCCATCTCGCCCTCCACCCACAGCACCCGCCCCCGGCCCGAGGACGTGGCCCCGATCAGCTCCCGCGCCACCCGCAGCTCCTCGTCCCGGCCGACGAGGTGGTCGGCCTCACCGCGCCGGGGCCGGGGGATGGCGGCGGCCTGCGGCGGGTCCTGGCCGGGGCCCGCGCGGTGGTCGCGCAGCACCAGGTCGCGGGCGGCGCGCAGGCCGGGGCCGGGGTCGACGCCCAGCTCGTCGCGCAGCACCCGCCTGGCCTCCCGCAGCACCTCCAGCGCCTCGGCGCTGCGCCCGGCCCGGTGCAGGGCGAGGGCGAGCAGCTCGCGGGCGCGCTCGCGCAGCGGCTCCTCGGCGACCAGCGCGCCCAGCTCGCCGATGACGTCGCCGTGCTCGCCCAGCGCCAGCGCCGCCTCGGCCCGCGCCTCCCGCGCGGCGGAGCGGGCCTCGCCGAGGGAGGCGCGCCGGGCGCGGGCGAACGGACCGTCCAGCCCGGACAGGGCGGTGCCGCGCCACAGCGCCAGCGCCTCGTCGAGCGTGCGCAGCGCGGCCCGGTGCTCCTCGGCGGCGAGCTGCTCGCGGGCGCGCTCGCGCAGCGCGGCGAACGCGGCCACGTCCGAGTCGGCCGCCTCCAGGCGCAGCCGGTAGCCGGAGCCGGACGACTCCAGCAGCCGGGGCGGCGTCCCGCGCGGCCGGTCGGGTTCGAGCGCCTTGCGCAGCACGGACACGTAGGTGTGCACGCTGCCGCCCGCCGTGGCGGGCGCGTCGTCGCCCCACACGCCCCGGATCAGCTCGTCCCGCCGCACCGCCGCGCCCGCGCGCAGGGCGAGCACGGTGAACACCCCGCGCTGCCGCGACGACCCGAGCTCGACCTCCCGCTCGCCGACCCAGGCGCGCACCGGCCCGAGCAGCGCGACCCGCAACCCCACCGCCCCACCGCTCACGCTGCCCCTCCCGCCCGCCGCGCGCCCGAAGCGCGCCCGCTCCACCCGACCACTCCGGTCGCACGGGCGCGCCCCGCGGTTCCCGAGCACCCCGAAGTCCCGCGGCCCGCGACCGGGTCACCCGGACCGCTCCGGCGCGCCGGCCCGACGCGCCCGACCGCCCCGCTCCGCCCACCGCACCCGGTCAACCCCGGCGCCACCACCCGGAAGACCCGCGCCCGCATCCACCCTCCAGCCTCATCGCGCTCCCCGCGCCAACCGCCCGAACCGCGCCCGAGCCCGCCGCGCGTCCGCCTCCGCGCCGAACCCCCGGTACACCTCCACCGCCTCGGCGAGCCGCACCTCGTCGCCCAGCAGGACCGCCGCGTCCTCCAGCGCCCCCGCCAGGTCAACGGTCCGACCCGCCGCCCGGTAACGCCCCGCCGCCACCAACACCTCGGACGGGTCAGCGGCCAGCAGCCCCCGGCAGTGCGCCGCCGCCACCTCCGCGCCCTCGTCGAGGCACACCCGCAGCGCCCGCTCCGCCACGTCCCGCGCGCCCTCCACCAGCGCCGACCGGGCCAGCAGCGGCATCCAGCGGTGCCGCGCCAGCAGCCCGCGCGGGCGCAGCAGCGGCACCAGCGCGGGAACCGGCGCGCTCCCGGCCAGCGCCCGCGCGACCGCCAGGAAGTCCGCCTGCTCGTAGTGCGCGGGCAGCACCGGCGGCGGCACCCCGTCCCACCGCACCGGCAGCCCCCGCCGCACCCGCACCAGCGCCGCGATCCCCCGCCCCAGCAGCACCCGCCCCCGCTCGCGCGACCCGGACCGCGCCACCCCGTCCTCGGCCCGCTCCAGCGCCCGGTCCCACCGGCCCGTCCAGTAGTCCTGCTCGGCCGCCCGCACCAGCGCCGCGCCGTGCACCAGCGCCCCCGGCGCGTCGGCCCGACCGGCGCGCAGCACGGCGTCCGCGTCGGCGAACCGGTCCAGCGCCCGCAGCGCCTCCGCCCGGTCCGCGACCAGCTCGTGCCACAGCCCGACCAGCACCGGGTCGCCCGCCACCAGCGCCGCGCCCTCCTCGGCGCGGGCGAGCGCGCCCGCGTGGTCGCGCCGCGCCATCGCCACCTGCCACCGCGCGCGCAGCGCCAACCCGTCCGCGAACCGGTCGCCGGGCGGCACGGCCAGCGCGTGCGCCTCGGCCGCCACCACGTCGTCCAGCCCCTCCCGGTGCACCACCGCCAGCAGCGCCCGCATCCTGGCCCGCCACACCGGCGCGCCCGCCGGGTCCGCGATCGCCTCCGCGAGCATCCGGGACGCCTCGCCCGGCTCGCCGTCGTCGTGCTGCAACCGGGCCAGCACCCAGCGCATCTCCCCGATCCGGTCGGCGTCCCTCGACCGGGCCAGCACGTACCGGACCTCCGCGTCGGGCCGCTCGCCGAGCAGGAACAGCAGCCGGGCCAGCGCCGCCAGCAGCCGCTCCCGGTGCGCCGGTTCCAGCGCGGGCTGCCGCGCCACCGACCGCAGCAGCTCCACCGCCGCCTCGGGCTCGGCCGCCGCGAGCGCGTCGGCCCGCGCGGTCAGCCAGTCCACCACCCAGTCGTCGGCCAGCTCGGGGGCCGCCGCGATCTGCCCGGCCACCACCGCCACCGCCGCACCGGCCTCGGCCAGCGCCCGCGCGGCCTGCCGGTGCAGCGCGGACCGCACCGCCTCCGGCACCCCCAGGTACAGCACCTGCCGCACCAGCGGGTGCCGGAACGCCAGCAGCTCGTCGCTGTCCACCAGCAGCCCCGACTCGGTGGCCTCGGACAGCGGCCCGAGCAGCCCGGACGCGGCGGTGCCCAGCGCGGTCGCCACGTCCGCCACCGCGAACCGGTCGCCGAGCAGCGCGGCCCGGCGCAGCACCTCGGTGGCGTCGTCGGACAGGAACGACAGCCGCCTGCCCAGCGCCGCCACCAGCGACGGCGACGCGGTCCGCCCGACCCCGTCCACGTCGGCCACCCCGTCGCGCAGCTCCAGCGCGCCCTCGCGCACCAGCGCGTCGGCCAGCTCGCGCGCGTAGAGCGGGTTGCCGCCCGCGCACCCGGCCAGCCGCAGCAGCTCCGGTCCCGGCTCGGCCCCGACCTGCTCGGCGAGCAGTCCGGCGACCTCGGGCTCGGACAGCGGCCCGAGCCCCAGCACCAGCCCGCCCCGGTCGGCGGCGGCCCGGCGCACCCGGTCGACGTCGCCGCGCCGGGGCACCGGGCGGGCGGCGGCGACCAGCAGCAGCGGCAGCTCCCCGGTGAGCCCCAGCAGCCGCCGCCACACCGCGACGCTGGCCTCGTCGGCCCACTGCGCGTCGTCCACCACGAGCACCACGGGCCCGGCCGCGCACAGCTCGGCGACGAACCCGGTCAGCCGCTCGGCGGCGGCGGCCACCGGGTCGCCCAGCCAGGAGGCGGGGTCGTCGAGCGCGGCGGCGAGCGCGACCCGGCGCGGGTCGGCGGAGCACGGCGACACGTCGAGGCAGTCCAGCACCACCCGCAGCGGGAAGCGCCCACCCAGCTCGTCCCCGCGCGCGCAGCCGAGCTGCACGTCGCGGCCGTCCAGCGCGACGTCGAGCAGGGCCGACTTGCCGATCCCCGGCTCACCCTCCACCCACACCGCCCCACCCCGCCCGGCCACCACCTCGGCGACGGCGGCCCGCAGCGCGGCCAGCTCCCGCGCCCGCCCGGCGAAGCCGCGGGGGACGGCGGCGGGGGTGGACAGGGCGGGCCGCCCACCCGCGTGCTCACCGGCCGCCGAGGCGTCCGGACCGGACCAACCGGAGAACCCGTCACCGGACCCACCGCGCGGGAACCCGGACCCCGCCCGACCCGCGCCCACCTGTCCGGCACCGCTTTGTCCGGCACCGGTCCGTGCGCCACCGCTGTGTCCGGTACCGCTGTGTCCGCTACCGGTTTGTCCGCTACCGGTTCGTCCGGCACCGGTTCGTCCGACATCGGACTGTCCGGCACCCGGCGGGCCATCGCTCGGGAAACCGCTGCCTGCCCCACCCGCGTTCTTCCGGTCCCAGCCTGCCCGGTCCCAGCCTGCCCGGCTGCTCCCCGCCTGCCCGTTCCCCGCCTGCCCACTTCCCGCCCGCCCGCTCTCCGGACGTCCGCTGCCTGACTGGCCCGCACCCGCTCGTCCGGAACCCGCCTGCCCGCCTCCCGCTCGCCCGCTGCCAGCCCGGTGAGCGCCCTCCTGCCCACCGCCGGTCCACCCGCCCCCGCCCTGCCCGTCCCCGCCGCGCGCCCACGCCCCCTCGTCCGCGGCGCCCTCGTGGTCCCCGAGCACCTGGCTGTGCGCCTGCCGCAGCGCGGGCCCCGGCTCGATCCCGAGCTGCTCGACGAGCGCGTGCCTGGCGTCCCGGAACACCTCCAGCGCCTCGGCCTGCCGCCCGCCCCGGTGCAGCGCCTGCATCAGCAGCGCCCGCAGCCCCTCCCGCATCGGGTGGTCGGCGGTCAGCGCCGTCAGCTCGGCGACCACGTCCGCGTGCCGCCCCAGGCCGAGGGCCAGCTCGGCCCGCCGCTCGACGGCCGCCAGCCGCAGCTCCGCCAGCCGCGACCGCTGGGCCTCGGCGAACGGCCCCGGCACCCCGGACAGCGCGTCGCCGCGCCACAGCCCGAGCGCCTCGTCCAGCTCCCGCAGCGCGCCCGCCGGGTCGGCGGCGGCGAGCCCCTGCGCGCGTTCCCGGTGCGCCTCGAAGCGGTGCACGTCCAGCCCGTCGGGCTCCAGCCGCAGCGCGTACCCGGCCCCGACCGAGTCGATCACGCCGGTCGCGGCGCGGCGCGAGCGGTCCGGGTCGAACGCGCGGCGCAGCCCGGACACGTAGGTGTAGAGGCTGGCTCCCGCCGTGGCCGGGGGAGCGTCGCCCCACACGCCGTCGACCAGCTCGCCCCTGGCCACGGTCTGCCCGGCCCGCACCGCCAGCATGGCGAACACCGCCCGCCTCCGCGCGGCCCCGACGTCCACCTCGGTCTCGCCGCGCCACGCCCGGACCGGCCCCAGCAGGGCGACGCGCAGCGGCGCTCCACTAGGCACGGCGACTCCTCCCGGAATCCCGGAGGGGAGCGGTTGTGCGCGCCGAGTTGGAATACCCGGTCATCCCCGACTGGTGCTCCACAGCACAACACTTACTCGTTCCCGGTGGCGCGACGGTGTGCGCGACAACGCGACCACCCTCGTTCCCAGAAACATATTCACTTTCCGTGCCCGGACACGGGCATTGCGGTGAACGCGGATACTGCTCCGGATGGGGTAACTCGCACCAGCGCGCGTCGGAGTGCCGAGGAAAAATACTCGGAGTGGAAAAAGTCATGCGAGCCTCATCACAACGGGTTCTTCCTGTCATCGCAAGTGCTTGAGGTGTGAAGGACGTGCACGCGCGGTGCGCCACCTGAAGGAATGACCGAACAACCGGAAAGCGCGCCGAACACCCCGGCTGAGACATCGCCGCCACCACCTCACCCGCTCGGTCGCCCCGCACAACCACCCGCCCGCGATCGCCGCCCCACCCGCGCACGCCCCACCCGCGCGCCCGCCGGCGGCCGTCCGCGACCGCCCGCGCGACGCGCCCGCCGGGCCCGACCGCTCGGTGATCCGTTCAACCACCGGTGCGGTCCCGTTCATCCCCGCCCTGCCCGATCCCGCGCCCGGACCGGCCCGCTCCCCGCCCGCCGCGCCCCGTTCGCACCCTGCTCAGGGGTGCTGGAGGTCCCGCCGGTCCCGGTACCGACGACCCTGGGGCGCCGCCGCCCCGCCGAGCAGGATCAGCGGTGTGGAGGTGGGAGTGATGACGGAGAAGCCGATCGTCGTGGGAGTGGACGGGACCGCCGACGGTGAGCGCGCCCTGGTCTGGGCGCTCGACGAGGCCGCGACGCGCGGCTGCCCGCTGCACGTGGTCAGCGCCTGGGACTACGAGCCCCTCGCGGACTGGACCGAGCAGGCCGAGACGCTGGCCCGCCGCCGGGCCGAGACGATCGTGGACAACGCCCTGCGCGGCGCCGCCGACCGGCCCCAGCCGCCCGCCGTGGTGCGGCGCGCGGTGCGCGGACCGGCGGCCGAGGTGCTGGAGTCGGAGGCCGCGGGCGCGGCGATGCTGGTCGTGGCCGCGCACACCGGTCGCGGACTGCGCCGCTCGGCGTTCGGCCGGGCGCTGCTGGGCACGACCAGCGCGCACTGCGTCCGCCGCGCACCCGCCCCGGTTGTGGTGCTCCCCGCCCGCTGACCCCGGCGGAACGGGACCGGGCAGCGCCGCCCGTCACCCCGGAAAACCACGAACCGGGTGAAAACCCCCGAACGACGTCACCGATGATCCGCGCGGAGGACACCGACCCCGGTGCTCCACCGCGCTGTCGGCGTTCACACCCGGCAATTCACGCCCCCGTGAACTCCTGTCCGGTCCACCACACCACCCGGTATCCAGCGCTTAGCTCAGTAGGGTGACCCGGTTGGTGGACCCGACCCCCGCAGGAGTGATGCGTGAACGACTGGCCGCGACTGACCCAGGACGAGCAGCGCGAACTCCTGGCCGTGATAGCCGTGACCCTGCTCGAATCCGCCCCGTCCGACTGGCAGCGGATAGTGCTGGAGCACCGCCAGCTCGGCGGCCACATCGAGATCAGCGTCGGCCTGATCAGCGAGGACGGCGCCCTGCGCGCCTGGACCCCGCCCCAGCGGGTCTGGCACCGGTTCCAGGACCTGCGCGCGGGCGCGCGCGAACCCGACCGGGGGACGTGGTTCACCGCCCGCTACACCCTGGAGCGCCCGGACCGCTTCGACGTCCACTACGAGTGGACCGCCGAACCCGAGTTCCGCGAACCCCCGACCGCCCGCGACTACCGGGAGGACCGGGAGGAGTTCCCCCGCGGCCCCGAGCACACCCCGGCCTGGTTCCGGGACCGGCTGCGGGAAGCCGTCGGCGATCCCGGTCACAAAGCTTGCCTCTGACGTCAACGTCAGGTTTTAGCGTTGGCTCCAGCACCCGAACAACCGGCACTAGGAGCCCTCGTGTCCACCAGCAGCGCAGAGCGCGCGGCAACCCTGCTGTCCCGCCCCTTCACCGTCGGCTCGCTGACCGTGCCCGGCCGGGTGGCGATGGCCCCCATGACCCGCGCCTTCTCGCCCGACGGCACCCCCGGCGCCGACGTGGCCTCCTACTACGCGCGGCGCGCCGCGGGCGGCGTCGGCCTGATCGTCACCGAGGGCACCTACGTCAACCACCGCTCGGCGGGCCTGAGCGACCGCATCCCGCGCTTCCACGGCGAGGCGCAGCTCGCGGGCTGGGCGAACGTCGTCGAGCAGGTCCACGCGGCGGGCGGCACGATCGTCCCGCAGCTGTGGCACGTCGGCATGGCGCGCCCGGCGGGCGCCCCGCCGAACCCCGACGCCCCGTCGATCGGCCCGTCCGGCGTCGGCATCGGCGGCACCGCCGACGGCGACACCATGACCCAGCGGGACATCGACGACGTCGTCGCCGCCTTCGCGACCGCCGCGGCGGACGCCGAGCGCATCGGCTTCGACGGCATCGAGCTGCACGGCGCCCACGGCTACCTGATCGACCAGTTCCTGTGGGCGGGCACGAACCGCCGCACCGACGCCTACGGCGGCGACCCGGTGGCCCGCACCCGCTTCGCGGCCGAGGTCGTCGCCGCCGTGCGCGCCGCGGTGTCCCCGGACTTCCCGCTGATCCTGCGCATGTCCCAGTGGAAGATGGGCGACTACGCCGCCCGCATCGCCGACACCCCGCAGGAGCTGGAGGCGATCCTCGCCCCGCTCGCCGCCGCGGGCGTCGACGTCTTCCACGCCTCCACCCGCCGCTACTGGGACCCCGAGTTCGACGGCGAGGGCGACCTGAACCTCGCGGGCTGGATCAAGAAGCTGACCGGCAAGGCCACCATCAGCGTCGGCTCGGTCGGCCTGGACGCCGACGTGTCGAAGTTCTTCGGCGGCGACCCGTCCGCCGCGCGCACCGACGTCGACGCCCTGCTCGACCGCCTGGAGCGCGACGAGTTCGACCTGATCGCCGTGGGCCGCGCCCTGCTCGCCGACCCGGAGTGGGTGGCGAAGGTCGTGTCGGGCCGCGCCGACGAGATCACCCCGTTCACCAAGGACGCCGCGACCACCCTGGTCTGACGCGTCCGGCGCCGCCGGGCGGCGCGGGACCCCACGGGGCTCCGCGCCGCCCGGCGCCGTCGCACCGCCCCCCGCACCGCCCCCCTCGAACTGCCCCGACGAGGGCCTCCGATCAGGGCCGGGGACCCCGCGCCCACCCCCGGCAGATCACAGCCGCGTACAGTCGTGGGTGTCGGGGTCCAGTCGCGGCACCAGCCGCTGCGGTTCCCGGTCCACGCCGGCCCGGTGGTCATTCGGCCGGGGATCAGGAGACCGGCTTGCAGCCGGATCGCCAGCACGTCCCTCCCGCAGCACCCGCAGCACCCGTCCTCGGCGCACCGCGCGGTCGCGCCACCCACGTCGAACGGGGTGCCCGATGAGCTGGAGCGCGAAGATCTCCCCCGAGCGGAGCGTCTCGGCGGGTCGCGACGCGGCGCGCGAGGCCGCCGACCGGGCCGAGACCGCCCACCGGCACCGCGCCGCCCTGGTCGTCGCGGACCACTCCACGAGCGTCACCGACTGCCGGGAGCTGCTGGTCATGCTGGGCCTGTCCGGCCGGGTGCCGGGCACCGCCGCCCCCGAGCGGCTGCCCTAACGACCCGTGAACGCGTGGTGGGGGGCAGGTCCGCGGACCTGCCCCCCACCACGCGCCCCGGACCCGCCGCACGCGCTCACCCGCGCGCCGTCGGGTCCAGATCCCCTGGGCGCAGCCGGAACACCCGTGTGCCCTGGCCGAAGTACTTCCCGGTCTCCCCGACCCAGCCCATGCCGTCGCGGTCGCCCACCACGTCGCCCACCACGTCGTCCGCCGCGTCCTCGGCCGACGCGACGCCCCGACCCGCGAGCCGGACCACGGAGAACACCTCGGTGACGCCGTGGCCGAACGCCCACGCCGCCAGCGAGCCGACGCACCCGGCGGTGTCCCGCGCGCCCGGCTCGGGCAGCCAGTCGACCTCCCAGTCCTCGCCACCGGGCGGCAGCGGCAGCAGCGCGGCCCCGCCGACCACCCGCCCGTCGGCGACCCGCTGCACCGCCCACCGCCCGGCGGGCGACTCCAGCGACCCGCCCTCGGCGATCCAGCCCGCGAGCAGCAGCCGCATGGCGGCCAGGTCGGGCACCGACCCCACCCTGGGGCTCAGCCCCCGCCCGCCGCCGTCGCCGCCGTAGAGCGCCAGCGCGGCCTCGGCGTCCTCCGCGCGCCAGGCGCGGAACACCAGCCCGCCGCCCGGCGCGGTCGGCCCCGTGCGGGGCCGGGGCTCAGCCCGCACCGCCCCACCCGTTCGAGCGACCGCGCGCGCCCTGGCGCTGGGCGGAACCGGAGCGCGCGCCGCCGGAGCGGCCCGAGCGGCCCTGGTGGCCGTCGCGCCCGCGCGAGTCGCGGCCGGAGTCGCCTCGCGGCGCCGAGGGGCGCGCGGGCCGCCACGCGGGCGCGTGCTCGTCCCAGCCCTCGCCGAGCGGCGTCAGCGACGGCACGAAGCGGGGGTCCGCCGTGCCGCTCTGCTCCCACGGGACGGCCTCGCGGCTGTCGCTGTCGGGGTGGCTGAACACGACGGGCTGCACGGCCTCGGCGGTGGTGCTCATCTGCGTCTGGGGCATGGGGTTCCCGGTCCTCCGGTGGGGTGTGGTCGGCGGTGCCGCGCTCGGCGGCGCGGTGGTCATCGGGCCCTCGCGCGGCGGCGCATCCGCCCGGCGAGCCCGGCCCAGTCCGCCTCGCGGACCAGCGCCAGCGGGCGTCCGCCCCCGGTGCCGCCCGCGACGGCCTCGGCGACCAGCTCGGCCACCGCCTCCGGCGCGGGCACCAGGTCGCCCGCCGGGCGGGACAGCACCACGGGCTCCTCGCCGGGGCGCGTCTCGACCGACACCACCCAGCCGCTCGGGGCGCTCCAGACCAGCATCAGGTCCCGGCCGGGGTGCGCCTCGGCGCGCTCGCCCAGCGCGAGGTAGGCGGTGGCGGTGTCGGTGACCTCGAACGAGGTTCCCTCGATCGAGACCCCGACGGCCTCGGCCACCACCTGGACGTAGTCGGCCAGCGCGTCCGCCAGCACGTGCGCGCCGTCGTGCCTGACCGCGTCGCCACCGTCCTCGGCGGACCGCTCGGGCCCCGCCTGGGCGGGCACCCCCGGCCACGCCGCCGGGGTGCGCCGGGGCAGCGGCGCGCGTTCCTGCCCGGCCCCGCGCGCCGGGACGCCGCCCCGTGCGGGGACGTCCTCGCGGGACCTGCCCTCCCGCCGGGGCGGGAAGGAATTCCTGGGGCCGGGTCGGGTGGATGTCCTGCTTCGAGTCATGTGGCTCCGTGTCCTGGGGCCCCGCCGGTTCCGCGTTCCCCGCCGCGCCGGGCGCGAGCGCCCGCGTGCGGGGTGAACCGGGTCCACCCGCACTGGCGCGACTGCCCGGTCCGCGCGGCGCGCGGGCTGTCGCGGTGACCGGCCGGAGGTGATCGACAGGCCGTGGAGGTGGTGGAGCGAGCGGGGAACCGCGGCGACGCGGTCTCCCCGAGCCCGAGCGGCGAACCGGATCGGGCCGGTGAACGCGCTCCTGCGGGACGCAGGCAGCGAGTGGATGTGCCCCCACTGTAACCCATCGGGCCCGCGAGAAGGGGCCGCGCGGCCGGGCCGTTCCGCCCGGTCGGGCGAGACCTCCGTCCCACGCGCGCCGATCACCGGGAATTGTCGGTGCTCCTCGGTAGCGTCCCGACCGTGAACGCCGAAGAGCGCATCCGCGACCTCGCCGACCGAGTCGTCAGCCTGCGCGACGCCTACTACAGCGGCTCGCCGCTGGTCGCCGACGCGGAGTACGACGCGATCGAGGACGAGCTGCGGTCCCTGATCGCCGCCAACCCCGAGCTGACCCCCGACCCCAACCCGCTCGACCAGGTCGGCGCCCCCGCCGTGCTGCACGCCCCCGTGCGGCACGCGCGGCCCATGCTGTCGCTGGAGAAGGCCACCCAGCCCGAGCAGGTCGCGGCGTTCCTCGACCGCTTCCCCGGCCAGCCGGTCGTCGTCATGCCGAAGCTCGACGGCCTCTCCCTCTCCCTGGTCTACGAGGGCGGCGCGCTGCTGCGCGCGGTCACCAGGGGCGACGGCACGACCGGCGACGACGTGACCCCGCTGGTGCGCGCGCTGGCCGACGGCGTGCCCACCCGCGTGCCCGCGCCGGGCCGGGTCGAGGTGCGCGGCGAGGCGGTCATGCTGCGCTCGACGTTCACCGCCTACAACGAGGCGCACCCGGACAAGCCGCTGATCAACCCGCGCAACGCGGCGGCGGGCACCCTGCGCGCCAAGGACCCGGCCACGGTCGCCGGGCGCAGGCTGCGGTTCCTGGCGTTCGAGCTGGACACCGACGCGGAGGCGGGCGCCGAGCTGGGCGCGGACCTGGAGGAGGGCCTGCGCGCGCTCGGCTTCACCCCGGCCGACATGCGCCACGCCGCCGACGCCGAGGCCGCCCAGCGGGTGATCACCGGGATCGAGACCGGCCGGGCCGACCTGGACTACGACCTGGACGGGGCCGTGCTGCGGCTGGCCGACCGCCGCGCCTACGCCGCCGCCGGGACGCGCTCGAACTCGCCGCGCGGGGCGCTGGCGTTCAAGTTCGCCGCCGAGGAGAAGACCACGCTGCTGGTGGACGTGGTCTGGGACGTCGGCAAGACCGGCAAGGTCGTCCCGGTGGCGCACCTGGAGCCGGTGTTCGTCGGCGGCACCACGGTCACCAGGGCGACCTTGGCCAACCAGGAGGTCATCAAGGCGCGCGGCGTCATGGTCGGCGACACGGTGCTGGTGCGCCGCGCGGGCGACGTGATCCCGTTCGTGGCGGGCGTGCTGGACGCGGCGGGGCGCACCGGCCAGGAGCGCGAGATCGTGCCGCCGTCGGCGTGCCCGTCGTGCGGGCAGGCGCTCACCGAGCAGGGCAACAGCCGGGAGCTGTTCTGCACCAACGTGTCCTGCGCGGCGCAGACGGTCCGCAGGCTGATCCACTGGGCCTCGCGCGCCGCCGCCGACATCGACGCGATCGGTCCGGTGTGGATCGAGCGGTTCGCCGAGGCCGGGCTGCTGGAGCACCCCTCGGACTTCTACCGGCTCACGAAGGAGCAGCTGCTGGAGTTCGAGCGGGTCGGCGAGACCTCGGCCACCCGCATGATCGAGTCGATCGCCGCCAGCCGCGCCGTCGGCCTGCGCAGGGCGCTGATCGGCTTCGCCGTGCCGATGGCCTCCGAGGGCACCGCGACCCGCCTGTGCCGCGCGGGGTTCGGCTCGCTGGAGGAGGTCGCGGACGCGGGCGAGGAGCGCCTGGTGGAGGTCGAGGACATCGGCCCGAAGGTCGCCGCGTCGCTGACCGAGCACCTGGCCAGGCTCCGCCCCGAGCTGGCCCGCCTGCGCGCGCGGGGCGTGTCCCTGGACGTGCGCGACGAGGACCTGCCCCCGGTGGTCGCCTCGGACGCGCCGCTGGCGGGCAAGACCGTGGTGATCACGGGGGCGATCAGCGACCCGAGGTCGGGCGAGAAGGTGGCCAGGCCCGCGTTCCAGCGCCTGTGCGAGAAGGCGGGCGCGACCACGGCGTCCTCGGTGTCGGCGAACACGGACATGCTCATCACCGGGGCCGAGGTGGGCGCGGGCAAGACCGCGAAGGCGGAGAAGCTGGGCGTGGCCGTGGTGGACCAGGGGGAGGTCTGGACGCAGCTGATCGCGGCGGGGGTGGCCTGAGCCGGGGGCGGGCGGCCCGTGGTCCGGGCCGCCCGCCCCGCTCACCCCGCGCCGGGGCCGCTCACCCCGGCGCGGGCCCGCCTCACGGTGTCGGCCAGCTCAGCGACCGCGTCTCGCCCGCCGCGACGGCGACCTCCTGGTACCGCTCCCAGTCGATCCCGAACCGCCAGGTCCCCGGTGTCACGTAGTGCGTCCGCGTGCTGTTCCCCAGCGCGTCCCAGCTGACCCCCGCGATCGGCAGCCACTCGTCGAACGGCTTGGCGTTGGAGGTGCCGCCGCCGGTCACCCCCGCCCCGTAGGACAGCGACACCGAGCCCAGGTCGTCGACGTCGTACCGCTCGACGCTGCCGCCCAGCCTGCCGCGCTGGCCGTGGGAGAGCTGGAACACCTCGTCGGGAGCGTCCCGCGAGGTCAGCTCGGCGCCGGTCACCGACCCGTCCCGAGCCCCGTCCAGCAGCCAGTCGCCCGACGGCCCGCCCAGCTGGACCGTCGGCAGCGCGAACCCGCTCGGGTCACCGAACAGGTAGGTCGACAGCGCGACCGCCGCGCCGCCCGCGTCCCGCACCGCCTCGATCCGCGCCGCGACCTCCGGCAGCCCGAACGGGTCGTCGGGCAGGTCCAGCACCACGAGCTTGCCCGCGACGTCGCCCAGCTCGCCCGGCTGCCCGCCGCCGCCGAACGCGACCGGGTAGCCCCGGACACCGCGCCAGTCGGCCGCCGTGAGCCAGGACGCGCGCACCCGCTGCCCGTCGACGGCCAGCTCCACCGGCTGCTCCGCCAGCTCGACCCCCGCGATGTACCCGACGGAGTCGCCCTGGCCGTAGCTGTGCGCGTAGAACCGGTCGAGCGCCGCGTCGCCGCCACCCCGGTACCAGACCGGGGAGCCGCCGTCCGCCCAGGCGACCACCGCGTCGTCCCACAGGCCGCCGCGCGCCCTCGGGTCGTCCACGCCGACCTCGACCCGCTCGCCGTCGCGCGCGTCCAGCGCCACGTCGACGTTCCCGCTCACCACCAGCTCCGGGACGGCCAGCACGGTGCTCTCGGTGACCGGGCCCCGCGCGGTCAGCACGCGGGCGTACAGCGCGTACCGCCCCGCGGTCAGCCTCGTCGCCCCGCCCGCCTCCAGCCGGGTGATCGTCCCGGTCGCCAGGTCGACCGCGGTCGCCGCCGGGTGCAGCTCCGGGTTCAGCTGCGCGGGCCGCCCGTCGCGGTCCAGCACCTCCAGGGTCACGTCGTACTGCTCGGGCTCCTGCCGCACCAGCACCGGGGTGCGCAGCGCGACCCCGTCGGCGGACGCGGTCAGCACCCCGCCGTGCGAGCCCGCAGCGGCGGACCTGGGCGTGCCCAGGACCTCCACCGACGCGGCGCCACCGGCGGGCACCACCAGGGACGTGGCCGACAGCGCCGCCCCGGTCAGCTCCAGCGACAGCGCCAGCGCCACCGGCTGGTCGCCGCTGTTGCGGTAGGTCACCGGGATGCCCCGCGCGGCGGTCTCCAGCCAGGGGAAGTGGAAGTCCACCGCCGAGGTGGTCGCGTGCACCTCCGAGGTGACCGCGCGCGCCACGTCCACGCGACCGCCGCCGACCGCCAGCGCGCTCGCCCGCACGTCCGCCGAGGTGGACACCAGCGCGGGCTTGAGCTGCCCCGCCGTCCAGTCCGGGCGCCGCTGGGCGAGGAGCGCCGCCGCGCCCGCCACGTGCGGCGCCGCCATCGACGTGCCGGACATGCTCCGGTAACCGCCGGTGCCCGCCTCGGCCGCGACGACCGCGCCGCCGGGCGCGGCGATCTCGGGCTTGGTGGCGTACCGGCCGGTGCGCGGCCCCCGGCTGGAGAACCCGGACAGCGAGTCGTCCTTCTCCACGCTGCCCACGGCCAGCGCCGAGTCGGCGGTCGCGGGCGAGCCGACGGACTCGTCGCTCCCGGAGTTGCCCGCCGCGATCACGAACAGCGCGCCGGTCTCGGCGGTCAGCGCGTCCACGGCCAGCGCCATCGGGTCGGCGCCGTCCGTCGGCCCGCCGCCGAGGCTCATGTTGATCACGTCGGCGCCCGCCTCGCGGGCGGCCCACTCCATGCCCGCGATGATCCCGGCGTCGGTGCCCCAGCCCCCGTCGTCGAGCACCTTGCCGACGACCAGGTCGGCCTCGGGGGCCACGCCCCGGTACCTGCCGCCCGAGGCCGCGCCGCTGCCGCCGATCGTGGAGGCGACGTGCGTGCCGTGCCCGTCGCCGTCGGTGGGGGAGCCCTTGGCGGTGAAGTCCCGCGCCTGCGACACCCGGCCCGCCAGGTCCGGGTGCCCAGGGTCGTAGCCGGTGTCCAGGACGGCGACCCGCACGCCCTCGCCGGTCAGCCCGGCCTCGTGCGCGGCGGGCGCGCCGATCTGCCGCACGGTGCGGTCGAGCGCGGCCCGGACCCTGCCGTTGAGCCAGACCTCGGTCTGGCCCGCGTCCGCGGCGCGCGGCGCGGACAGCTCGGCCCAGTAGGCCCCGGTGCCGGACTTGGGCACGTCGGCCACCCGAGCCCCGATCGAGGGCAGGACCTGCCCGGCGTCGGCGATCGAGGACTCGGCGGCCGGACCGCGCACCAGCAGCGGCGTGGCGTCGACGCCCGCGTCGTCGTAGCCCTGCCGGATCAGGCCGGTGACGTTGAACAGCTCGACGTCCAGCCGCCCGGAGGCGACCTGCGCGGCGGCGTCGTCCGGCAGCACGTACCGGTCGCCGCCCCGCTCGTACTCGTGGAACCGCAGGTGCCCCCGGTCCGGGGCCAGCGCGGTCTCCAGGCTCCACGCGGAGCCGTGCCGGGTGGCGGTGACGACGTCGCCGGTGATCAGCGTGACGCGCCGGGTCTCGTCGGTGGTCGGGGAGGCGGGTTCGGCGGGCGCCGCGAGCGCGGCGGGGACGGGTGCGGCGGTCGCGGCGACGGTGACCGCGGCGACCGCTAGGCGGTGGAGTGGTCTCACGTCGCCTTGCACGCCCGCCGCCGACCCGCGGGTGCACGACGTGCTCTGGGTAACAAAACCCTTGCGCGCCAACGCCTGGGCGCCTCCCCGGTGGGCCCCTGCCCCAACGGGCCGAGCCCGCTGCTGCACCGGGCCGAACCCGCGCGGCCCCCGGTGCTCCGGTCGGCCCGCGCGCTCTCGTGCCACCGGTGGATTGACGGGCTCCGGCCACTGTGGACGGACGAGGAGGGCCACCCCCGAACCCCCGAAGCGCGGACCCCTCCCCGAATCACCCGGAAGGGGAAACCTGAACCCCCGCGTTCTTGTCGGACCCCCTCGCTAGCGTCCCTCCCGTCAGCTCTCGCCGAGGAGGAGCACGTGGCACAACCGGGCAACCCGCCCCAGCAGCAGGCGTTCGCCGTCCCCAGGTCGTGGTGGAAGCACGTCCACCCGCGCCGGGGCGGCGGCGTGCCCAGCCGGGCCGAGGTCACCGGGGCGAGCGCGGCCGGGGGCAGGGCGATGCTGGCGACCGCGCTGGAGCGCGCCGAGGGAGCCTTCGCGCACCCCGGCAGCGACCCGGCGCTCGTGCGCGCTGCCAGGGAGCACCTCGACGGCGCGTCGAACCCGGTCGGCGCGGCGGCGGTGGCCGCGCTGGCCGCCGACGGCGAGCAGGCGCACGTGGTCGACGCCTGGGTCCGCGACCACGGGCTCGCGTTCGCGGCCTGCGCGGCGCTGGAGTCCTGCGACCTGGCCGCCGTGGCGACCCGCTACGGCGACGAGACCGCCGCGCTGATCCGCCTCGGCGTGGACGACTCCGGCCACAGCGGCCCGCTGCACGACCGCAAGCCGCTGCGCTGGCACGGCGAGGCGTTCCCCGAGCGCGCCCGTGGGCTGCTCGCCACCGCGCCGGACGCCGACCACGCGCTCGCCGAGGCCGCGCTGTCCGAGCGCCGCGCCACCGAGCGCGCCAAGGCGGCCTCGGCCTACCTCGTGCCCGCGCGGGCGGACTGGGTCGACGAGGCGATCACCGCGCTGGCCGCCCACCGGGGCAGCCAGTGGACCCGGCTGCTGCACTCGGTCGGGACCCTCGACCAGCTGCGCGCCGTGCTCGACGCGGGCGCGCCCCGCTTCCTCCTCCAGTACCCCTGGATCAGCGCCACCCTCGCCGACGCGATCGGCCCCGACTTCGCCCCGGAGCTGGCCGGGCTGCTGGGCACGGGGCCGGAGTCGTTCGTGTTCGACCGGGTCATCGAGGTCTTCCGGCAGTTCACCACCCCGGCCGTGGTCGACGCCCTCCTGGAGCACCGGGACGTCAAGCGGGTCGGGCCCGCCCTGCTGGAGCTGGGCCGCAAGCACCCCGAGCTGCTGCTCGACCGGCTCGCCGCCTCCCCGCACACCGACCTGCTGGAGGGGCACCTGCGGCGCCACCACGACCTCGCCGCCCGCGCCGACCTGCCGGGACCGGCGGCCCGGATCGCCGAGCGGGTGCTCGCCGAGCACGCCGCCACGCCCGTCGCGGACCCGGCCGACCTGCCGCCGTTCCTGGTCGACCCGCCCTGGTTCGCCGGGCGCGCGCCCGCCGCGCTCCCGGTGGTCGCGCTGCCCGAGCCGACCCACCGGGCCGTGCGGTGGCGCGACGGCGAGCGCGAGCGCTGGGGCGCGCCCACCCGCTTCCTGCCGACCGGCCCCCGCGACTGGCCGGTGGAGCTGAAGGCGTTCCTGGCCGGCGAGCTGCCCGAGCACCGCAGGCAGGAGCTGTTCGCGGCCGGTCCGGTCGACGAGCTGCGGCCCCTGCTGCCGGACCTGGTGCTCGACCCGAAGCGGTGGGACACGGCCGAGTTCGGCATGTTCCTGGTGGCGCGCTTCGGCGTCGACGCCGTCCCGCCCGTGCTGACGCTGGTGAACGCCGAGGCCAAGCACGCCGACGCGCTGCTGCCGCTGGAGTCCGTCGAGGTGGCCCGACTGGTCGCGGCCCGCCTGCAGCGGCCCAAGAGCACCGCCCCCCGGTACGCGGCCTGGCTCCGCCGCCACCCCGAGCAGGCCGCGCGCCTGCTGCTGCCCGACGCGCTCGGCGCCCCCGGCGCCCGCAGGGACGCCGCCGAGGAGGTGCTGCGCCGCCACCCCGACCACGCCCGCGCGGCCGCCGCTGAGCACACCCCCGAGGCCGTCGCGGCCGTGGAGGCGCTGCTGGCCGTCGACCCGCTGGACCTCGTGCCCGCCAAGCCGCCCGTGCCCGGAGCGTGGTGCGAGGTGACGGCCCTGCCCCGGCTGCTGCTGCGCGACGGCCGCGCGCTGCCCGACGGGGCGGTGCGGCACGTGACCGCCATGCTCGCCATGACCGGCCCCGACACCCACTACGCCGGGCTGGACGCGCTGCGGGAGCTGTGCGACCCGACGTCCCTGGTGGAGTTCGCGTGGGCGGTGTTCGAGCTCTGGGAGCTGGACGCCATGCCCGCCAAGGACTCCTGGGCGCTGACCGCGCTGGGCGTGCTCGGCGACGACCGCGTGGTGCCGCGCCTGGAACCGCTGATCCGGGCGTGGCCGGGGCAGTCGCAGCACCACAACGCCGTGCGCGGGCTCGACGTGCTGGCCAGGATCGGCACCGACACCGCCCTGATCGCGCTCAACGGCGTCGCGCAGCGCGTGAAGTTCGCCGGCCTCAAGGCGCGCGCCGAGGGCAAGGTCGCGGAGATCGCCGAGGACCTCGGGCTGACCGGCGAGCAGCTGGCCGACCGGCTCGTCCCCGCGTTCGGCCTGGACGAGGAGTCCGCGCTGGTCCTGGACTACGGGCCGCGCCGGTTCACCGTGGGCTTCGACGAGTCGCTGCGCCCGTTCGTGCTGGACGAGGCGGGCAAGCGGCTCAAGTCGCTGCCCAAGCCCGGCGCGAAGGACGACCCGGAGCTGGCGCCCGCGGCGAGCAAGCGGTTCGGGCAGCTGAAGAAGGACGTGCGGACGGTGGCGTCGCTCCAGATCGCCCGCCTGGAGGCGGCGATGGTGGAGGGGAGGCGGTGGAGCGCGGCGGAGTTCCGCGACTTCCTGGTCGGGCACCCGCTGGTGGTGCACCTGGTGCGGCGGCTGGTGTGGGTGGTCGACGGCGGCGGGGCGTTCCGGGTCGCGGAGGACCGGGGGTTCGCGGACGCGCGCGACGAGGCCGTGGACCTGCCCGACGACGCGCGGGTGGGCGTGGCGCACCCGGTGCACCTGGGCGACGAGGTCGCGGAGTGGCGCGGGCTGTTCGAGGACTACACCATCCTGCAACCGTTCGCGCAGCTGGACCGACCGGTCCGCGCGCTCGCCGAGGGGGAGGCAGGCGCGCGCTCGCTGGACCGCTTCGTCGGCGCGGTGATCACCACGACCCTGCCCGCCCTGCGCAAGCGCCGCTGGGAACTGGGACCACCCCTGGACGCGGGCATCATCTCGACCCTGCACCGCCCGCTGCCGGGCGGGGGAGTGGTGAACGTCGAGCTGGACCACGGCTTGGGCTCCGAGGAGTGGCACACCTGGCACGGCGAGGGGTTCCGGTCGGTGACGCTGCAGGGGGTGGACGCGTTCGGCGAACTGGACCCGGTGACGGTGTCGGAGCTGCTGGACGAGCTGATCGTGATGACGGCGGAGCGGGGGGAGGGGGAGCGGGGTGAGTGGGGCAGGGGGTGGGCGCTGCGCGGGTGTGTCCGGTAGTGCTGGCGTGCCGGGCGGGGGCAGGTGCAGGGCGGCGAGTCCGGTGCAGGCGCGTTTGCGGGACTGGGCGCGACCGCCCCCGCACCACCGCCCCCGTCGAGGCGTCCGCACCACTGCCCGGTTCAGGGTGCTCGCACCGCCGCTCCCCGCAGCGTGCCCGCACCACTGCCGCCTCCCGTTCAGGCTGCCCACGGCCGCCGCCGCCCCCCGCTCAACCCGCCCGAACCGCCGCCCCCATCCGCCGGACCGCTTCGGTGAGCAGCTCCGGTGACGTGGCCAGGTTCAGCCGGGCGTGGCCCGCTCCGCCCGTGCCGAAGCCCGGTCCCGGCGTGAGCGCCACCCGGCCGCGTTCCAGGAACGCCGCCGCCGGGTCGTCGCCCAGGCCGAGCGCCCGGCAGTCCAGCCACGCCAGGTAGGTGCCCTCGCCCGGCGCGTACCGCACCCGCGGCAGCTCCTCGGCCAGCAGGTCCGCCAGCAGCCGCCGGTTCGCGGCCAGGCCCGCCAGCAGCGCGTCCAGCCACGCCCCGCCCTCCCGCAGCGCGGCGGCGTGCGCGATCACCCCGAGGTGGCTGGGCCCCTCCTCGACCCACTCGGGGAACCGCCCCAGCTCCTCCTCCGCGCCCTCCCCGGCCACCACCACCGCCGCCTTCAGCCCGGCCAGGTTCCACGCCTTCGACGCCGACAGCACCGCGAACCCCCGCTCCGCCCCCGGCACGCTCAGGTAAGGCGTGAACCGCGCCCCCGGCAGCACCAGCGGCGCGTGGATCTCGTCCGACACCACCCGCACCCCGAACCGCCCGGCCAGCGCCGCCACCTCGGCCAGCTCGTCGGCCCGGTGCACCGCCCCGGTCGGGTTGTGCGGGTTGCACAGCAGGAACACCGGCCTCGACCCGTGCGCGCCCGCCACCCGGAACGCCTCCTCCAGCGCCGCGAACCCGATCCGCCCGTCCGCCCCCAGCGGCGCCTCCACCACCCGCCTGCCGGTGTGCGCGACGAACTGGAAGAAAGGCGGGTAGACGGGACTGTTGACCACCACGGCGTCCGAGGCCGACGAGACCACGTCGAGCACCTCCAGCACCCCGCGCATCACGTCGGCGACCGGCGACACCCGCCCGGCCACCACCCCGGCCCACCCCCACCGCTCGCGGGCGAACCCGTCCAGCGCCTCGGCGTACGCCCCGCCCGCCGGGTACCCGGTGTCGCCGAGCGCGACGGCGTCGGTGACCGCCCGCACGACCGGCTCCGCGAGGTCGACGTCCATCTCCGCCACGAACACCGGCAGCACGTCGTCGGGGAAGGTGCGCCACTTCTCGCTCGTGCGCGCCCGGAGCCGCTCGGGGGACAGCCCGGTCAACGGGTTCGGCACGTCCGCGTCATCGCTGTTCACGCCACCAAAGGTACGACCGGGACCACCCCCCGGGGTCCACCGCGCGTCCCCCTCGGGAGGGACGCGGGTTCGCGGTGCGGGGGGACGTTCCGGGGCTCCGCGATTCCTAACGTCATCGGCGCCGGATCAACCAGCCCACCCACGGAGAACCCAGTGCGCTCTCGCCTCCTCGCCGCCACCGTCACCGCACTGGCGGCGACCGCGCTGACCACCGCCTGCGACGACGCCCCCGAGGCCGCCCAGCCCCCACCGAGCCCCCAGGTCCAGCCGCTCGCCCTGACCCCCTGCACCGACCTGCCGGACCTGCCCACCGCCGAGTGCGGGACCATCACCGTCCCGCTCGACCGCGCCAACCCCGGCGCGGGCACCACCACCGTCGCGTTCGCCCGAGTGCCGCGCACCGACCGGTCCCAGCCGCCGCTCGGCACGATCGTCCCCAATCCCGGCGGCCCCGGCACCTCCACCATCGACTTCGCGGGCCCCCTCTACGCCCAGGGCCTGGCCCCCGTGCTCGACCGCCGCGACCTGCTCCTGGTCGACCCGCGCGGCACCGGCCGCTCCACGCCCCTGACCTGCGACGCGCTCGCCGACCCCGCCCTCGCGCTGGCAGGCCTGGACGAGCGCCGCGCCGCCATCGGCGAGTGCGGCGAGCAGCTCGGCGACCGCTCCGCGCAGCACAGCACCACCGCCGTCGCCGACGACATCGACGACATCCGCGCCGGACTGGGCATCGACGAGCTGGACCTGTTCGGCGACTCCTACGGCACGTTCCTGATGGCCACCTACGCCCAGCGCCACCCCGAGCGCACCGCGTCCGCCGTCCTGTCCGGCGCCTACTCGGTCACCGAGCGCACCGAGGGCGCGATGGGCGCCGCCGCCCTGCGCCGCGCGATCACCCTGGTCTGCGAGCGCACCCGGCGGTGCGACGGCCCCACCGCCCTCGCCGACCTCGCCGCGCTGGCGACCACCCTGCGCGCCACCCCGTCCACGGTGGACGTCGAGGTCAACGGCGTGAAGCAGCAGGTCCCCCTGGACGAGTGGCAGCTCGCGGGCGCGGTCGGCAAGGCGTTCTCCAGCACCCCCGACCCCGAGCTCCAGGTGGGCGTGGCCGCCGCCGCGTCCGCCGCGCGCACCGGTGACCTGGCCCCGATCCGGGCCCTCGTCAGCCGCTACCTCACCACCGAGGTCGCCACCGCCGCCGCGGGCGTGCGGGCCTACGCGGTCGCCGCCGACTGGGCGGTCAGCTGCCACGACTACCCGGAGGCCTTCGCCGGCGGCGACGACGACCGCGAAGCCGCCCACGAGCGCGGCCTGGCCGCGCTGGACGACGCCGACTTCGCCCCGTTCTCCGCGCGGGCCTGGAGCACCAGGGGCTCCTACGACTCCGGCGCCTGCCTGAAGTGGCCGCACGCCCCGAGCCAGGGCACCCCGTTCGAGGCCGGAGCGCCGATGCCGAACGCCCCCGTGCTCGTCCTCAGCGGCGACCTGGACGCCAACACCCCCGTCGAGGCGGGCAGGCAGGCCGCCGCGCAGTTCCCGAACGCCGAGGTGGTCGAGATCCAGGGCGCCGGGCACACGCCGTCGGTCAGCGAGGGCGGCATGGTCCGGGTCCTGGAGTTCTACGCGGCGCGATGAGCGCCACCGGTTCGCTCTATCGTGTGCGCCGGTGCAGTGGAGGAGGAGTGGCGTGGCGCGGAACTCCTGGCTGATCGCCCTGGTCTGCGTGATCGGCGACGTCAGCGCCCTGCTGGTGTTCGACGAGCTCGCCGCGCGGTCCCCCAGCGCCCCGCCCGCCAGCTTCTGGGCGGCGCTGGTCGTCGTGGCACTGGCGGACCTCGCGCTCGCCCTGCCCGCCCGCTTCACCGGCGCCGTCACGCTGGCGCAGGCCGCCGCCCGCATCGGCACCGCGGTGCTTCTGGGCGGTCCGGACGTCGGCGTCGACGGCCGGGTCGGCAACGCCACCGGCCTGGTCGCCGCAGGCTACCTCGCCGGGGCGTGGCTGCGCGGCCGGTGGGCGTGGGTGGCGCTGGGCGCGCTGGTGCTGGGGGTGCTGGGGGCGCGGTGGACCGCCGTGCCCCCGCAGCCGGACGCGGTCGCCGTGCTGGCCGTCGAGGCGCTGACCAACGCGCTGCTGCCGTGGCTCGCCGGCCGCTACACCTCCTCCAGGATCGCGTTCCTGGAGGAGGTCAAGCGCAAGCGGCGCGACGCCGAGGAGCAGGTGGCCCGCGCGCTCGCCGAGGAGCGCGGCGCGCTGGCCCGCGACCTGCACGACACGATCTCGCACCACGTCAGCGCCATCGGCGTGCACGCGGGCGCGGCCAGGCTGCGGCTCGCCGGGCTGCGGCCTGCCGGGCTGCGGCCGGCCGGGCTGCGGTCCACCGGGCAGGGCGGCGACCCCAAGCTCGACGCCGCCCTCGGCCAGGTCGAGCGCTCCGGGCACGCGGCGCTGGCCGACCTGCGGCGGATGCTGGACGTGCTGCACGGCGCGACCCGCGACAGCACCCGCCAGCCGGGCCTGTCCGGGCTCGACGACCTGGTCGACGGGGTGCGGGCGGCCGGCGTGCCGGTCGAGGTGAGCACCGAGGCCCTGCGGCCGGACCGGTTGCCCGGATCGCTGGACGTGGCCGCCTACCGGGTCGCGCAGGAGCTGCTCACCAACGCGCTGCGGCACGGCGACGGCGAGCGGGTCGAGCTGCGGATCACCCAGAGCGCCGCCGAGCTGGTGGTGTCCGTGGCCAACGGCGTGCGACCCGGCCCGCCCGCGCACGGCAGCCGCCGGGAGCTGGACGGGGTGCGGCACCGCGCGGCGCTGTTCGGCGGCGGCGTGGTGTGCGGGCCCGACGGCGGCTCGTGGCGCGCCACCGCGACGTTCCCCCTGGAGGCGACCCCGTGACGATCAGCGTGCTGCTGGCCGACGACCACGCGTTCTTCCGCAGCGGCTTCCGGGCCGCGGTGGAGACGCAGGACGACCTGGTGTGCGTGGCCGACGTCGGCAACGGGCGGGACGCGGTGGACCGGGTGCTGGCGCTCGGGCCGGACGTGGCCGTGCTGGACGTGCGGATGCCCAAGCTGGACGGCCTGGAGGCCACGGCCGCGATCCTGGCGGCAGGGGCGGCCACCAGGGTGCTGCTGCTGACCACCTACGACGACGACGGGTACGTGCACCGCGCGCTGGACCTGGGCGCGAGCGGGTTCCTGCTCAAGAGCACCCCCGCGCACGAGCTGGTGGCCGCGATCCGGGTCGTGGCGCGCGGCGACGCGCTGATCGACCCGGCGGTCACCCGCCGCCTGGCGAGCCGGTTCGCGCAGGCGCTGCGGCCCGCCCCGAGCGCGCCGGGGCTGGAGCTGCTGACCGCGCGCGAGCGGGAGGTGCTGGTCCTGGTGGGGACGGGGGCGGCGAACTCGGAGATCGCGGCGCGGCTGCACGTGGGGGAGGAGACGGTGAAGACGCACGTGTCGCGGGTGCTGCGCAAGCTGGACCTGCGCGACCGCGTGCAGGCCGCCGTGTACGCGAACCGGCACGGGCTCGCACCGCGCGGCGACGGCCGCCCGGCCCGGTGACGCAGCCCGGTGACGCAGCCCGGTGGCGCGTCCCGCAGCCACCGCGTGCGGCACCCCGAAACCCCGCGCCCGCACCCGGTGAGCACCGGCGCCCGCGCGCCGTATGAACCAGTGGTGAGAACTTCACCGGGGGAATCACCGAACCGAAAGCCCGTCACCGGGCCTGCCCGTCGACCGCGCCGGGCGGCGGGCCTCGCGCTGGCCGCGCTGCTCGCGCTGCCCGCCGTCACCGCCGTCACCGCCACCACCGCCGCGGCCGATCCCGGCAGCGGCGGCAGGCTCACCTGGAGCGCCTGCCAGGACGGCTTCCAGTGCGCCACGCTGGAAGTCCCGATGGACTACACCAACGCCCCTGGCGCCACGGTCGACCTGGCGGTCATCAAGCTGCCCGCCACCGACAAGGCCCAGCGCGTGGGCACCCTGTTCGTGAACTTCGGCGGTCCCGGCGCGTCCGGGGTGCAGCGGATGCGCGAGCGCGGCCGGTGGCCGTGGCTGTTCTCGGCGGAGCTGCGGGCCAGGTTCGACGTGGTGTCCTGGGACCCGCGCGGCATCGGCACGAGCACCGCCGTGCGCTGCTTCGACACCCTCGCCGAGCAGCAGGCATACCTGGGGGCGATGCCCGAGCTGCCCGGCGACCCGAGCGGCGAGCCCGCGTTCTTCGCGGCGTCCCGCGACTTCGCCGAGCGCTGCGGCGAGGAGGCGGGCGACCTCCTGGAGCACGTGTCGTCCGCGAACACCGCCCGCGACCTGGACCGGCTGCGGCAGGCGCTCGGCGAGGACAAGCTGACCTACCACGGCATCTCGTACGGCACCCAGCTCGGCGCGATCTACGCGAACCTCTTCCCGGACCGGGTCCGCGCGATGGTCTTCGACGGCTCCATGGACTTCGTCGGCAACGTCACCGGCCACGGCGACCAGGGCACGACGGTCCCGCTGGACACCAGGCAGGGCGTGTCGGACGCGATCGCCGAGACGTTCGACGAGTTCCTGCGGCTGTGCGCGGAGGCCGGTGACGCCTGCGCGTTCGGCGGGGGCGACCCGAGGGCCAAGTGGGAGGCGGTCATGGCGCGCGCCGAGCGCGGCCCCATCACCGTCCGGGGCGAGGACGGCCCGCAGACGTGGACCCGGTCGGCGATCTTCACCACGGCGGGCGACCTGTCGGCGCTCAGCGGCTGGCCGGACATCGCCGCGCTGCTCCAGAGCCTCCACGAGGCGGTGCAGGCCGAATCCGCCGCCGCGCGCGCGGCCACCGCCACCGCCGCCCCGCGCGAGCTGTACACGTCGAACCGCACCGAGGCGTTCAACGCGATCCAGTGCGTGGACAGCGACTTCCCGACCGACGAGTCGGTGTACCGCGCGCACGCCGCCTCGGAGGACCGGCGGGTGCCGCACTTCGGCCGGATCGGCGTGCTGGACATGATGAGCTGCGCGCACTGGCCCGCCCGCGACGCGAACCGCTACACCGGCCCGTGGAACCGCTGGACCTCGGCGGAGATCCTGGTGATCAACAACCGCTACGACCCGGCCACCCCGCTCGCGGGCGCGCGGGCGGGCGCCTCCCAGCTCGCGCGGGCGCGGGTCTTCGTCACCGAGGGCCACGGCCACTCGACCATGCTGTCCCCCAGCACCTGCGCCGAGCGGGTGAAGCTGGACTACCTGGTCAGCGGGGCGTTCCCGGCGGCGGGCGCCCGCTGCGGCAACGACGCGCCGAACCCGTTCACCTCCTGACCCCGCTCACCAGGGGGGCCGTCCCGCCGTTCGCGCCGGGGCGGCCCCCGGCCGCGTTCCGGTGCCCCGCCAGGGCGCGCCGAACACCTCCCAGGCACCCTTGTCCCAGGACCCCGGCGGACCGACCGCCCCCGTGAGCACCCTGAGGACCCGCACGTGACGCTGCCCTACGGCCCGGACGACGACCAGGCCGCCTACCAGTACGTCAACGCCGCGCTGCGCAGTCGTGACGCCGAGGCGTGGCGGCTGCTGGCGCTGGAGACCAACGTCGAGCAGACCGACCGGGTGCTGCGGGCCATCCTGGACCGCATCGCGGTGGCGCGGGCGCACCGGTCGGCGTCGCGGGCGAAGACCAGGGCGAGGGCGCGCGACGGCGAGATCAGCCAGGAGGAGTACCAGCGCGAGACGGCCGAGGAGGCCGAGCGCGTGCAGAAGACGATCAACTTCGAGGCGCTCGTCCGCGAGCACCACCGGCTGATCGCCCCGGCGGCGCGCAGGCTGCGCGGCGACGACGTGCGCGACGAGCTGCTCAACCTGGTCCTCGCGCTGGGCGGCGCGGTGGCCGCGCACCGCGAGGCGGTCCTGTCCGACGGCCTGAAGCCCACGGCGGCCGACGAGGCCCTGTGGGACCGCCTGTCCGCGCTGGACGTGCCCAGCACCAAGGAGGGCGAGGGGCGCAGCACGGTGGAGGAGCTGGTCAAGCGGCACACGTCGGGCCAGGACGACCTGGGCCGGGTGCTCGCGGAGATCGTCCTGGACGTCGCGGGCGACGCCCCGTCGGTGCCGCGGGCGGCGCTGGTGGGGCCGTGGAAGAAGGCCGTGTCGCCGATCCTGGGCACGGAGGAGAAGGGCGAGTTCGCGGCGAAGGGCAAGGGCTCGCTGGTGACGGAGAAGCTCCGCAAGACCCTGGGGCACCTGGAGCGCAAGGGCCTGGTGAAGCGCAGCGGAACGGGGCAGGACCAGCGCTTGCAGGTCTTGGACCGGGCGGGGCTCGAGGACCTGGCGGACAGCTAGGCGGTCGGGCGAGCCCACCTGGTCGGGTGCTCCGGTCAGGTGGGCGGGGAGGGCGGCGAGCGCGGCCGGAGGGGAGTGCTCCGGCGCGTCCGCCCACCCCGGACGCGCCCACCGCCCCGCCGACCGCTTCGGTCATCCGGAGCAACCGCGCGTCCGCGCGCCTCGTCCCGGTGGGTCCCCGCTGCGACATCCGGTCCCGGCCGGTCGGCCGCACGGGTTGGTCCGGCCAAACTACTGGCATCAATTTCGACCGCCTGGTAGAAAACGCTATGGGAGCGCTCCCATATGCCACTCCACAGGTCAGGAGCTCGAAGATGAGCACGCTTTCCGTCCAGCTCTACTCGGTGCGCGACGCCTTCGCCGAAGACCCGTCGGCCACCCTCGCCAAGCTCGCCGAGATCGGCTTCACCAACGTGGAGCCCTTCAAGCTGGTGGAGAACGCCTCCGCCCTGCGCGCCCTGCGCCAGCACGGGCTGTCCGCCCCGACCACGCACGTCAGCCTCGTCGGCGCGGAGCTGAACCCGGTCTTCGACGCCGCCGCCGAGCTGGGCGTGACCACCCTCATCGACCCGTTCATCGCCGACGAGAAGTGGCGCGACGCGGGCGACATCGCCGCCACCGCCGACGCGCTCAACGCCGCCGCCGAGGCCGCCAAGGGCCACGGCCTCACCGTCGGCTACCACAACCACTGGTGGGAGCTGGCCAACCGCGTCGACGGCCGCGCCGCGCTGGAGGTCCTGACCGACCACCTGACCCCCGACGTGGTCCTGGAGGTCGACACCTACTGGGCCGCCGCCGGTGGCGAGGACGCCCCGGCCCTGCTGCGCCGCCTCGGCGAGCGCGTCGTCGCCCTGCACGTCAAGGACGGCGGCCTGGCCACCGACGCCACCGGCCAGGTCCCCGCAGGCCAGGGCAGCGTGCCCGTGGCCGACGTGCTCGCCTCCGCCCCGAACGCCCTGCGCGTGGTCGAGTTCGACGCCTACAGCGGCGACCTGTTCGAGGGCATCGCCGCCAGCCGCGCGTTCCTGCTCACCCTGGAGGACGCCAAGTGAGCACCGGACCCGTCGGCGTCGGCGTCATCGGCGCGGGCACCATCAGCGACACCTACCTGGAGAACCTGACCGCGTTCGCCGACACCCGCGTCGTCGCGGTCGCCGACCTCGACCCCGAGCGCGCCGCCGCCCAGGCCGCCAAGCACGGCGTCGAGCGCTCCGGCACCGTCGAGCAGCTGCTCGCCGACTCCGAGGTGGAGCTGGTCGTCAACCTGACCATCCCCGCCGCGCACGTCCCCGTCGGCATGGCCGCGCTGGACGCGGGCAAGCACGTCTGGTCCGAGAAGCCCCTGGGCCTGGACCGGGGCAGCGCCGAGCTGCTGCTGGCCAAGGCCCGCGACGCCGGGCTGCGGGTGGCCTGCGCGCCCGACACCGTCCTCGGCCCCGGCCTGCAGACCGCGCGCCGCGCCATCGACGCCGGTCGCATCGGCCAGCCGCGCTCCGCGCTCGCCCTGTTCCAGACGCCGGGCCCGGAGAGCTGGCACCCGGCCCCGGAGTTCCTGTTCCAGACCGGCGGCGGCCCGCTGCTGGACATGGGGCCGTACTACCTGACCTCGCTGGCCACCGTGTTCGGCCCGATCGACCACGTCACGGCGGCGGGCGGCCGGGCGCGCGAGACCCGCGTGATCGGCTCCGGCCCGAGGGCGGGCACCGAGTTCGAGGTGACCGTCCCGACGTCGGTGTCCGCGCTGGTGTCCTTCGAGGGCGGCGGCAGCGCGCAGCTCGTGCTCAGCTTCGACTCCGCGCTCGTGCGCACCGGGTTCGTCGAGGTCAGCGGCACGGCGGGCACCCTGGTGCTGCCCGACCCGAACCGGTTCGACGGCGTCACCGCGCTGCACGTGCCGGGCGCGGAGAAGGAGGACCTGGAACCGGTCGGCGCGCTGGCCGGCCGGGGGACGGGCGCGCTGGAGCTGGCGCGGGCCATCCGCGCGGGTGTGCCGGAGCGGGCCTCCGGCGAGCTGGCCGCGCACGTGCTGGACGCGATGCTCGCGATCGCCGAGTCGGTCGAGTCCGGCCGCACGGTGGAGGTCGCCAGCACGTTCGCCGTGCCGCCCACCCTCCCCGAGGACTGGGACCCGTACGCGGCGACCCTCTGAGGGGCGGGTTCGCGGAACCCGGCGGGGCGCTCTCGGGCGCGCCGCCGGGTTCCGCGCGTCAGTCGAGCGGGTCGACCAGGACCGTGCTCAGGTGGGCGCGCAGCACGCCGACCAGGTCGACGTCCTCCGGTGAGGTGAGCCACTGCACCTGCAGGCCGTCCATCAGCGCGATGAGCACCAGCGCGGCGCTCTTGGGCTCCACGCCGTCCCGCAGACCGCCGCAGGCGGCCAACGCCTCGAACGAGGCCAGCACGTCCTCGCGCGCGCCCCGGTAGTGCTGGACGAAGTACTCGTGCGCCGGGTGGTCCGGGGCGATCGCCTCCGCCGCCAGGCGCGAGTACAGGTCGACGATGCCGGGGTGCGCGGCGTTGTGCGCGGTCAGCGCGAGGTACTGGCGCAGCACCCGCGCGCCGGGCGGGCCGGAGGTGAGCTGCTCGCGCTCGCCGTCCTCGGCGTCCCTGCGCTCCAGGACGGCGGCGAGCAGCGACTCCTTGGTGGGGAAGTGGTAGATCAGCCCCGCGTGCGAGATGCCCACCCGCTTCGCTATCTCCCGCAGCGAGGCGCCGTGGTAGCCGACCTCGCCGTACAGCTCCATGGCCGCCGTGATGATGTCCTCCCGGCGGATCCGGCCCTTGAGATAACCCCCGGTCACAGGACCGGGACGAGCTCGTGGTGGCGCATCCGGCCATCATGCCGCACCCCCGCGCGCCCGCCACCGGCGGTCGCAGGGGAGGGTTCACGGGGCCGGGGACAGGCCCAGCGCCCCGCACGGGGCCGACCGCCACGACCGCACCACGGCCCGGTCGCCGTCCACGCACACCGTGGGGGCGGGGCCGAAGGTGAACACGCCCTCGCAGGTCCGCGTCGCCCGCGACCGCACGCCGCCGGGGCCGCTCGGGAGCGAGGCCCACACGGCGGCGCCGTCCTCGGGCTCGCAGGTCACGCGGACCACGGTGTCGCCGGTCAGCAGTCGGGTGGTCAGCACGATGCCCGCGGGCAGCAGCAGGGTGGCCAGCGCGGCGAGCAGGGGGAGCAGCACGCGGTTGCGGGCATTGGACTTCCGGGTGGGCAGACCGTCCGAAGCGGACTCAACCGGTTCTCGGCCGCGCCCCTCCGCGCCGTCCGCGTCGTCCTCGTCGTCCGCCTCCCACGCCGCTCCGCGTCCCTGCTCGTCCAGCGTCACCGGGCACCCCGCTCCTGCTTGCGCGCTCCTCACTCCCTGCTACCGCGCATAGGGGTTCGGGGGTTGCACGCCGCCGGACAAGGGCGGATAACGACTTGGTCGGGCAGGTGGGCGGGGGAGTCAGGGGCGCGAGACGCCGCCCCCGGTGAACCGGGCGCGCTCGTCGTCGGACCGCGCGGCGGCGATCCGGTCGACCATGGTCGGTCGGAGCTCGGGCAGCTCGTCCGGGCGGAACCAGCGGGCCTGGGTGTTCTCGCCGTCGGCGGGGTGCGGCTCGCCGGAGACCCAGCGCAGCCGGAACACCAGGTCGAGGTACTGCACCCGGTCGCCGTTGTCGTACCGCTGGGGCGGGAGGACGTGCACCTTGACCAGCCGCTCGGCGACCGCGACCACCCCGGACTCCTCCAGGACCTCGCGCACGGCGGCGTCGGCGGGCTCCTCACCGGGGTCGATGATGCCGGTCACGGGGGTCCACTGGCCGGAGTCGGCGCGCTGCACCATCAGCACCTCGTCGTCACCGCGCAGCACCACGGCGGTCACGCCGGTGAGCCACAGCGGGGCGGTGCCGATCTTCTCGCGCAGGGCCAGGATGAAGTCGGGGGTAGCCACCCGGCCGATCGTAGCGCGGCCGGGCGGGGGAGCCCGTGCTGGGAAAAGCGGAAGCGCGACGGGGGTTGGTGGGGCATCCTGCGGTGCGTGCTCACGATGCGCGCGGTGGTGGAGGTGTTCCCGTTCGACGTGTTCGCGCTCTGGCCTGCGGAGAGGGTGACCGAGTACGGGTGGCGCCGCTTGGCTGGCGGGCTTCCCCGCGCGCGGGTGGGCACGATCCTGAAGCGGATCGCCGAGTGCAACGACCAGGACCCGGACGGCGACCGCCCGCCTCGGCCAGGGGAGCCGGTGGCGTCGCTGCTGCACGGCTTGCTCACCTATGAGAGCCCGTACGCGCAGGGCGGGTTGCTGGTCGAGGACAGCGCGACCGGGGTCGTCTTCGCTCCGGGGTGCTGCTCCGGGATCGACGAGTGGCGCGGCTGGTGCGACGTCCTGGACGGTCGCGGGGACGCCTTCTTCGGCCACGACCCGGACGCGAGGGTCAGCCTGGACGGGGACGTCGTCCGGCTGACGCTGGATGCGGAGGCGGCGGACAGCCCGGTGATCGACGTCCCGGTGGCGGAGCTGGGCGCGCTGCTGGCGGGCGTGGAGCGCGATCTGGCGGATTTCTCGGCGCAGGCGGGGAGGTGGACCAAGGACCACCTCCCCGCGCACGCCCCACGGGTCAACGCCGCGCTGGCGAGGCTGCTGGACGTGTGACGGCGCTCCGCGCGCGGCGCCCGGTCCGCTCGGCGCTCCCGATCACGGGCGTCCGGCTCGCGCGCCGACCGTCCGTCCACAGCGGACAGAACCTCCCTCACCGCGCCCCGGACCGGGCGCTCTCCCGGACGGGGCGGGGTGAGCGGTGCTCGCGTACCGCACACCCGGCCCCGTCCGGGTGGATACTCGTGACCATGACGACGGAGTTCGGGGCGCTGCTGCGGCAGCTGCGGGACCGCGTCACGCCGGGCGACCTCGGCGCGCGCGAACCCGAGGAGCGCAAGGTCCCCGGTCTGCGCCGCGAGGAGCTGGCCGCCTACGCGGGGTTGTCGGTGGACTACGTGGTGCGCCTGGAGCAGGGGCGCTCGCGCAACCCGTCCCCGCAGGTCGTCGCCGCGCTCGGGCGGGCGCTGCGGCTGGTCGGCGTGGAGCTGGACCACTTCCACCGCGTCGCCGGGCAGCCGCCGCCGTCGTCCGGCGTGGTGCCCGGCCGGATCTCGGAGAGCGTGCGCAGACTCCTGCGGCGCATGGCCGACCTACCGGTGGGCGTGTACGACGCGGCGTGGAACCCGTTGACGCACAACGGTCCCAGGGTCGCGCTGCTCGGCGACCCGCCGGTCGGCCGGGACGGGAACCTGGCCTGGGCGCTGTTCGCCCTCGGTGACGCGCCCGCCGTGAAGCACGAGTGGGAGCGCGTCCCCTACGAGCGCGCCGTCGCCGCCGACCTGCGCGCCGCCACCGCCCGCTACCCGCAGGACTCGTCGCTGCGCAGGCTCGTCGCCGACCTGCGCGAGAGCAGTCCGGTGTTCGCCGACCTGTGGTCGAACCCGCTGCCCAGCCCGTTCATCGCGCACCGCGAGGTCGTCGCGCACCCGGAGTTCGGGGAGCTGGAGCTGGAGTGCGACGTGCTGGTGTCGCCGGAGAACGACCTGCGGGTGGTGTTCCACACCGCCGAGCCCGGTTCGGAGAGCGCCCGCAGGCTGGCGCGGCTGGTGGCGGCGACGGCGTGACCGTTCCACCCCGTGGGAGCGGGAACAACGGCCCGCGTCCGACCGCTGTCACCGGGGACGGGGTCGAGCGACGACGAGAGGTGCTTTCCGTGGGCGAGGGTTTCATCGAGCAGTGGCGGCGCTGGAAGGACGAGCGCGAGCGGACCCTGGCCGCGCCGCTCGGCTGGCTCGCGCTGGTGTCGCTGGACTGGCTGGACGAGCAGCCGCGCGGCTACGCCGGGCTGCCGGGCGTGTGGTGGCAGGACGCGGACGCGGCCTACTTCGACCCGCAGGGGGCGCGGGCGGCGCAGAGCGGGTTCCCGGTGCTGGGGCAGAGCAGGTTCGAGCTGGTCAACAGCGGGGCGGGCGCGCGGATCGCGATCGGCGACGTCGAGGTGGAGGTGGCGCGGCGGGGCGGGTACCTGATCCGCGTGCACGACCCGAAGGCGGCGGCGCTGCTGGAGTTCGACGGCGTGCCGAGCTACCCGCCGGACCCGGACTGGCGGATCGAGGGCGTCTACGAGCCGTTCCCCGAGCCGAGGCCGACGACGGTGGGCGCGGTCGTGGAGGGCCTGAGCCACGTCTACACCGCGCCCGGCGTGGTCCGGTTCGCCCACGGCGGGCGGGAGCACGCGCTGACCGCGTTCAACGGCAAGCGGCGCGGGCTGAACGTGCTGTTCACGGACGCCACGAGCGGCGTGACGACGTACGCGGCGAACCGCTCCCTGGAGATCGCGGAACCGGACGAGGACAACCGGGTGGTCCTGGACTTCAACCGCGCGACGAACCTGCCGTGCGCGTTCACCGACTACGCCACCTGCCCGCTGCCGCCCGAGGGCAACAACCTGCCGTTCGCGGTGGAGGCGGGGGAGAAGACGCCGCACGGGCGCTGACCCTGGGGGCGCGCCCGCGCAACGGCCTCTCCGGCGCGCGAGGTCCTGGGCTCGGCGTTGAACCGAGTCCAGGACCCCGTGGTCCGAGCTCCGAGCAGCCGGTCCCGCTTCCGGGGACCGGTTCACGGCAAGGGCGCGCCCCCCTACCGGAGCGCGTCGCCCCGGACGTCACCCGGCCACAACGGGGCCAGTGGCAGCACCTCGCCCGCGAGCGCCGCGTCCACCACCGCCGAGGTGGCGGGCCGCGTCGACCCGGACGGCGATCCCGACAACCTGCCGGGTGAGATGGACTACGGCTGGCTCGGGCAGCACCAGCGTCCTCACGAGCACGCCGGATCTTTGTCCGTCGTCCAGATGGGAGCTCGACCCTACATCGCTGTGCTGGGGCGATTCCTGTCACCTGATCCGGTGGAGGGCGGCTCCGCCAACCTTTACGCGCACATCTTCGGCGATCCGCTCAACAGCAACGACCTCGACGGGCTTTTCGCGTGGGGGAAGTTCTTCGACGGGGCACTGAAGGTGGCATCCTACGGTGCGATGATCGGGTGCGTGGCGCTCAGTGCGGGTGCTTGCGTGGTCGTGAGTGGTGTCGTGCTTGGTGCGCAGGTGATCCACGAAGCGTCGACTAAGGGGTCGGTTGACTGGGCCAACTTCGCGGTCAACGCGGCCATTACTCTGGCAGGTGGGGCCGCGGGCGCCATCATCGCGGGCGCTGGGTTGGGAGTGGTGAAGACTGGCCAGGCCATCAGAAGCGGTCTGCGGGTCAAACCGGTCGTCTACAAGGCTCCGCAGGTCGTCAAGCGAGGACCGTCGGTCACCAACTACAAGCAGACACCCGACTGGTACAAGACCTTTGTGAACTTCTACCAGAACTCGAGCATCGGAGCGATGCAGTACGCGACCGCGCTCAACTGGACCCATTACCACAACGGAACAATGAGGGCGGTGTGAGCCAAGATCTCGGTGCGGTCAAGCACATCTTCAAGCGCAAGGGGGAAGCTACCTTCGGCAAGATCGGCATGGTCGTCATGTCCATCGGCACGGTCTTCCTGCTGGTGAAACCGCCGGACAACGCAAATTACGGCACTGTCGTGCTGTGGACCACGATCTGCACCGCCTTCATCTGGATTGCCTGGTTGAGCACCGTCCGCCCCGTGGTGGAGTTGCGGGAACGCGGCGCCGTGGTGGTGAACTGGTTCTTCCGCAGCGAGATTCCCTGGGACGCCGTCGTTTCCGTGGAGGTGGCCTCCGAGGTCGGCAGCGGGGTCGCCTTGCTGCTGCGCGACGACATGCGCGTCGAACTGGCAGCCGTCTCGCCATCGGGTGCGAACGCGATGATGGGCTTCGGCCTCCAGAACCGCGTTCGCCTGCTCATCGAGCAGATGCCGAAAGCGAACGGCGAAGGCCTGGTCGTGCGCTCGAAGTTCGACGTTGACCAGATCCCGTTCGTGTTCGCGATGGTCGTGCTCATCGCGCTCGGCTGGTTCATGCTGCCGTGAGGACGTGGGCTCGGTGGAAAACCGCCGGGCCCACCCGTCACACCCCCAGCTCCGCCACCCCCGCCTCCCACCGCTCCCGCCGCTCCGCCTCGCTCTGCTCCCACCACGGCGTCCCCCGCTCGCCCAGCGCCCGCTTCGCCACCCCCACCCGCGCCCGAGCCGCCCGCTCACGCTCCGCGTCCCCCGCCCGCAGCGCCGCCCCCACCTCCCGCCGCGCGGCCATCAGCGCCCGCCGCAGCCGCCCCGCCACCTCCTCCGGCAGTCCGGGGTCCTCCGCGCGCCACCGCCGCCCGTTGACCACCACGTATCGCCCGTCCGGCGTCCGCTCCACCTCGCCCACCGCCCCACCCTCGCACCCGCCCCACCACGGGAGCGGTTCCAAAACGGCCCCTCCACCCTGTTGTGCAGCGCATGATCACCCGTCTACGCTGCGCAGTCGAAGCGCTTCGACAATGCGGTCGACCGGACCACGGGCACCCCAGCCCCACTCCGCGAGCACCGCCCCACCACCGCGCCCCGACGCAGGGGAGCGGTGGGTTCCGCACACCCTCACCGTGGAGGAACAGTGACGTCCAAGCGCCTCACGGCCGTCGTCCTGGCCGCCTCGCTCGCCGCCGCCGGGTGCGGGGGCAGCGCGGGAGACGACGACAACACCTTCAGGATCTGGCACTACGAGTCGCCGGACAGCGCCATGGCCGTCGCCTGGAACAAGGCAGTCGACCAGCTCAAGCAGCGCCACCCCGACCTGAACGTCGTGGTGGAGGAGAAGGGCTTCGAGCAGATCCGCAAGACCGCGTCCATGGTCCTCGGCTCCAACGAGGCCCCGGACGTCCTGGAGTACAACAAGGGCAACGCCAGCACCGGCCTGCTCGCCAAGCAGGGCCTGCTGGTCGACCTGACCGACGAGGTCAAGGCCAAGGGCTGGGACGCCAAGGTCGGCGCCGTCGACACCGCCGCCCGCTACGACGAGTCCGGCGTCATGGGCGGCGACAAGTGGTACGGCGTGCCCAACTACGCCGAGTACGTCCTCGTCTACTACAACAAGGACATGTTCGACCAGCAGGGCCTGCGACCGCCGACCACGCTGGACGAGCTGACCGCCGCCATGGACGAGTTCACGGCCGCGGGCATCACCCCGCTGGCCACCGGCGGCGGCGAGTACCCCGCGCACCAGGTGCTCTACCAGCTCGCCCTCACCGAGGCCGACCGCGACTGGGTGGACCGCTACCAGCGCTACACCGGCGACGTCGACTTCCACGACAAGGCCTGGACCAAGGGGGCCACCACCTTCGCCGACTGGGTCGCCAAGGGCTACGTCAACAAGGACGACGCGGGCCTGAAGGCCGAGGACATGGGCCTGTCGTTCATGCAGGGCAAGCAGCCCATCATGATCACCGGCAGCTGGTGGTTCGGCCGCGTCAAGGCCACCATCAAAGACTTCCAGTGGGGCACCACCGCGTGGCCCGGCCCGATGACCTCCGGCGGCAGCGGCAACCTGTGGGTGGTGCCCAAGGGCTCCGAGAAGCAGGACATCGCCAAGGAGTTCATCGACATCACGCTCTCCCAGGAGATCCAGGACGTCCTGCGCGACTCCGGCGGCGTCGCGCTCGCGGCCGGTGACGGGCAGGCCGCGGACCCGCAGACCCAGCGCCTCAACGAGGACTTCGCCGCGGTGGCGGCGGCGGACGGGTTCGCCTTCTACCCCGACTGGCCCGCCCCCGGCTTCTACGACGTGCACGTCTCCGCCGTGCAGAAGCTCATGACCGGCGGCGCCACCCCGGACCAGGCGCTCGACGAGCTGGTCGGCCCGTACCGGGAGAACCTCGCGGACATCGGCAAATGACGTCCGCCGCACCCCGCGTGCGGCGGAGGAGGGGGAGCGGCGGGACCTACCCGCTGTTCCTCATCCCCGGCGCGCTGCTCCTGCTCGCCGTGGTCCTGGTGCCGTTCGGCATGAACATCGGCACCAGCTTCACCTCGTGGTCCGGCGTCGGCGACCCCACCTGGATCGGCCTGGACAACTACGAGAAGCTGCTGGGCGACAGCACCTTCTGGCAGTCGTTCCGCAACAACGCCGCCCTCGTCGTCGCCATGGCGATCGTGCCCACCGCGCTCGGCCTGATGATCGCGGCGGGCCTGCACGACCACGTCGGCCGCAACTTCGGACCGCGCCCCGCCGCGATCCTGCGCGCCTGCGTCTACCTGCCGCAGGTCCTGCCGATCGCCGTCGCGGGCATCGTGTGGGGCTGGCTGCTGGCCCCGCAGGGCGGCGCCGTCAACGAGCTGCTCGGCGCGCTCGGCGCGGAGTCGTTGGCGCGCAACTGGCTCGGCGACCCCGACCTCGCCCTGTGGTCGGTCATGGCCGTGCTGCTGTGGGTGCAGATCGGCTACCCCGTCGTGGTGTTCATGGCGGGCATGGGCCGCGTCGACCCGTCGCTGCACGAGGCCGCCCAGCTCGACGGCGCCTCGTGGTGGGGCCGCTTCTGGCACGTCACCGTGCCGCAGCTGCGCCCCGAGGTGTTCGTGGTCCTGCTGACCTGCACCATCGCCTCGCTCAAGGTGTTCGCCCCCGTCTACGTGCTCACCAGGGGCGGCCCCGGCGGCGCGACGAACGTGCCTGCCTACTACTCGTTCCAGAACTTCTTCGAGAAGGCCAAGGTCGGCTACGGCTCCGCCATCGCCACCGTCCTCACCCTGCTCATCGTCGTGCTCACCGCGCTGTTCCTGCGCGCCCAGAACAAGGGGGAGGACAGCTGATGCGCCGCCACGCCGTCCTCTTCTCGTTCGTCGCGCTCGCGCTGGTGGTGCTCGCCCCGTTCGGCGTGGTGCTGGTCAACGGCTTCAAGTCGCCCGAGCAGTACAGCACCGACGGCCCGATCAGCCTGCCCGACCGCGTCTCGCTCGACGGCATCACCGCCGTGTGGGAGCGCGTCGACTACGGCGAGAAGCTGCTCAACAGCCTGCTGATCAGCTCCTCCGTCGCCGTGCTCGCCGTGGCGCTGGCCGTGCTCAACGCCTACGCGCTCGGCATCGGCCGGATCAGGGGCCGCACCTGGGTGCTGGTGCTGTTCCTGGCCGCCAACACCCTCCCGCAGGAGGCGCTGGCCTACCCGCTGTACTTCCTGGCCAACGAGACCGGCCTGTACGACACCAGGCTCAGCGTCATCATCGTGTTCACCGCCATCCAGTCCGCCTTCGGCACCTACCTGCTGGCCTCCACCTTCAGCGGCTTCCCGCGCGAGCTCCTCGACGCCGCCGTCGTCGACGGCGCGGGCAAGTGGCAGACGCTGCTGCGCGTGGTCGTCCCCGTCAGCAGGCCCACCCTGGGCGTGCTCTTCGTGTTCTTCTTCATCTGGACCTGGAACGAGTTCTTCCTCCCGATGGTCCTGCTGATCTCCAACGGGAACCAGACGGTCCCCGTCTCCCTGGGCGTGCTCCAGGGGCAGCAGATGATGGACGCCACCGCCTCCAGCGCCTCGGCGCTGCTCGGCGTCGTCCCGGCCATCGCCTTCTTCCTACTCTTCCAACGCGCACTGGCGCGCGGCATCACGGCAGGGGCGATCAAGTGAAGTTCACCGACGGGTACTGGCTTCTCCGACCGGGCGTCACCGCCCACTTCCCCCAGCACGTGCACGACCTGGAGACCGGCGACGGGACCCTGACCGCGCACGCGCCCACCCACCGCGTCCGACACCGGGGCGACCTGCTCAAGGGCCCGGTCGCCACGATCGGCCTGTCCTCCCCGATGCCGGACGTGGTGCGGGTGTCGGTCACCCACTTCTCCGGCGGTCACGACGGGATCGGCTTCGAGCTGTCCACCGAGGACGGTCACCGCCCGAAGATCGAGCTGGGCGAGGAGTTCGCCACCCTCACCTCCGGCTCCCTCACCGCGCGGATCCACCGCGGCGAGGACTGGCGCCTGGAGTTCACCGCCGACGGCCGCACCCTGACCTCCAGCGACGCCAAGGCCATGGGCTTCATGACCCTCGACGGCGAGCACCACGTCCGCGAGCAGCTCGCGCTCGGCGTCGGCGAGGTCGTCTACGGCATGGGCGAGCGCTTCGGCCCGCTCACCCGCAACGGCCAGGTCGTCGACATCTGGAACGCCGACGGCGGCACCAGCAGCGAGCAGGCGTACAAGAACGCCCCGTTCTACCTCACCAGCGCCGGGTACGGCGTGTTCGTCGACCACCCCGGCAAGGTCTCCTTCGAGGTCGGCTCCGAGGCCGTGTCCAGGGTCGGCTTCAGCGTCCCCGGCCAGCGGCTGGACTACCTGGTCATCCACGGCCCCACGCCGAAGGAGGTGCTGCGCAAGTACACCGCACTCACCGGCCGCCCCGCGCTGCCCCCGGACTGGTCGTTCGGCCTGTGGCTGTCCACCTCCTTCACCACCTCCTACGACGAGGAGACCGTCACCGGCTTCATCGACGGCATGGCCGAGCGCGACCTGCCGCTGAGCGTCTTCCACTTCGACTGCTTCTGGATGCGCGGCCTGCACTGGTGCGACTTCGAGTGGGACCCGGAGGTCTTCCCGGACCCCGAGGGGATGCTGGCCCGCCTCAAGGAGCGCGGCCTGGCCATCTCCGTCTGGATCAACCCGTACATCGCCCAGCGCTCCCCGCTGTTCGAGGAGGGCAGGAGGGCGGGCTACCTGCTGCGCCGCCCCACCGGCGAGGTGTGGCAGTGGGACCTGTGGCAGCCCGGCATGGCCCTGGTCGACTTCACCAACCCCGAGGCCCGCGACTGGTACGCCGGGAAGCTGGAGCGCCTGCTGGACCAGGGCGTCGACTGCTTCAAGACCGACTTCGGCGAGCGCGTCCCCACCGACGTCGTCTACCACGACGGCTCCGACCCGGAGCGGATGCACAACCTCTACACCCACCTGTACAACAAGACCGTCTTCGACCTCCTGCTGCGCCGCAAGGGCGAGAACGAGGCCGTGGTCTTCGCCCGCTCCGCCACCGCGGGCACCCAGCAGTTCCCGGTGCACTGGGGCGGCGACAGCGAGTCCAGCTACGCCGCCATGGCGGAGAGCCTGCGCGGCGGCCTGTCCCTGGGCCTGACCGGGTTCGGCTTCTGGAGCCACGACATCGGCGGCTTCGAGGGAACCCCGGACCCGGACCTGTTCAAGCGCTGGACGGCCTTCGGCCTGCTGTCCTCGCACAGCAGGCTGCACGGCAGCTCCTCCTACCGCGTCCCGTGGGCGTTCGACGAGGAGGCGGTGGACGTCCTGCGCCGCTTCACCAAGCTCAAGCTGAGCCTCATGCCGTACCTGAAGAACGCGGCGAGGCAGGCCGCCGAGCACGGCACCCCGGTGATGCGCGCGATGGCGCTGGAGTTCCCGCACGACCCGGCCTGCGCCCACCTGGACCGCCAGTACATGCTCGGCGACGACCTGCTGGTGGCCCCGGTCCTCACCCCGACCGGCGAGGTGGACTTCTACGTCCCGGAGGGCACCTGGACCAGCCACCTGACCGGTGAGCGCCTGACCGGCCCCCGCTGGCACCGGCAGACCCACGACCACCTCTCGATCCCGCTCCTGGTGCGCCCCGGCGCGGTGGTCCCGGTCGGCGCGGTGGACGACCGCCCGGACTACGACCACGCCGAGGGCGTCTCCCTGCACTGCCACGAGCTCGCCGACGGCAGCGCCACCGAGGTCCGCGTGGGCGAGTCGCGCTTCACCGTCCACCGCGACGGCGACACCGTCCGCGCGACCGCGCAGAACCCGCCCGAGCGCTGGCGGCTCGTGCTGCCCGGCGGCCGGTCGGTCGACGCGGAGAACGGCGTCGCGGAGGCGGGAAGCGTCAGCTGGTGACGCCCTCCCCGTCCCGGCGCGTGTCGCGCGCGCCGGGACGGGGAACCGCGCGGGTCCGGCCCGGTGATCCGGCGGAGAGCCCGCCACCACGAGCGCCCCCGGCTCGGCGCCACCCCCGGCTCAGCGCCGCTCTCAGGCCAGAACCGCCATCCCCAGCGGCGTCACCCGGTGCACCGACGAGTTCCCGCACCGCTCGGTCGACACCAGCCCCGCGTCCCGCAGCACCCCCGTGTGGTGGCTGACCGTCGCGGGCGAGACCCCCAACCGCCGCGCCAGCCCGCCCGTCGTCGGCCCGCTCACCGCCGCCCGCAGCACCGCCGCCCGCGTCGGTCCCAGCAGCGACGACACGTGGTCCCCGGCCCCGCGCTCCACCCCCAGCAGCCGCGAGGAGCTCCGCACCGGGAACACCAGCACCGGCGGCAGCCCCGGATCGGCCAGCGCCACAGGGTGGAAGACGCAGAAGTACGACGGGATCAGCAGCAGCCCCCGCCCGCCGAGCCGCAGCTCCCGGTCCACCGGGTAGTCCACCACCAGCACCGGCGGCTCCCACCTGGCCCCCGGCAGCCACCGCAGCAGCCCCTCCGGCCCGTCCCGCAGGTAGTGGTGGCTCCCCGCCACGCACTCGGCCCGCAGGGCGCTGTCCACCGCCGGGAGCAGCGGCGTCAGCAGCACGTCGTGGAACACCCGCAGCGACCGCTCCAGGTGCCGGTACGCCTCGACCCGCCCCTCGGCCAGCCCGCCCAACCACCGCGCCGCCCCGGCCCCGCCCACCCGGATCGACGCCACCTCGGCCCGAACCCGCTCCACCGGCGTGGCCAGCACCGCCTCCACCGCGGCCCCGATCCCCTCCCGCTCCTGCGCGGGCGTCAGGAAGTCCGGGAAGTACGCCGCGTGCGGCGCCACCGCGACCAGCGACCGCACCGCCGCCCGCACCCCCGGATCACGGCGGACCCGCTCCCGCACCACCCGCCGCCACGGGTCGAAGAAGACCCGCCACTCCTCGTGCTGCAACACCTGCACGCTGCTCACGACCTCCCACATGAGGTCGCGCTCCAGCTTCAGCCGTGTCCTGACCAGGTCGGCGTCGGTGAAGTGGATGCGCATGCGCGGCACGGTCTGCCCCCCGAGTGCGACGAACGCGGAACCGGTCCCCCGACGCGGTTCCCCGCCCGCGAGGGTCGCCCCGACAACCGTTCGCGCGCAAGCGAAATCCGGCATTCCACCCCGCCCGCGACCCGCGTCCGCGCCGACTACCCCCGAACGCGCGCCGTGGTGGCCCGCTCGGTCAGCACCGGTTCCACCAACCGCACCCCGGACCGCGAGGCCCCCAGCGCCAGGTCCACCGCCAGCGCCCCGAGCTCCGCGCCGGGCAGGTCGACCGAGCTGATCGGCACGACCTGCGTCTCGGCCATGTCGCGCGGGCACACCGCCAGCACCGACACGTCCCCCGGCACCTGCCGCCCCCGCCGCGCCAGCTCGGCCAGCACCGCCCCCAGCACCGCCTCGTTGTGCACCACCAGCCCCGTCACCGAGTCCGGCGTCGCGTCGAGGCACTCGCGCACCCCGTCGTAGTTCGGCGGGCACCGCAGCGCCACCGCCCGCACGCCCCGCACCCGCGCCGCGCCGGTGAACCCGGCCAGGAACCGCTTGGCGTAACTGGTCCCGCGCTCGTACACCGACGGCGCGGGCCCGATCAGCGCGACCTCCCGGTGCCCCAGGTCCGCGAGCCGCTCCACGCACAGCGCGCCCGCCGCCCCGAAGTCCAGGTCCACGCAGGTGAGCCCCGACGCGTCGTCCGGGACCCCGATCAGCACCGACGGCAGCGGCAGCGCCCGCAGCACCGGCACCCTCGGCTCGCTGGCCTCCACGTCCATCACGATGATCGCGTCGGCCAGCGCGGAGCTGGCCACCCGCCGCAGCCCGTCCGCGCCCTCGTCCTCGGTGAGCAGCAGCAGGTCGTGCCCGTGCGCGCGGGCCCGCTCCAGCGCGCCGCCGACGAACTGCATCACCACCGGGACGTTCAGGTCCTTGCGCAGCGGCGCGACCAGGGCGAGCACGCTGGTCCGGCTGCTCGCCAGCGCCCGCGCGCCCGCGTTGGGGTGGTACCCCAGCTCGCGGATGCTGCGCTCGACCCGCAACCGCGTGCCCTCCGAGATGGTCCGCTTGCCCGACAGCACGTACGACACGGTGCTCGGCGAGACCCCGGCGGCACGGGCGACGTCGGCGATGGTGGCCATTGGGCGATCATAGGGGCGCGCGGGCGGCAGGCCGGGCGTCCGCGCGCCGACGGCAGGTCGCGCGCATTCCGAACGGCGTCCGGGTGTTTTCCACTCCATCCGCAAAAAGCATTGCGCCCCCGGAACGGGGTGGGGCATACTCCTTCCTGTCAGCGCAGCGGAAAGGCGGAGGGTCGTGGTCGTGGTGAAGCGGGTGATGGTGGACGCGAAACTCCAGGGACGGCTGCGACTGCCGAGCCGCGAGATCACCGGCTTCCTGCCCTGCCCGCTCCTGTCGTGGCGGCTGCCCCTGCTCCCGGGCGGCGCCTGCTCCCCACCGTGACCACGCGCTGGTCACGCCGTGCGGGAGCCGCCCACCTGGGAGAACCGGGAGGGCGGCTCTTCTCGTCACCGGGTCGTTCCCCGGCGGCCGGGTGCGCTGGGCGCACCGGGTCGTGGCGGGCGGCGCGGACGCGCGGGGAGCGGCGGCGGGTGGTGGGGGAGAGGTCCCCCGGCTCGCCCCCGCCTTTTCCGAAGCTGATTTCCGGAATTCCCCGGATCGGTGGTTCTCCGGTTGTCCGGTGACCGCGGAACAGCTCGCGCAATTCTTCGGCCGAACGTTCAGGGGAGCGTTCGGCGCGTTCACCGCGCCCGGCGGAATTCGGGCGCACCCGGTCCGGCGTGGCGCCGCGCCGACCGGTCCCCGCGCTTTCCGGCAGCGCCCACCGACGCGCGCCGCCTTCGCCAGACCCCTCCGCCCGGTGCGGGGGGAGGCGACGCGGACGTCCCGCTCCACACGGGACCCCGCGCCGCCGCCGCCTCTTCGGCTCCTGGGAGGAGCGCCCGCCTTGTACGCGGGAGGGCCGGGTTCGAACCCCGGATGAGGTCGGCGCACCCCTGTGGCCCAATCGGCAGAGGCAACGCGTTCAGGACGCGTCCGGTCCGGGTTCGAATCCCGGCAGGGGTACTTGCGAGCAGCGGGGCGTCCACGCGTCCCGCGTCAGACCCCTGTGGCCCAAATGGCAGAGGCAACGCGTTGAGGGCGCGTCCGGTCCGGGTTCGAGTCCCGGCAGGGGTACTCACGGTTCACGCCACTCCGGCGTGGCGCGCCGACGGGCGCGCGCCACGCCGCGGATGATCCACCACGTCACCCCGCGCACTGCGGGTTCACCACCTCCTGGGGGTCGGGAATGCCGGTCGAAGCGCTCATCCGCCGAACGCTGCGCGTCCCGCGCGCCGCCGGGGCGACCACCGGGGACGCGGGCGCCGCGGTGGCCCGCCAGTTCGACGTGGTCCTGCTGAGCGCCGGTTTCAAGGCCACCCGCGACCTCCTCGCCCACCTCTCGGCGCTCCCCGCCCCCGCGGCGCTGGACCTCGCGGCGACCGCCGTGCGCGCGCTGCGCGAGCTGGTCGCCGACCACGTCCGGCACACCCCGTACTTCCGCGACTTCCCCGAGGGCGTCCCGGACACCGTGGACTTCTGGCTGGAGCGCCTCGCCGAGCTGGTCACCACCCAGGGCCCGCCCGAGCCCGGTCCGCTGAACCTGCTCGCCCTGCCCGGTTACGGCGTCCCGCGGCACACCCACGCGGACGTCCTGGCCGCGCACGACGCGTTCGTCCCCTCCGTGCGGGACCGAGTCACCACCGTCCACCTGGGACTCACGGTGGCCGAGGAGCTCGCCGCCCTCTACCTCGACCTCGCGGGCAGTCCCACCCCGCTCACCGCGGGCGACCTGGAGCTGCTCGCCGAGCTGGCCGGGGCGCACCTCGACGGCCCGCACCCCGAGCGGGTCCCGGTGCGCGAGAACCGCGCCGTCCTCAACGCCGCGCGCCTGGCTGCGGGGCTGGCCCCGGACGTGGACACCACGAAGGACGTGCTGCGCCTGGCCTGCCGCGCCAGCGGCGGCGACGTGACCCTGGCCAAGCCGACCAGGTTCCGCTCGTTCCGCCGCCCCGAACGCCGACTCCTGCTGACCGCGCTGGACCGCGTGGCGGCCGATCCGGCGAAGCTGACCGACGTCGCCGCGCTCGCCGAACCGTGGAAGCGCCTCGGCGAACGCCTGCACCCGCACGAGCACCCGACCCTCCCGCACGCCGCCGAGGTCTTCGCCGTGGCACGCGGGGAGCGCGCCGCGCCCGGCCTGGCGTCCCGCGTCGAACGCGCGCTGGCCACCGAGGGCCCGGCGCGCGCGGCGGCGCTCCTCGCGTCGTCCCCCGGCGCGCTGGCCCGCTCCCTGGACCGCCTGCTGCGCCTCGCGGTCCCGGAGCAGTCCGAAGTGGACTCGGTGCTCTCCGCGCTGCGGCGCCGGATCGGCGACGTGTCCGGCCGGGTCCTCTGCTCGCTGCGCGACCACCTGTCCACCCGCGCGACCCCCGCGCCCGCCCGCCTGTTCGCCACCCGCAACCGCACCGCCTGGTTCGCCCCCGACACCCGCCCGCCCCTGCCCGAACCCCTGCTGGCCGAGGTGGTCGCCCTGCTCGACGGGGAGATCACCCGCCGCCTGCCCGACCACCCCGTGGTGCTGTTCGACCCGGACGTGCTGGACGTCGCCCTGCCCCTGTCCGGGAAGGCGACCCAGGACGGCTTCGCCGTGCTGCCCAGGGGGTCGCGCACCAGGCTGGACCTCGCCGACGGCGAGGTGCTGCGCCTGTTCGCGCACTGGAGGCAGCGCGCGGAGCCCACCGACTACGACCTGTCCGCGCTGCTGCTGGACGAGGACTTCGGGTACCGGGGTCACGTGTCGTGGACGAACCACCGCGGTGAGGGCGGCGCGGTCTACTCCGGCGACGTGACGAACGCCCCGGAGGGCGCCACCGAGTTCATCGACCTGCCCCTCGCGGGCCTGGACGCGCACTGCGTGGTGCCCCAGCTGCACCGCTACTCCGGCGAGAGCTTCGACCGGGCCGAGGAGGCGCTGTTCGGCTGGATGCAGCGCGACCGCGTCCAGTCCGGGGCCCCGTTCGAACCGCGCACCGTCCGCACCCGCTCCGACCTGCGCGACCCGCTGCCGTCCGCCGTGCCCGCCGTGTTCGTGCGCGACGGCGAGGGCTGGGTGGCGGTGTGGACGCACCTCCACCTGGGCAGCACCGCGCTGTTCGCCAGTGTGGAGACCACCGGCGACCTCGCGCGGAGGGTGGCCCGGTCGCTGGCGGAACGGCGCTGCCTGACCATCGCCCACCTGCTGGACCTGCTGCGCGCCAAGGGTTCCCAGGTCCTGCCGTGGACCGGCGAGCCGCCCGCGTCCGACGTCCCGCCGCTGTACGTCGGCCTGGACCGCCCGGAGGGCTTGCCGGACGACGCGGTCGTCATCACGCGGGAGAACCTGAACCGCTTGCTCCCGGAGTGAGCCGATCGCTAAGCTGGAGTCAGCGAGGCCATGGGAAGGCTTCCTCCTCGTCCCCCAGGGGACTCACTGATCTAGTCCTCCCGCTCTCCTCGCCCCTCGTCACCGCAGGGCCCGCGCTCCGGCGCGGGCCCTGCGGTCGTTTCGCCCCCCCACCCGGCGAGTCGGGTTGGCGCCCACCCGCGCGTCCCGTACTACTGGTGTCGCCCTGCGGCACCGGTGTCCGGCGCGCTGCTCCCCGCCGACCGCGCGCACGAGGTCATCGGCACCGACCGCGAGCGGCCCGTCGAGTCCCTGGCCGAGATCGGCCGCGCGACCGGCGCCGACGACTTCGCCCGCCTCGTCCTGCGCAACCGGGGCCGAACCAGCACGCGCGGCGGCGTCCGCAAGGTCGAGGCCGCGCTGCGCTGCGCCGAGATCCTCGCCGCACAGGGCGTGCACCGCTTCGCCGACGTGTCCGCCCTGCTCGCCGACCCCGTCCGGGTGGCGCGGGTCGAGGGCGAGCTCCAGCTCGTGCCGGGCCACGGCGCGGGCGTGCGACTGTCGTACCTGTGGATGCTCACCGGCGCCGAGGACCGGCCACAGCGCCCTGGAGCTGGACCACGCGGTGTGGCAGCACGAGTCGAACCGGTCACGCGCGCCCCGCACGCCGACCCGGTAGCCCCCGGCCTCGGCGCCCCCGCGCGGCGCGTCCACGACCGGCGCCGCCCCGATTCCCGCCCTTCGCCTCGCGTCCCGCCGCCGCGTGCTCGCCCCGCATACACTTTTGCCCATGACGCAAGACGAGGGCGAGCTGGACAGCCTGGTGCGCAAGCGCGTCCGCGCCCTGCGCCTGGCCCAGGGCTGGTCGCTGGACGACCTGGCCACCCGCGCCAAGCTCAGCCCCTCCACGCTCAGCCGCATCGAGAACGGGCAGCGCAGGCTCGCGCTCGACCAGCTCGTCACGCTCGCCAAGGCGCTCGACACCTCGCTCGACCAGCTGGTCGAGACCGCCGCCGAGGACGTCGTGACCAGCCCGGTGCACGACCCGTCCCACCAGGCGCTGCGCTGGGCGCTCCGCGCCGACCCCGGCATGTCCGTCATCCGCCAGCGCCTGGTCGACCCGCCGCCGGACAGCCCGTCGCGGCTGCGCGCGCACCCCGGCCGGGAGTGGCTGGTCGTGCTCTCCGGCACCGCCGTCCTGCTGCTCGGCAACCGCACCTACCGCGTCGAGACCAACCAGGCCGCCGAGTTCCCGACCATGCTCCCGCACGCGCTCGGCGCGCTCGGCGGACCGGCCGACATCCTCGGCATCTTCGACCGCGACGCCCGCCGCAGCCACCAGTCCGGCCAGGAGTGAACCACCCGTCCCGGTGAACCGCGCTTGCGCGTCCGGCAGCCCGGCGCACCACCTCCTTGCCAAATCGGCAATCGGTCGTGCGTCAGACGCATGAAGCTCCTACCGTGGCCACCATGACCCACACCGCTCACCAGCACACCGCCGCAGGCCACTCCCACGGCCACAGCCACGGGCACGGGCACGACGCCGCGAACACCCAGATCGAGATCCTGGACCTGGACGCCGAGGTGCTGGCCGACCAGATCGCCTCCATCGTCGACTCGCTGCCCGTCCCCACGCCCCCCACCACCATCGTCGACCTCGGCGCGGGCACCGGCGCGGGCGCGCTCGCCCTGCTCCGCCGCTTCCCGGACGCCCAGGTCACCGCCGTCGACACCGCGCCCGCCCACCTGCGCCGCCTCGTGGAGAAGGCGGACGCGGCCGGTGTCGCCGATCGAGTCCACCCGGTCGAGGCAGACCTCAACGCGCAGTGGCCACCCCTCGGCGCCCCGGAGCTGGTCTGGGCCTCCGCCTCCCTGCACCACGTCGACGACCCGGCGCGCGTCCTGCGCCTGGTCCACGGCCTGCTCGCCCCCGGTGGCCTGTTCGCCCTGGTCGAGCTCGCCGACTTCCCCCGCTTCCTCCCGGCGGGCGCCCCGGCCGAGAGCCCCGGACTGGAAGACCGCTGCCACGCGGCCACGCCCCGGCACGAGGGCCACGCCGACCACCGCGGCACCGACTGGACCCCTCACCTGATCGAGGCGGGCTTCACGATCGAGGCTCACCGCACCGTCACCATCACCCTCGCGCCACCCCTCCCGGACGCGGTGGGCCGCTACGCTCTCAACGCCCTGCGGGGCCTGCGCCACAGGGCCGCCGACGCGCTGGCGCCCGAGGACCTGGCCGTCCTCGACCGCCTGATCGACCCCGACGACCCGCGCGGCGTCCTGCGCAGGCCGGACCTCACCGTGCGCACCGAACGCGTCGTCTGGGCGGCCCGCAAGCCCTGACCCGAGCGGTTCTGTCGTACCCCCGTGCTTGGCTGTGCCGCGTGACCGACGACACCGACTGGTCGACCCTGGAGCACGCCTACGGCAGGGCCGACGACATCCCGCCGATGCTGGAGAAGCTGGCCACCGACCCGGACGCGGACACCTGGTCGGAGCTCTGGGGCTCGATCTACCACCAGGGCAGCACCTACTCCGCCAGCGTCGCCGCCCTCCCGCACCTCGCGCGCATCGCCGAGCTGCGCCCCGACGCGGCGCTGGACGCCGTCGTGCTCGCGGGCCGCATCAGCGCCGCCGAGTGGCCCGACGTGGAGGACGAGCACCCGAGGGCCCTGGAGTCCCTGCGCGCCACCGCCACCGCCCAGCTCGCCGCCGAGGGCCCGGACGACGACTTCGCGGTCGCCCTCCAGGCCCTCCTCGGCCTCGGCCGCGCCCCGGAGTGGGGCGAGGACGCGTTCGACGGCGTCATCGGGGGCGGCTGCTGCGTGGCGTGCCCGTCCTGCGGGACCGACCTGGACGTCCGATTCCCGTCCAGCACCGGTACTGGCTGGGAGGGCGTGGACACCGTGCCGGAGCCCGCGACCGAGTTCGACGGCGTCGCGGCCTGGTTGCGCGGCGAGGCGCTGCGGGCCGGAAGAGCGGGGGTGGCCGCGACGCTCGCCGAGCTGTTCGGCACGATTGCCTGCGACGAGTGCGGTGAGCGCTTCGCCCTGGCAGCGGCGCTGACCGGGTTGGAGGGCGACGAGGAAGAGGACTGACGCGGGATGAGCGACGCGGTGCCGGTGCTGCTGGAGCGGCTGGAGACCGACCCCGACCCGGAGACCTGGGCGAGCCTGTGGGACGAGCTGTACCACGGCGCGGCCGACCCGGCGGCGGGCGCCCTGGCCCTGCCGCGCCTGCTGCGGGTGGCCGAGTTCCAGCCGACGGAGGCGATCGACGCCGTCGTCCTCGCGGGCAGGCTGAGCGCCGCCGCGTGGCCCGCCCCGAAGGAGTCCCAGGCCGAGGTGCTCCAGGCCCTGCGCGACCACGCGAAGGCCCAGCTCGCCGAGGCGGGCACCGACATCGACACGGCCTACCTGATCGCGGCCCTGCTGGGTCTGGGCCAGGCCCCGGAGTGGGGCGAGCTGTTCGACGGCGTCGAGCTCGGCGGCTACGAGCTGACCTGCCCGGAGTGCGCCCGCCACCTGACCGTCCGCCTGCCGTCCACGGGCACGGAGGACTGGCTGTCGGCCGACGCCAACGCCGAGCCCGCGCCGGAGGAGGAGCTCACGGGCACGGCGGAGTGGGCGTACCGGACGGCCGTCGAGTCGGGCAGCGCGGCCGTGGCGGGCGCGGTGCGCGAGCTGTTCGGCGAGGCGACCTGCCCGCACTGCGCGACCCTGTTCGTCCCGGCGGAGCGGGTGCTCGCCCAGGGCTGACCGCCCCGGCCCCGGCCGCGCCACCGTGCGGCCGGGGCCGACCGGCTAGGACCCCTGGAACGCCAGCAGTTCGGCCGTCACGAACTCCGGGTTCTCCTCCACCAGCCAGTGCCCACCGGGGTCGGCACGTCGAGCGGCGGCGCGGACTCGGTGGCCCGCACGTCCGCGCCGAGCGAGCGGTACAGCTCGAACCCGCCCGACAGCGCCCCCGGTTCGCGGTAGGTGCGCGCGTGCTCGTCGATCTCGGCCTCGCTGAACGGGGACGTGGCCGCGTCGCCGCCGAAGGCCGTGCCGTTGAACGAGACCTGGGAGAACAGCGACAGGTCCAGGTAGCCCAGGCGCTCGGTGTCCTCGGGGAACTGCGCGGCGTACTGGAACGCCACCGCCGCGCCCAGGTCGTGGCCGACCGCGGCGGCGTCGCGCACGCCGAGCCGGTCGGCGACCAGGGTGTGCGCGTAGCGGGCCAGGGTCGCCTTGTCGTAGCCGGACGGGGCGCCGGTGCTGTCGCCCAGGCCCGGCAGGTCGATCGCGTGGACGGTGTGGTGCTCGGCCAGTTCGGGCATGACCTCCCACCAGCCGTACCAGGTCTGCGGCCACCCGTGCAGCAGCACCACGGGCGAGCCGCTGCCGCCGGTCACGCAGTGCATCCGCACGCCGTCCACGTCGGCGAACCCGTGGCGGAACCTCCCGGCGAACCAGGGGTCCTCGCGCGTGATCGCCTCGTGGGTCGGGACCTCGGGCCCGGTGCCCGTGCAGGCGGCGGCGCCCAGCGCGAGCAGGGCCGCCAGCGCGGTCACCAGGCGGTGTCGGGTGTTCGTCTGAGCCTGTTCCCCTTCGAGTGCTCGGGTTTCAGCGCCCGGTCGCGCCGTCGACCAGCTCGCGGAGGACGTCCGCGTGCCCCGCGTGCCGACCGGTCTCCTCGATCAGGTGGACCAGCGCCCAGCGGGCCGTCGGCGCGTCGGGGTGGGGGAGCGGGGCGCCCAGGTCGTCGACCGCGTCGAGCACGGCGTTCGCGCGCTCGACCGCGTCCCGGTAGCGGGCCAGGACGTCGGCGACGGTGTCGGTCGGCGCGGCCCGGAACGTCGACGGCCAGTGGATCCCGCGCTCTCCCAGGAAGGTCGCGCGCTCCACGTGCGCCAGGTGGTTGACCAGCCCGAGCAGGTTCGTGCCGGACGGGACGCCCGCCGCGCGCACCTGGGGTTCGGTCGCGCCGTCGAGCTTGGCGGCGGCGCGGGACCGCAGGTAGTCCAGGAATCCGCGCAGCACCTGGGCTTCGGAGTTCCCGGTCCGGGGCGGCGGGGTGTCGTGGTGGGGCATGTCGCTCCTTCGTGGACGGTGTCAGCGGGTGCGGCGGATCAGCAGGACGTGGTCGACCACCTTGGCGCGCTGCCCGCCCGGACCGGTCGCGACCCTGGTCGGCGACTCGCACCGCTCCACCTCCCACCTGGCCGCGTCCAGCGCCAGCTCCTCGGCGACCTCGTGCGGCGGCGGGTTGTCGTCGTCGCGGCCCCACGACCAGGGCGCGGCCGAGCCGTGGTCCACGACCAGCAGGCGGCCACCGGGGCGCAGCGCCCGCGCGGCGGCGCGCAGGACCGGTGCGCGGTCCAGGTCGAACGGGGTGTGCAGGTAGTGGGCGCAGACCAGGTCGAACCGGCCGGTCGGGAACGACCCGGCCAGGTCGTGCCGCTCGGCGGCGACCCGGTCGGCCACGCCGCGCTCCCGCGCCAGCGCGGTCAGGTGCTCGACGGCGGTGGCCGAGATGTCGGTGGCGCGCACCCGCCAGCCCTTCCCCGCCAGCCACAGCGCGTCGCCACCGCCGCCGCACCCCAGGTCCAGCGCGTCACCGGGGGCCAGCGCCCCGGCGACCTCGGTGAGGCGGGCGTTCGGCGCGGGCGCGGACGGCGGGCGGTTCGCGTGGACGCCGTCCCAGAACTCGGTCGCGGTGCTCATCGGGGCTCCTCTCCCATCGGTGCGGCCAGTCTCACCAGCACCACCCCGAACTGGCACGGAAACTTGCCGTTTTGGCAAGATGGCGGGGTGGACCGGGAACTGGACGGGGTGCTCGACGCGGTCGGCCCCAGGCTGCGGGCGCTGCGGCGCGATCGCGGCGTCACGCTGGCGGAGCTGTCGCTGCGCACCGGGGTGTCGGAGAGCACGCTGTCCCGGCTGGAGGGCGGGCAGCGGCGGGCCACGCTGGAGCTCCTGCTGCTGCTGGCGCGCGCCCACGACGTGCCGCTGGACGACCTGGTGGGCGCGCCGCGCACCGGCGACCCGCGCATCCACCTCAAGCCGATCACGCGGTTCGGCATGACGTTCGTGCCGCTGTCCCGGCGACCGGGCGGGGTGCACGCCTTCAAGATGGTCATCCCCGCCGAGCCCGAGCCCCCGGAGCCCGCGCCGAAGACGCACGAGGGGCTGGAGTGGCTGTACGTGCTCAGCGGCCGGTTGCGGCTCGTGGTCGGCGACCGCGACCTGGTGCTGCCGCCCGGTGAGGCGGCCGAGTTCGACACCTCGCTGCCGCACTGGCTGGGCACCGCCGACGGGGGAGCGGTGGAGCTGCTGATCCTGTTCGGGCTGCACGGCGTGCGCTCGCACGTGCGCCCCGAGTCGAACCGGGCCGGGAACGACGAGGGGCCCTGACCCACGACGGGATCAGGGCCCCGGCGACCGCCGGTCAGCCCCGTCCGGCGCGCACGGCGGCCACGACGCCACCGTCCACCAGCAGGTCCGCGCCGGTGACGAACGAGGAACCGGGCCCGAGCAGGAACGCGGCGGCCTCGGCGACGTCGCTCGCCGTGCCGACCCGCCCGGTGCCCGACGCGGCCACCATCGCCCGCATCCGCTCGCCGCTCGCGCTCGCCAGCTCCCGCCGCCCCATGGGGGTGGCGATGACGCCGGGGCTGATCGAGTTGACCCGCGCGCCGCGCTCGCCCCACGCGCGTGAGGCGGCCTGGACCTGGAAGTGGTTGGCGCGCTTGGCGATCCCGTACGCGCCACCGGGGTTCAGCGTCGCCGGGGCCAGCTCGGGCGAGGCGATCAGCTCGGCGGCGGTCCTGCTCGCCAGCAACCGCTCCAGCTCCGGGGTGATCGGCGCCAGGTGCCCGCCCATGCTGGCGATCACCACACCCGCCCCGCCCGGCGCGACGACCCGGCCGAACTCCGCCAGCACCAGCTCGACGCCGAGCAGGTCGACGGCGAGGATCGCCTCCACCGGGGCCTGCGCGGGGGAGAGCCCGGCGGTGTGCGCGACCTGGGCGACCCGCCCGAGGCCGGCGGCGGCGTCGGCCAGCGCGCGCACGGCCCCCGCGTCCGACACGTCGACCGGCCGGGCGGTCACCACGTGCCCCTCGTCGCGCAGCGCGTCGGCGGCGGACGTCAGCGCGGCCTCGTCGAAGTCCGCGAGCAGCACGTGCCTGCCCGCGCCCTGTCGGTGGGCGATGGCCCGCCCCATGCCGCCCGTCCCGATGACCACGACCACCTCGGTGTCGCGCACGACGCCTCCCGTTCCCCGCTCCGCGAGACGATCCGTCCCGTCCGGGGGCGAAGGTAACCCTCCGCGAGCGGCCCAATCACAGCCCCGTCGCCGCAGCGCGGCAGCGCGGCAGCGCACCGCGCCATCCTGGAGGCGGTGCTGGACCTGCTGCCGAGTCCGGCTGGCTACGAGCGGCCGTCCGTGGACGGCATCGCGGCGCGCGGGCGTCGACAAGCAGAAGATCAACCGACAACCACCACTGACCCGAACCAGCCCGCCCCACGCCGCCCCGTCCCCGTTGCCCCGGTGCGCCGCCCCGGTGCGCCGCCCTGCCCAGTCCCGCCCCCGACTGGGGCCGCCCCGCCCCGCCCCCGCCCACCCCAACCCAGCCCGCCCCACCCCAACCCTGGCTTGTTCCGGCCCGCCCAACCCCAACCCGGCTTGTTCGGGCCCACCCCGCCCCAACTCGACCCGGCTTGTTCCGGCCCGCCTCGACTCAACCCGGCCCAACCGGGCCCAGCCCAACCCGGCCCCGCCTCGTCCCGGCCAGGACCACCCCGACTTGCCCCCCGACTCATCTCGACCAGGCTCGCCTCGGCCCGGCCCTACGCGGACCGCCTCGCCCTGACCTGGCCCGCCCCGCCCCACCTCGCCCCGCCCCGCCCCGGCCCGGCCCACTTGGCCTCGCCTCGCCTCGCCTCGCCTCGCCCCGGCCCGGCCCGGCCCACTTCGCCTCGCCTCACCCCGCCCCGGCCCAGCCCTGCCCGGCCCACCTTGCCCCGGCCCGGCCCTACGCGGGCCACTCTGTCCCGTCCCAGCCCGTCCCAGCCCGCCCAGGCCCCTCCCGTCCCATCCCGCTATTGACCTGGCCTTCCCATCACCGAATCGGGCTGTCCCGCCACGCCTGTGGCCGTCCCGCCGCTGACCTGGACCGCCCTGTCGCCGAACCGTCCCGCCGCTGCCCCGGCCCTGCCCACCGCTGCCCAAACCATCCCGCTGAGCTTCGGGCCAGCCCACCGGCTGAGCCGGGCCGCCGCACCCCGCGTCAGCCCGCCGCGTCTCACACCGCCCCGTCGCGTCTCCACCCCGCTCGCCGCGCCCTCACCACCGCGCCACACCGACCCCTCCCGTCACCCACCGCGATCACCCACGTGACCGTTCACTCGATCGTGTGGCCAACGGTGTGGGCCACCCGCCGCCCGGTTCCCGTACCGTGATCGTTTTGCCGGACTCCCGACCGGCGCGGTGATCGGAGGACGACGCGTGAGCGAGGTCTACCGGGACGAGGTCCCGGCGCACCTGAGGACCACGGCGCAACTGCGCTCGTCGGGAAGGCGACCGGTCGACCCGAGCAAGGCCACCGCCTGGCTGGAGCGCGTCTTCGACGGCGACGTCTGGCGCACCGCCCTGCACGACGTCACCGCGACCGCCCCGCTGCCGCCGTCGCCCCCGCGCGCCCCTGGACCGGCGCGCGCCACCACCTCGCCCGCGCGCGAGGAGTCCGCGACGTGGGCCCGCGACGTCCTCGCCGACCGCGACGCGGTCGTGCTCGACACCGAGCTGACCGACTTCACCGGGCGCGTCATCGAGGTCGCCGTGGTGGCCACCGACGGCGCCACCCTGCTCACCTCGCTCGTCGACCCGGAGGGCACGCCGATCAACCCGCACGCCCAGCGCGCGCACGGCATCACCGCCCAGATGCTCGCCGGCGCGCCCACGCTGGAGCAGCTGTGGCCGAAGCTCGACCACGTCCTGCGCGGCAAGCGGGTGATCGCCTGGAACGCCCCGTTCGACCTCACCAGGCTGCGCGCCGAGCACCGGCACATCTTCGGGGACGCCGACCTCCCGGACTGGCTGACCGGCCCGTGGTTGTGCGCGATGCGCAAGCACGCGGCCTGGGTGGGCGACCGCAACACCAAGAGCGGCGGCTTCCGCAACCACCGCCTGGAAGGCGGCCACCGCGCCGAGGGCGACTGCCTCGCCGCCCTGGCCTGGATCAAGCGCATGGCGGACACCGCGCCCGGCGCGGCAGCGCACGCCAGCGCGGAAGCGCACCCCGACGCGGTCACGACCGGCGCGCCGACGCCCGACCTGGCGACGCCCGACCTGGCGACGATCCGCGAGCTGTGGCCCCAGGTCCTGGGCAAGGTCCGCGAGCACAGCCGGTCCCTGGAGGCCATGCTGGGCAAGGCGGAGCCGGTCCTGGCGTCGGGCCGCGTCCTGACCATCCGCCACCCCGCCGCGGTGGTCGGCCGCAGGGTCGCGCAGAGCCAGAACCTCGACCTGGTCAACACCGCCCTGACCGCCGTCCTCGGCCAGCCGTGGACCGCGCGGGTCGCACCGCACGACCCCACCGCCTGACGGACCGGGCTTGAGTCTCAACCACCTCGAGACCCCACAGTGGTCACCGTGACCGACGACCAGCTGTACCCGATCGGCGACGTGGCGCGCCGGACCGGCCTGAGCGTGAGCGCCATCAGGTTCTACGCCGACGAGGGGGTGATCGAGCCGACCGCGCACACCGACGCCGGCTACCGCCTCTACGACGTGGCCGCCATCGCGGGCCTGGAGCTCGTGCGCACCCTGCGCGACCTCGGCGCGAGCCTGGACGACATCCGGGGTGTGCTCAAGGACGAGATGAGCCTGCGCGAGCTCGCGGCGGCGCACCTCGACGTCGTCGAGGACCAGATGCGCAACCTGAAGGCGAGGCGGGCCGTCCTGAGAACCATTGTGAGCCAGAACTCCGACGCTGGACAGGTCGCGCTCCTGCACGATCTGGTGAACATGTCCGACGACGCCCGAGACCGCCTGCTCGACGACTTCTGGACCGAGGTCACCGAGGGCCTCCCGATCCACCCCGGCTACCAGGAGCAGCTGCGCCGCACGCGCCCCGTGCTGCCCGAGGAACCGACCGCCGAGCAGTTGCAGGCCTGGATCGCGCTGGCGGACATGGTGGGCGACCCGGAGTTCCGGACGGCCGTCCACCGCTTCTACGAGCGGGCTTTCGCCACACCCCGCCCCAACGACCTCACCTCGCCCAGGATGGTGGCGCTGTCCGAGGAGCACAGCGCGATCGCGGTGCGGGCCTGGGAGGCGGAGCGGGCCGGGATCGCCCCGGACTCGCCGGTCGCGCGGGAGCTGGCCGAGCGCCTGCTGCGGTCCACGGGGCTGATCAGCGCGGAGGTCACCGGGCAGGCCATGGGCGATGAGCAGTGGGCCGACCTGCGGCGGTTGATGACCGAGCTGGAGGAGGCCCCCGAGGTGCAGCACGCCGTCGAGGGCTTCGTGGCGGACTTCGGCGGTCTGTTCGAGCCGTTCTTCGCGCTCCTGGCGACGATCAACGACGTGCCGCTGGAGCAGCTGTGGAACACCGGCCCGAGTGACGCGTGGGTCGCGGCGGCGCTCAGGGCAGGCGGCTGACGGGCGGGCGCCGAGCCCGAACCGGGCGCGGGGCCGGGGGAGCTCACCCCCGCCCCGGCGCCACCCCCGTCCGCCAGGCCCACGCCGCCACCTCCACCCGGTTGCGCGCCGCCAGCTTCCGCTGCGCGTTCCCCAGGTGCGTCTTCACCGTCGCCACCCCGAGGTGCAGCTCCCCGGCCACCTCGTCGTTGGTCCGCCCCAGCGCCACCAGCCGGACCACCTCCAGCTCCCGCCCGGTCAGCGGCTCCACCAGCGCCGCCGACTCCTCGACCTCCGCCACGCCCCGCTCGGGCGCCAGGTGCGCCAGCAGCCGCACGGTCACGTTCGGCGAGATCATCGACGTCCCGGCCGCCGCCGCCCGCACCGCCTCCACCAGCAGCGCCGGCGACATGTCCTTCAGCAGGAACCCGCACGCCCCGTGCCGCAGCGCCCGGTACACGTACTCGTCCAGGTCGAACGTGGTCGCGATCAGCACGTTCAGCGGGTCCCGCACCCCCGGCCCGGCGAGCAGCCGGGTCGCCTCCAGCCCGTCCACCCGAGGCATCCGGATGTCGAGCAGGCACACGTCCGGCCGCAACCTCCGCGCCTGCGACACCGCCGCCTCGCCGTCCCCGACGCTGGCCACGACCTCCACGTCCGGCTGAGCGCCCAGGATCATCCCGTACGCCGAGCGCATCATCTCCTGGTCGTCGGCGATCAGCACCCGGATGCTCATGGCAGCGATGGTGGCAGAAGGGCCACCACCCGCCACCCCGCACCCGCCTCACCCGGTCCGGCCGCCAGCCGCCCACCGGCCGCCTCCACCCGCTCGGTCAGCCCGGCCAGCCCGAAACCCCCGCTGCCCAGCACCGGTTCCGCCGCCGCTCCCCCGTCGTTGACCACGCTCACCTCCAGCCCGCCGCCGTCCCCGACGCGGGCGCGCACCTCGACCACCCGCACCCCGGCCCCGTGCCGCAGCACGTTCGTCAGCGACTCCCGCACCACGTTCCGCACCACGTCCACCGCGTGCGCGGGCAACCGCGCCCCGCTCAGCTCGGGGTCCACCGACGCGACCGCGCGCGGCGGCCCGGTGAACTCGCGCACCGCCTCGCCCAGCACGTCCGCCAGCAGCTCCCGCTCCCGCGCCGGGGCCTCGTCCCGCAGCACCGTGATCATGCCGCGCATCGACGTCAGCGCCTGCGACCCGGCCTTCTCGATCGCCTCCAGCATGGTGTCGAGCGCCTCCGGCGACAGCCGCGCCCCGCTGGCCGTGGTGTACCGGACCGCCCGCGCCTGCGCGACGATCGCGGTCACGTGGTGCGCCACGAAGTCGTGCAGGTCCCGCGCGTACTCCAACCGCTGCTCCTGCCTGGTGAACGCCCTCAGGTCGGCGTGCCTGCGCTCGTGCAGCCGCAGGTGCATCCCCAGCAGCACCGCGAACAGCATCCCGACGCCGATCAGGGCCCCCATGTCCACGTGCAGGTCCAGGTCCTCGTCCGCCAACCGCAGCGGCAGCACCGACGCGGCCACCACCAGCGGCGGCGCCAGCAGCACGGAGTGCAGCACCGGCCGCAGCACCACCACCCGCACGGTCAACCAGGCCAGCTCGATCAGCTCCACCATGCCGAACGTGTTGTCCAGCCCCACCGGGACCTGCCGCGACAGCGCGGTGAACCCGATCGACGCGACCACCACCGGCAGCACCCACCGGGCCCGCGCCAGGGCGAGCGCGGGCAGCACCGCGCACACCGCCAGCCCGACCGCGCCCTCCCACCGCTCCGCCGACCCGACCTCGACGACGAGCGCGGCGGCGGCGAGCACCCCGATGAGGGCGTAGAACACCACCGCGGCGATCGCGAGCGGTCGCTCGGCCGCCGACTTCCTCAGGCTGGGCATGGCCCGAACGCTACGACAGCTCCCCGCGCGCGCACCTCAACCGTTCGGTTGAGCCGGTTCCGGGAGCGTCCGCCGCGCGGTTGATCCGCCACCGCGCCGATCCGACCAGGCTCTCGCGGTGTGACGGAACACGTGGTGGCCGAGGCGGAGGCCCTCGGCAAGGTGCACGGGGACGGCGACAACGCGGTGGTCGCGCTGGCCGGGGTGTCGGCGCGGCTGACCAGGGGCGGGTTCACCGCCGTGATGGGGCCGTCCGGCTCGGGCAAGTCGACCTTCGCGCACTGCCTGGCCGGACTGGACACCCCCACGAGCGGGACGGCCCGGATCGGCGGCGTCGACCTCGGTTCGCTGTCCGAGCGGGAGCTGACCCGGTTGCGGCGCGAGCGCGTCGGGTTCGTCTTCCAGTCCTACAACCTGCTGCCCACGCTCACCGCGTGGGAGAACGTCGTCCTGCCGCTCTCGTTGGCGGACAAGGAACCCGACAAGGCGTGGGCCGACCTGGTGGTCGGCGCGATGGGCCTGTCCGACCGGCTCGACCACCGGCCGAGCCAGCTCTCCGGCGGCCAGCAGCAGCGCGTGGCCTGCGCCCGCGCCCTGATCACCCGACCCGACCTGGTGGTGGCGGACGAGCCCACCGGCAACCTGGACTCCCGCTCCGGCGCGCGCGTCCTGGAGCTGCTGCGCCAGTGCGCCCGCGAGTGGCAGCAGACCGTCCTGATGGTCACGCACGACCCCATCGCCGCCGGTTGCGCGGACCGCGTGCTGTTCCTGGCCGACGGCAGGCTCGTGGACACCATGGAGCACCCCACGGCGGACCGGGTGCTGGACCGGATGCGCGGCTTCGACGGGCACGCCGACGCCGCCCCGCGGGACGGTCGGCGGGGGGCGTTCTGATGCTGCGCACCGCGTTGCGCTCCGTCCTGGAGCGCCGCTCCCGCTTCGTGCTGCCGCTGATCGCGGTCGTGCTCGGCGTCGCGCTGACCAGCGGGGCCCTGCTCTACACCGGGTCGATCCGCGCGCAGTTCGCCGCCGCGCTGCCCGATCCCGGCGTGGAGGTCACCGCGCCGGTCCCGCTGCCGGAGGAGGCGGTGCGGGCCGCGACCGGCGCGGAAGGCGTTGCCACGTCGAGGGTCTACTCCTACGGCCGGGTGTTCGTGGTCGGCCGCGACGGCGCGGTCGTCGGCCCGCCCGGCGCCGCGATCGGCCTGAACCGGGAACCCGACGAGCAGGAGCTGGTCGCGGGCGCCGAACCGTCGGGCGCCGACCAGGTCGCGCTGGAGGAGGGCACGGCGCGCCGCGCGGGCGTCGGCGTCGGCGACCGGGTCGAGCTGGTCGTCGCCGGGACCGTGCGCGAGCACACCGTGTCCGGTCTGCTCAAGGCGGTCTCGCCGGAGCTGGCCCTGGGCGGCACGCTCACCGCGTTCGACCGGGGCGCCGCGCGAACCCTGTTCGGGGACAGCAGGATCGTGCTCACCGCCGAGCCGGGGAGCACCAACGAGTCGCTGGCCGCCGCGCTGCGCGAGGTGCTGCCGGACGACGCCTACGTCCAGGCGGTGGACCCCGGATCGGCGTTGTCGGACAACAACAAGCTCGCCACGATCCTGCTCGTGTTCGCCGGGACCGCGCTGTTCGTCTCCGTCTTCGTGGTGGCCAACACCTTCACGATGCTCTCCGCCGCCAGGGCCAGGGAGCACGCGCTGCTGCGCGCGGTCGGCGCGGACCGCAGCCGCATCACCCGCGGCGTGCTGGCCGAGGCGCTGCTGATCGGCGTCGCCGCGACGGTGATCGGCTACGCGCTCGGTGTCGGCGTGTCCGTGCTGCTGGACGCGCTGTTCGCGGTGACCGAGGTGGCCACCGCGCCGCTGGTCCTGCTCGCGCCGGACGCGCTGCTCGCCGCGCTGGCCGTGGGCCTGGGCGTCCCGGTGGTCGCGGCCTGGGTCCCGGCGCGCCGGGCCGCCGCGATCCCGCCGATCGCCGCCCTGCGCGCCGGCCTGCCGCCGACGGCGAAGTCGTTGCGCCGCAGGAACACCGCGGGCGCGCTGATCACGGCGGCGGGCGTCGCGGCCGTGCTGGGCGGGCTGAGCCACCAGGACCTGGTGCACCTGGGCTCGCCGCTGCTGGTGATCGGCCTGCTCGTGCTCACCCCGCTCGCCGCGAGCGGCCTCGGCGCGGTCCTGCGCCGCCCGCTCACCGCGCTGGTGGGCGTGCGCGGCACGCTCGCCGTGGAGAACGCCCGCCGCAACCCGCGCCGCACCGCGTCCACCGCGGGCCCGCTCATGGTGTGCCTGGCGGTGTGCGCGGCGGTGACCGTGCCCGCCGTGTCGCTGGAGGCCAGTTCGGCGGAGGAGGCCGCCGCCAACCGGATGGCCGAGGTCACGATCACCCCGATCACCTACGCGGAGCTCGCCACCGACCTGTCCGAGCGCCTCGCCACACTGCCCGACGTGCGCGCGGTGACCGCCTACACCAGGTCGTACGTCGAGCTGGACAACGGCGACGGCGGCGTCTTCGTCTCGGCCACCCCGTCGGTGCTGGCCGACCTGGCCGACGTGGAGATCACCGAGGGCGAGCTGTCCGACGCCGGGACCGGCCTCGCCGTCACCGAGGAGCAGGCGCGGCAGCAGGGCTGGGAGCTGGGCACGACGGTGACCGGCTCGGCGCGCGGCCACCGCTTCTCGTTGCCCGTCACGGCTTTCTTCCGGGCGCCGGAGAAGTTCGACGCCGGGATCGTCGTGCCCGCCGCGGCCCTGCCCGACCTGGCGCCGTACGAGGTCCTGGTCCGCACCGACCCCGACCGCGCGGACGCGGTGCGCGACCGGATCAGGTCCACCGTGGACAACCCGACCGCCGTGGTGCGCAGCCAGGCGGACGCCGTGGCCGAGGCGGGCAGGCAGTACGCGCTGTTCCTGAGGGTCCTGTACGCGCTGCTGAGCGTGTCCGGGCTGATCGGCGCGCTGGCCGTGGTGAACACCATGACGATGTCCGTGCTGGAGCGCACCGGGGAGATCGGCCTGCTGCGCGCGGTCGGCCTGGACCGGTCGCGGGTGAAGTCGTTGGTGCGCCTGGAATCCGGCGTGATCGCGCTGCTCGGCGCGGGACTCGGGTTGCTGGCCGGGTGCCTGATCGGCGTGGTCGTCGTGCACAGCCAGACCAGCGCGGTGGAGGTCGTGCTGCCGTGGGGAAGGCTCGCCGCGTTCGTGCTGCTCACCGCCGCGATCGCCGTCCTGGCCGCGCTGCCGCCCGCCCGCCGCGCCGCCGCGCTGCCGGTGCTCGACGCGGTGCGCAGCGACACGGAGTAGCGCTCGCGGGGGCCGGGGGCGCCCGTCCCCGGCCCCCGAGCCCTACCTCGTGCTGACCAGCAGCGGCACCAGCTGCTCCGCCGCCGTCAGCGACCCGTGGTGCCCTGGGAACACGCTCAGCAGCGGTTCCGCCGCGCTCCGGACCACCACCGCCCCGCCCCGCGCCGCGACGACCAGGTCGCCGATGCGCGGGCGGACGTGGTCCGCCACGCGGGGGCCGAACCACCCGGCCTCGATCGCCTCCGCCCGGCTCGCCACCCACGCCCGCTCGCCCAGCACGGCCGTCCACCGCGCCCGCACCGCGTCCTCCGCGCCCGGCTCCACGTGCACGTGCCGCGCCCGAGGCTCACCGCCGAGCAGCCGAACCCCCTCCCGCAGCCCGGGCTCCCGGTCGAAGTCCACCCGGTCGGTGACGCGCACCATCCCGTGGTCCGCCGTCACCACCAGCGCCCCGCCCTCGGGCAGCCGCTCGGAGATCAGCTCCGCCAGCCGGTCCACCACCGACAGCTGCGCCACCCACGACTCGCTCCCCGGCCCGTGCCCGTGCCCCAGCGCGTCGAGGTCCGCGTGGTAGGCGTAGCACAGCACCCGGTCCCGCTCCCGCAGCGCCGACGCCACCCCGCTCACCAGGTCGCCCAGCGCGTGCGCGCCCACGAACTCCCCACCCCGCAGCACCGCCCGCGTCAACCCGCTGCCCTGGAACGCCCCCGACGCCAGGACCCGCACCAGCACCCCGGCCTCGGCGGCGCGCTCGAACGCGGTCGGCGCGGGCTGGACCTCCTCCGGCACCAGCACCGACCGCAGGTCCCCCTGCCCGGTGTGCCGCTGCCAGGACAGCGCGTTGACCAGCTCCTCCCCGTCCGCCCCGGTGGCGGCGAACGTGTAGCCGACGATCCCGTGCTCACCCGTCGGCAACCCCGTGCCCAGCGCGGCCACGCTGGTCGCCGTCGACGAGGGGAACCCGGCGGTGATCGCCTCCCGCCCCTGGGCGAGCGAGGACAGGAACGGCGCGGCGTCGGCGTGCTCCCGCAACAACTCCCACCCGAGCCCGTCCACCAGCAGCACGCACACCCGCGCGGCCCCGGAGATCCCGAGCACGTCGACCGCCCCCGGAACCCCCATCCCGGCGAGCAACGAGGGCACGACGTCCGACAGGGCGCCCGCCCCGTACCTGGGAAGCAGTGGTTCCATGCCGGCAGACCCTATCCGCGCGCCGGACGGGGACCGCGCGACACCGCGCCCACCAACTCGGGAGGAGACCGGGTGCAGATCTTCGTGAACTACCGGCAGCGGGACCCGGACGGCGGGCTGTTACCGCACGCCCTCGCGGCGGAGGCGCTGGCCGACCGGCTGGCGGCCCTGTTCGGCGAGGGCGCCGTCCACTTCGACACGACACTGCCGCCGGGCGAGCGCTACGCCGACGTGCTGCGCGAACGGCTCGCCCAGGCCACCGCGCTGGTCGCGGTCGTGCACCCCGGCTGGCTCGCCGACCTCGCGGCCAGGCGGGAGCGGCACAAGGACTGGGTGCGCGAGGAGATCGCCGAGGCCGCGCGCCAGGGCAAGCTGATCATCCCGGTGCTGCTCGACGGCGCCGACCCGCTCCGCCACCAGGACCTGGACGAGGAGCTGCACGTCCTCGCCGACGCGCAGGCCGTGCCGCTGAGGTTCGGCGCGTTCGACGCGGGCGTCGAGGCGCTGGCGGCCCAGATCGAGCTGCGCGTGGCGCCCGCCGAGCGCCCGACCGCGCCGCCCGTCGAACCCCTGCCCGACCGGGGGCGCCTGGCGGGCGTGCTCGTCGCGGCCACCGCCGTCGTGCTGCTCACCCTGCTGGCGCCGTTCGTCCGGGCCGCGCCCGCGCTGCTCGGGCTGGACGGCTCCGGCGCCGCCGTGGCGGTCCTCGCGCTGCTGCCCGGACTCCCGCTGGTGGTCGCGCTCGGCGTGTCGGCCGTGCGGTTCGCGCTGGTCGGGCCCGCGCTGTGGCTGGACGACCTGCTCACCCGCGTCACCGACCACAAGGCGTACGCGCTGTTCGGCCTCGGCGTGGTGCTGGTGTCGCTGGTCCTGCTGCTGCTCGTGGTCACCTCGATGGCGGGCCGCTCGCCCGAGGTGGTCGGCGCGGTGGTGGTGTGCTCGGTGAGCGTGCTGCTGGTCATGGGCGTGCTGTGGGCGCGGGCGCAGGACTCGCGGCTGGTGTGGCCGCAGCACGCGCCCGCCCCCACCACGACGTGGGCGCGGGCCGAGCTGCTCGAACTGGAGCGCAGGCTGCGCGGCGACTTCCCCGGCTGGACCCGCCCGCTGCCCATGGCCGCCCGCCGCACCGCCCACGCCGCGCTGGACCGGCTCGCGGACATCCTGGACTCCCTCGGCGCGCAGCGGGACGCGGGCAGGCGGGCCTGGTGGCGCGCCCGCAACCCGTACCTGTCCGCGGCGCACGTCGGCGCCGCGATCGCCGCGGTCCTCGTGCTCACCGCCGCGCTGCTCGCGCACTGGTCCGAGGCGGGTGCGGACGCCCCCTCGGCGCTGTGGTGGCTGGCGGGCTGCGCCGCGTCCGCGCTCTGCTGCGCGGGCGCGCTGGAACTGGACTTCCGGGCGCACCGCCGCGCCCTCGACCTGACCCTGTCAGCGGTCCCGGCCCGCGCCGAGGCCGCCCGCGCGCGACTGGCCGACCTCAGCCGCGCGCCCCTGCACGCCGCGCACCTGCTCCGCGCGGGACGGCGCAGCGGCTGACCGCGAGCACTGCGCGCGACGCCGCCGTGCACCAAGCTTGATCACGACACCGGACCAGAGGGAGGACGTGGATGGACGCGCAGTGGTGGAAGTCGGCGGTCGTGTACCAGGTGTACCCGCGCAGCTTCGCCGACTCCGACGGCGACGGGATCGGGGACCTCGCGGGCATCACCTCGCGGCTCGACCACCTGGCCGCGCTCGGCGTCGACGTCGTCTGGCTCTCGCCGGTCTACCGCTCCCCGCACGCCGACAACGGTTACGACATCTCCGACTACCGGGACATCGACCCGGTGTTCGGCGCCCTCGCCGACTTCGACCACCTGATCGGCGAGGTGCACGCCCGAGGCATGAAGCTCGTCATGGACCTCGTGGTCAACCACACCTCCGACGAGCACCCGTGGTTCGCCGAGTCCCGCTCCGGCAAGGACAACCCCAAGCGCGACTGGTACGTCTGGCGCCCGCCCAGGCCGGGCCACGAGCTCGGCGAGCCGGGCGCGGAGCCGAACAACTGGTCCTCGTTCTTCTCCGGCCCCGCCTGGCAGGCCGACCCGGCCACCGGCGAGTACTACCTGCACCTGTTCGACCGCAAGCAGCCCGACCTCAACTGGGACAACCCCGAGGTGCGCGAGGCGGTCTACGACATGATGCGCTGGTGGCTCGACCGGGGCGTCGACGGCTTCCGCATGGACGTCATCAACCTCATCGCCAAGCACCCCGACCTGCCCGACGCCCCCGCCGAACCGGGCGCGCTCGGTGACGGCTTCCCCTACTACGGCACGCTCCCGCGCGTCCACGAGCACCTGCGCGAGATGCGCCGCGAGGTGTTCGACGGCCGGGAGGGCGGGTTCCTGACCGTCGGCGAGATGCCCGGCGTGACCACCCAGCAGGCCCGCGAGTTCACCGACCCGGCCAACCGCGAGATCGACATGGTGTTCCAGTTCGAGCACGTCTCCCTCGACCACGGCCCCGGCGGCAAGTTCGACCCGGTGCCGCTGGACCTGCGCGCGTTCAAGGCGTCCATGGCGGCCTGGCAGGGCGAGCTGGCCGAGGTCGGCTGGAACAGCCTCTACCTGGGCAACCACGACCAGCCCAGGGCGGTGTCGCGGTTCGGCGACGACGACCGGTGGTGGCGCGAGTCGGCGACCGCGCTCGCGACCGTGCTGCACCTGCACCGGGGCACGCCGTACGTGTACCAGGGCGAGGAGCTGGGCATGACCAACTCGCCGTTCGTCGACGCTGAGGCGCTGCGGGACGTGGAGTCCCTCAACCACCTGCGCCAGGCCCTCGCCGCCGGGCAGGACGCGGACGCGGTGTGGCGCGGGGTGCGGGCGATGGGGCGGGACAACGCGCGCACGCCCGTGCAGTGGGACAGCGGGACGAACGGCGGGTTCACCACCGGCACGCCGTGGATCGCGGTCAACCCGAACAGCTCCTGGCTCAACGCCGAGGCGCAGCGGGCCGACCAGGCGTCGGTGTTCCACCACTACCGCAGGCTGATCGAGCTGCGGCACACGCTGCCGGTGGTGGTGGAGGGGACGTTCCGGATGCTGCTGCCGGAGCACCCGGAGGTGTACGCGTACGAGCGGGTGCTGGGGGAGGAGCGGCTGCTGGTGGTGGCGAACCTGAGCGGGACCGAGCAGCGCGTGGACCTGGACCTGGGCGGCGAGGTGCTGCTGGCCAACGTCGAACCGGTCGGCCAGGTGCTCTCGCCCTGGCAGGCGGTGGTGCTGCGCGGGTAGGCGGTCGCGCCGCACGGGGCGAGTTCGGCGTTTCCCGGTGCTTCCCCCGGTGCTTCCCCCGTGCGGCGTTGATCCCTAGCCTGGGCGGTCCGTGCTCAGGGAGGAGTGGCATGACCGGTTTCCGTCAGGCTGTCGAGGCGAGGGACGTGGCCGCGATCGAGGCGACCCTCGCCCCGGACGTGGTGTTCCGCAGCCCGGTGGCGTTCCGCCCGTACCCCGGCAAGGCGATCACCGCCGCGATCCTGCGCGGTGTGCTGCGGGTGTTCGAGGACTTCCGGTACGTGCGCGAGATCGGCGGCGACCGCGACCACGCGCTGGTGTTCCAGGCCAGGATCGGCGAGGTGGAGGTCGAGGGCTGCGACTTCCTGCGCCTTGACGAGAACGGCCTGGTCTCCGAGCTGACCGTGATGGTCCGCCCGCTGTCGGCCGCGCACGCGCTGTCCGAGGCGATGGCCGCCCAGTTCCCGCAGATCCAGCGCGAGGCCACCGAGGCGTGACCCTGGGGGCTACCGGGGCGTGACCTCGGGAGCCACCGAAGTTTGACCCCAGGGGCCACTGAGGCGTGACCTCAGGACGGCGGCCCACCACCGTGCCGCCGCCGTCCAGCCGCGCTCAACCGCCGAGCGCGCCGAGGCGCTGGGCGGGCGGCCGGGCCCACCAGCGTGCCGCCGCCATACAGCCGCGCTCATCCCCCTCCGGCCACTCCGCCGCCGAGCTGAGCGCGCCACCCTGGTCAATCACCTCCCTGAGCGCCACCCGAGGTCAGAACCTTCCCGGCAGCACCCCACCCGCCTTGCCGCGCACGGCTTCGGCGACCAGCTCCCGGACCCGCGCCGCGGGAACCGGCTCACCGGGGTTCTCGCGCAACCACCGCAGCGCCTCCTCCTGCCCCGCCCCCTCCGGTGGCGTGCCCGGCAGGTACGGCTGCACGTACACCGGCGTCCCCGGCTCGCTGCGCCAGCTGTCGGCGAGCGATCCCGTGTCCACGGCGTCGAACCCCAGCACGTCCAGCAGTTCGACCACCGCCGCCTTGGCCTCGACGTCGTCACCCGCGATCGGCAGCGCGCTGCGGTCCGGCGCGCCCGACGGACGTGCGGCGTTGGCCAGGTTGAAGAAGCTGATGCTGTTGAACGCCTTCACCACCCGCGCACCGGGCAGCCCGCGCTGGACCAGCTCGCTGGACGTCACCGAGTTCGAGTCCAGCTCGGCAATCGCCCGGTCCCGCTGCGGGTAGTAGTTCATCGTGTCGATCACGATCCGCCCGACGAGCGCGTCCGCGGGCAGCTGGTCGAGCGCGTGCAGCGGCACGGTCGCGACAACCAGGTCACCGGCACGCGCGGCCTCCGCCGGGGTGGCGGCGCGAGCCCGCGGTCCCAGCTCCGCGACGAACTCCGCGAGGCTGTCCGCCCCTCTGGAGTTGCTCAGCACAACCTCGAGCCCTCGCGCGACAGCTTGACGCGCGAGAGTCCCGCCGATCATCCCGGCCCCGATGAGCCCCAGCGTTCCGGTCATGCCCGTCCGCCCCTCCACCACGTCACCGCATAAATGGCAGTCAACTGCCACTTGCTCCGATTCGGAACGTAGCACAAGTGGCAGAAGACTGTCATTTGCTACCGTTGCGCGGTGAAGGCGGAGCCCGACCGACGACCGCGCGCCGACGCCGCGCGCAACATCGAGCACATCCTGTGCGCCGCGCGCGAGGTCTTCGCCCGCGTCGGTCCGGACGCTCCCCTCGACGAGGTGGCCAAGCACGCGGGCGTGGGCGTGCGCACCCTGCACCGCCACTTCCCGCGCAAGGAAGACCTGGTCAGGGCAACCCTGGACCGCGCCCTCACCCCGGACTTCGCCCACGCCATCACCAGGGCGAACTCCACCCCGAACCCGCTCCAGGCCCTCACCGCGCTGATCGAGGAAACCCTCACCCTCGTGGACCGCGAACGCCCCACCCTGGCAGCCGCGAGCAACCCCAGCGCCCTGACCTCGGCCATCGCCGAACCCCTGCTCGACACCCTGACCGAGCTGACCGAAAAAGCCCAACGCGCAACCCTGATCCGCCCGGACCTCACCCCGCACGACGTGCACCGCCTGCTGGGGATGCTGACCAGCGTCTTGTGGGGCATGGCGCCTGGCGACCAGGGCTGGCGCAGGTACCTGGTCCTGCTCCTGGACGCCCTGTCCCCAACCGCAACCACCCCACTCCCACCCGCAAGCCCGCCCCACCCCGCGAGCACGGGAGCGGAGTGCGTCCCCGCACGGCGAACCGGTACGTCCGGAACCCCGCGCCCCTGACCTGAAGGCCCAACAGTCCGACGGTCCAACGGTTCGCCCGCCCGCGTGACCTCCCGGCCGCGTGACCGCGTGGCTGCCTAGCCGCCCGGCCACGTGACCGCCTGGCCGCGTGACCGCATGGCTGCCTGGCCGCGTGGCCGCCCGGTCGCGTGGCCGCATGGCTGCCTGGCCGCCCGGTCGCGTCACCGCATGGCTGCGTGGCCGCGTGGCTGCGGACGAGTGATCGCCTGACCGTGCAGCTGCCAGCTCGTGCGTCATCTCCCGCGTTGCGGCAACGTGACCGTTTGGCGGCTTCGGGCTTTCGGCTTGCCGATGCGCCGAAGTCCGCGCGTTTCGGCCGTCCGTTCGACCGGTTGCGCGCTACGTACGCCCTGCGATATCTGGTGATCCCCCTCCCAGCGTTCTGACCGGTGAAGTCACAGCAGGGCAGTAAGTCCCAGGACCCCCAGGCACTTCGGCGCTCCCCCTCTCCGTCTCACCCAGTGGATCATGAACCCACTTCCGCAGTACTCCAAACGGGTGAGGTTTGTTCATGGCACGGGCATTGGTGGTCTACGAGTCCATGTTCGGCAACGCCAAGCTGATCGCCGAGGCGATCGCGCGCGGCCTGTCGATCTGGCGATCCACCGACGTGCTCGAAGTCGGCGTCGCGCCGGACGTCCTGCCCTCGGACCTCGACCTGCTCGTCGTCGGCGCGCCGACCCACGCGTTCGGACTCAGCAGGCCCGGCACCCGCAAGGCCGCGACCCAGTACCAGGAGCAGGTGCTCTCCTCCAGGCGCGGGATGCGCGAGTGGCTCGCCGTGGTCGAGCAGGAGCGGATCGGCGTCGAAGCGGTCGCCTTCGACACCGGCATCCGCTTCGCCCCCGGCTCGGCCGCCCGCGTGGCCACGCTCGCCCTGCGCAAGCTGCGCTTCGAGGTCCGCTACCAGCCCAAGTCGTTCGACGTGGTCACCGCGATCGGGCCCCTCCTGGATGGTGAGGCCGAGCGCGCCGAGGAATGGGGACGCGCCATCGCCGAAGCGTCCTTCTCCCGCAACTGACCGCGATCACTCGACGCGCGCCAATGGCTTAGCGTGCCAATGGCCTAGCGCACGCCAGTCACCTAACGCACGCCAACGGCCCAGCGCGCGGTGACTGTCGAGCGCACAGCGACTGCCCGATGTGCCACAACCGTTGAGCGCGCGACTGCTGCCAGGTGCGCGACCACCACCGAACACGCGGCAGTCGTCGCACGCCCGACTCGGGCGCTGTCGAGGTTCACGCGGAACCGCCCCTGTCCGGCCCGCGTGGACCTGCCCGAAGCTCCCGCGAACGCCCAACAACCGTCGTCCGGCCCGCCCTGCCCGGTCGTCACGGCGCCATTCTCACCGCATCCCTCCCTCCTCGTCGTTGACCAGCCCCGCCCGTCGCCGCCCGGTGACCCGACACCGCCGAACCGCGTGCGGCGCTTGGAGAAAACCCTTCTCCACCAGGCTTGATCGCCGCTTTCCCTGTCAAGCTTGGCACGCTGGACACCCCTGGGGCCAAGACCTTCGGAGGGGGAATTTCCGCGTTCATCGGTGAATCACCCGGTGGAGCGACACCGCGGTTCCCGGCTGATCAAGCGCCAGGAACGCCGAGACATCCCGGACCGACCGACAGGTCGCCCCAACGCCCCGAAACCGCTCCCACCACCCACCCCACCAGCCCCGTTCCCCGTCCCCCGGAATCCCCACCAGGGCCGGAGGTCACCACCGCCCCCAGCGCACGACCCGCGTTCGCGGGGCACTTGGGCGCTCCCCCCGAAGTCCCGAACGGAGCAGCCTTGCCTGGACCGGGAGGAAGGGGCGTGATGGTCCAGGCACTGGTGGTCTACGAGTCCATGTTCGGCAACAACAAGGCCCTCGCGGAGGCGATCGCCGAAGCCGTCGGCGGGGTGGCCGTCGAGGTCGGCGTCGCCCCGGAGGCGCTGCCCCCGGAGGTCGACCTGCTGTTCGTCGGCGCCCCCACCCACGCGCTCACGCTCAGCAGCGACGCCACCCGCTGGGCCGCCGCCACCGAGCACGCCGACGGCCCGCTGGTGTCCAACGGCCGCGGCATGCGCGAGTGGCTGGCGAACCTCACCGGCGCGGAGGGCGTCACCGCTCACCCGTTCGGCACGCACGTCAAGGTCACCTGGCCACCCTCGTCGGCCGCCCGGTCCATCGGCAAGAAGCTGCGCGCCCTGGGCTGCGTGGTCGGCGAGCCGAAGTCCTTCAAGGTCACCGGCTTCACCGGACCGTTCGCGCCCGGCGAGGTCGAGCGGGCCGAGCTGTGGGCGCGCACCGCGCTCAGCGGCGCGCCAGCTCGCTGAACGGCGTCGTCACCCCGTCGCGGACGAGGCGGGCCATCTCGGCCCGCCTCCGCGCGAGCCTGACCACCGCGAGCAGCACGTAGAGCCCGGACAGCGCGAGCACCACCACCCGGTTCGCCTCGGCGGGCAGCAGCAGGCTGGTGGTGAACTGCGCCGCGAACAGCCCGAACAGGGTCGCCGCGCCCGCCGCGCCGATGCCGAGGTCCACCAGCAGGCTCACCGCGAACAGCGACTGCGCCGCCGTGACCAGCAGCTCCAACCGCTGGTGCTCGTCCAGCGGCAGGCCGTCCACGCCGCCCGAGGAGATCGCGAACACCACGGGCAGCGTGCCGACCAGCAGCGTCCACTGGTTGACCTTGCTCGACAGCAGCGTGCCCAGCGACTCGGACGCGGCCAGCCGGATCGCGTACAGGCAGGCCACGATCAGCTCGGGCGCCTCGCTGGCCAGCGGCGCGACCCACTGCACGAGCAGGAACTCGTCGACGCCGAGCGTGGTGCCGGTGTCGACGAGGTTCTGCGCGAAGTGCTCCGCGCAGGCCAGGATCACCAGGCCCGCGAACCCGAACAGGCCCGCGACCCACCCGCGCCTGCGCCGCTTGGCCTGCTCGCCGACCCACTTCGACACCCCGTGCAGGTCCGGCTCCTCGGCGGGCGCCTTGGACAGCCGCCAGGTGTACGCGGCGAAGATCGACACGAACACGGCGGCGTCGAAGAACGTCAGGCTGTCGCGCAGCGGCAGGGTCAGCGAGTAGAGCGTGGCCACGCCCAGGAACACCACCTCGGCGGACATGACCGGCGTCAGCTCGACCCGGCCGGGCCGCACGGTCCCCGGCCGCTCGCGCCCGCGCCCCTTGCGCAGCACGGCGAGCCCGGCGACCAGCACCACGAGCGGCCAGCCGATGCCGACCAGGATGCGGTTCGCGCCGGTCATGTTGGCCAGCGCCAGCGAGCACGGGTTCGCCCCGCCCTGGCCCGCGCACGTGCCGTGCTCGGCGTACACCTGCCCGGCCTCGAACGTGAACACCATGTCGACGGCGTACTCGGGCAGCACCGCGACCATGGCGAGCACCGCGATGGCCAGCCCCGCGCTGACGTCGACCTGCGCGGCCTCGGCCGCCCAGGACAGCAGGAACGCCGCGGCGACGATGGCGATGCCGAAGATCGCGGCGGCGATCGGCGGCGGGAGGTCGGGGTGGGGGAGGCCCAGGTAGTCGGCTGCGCCGAGCAGCGCGCCGGGCAGCGCGAACGCCGCCGCGACGGGCAGTCTCCTGGGGAAAGCCCCGCGATCACCGGACAAGGTCACCCCGCGTGTGCTCGTCGCTCATGCGGACCGTGTTCCCGGTCGCGGCCGGGGATAACCCGGAGCCTACCCGGCGGGGGAAATTTCTTAGGTTAGGCTGCGCTAACCAAATGTGGAGGTGCAGTCATGGCCCGCGACAACCTGTCCGCCGCGAGGACCAAGCCCGAGCACTCGGCGCTGCTCACGCTCTCGGTGCTGCGCAGGGAGCGGGTCTCGCCGAACTTCGTGCGCGTCACCCTCGGTGGCGACGACCTCGCCCGTTTCACCCCCCTGGGTTATGACCAGTGGTTCCGGTTGTTCATCCCGGTCGCCCAGGGCTCGCTCGACGGCGCGCCGGACAAGCTCACCGTGCTGTCGTACCTGAGGTACCTGACCGTGTCCAAGGGTCGCCGTCCCGTCCTGCGCAACTACACGGTCCGCGCCTTCCGCCCCGAGGGGCCTGAACTGGACGTCGACTTCGTCGTGCACGGCTCGCCCGACGACGGCACCGCCGGACCTGCCACCGCGTGGGCGCTGACCTGCGCGGAAGGCGACCAGGTCGGCGTCCTGGACGAGGGGACCGGGTTCGCCCTGCCCGACGGCGTGCGACAGGTGCTGCTCGTCGCGGACGAGACCGGGCTGCCCGCGATCGAGGGAATCCTGGCGTCCCTGCCCGCCGACGTGACCGGCCGCGCGGTCGTCGAGGTGCCGGAGGAGGGCGACCGCAGGGACCTCGCCGGGTTCTCGGGCGTTGAGGTCACCTGGGTGGTGCGCGCGGACGCGACGGCGGTGCCGGGCGCGGCGGCGCGGGCCGAGGTCGAGTCCCGGCCGCTGCCCGAGGGCCCGTTCTACGGGTGGGCCGTCGGCGAGTCGGCGCTGCCGGTCGGACTGCGCAGGCACTGGGTGGGCGCGGGGGTGCCCAAGGAGAACGTCACCTTCTGCGGTTACTGGAAGGCTCCTAAGAAGCACCCCTGACCCGCGACCGCCCCAGACCGCACTCGTGCGGAGCGGATCCCGCGCGCGGGATAACAACGGGGGCGAGGCCGACGAAGGGGCGACGGGTGGAGCAGCGCGACGACCGGGGACCGTGGGCGGGCACGGGCGGTCGCGGCCACCCCGGCTGTTGCCGGCGACCACCCGGCACTTCGTCGGCCGCGACGCCGAGGTGGCGAGGCTGACCGAGCTCGCGGGCGCGGGCGGCGCGTGCGTGGTCGAGGGCCTGCCCGGCGTCGGCAAGTCCACCCTGGTCACCGCGTGGGCGCACTCGGTCGCCGACGCCCTGTTCCCCGACGGGCAGATCCACCTCAACCTGCACGGTTTCGCACCGGGTCGCTCGCCGGTGACCGCCGAGCAGGCCACGCACTCGCTGCTGTCCGCGCTGCGCGTCCCGGTCGCCGAGATCCCGCCGGACCCCGAGGACCGGATGGCGCTGTTCCGCGACCTGGTCCACGACCTCGCCCTGCTGCTCGTGCTGGACAACGCCCGCGACAGCGCGCAGGTCGAGACCCTGCTGCCCAGGGGCAGGCCGTTCACGGTGGTCACCTCGCGCAGGAGCCTGACCGCACTGCGCGCGGGTTGCGGCGTGGAGACCCTGCGGCTCGCACCGATGAGCCGGGCCGAGTCGTTGGGCCTGCTCGCCCGCCACCTGGGAGCCGACGCGCTCGACGACCCGGCCGTGGCGGAGCTGGCCCGCAGGTGCGCGGACCTGCCGCTGGCGCTGTCGATCGTCGCGGCCTCGGTGTCGCAGCACCCCGGCGTCGACCGCGCGGCCTTCGCCTGGGGCCTGGCCGAGGACGGGGCGCTGCTGGCCTCGCTGGCGCTGGACAGCGCCACCGCCGACTGGCAGGCCGTCGTCAACGCCTCCTACCGGCTGCTCCCGGACCCCGCGGCCCGCGCGCTGCGCCTGCTCGCGCTGCACCCCGGCGACACCTTCGACGCCCGCGCGGCGGCGGCCCTGTGCGGCACGGGCGCGTCCGGCGCGGAGGCGGTGCTGCGCGAACTGCTGTCCCACCACCTCCTGGAGGCCGAGGGCGCCCGCTACCGCTTCCACGACCTGCTGCGCGTGTTCGCCCGCGACCGCTTGGCCGAGGAGGAGGACGCCGGGACCCGCGAGCGGGCCGCCGAGGCCCTGCTGGACCACCTGCTGCACTCCGCCTTCCACGCGGACCGCCTGGTCAACGCCCACCGGACACCCATCGCCCTCGGCCCACCACCCCAGGCGCCGCTCGCCCGCACCCCGGACCCCGGACCGCCGGACCGCCGGGCCGCGGTGGACTGGCTGGTGGCCGAGCTGCCCGCCCTCGTCGCGTCCACGCGGCTCGCCGCCGACCACGGGCGGCTGGAGCACGCCTGGAAGATCCCCTGGGCGGCGGTCAACGCGTTCCAGCTGCGGGGGCGCTGGCAGGACTGGATCGACAGCCACGTCGTCGCGCTGCGCGCCACCGAGGAGCTGGGGGACGTGGGCGCGGAGAACCGGACGCTGCGGGCGTTGGCGCGCGCCTACGACGAGGCCGGGCGGTCGGAGGAGGCGGTGCCCTGCTTCACGCGGGCGCTGGCCAACTGCGAGCGCGCCGGTGACGACAACGGGCGGGCGAACTGCCTCAACGGGCGCGCCGGGAGCCTGCTGCGCGCGGGACGGGCGGAGGAGGCGCTGCGGGACGCGCGGGCCGCGCTGGAGGTGCACGCCGGGCGCGACGACCTGATCGGCCGGGCGAGCACGACGAACCTGCTCGGCCGCGTCCACACCGCGCTCGGCGCGCCACGGCTCGGGGTGGCGCTGCACGGGCGCGCGCTGCGGCTGTTCCGGACCGCGGGGGACCGGTACGGGCAGGCGCAGGCGATCGACGCGATGGGCCGCGCCATGACCGCCCTGGGGAGGCCGGGGTCCGCCGCGGTCTGCCACCGCGTCGCGGTGGACGTGCACGAGGAAGTGGGCAACCACGCCCACGCCGTGCTGTCCCGAGGACTGCTCGCGGACGCGCTGACCGGGGCGGGCGGAGGGACGCTGGCAGCAGACCGGTGTGGGCGGCTGAGCGCTGACGGCTGACCGGTGTGGGCGGAGGGGCGTTGGCAGCTGACCGGTGTGAGTGCCGGGGTGCGGTCGGCTGTGCGTCGTCGGCCGATCCCGGTCGGCCGGACGAGGTGGGCGACCGCGCGATGCGGGCGGCTGAGCACGAACGGGTTGAGCGCAGCCGCCAGCGCGCCGCCAGCTGAGCGCTGGTGGCTGAGCACTGGCGGCTGAGCGCGACCGTCCGAACACTGCCGCCTGGGCCGGGGCTGAGTGCGACTGCCCGGACACCGCGACGCCTGAGCACGGGCGACCGAGTGCGGCGCGACCGCCTGAGCCCAGGCGCTTGCGCGCGGGTGGCCAAGATCAGGTGGCTACCCGTGTGCGATGGCTGCACGCGCGCGATGGCTACCTGCCTGCGGGGGCTACCCGCGTGTGGTGGCTGCACGCGTGTGACTGCGCGCGGGCGTGTTCACGCCAGGTGGCGGCGCACCTCGGCCAAGTGCTCCTCGGTGAGGCCCGTGCGCGGGTCGACGCGCACCAGGGCCGTGGGCACGTCCGCCCGCTTGGCCGGGAACGCGTCCCGCGCCGTCGGGTACAGGTCGAAGTCGTCGTCCAGCCACACCAGCGGGCGCTGCCAAGCGAACCGGGCCACGGCGTCGTACTTCCAGCCACCGCCGGTGCTCCCGCACTCGACCACCCGCAGGTTCGGCAGGCCGATCGCCGGACCGACCACCGTGTTCGCCTGGTGCCCCCAGGTGGTGGCCCAGACCAGCTCGGCGTCACCCGCCGCGTCGAGCAGGGCCGCCTCGTGGTCGGGGTTGAGCCACATCCGCAGCGGACGCCGCCTGCTCCAGCCGCGCAACCGGAAGAGGTGCTCGACGAAGCCCGGTGGTTTCGCGTCAGCGCCTGCCGCGAACGGGTTCAGCGGGCCGTCCGCGTCGAGCAGCAGCACGGGGCGCATGACGAAGATCGTGTCAGGACCGGTGCCTGCGCAGTGGCGAGGGCAGGGTGAAGCGCCCCGGTGGCCAGGTCCGGGTCGGCCAGGTCAGGCGCAAGCGAGCCGCGATCACCTCGCACGTCCCATTGTTCCCGGACCGCGACTGGCTCGGGCGGGATCGGGGGCGAATCGGCATCGCACTTTCGGGTGATCTAGTCCAGCGCCACGTGGCCGGTGACGACGGTGGTCGTCGCGCCGCCGATCCACAGCTCGTCGTCGGCGTCCCGCTCCACCAGCACGTGCCCGTCCGCCCCGACCACCGTCCCCTGGTGCGCGGCGTACCGGTCGGGCGCGCGGCCGGTGTCCACCAGCCAGCGGGCCACCCCGGCGTTCAGGCTGCCGGTCACCGGGTCCTCGGTCACCCGGTCGCCCTCCACGAACAGCGCCCGCACCTCCACCAGGTGCGGCGAGCCGGGCGGGTGCGGGCCGACCAGGCCGAGCGCCGGGGCGTCCGCCAGCTCCCGCGCGGTCGGGACGCGCGCGCCCAGCACCGAACCCGCGTCCGGCGCCAGCACCGCGATCCAGCCGGGGCCGTTGTCCACGTGCGCGGCGTCGACCACCGGCAGGTCCAGCACCTCGGCCAGGTGCGCGCGCAGGTCCGCGTCGACCGGGCCGGACCGGGTCAGCGGGGGAGCGGCGAAGGCCAGACCGCCCTCGGTCCTCCGCACCCGGACCAGGCCCGCCTCGCACTCCTGGGTGACAACGGGCTTGTCCGCACCAAACCGCTCGGCCCAGGCGTGGCACGCGCCCAGCGTCGGGTGCCCGGCGAAGGGAAGTTCGCCCGAGGGGGTGAAGATCCGCACCCGGTAGTCCGCAGGTCCGGTCGGGGGCAGCAGGAAGACCGTCTCGGACAGGTTCGTCCAGCGCGCGAACCGGGCCAGCTCCGCGTCCGACAGGCCCTCGGCGTCCCCGACCACGGCCACCGGGTTGCCGCGCAGGGACGTCCCCGCGAACACGTCCACCTGGCTGAACCACCTGCTCACGACAACCCCCTCGCCGACGACGCGCCACCCGAACCCGCCGAGCGCCGATCTTTCACCTGATCGTGCCGAGCAGGCGGCCCACGAGATCGTGCCATCCCGCTTCGAGGCGCTTCTGGCTCATGCCGCGCGTGGTCCGCAGGTGGTTCACCAACCCGATCTCCAGGTACCCCATCAGCGTGACCGCGTGCAGCGTCAGGTCACCGCCCGCGCCCGCCTCCCGCAGCAGCACCACCAGGTGGGTCTGCCGCAACCGCTGACCGGGCACCGCGTAGCGCCGGTCGGGGTCGGTCTCGGCGGCCAGGTACAGGTCCCGGTCGCCGTGCTCGTGCCGCAGCACGGCGGGCCCGAAGGCGTGCAGCCGCTCGGCCGCGCCCGCGCCAGGCCCCAGTGGCGGCGGTCCGGCCAGGTAGGCCGCCTGGAGCCGCTGCTCGCTGCGGTCCAGCAGGGCCAGCAGCAGGCCGGTGCGGTCGCCGAAGCGCCGGAACACCGTGCCCTTGCCGACGCAGGCGGCGCTGGCCACCGCGTCCATCGTCAGGTTGGCCGCGCCGTGCTCGTCCACCAGCAGCGCGGCGGCCTCCAGCAGGCGCGCCCGGTTGCGCGCGGCGTCGGCGCGCAGTCGTGGCTCTCCGGTCACCGGCTCCACGTCGATGCGCACCGGTCCGGTAGGGGTGCTCATGTGGCCAGGTTAACGCCATCGGGGCAGAAGTGGACTGCGGTCCGGATAGGTGGTAGAACGTTCAAGCACCACCAACCGGACCGTGGTCCGGTTGACCCCCACGCTGCACCACCCAGGAGAACCTCAGATGTCTGCACGCGTCCTCGCGTTCGTCGGCAGCCTCCGCGCGGCCTCGCACAACCGCCAGCTCGCCGAGACCGCCGTCAAGCTCTCCCCCGAGGGCCTCGACATCGACCTCTACGAGGGCATCGCCGACGTCCCCTTCTACAACGAGGACATCGACAACCCCGAGAACCTCCCCGCCGCCGTCGCGAAGCTGCGCGAGGCCGCCGCGTCCGCCGAGGCGTTCCTGCTGTTCACCCCCGAGTACAACGGCACCATGCCCGCCGTGCTCAAGAACGTCATCGACTGGCTGTCCCGCCCCTACGGCGCGGGCTCGATGACCGGCAAGCCCGTCGTGGTCGTCGGCACCGCGTTTGGCCAGTACGGCGGCGTGTGGGCGCACGACGAGGCCCGCAAGGCCGCGGGCATCGCCGGTGGCGCCGTGCTGGAGGACCTGAAGCTGGCCATCCCCGGCTCGGTCACCCGCTTCGCCGACACCCACCCGGCCGACGACGCCGAGGTCGTCACCCTGGTCACGGACCTGCTCGACAAGCTGTCCGCGCAGCTCAAGACCTCCGCGTGAGGCTCCCGGTCCCGCTTCCGGCGGGACCGGGGAACCCGCGTCCGCCGGTTTTTGTCGGTGGTCGCCGCTAGCGTTCGCCCCAACCTGGAATCCGGTGTGGGGAGGGCTGGCTGTGGAGCGGTTGGAGTACGTCGGCGGCACGTCGCGCAAGTTCTGGGAGGGTGCGCGCGACGGGCTGTCGGTGACGGTGCGGTGGGGCCGCATCGGGACCTCGGGGCAGTCGAGGACCAAGGAGTTCGCGTCCGAGCGGTCGGCGCGCGACCACCTGGCCAAGCTGATCGCCGAGAAGCGCGCCAAGGGGTACTCCGACGGCGCGCCCACCGCTCCCGCGCCACTGCGGGACTCGGCCGACGCCACTTCGGGGAGGGGCGTCGGCTCACCCCGGTCCGGGGCCACCGCGGACGTCGCGCCCGACGTCCCCTCGGACCGCTCGGACGGGGTGGGCGGTGGTGCGGGGCCGGGTGCGTCGGCCCCCGGCGCCGCCGCCCCGTCGGAACCCGCCGGAGCCGGGGTGGTCGTGCCCGGCGGGCTCGACCACTTCGCCCCGGTGGGAACGCCGTCCGGAGGGCTCGACCACTTCGCTGCCGCGAGCGGGTCGGTCACCGCGCCCGCGTCGCCCGCTGTGGCCGAGCGGGAGCCTGACGCGACCGCGCCCCCGGTGGGCCGGACCGTGCCCGGTGGGCTCGACCACTTCGCCGCGCCGTCGCCCGCCCCGGCCAGTGCCGAGCCCGCTCCAGAGCCCGTCCCGGAGCCAGCCCCCGCGTGGGACCCGGCCGCCGAGGACCGCTGGCCCGACGACGCGCGCCCGCACCGCCTCGCCCTGCACCGCAGGGGCGACGGGCGCTCCAAGCGCAAGCTCGTCCCCGGAGCCGCCGCCGACATGCGCGAGCTCGCCCGGACCCACGACGAGCAGTTGCGCCAGAGGTCGTGGAAGGCCCGCCTCAAGAGCGACGCCGATCTCGTCGACGCCCTCACCGCCCACCTCGACGGCCACGCCAACCCGGTCGGCGCGGGCGTGCTGCACAACATGCTCGTGCGGCACACCTCCTCCTACGAGCTGGACAAGCTCAACGCGCACGCCGACGCCTGGCTCGCCGAGCACGGCGTCGTCTTCGCCGCCGAGGCGGTCCTGGCCAGCGCCACCACCGTCGTCAACGACGGCATCCGCCACCAGTCCACGCGCAAGGCGATCAGCCGCTCCTGGCACGGCATCGAGGTGGTCGGGCGGGTCCGCGCCGCGCTCGCCACGGCGACCGACGCCGAGTACGCCTCCGCGCTCGACCGCGTCGGCGCCTACCTGGACCGCCGCTCGGCCCGCGCGATCGCCGCCGTCCTCATGCCGACCGAGGCCGACCTGGTCGAGCTGATGTGCCAGGACGTGCGGACCGCGCACGACGAGGAGCAGCGCGCCCACGTCGTGCTCACCGCGATCAGCACCCCCGAGCAGCTCGACCTGGTCAAGCCCTCCGTGCCGCTGTGGGACGTCGACCACTGGAACCGCACCCTCCCCACCCTGGTCACCGCGCTCGGCGCCGAGGCGCTGCCCGCGCTCGTCGACTGGTTCCGCGCCGACGGCGCCGACCCGTCCCTGCGCGCCTCGCTGGCCCAGCACATCGCCGCGACCCCGACCGACGAGGCGCTGCGGTTCCTGGTCGACCTCGCCCCCGACCGCGCCACCTCGGGCCTGCTGCTCGCCGCGCTGCGCCGCCAGCCTGGCCGGGCCACGCGGGTGCTCGCCGCCGCGCTGGCCGCGCCGAACCGGTCCACGTCCGCGCCCCGCGACCTGCTGGAGGCGCACGTGCTGGCCTGCCCGGCCGCCGTCGCCGCCGTCCCGCTGACCGCCGAGGCCAGGGCCCTGGTCGACGGCGTCGCCGAGGGCTTCGCGGACCGCGTCCCCGAGGCCGACCCCGCCGACCTGCCCCGCCCGCTCGTGGACGCCCCGTGGGAGCGCGCCACCGCCGCCGCGCCACCGGTGGTGGTGCGCGGCCTGGAACCGCTCGGCGACGCCGCCGAGGAGTGGCTGCCCGGCGAGCGCGACGAGTGGCTGGCGAGCGTCTCCGACGACTTCCTGTCCTGGGAGGAGGTCCGCGACGCGGACCTCACCGACGAGGACAACTACATGGAGCGCGAGTCCGCCCTGCTGCGCGGCCCGGTCGACCAGGTGCGGCACCTGCTGCGCAGGCTGGGGCCGCACAGGATCTACAACGCGGAGATTGGTCGCGCGCTGGTCGCCCGGTTCGGGACCGACCTGCTGGAGGTGCTGCCCGACCTGCACGTGGACTCGTCGATCGCCGTCGAGGTGCTGCTGCCGCTGCGCTCGCCGTGGGTGGCGGCGCGGATGGCCGAGTCGCTGGGCAAGCAGCTGTACCGGCCTCGGGCCGTGGCCTGGTTCGAGCGGCACGGGGTGGACGGCGCGCGTCCGCTGGTGGCCGCCGCCGTCGGCCCGACCGGTCGGGCGCGGGCCTGCGCGGAGGCCGCGCTGCGCCTGGTCGCCGACCGGGTCGGCCAGGAGGCGGTGCTCGCCGTCGCGGCCGAGCACGGCGACAAGGCGCACCGGGCGGTGCGGCACCTGCTGGAGGTCGACCCGGTCGACGTGGTGCCCGCCAAGCTCCCGTCGCTGGAGGGCGTCGACCCGGCCGTGCTGCCGCAGGTGCTGCTGCGCGACCGGAGCCGCGCCGTTCCCCTGTCGGCCGTGCCGAACCTGCTGCTCAGCCTGGCGATCGACCGCGCCGACAACCGGTACGCGGGCGCGCTCCTCGTGCGCGAGCTGTGCGACCCGGAGTCGCTGGCGGCGTTCGGGCGGGCGCTGCTGAGCGCGTGGCGGCTCGTCGGGATGCCGTCCGAGCAGGCCTGGGTGCTCACCGCGCAGGGCGCGGTCGGCGACGACGAGACCGTGCGCGTGCTGTCCCCGCTGATCCGGGTGTGGCCGGGCGAGGGCGGGCACCGGCGCGCGGTGGCCGGGCTCGACGTGCTCGCCCAGATCGGCAGCGACGTGGCGCTCATGCACCTGGACGCCATCTCGCGGAAGGTGAAGTTCAAGGGGCTCAGGGCGAGCGCGCTGGAGAAGCTGGAGCAGATCGCCGTCGACCGCGACCTCAGCGCCGACCAGCTGGCCGACCGGCTCGTGCCGGACTTCGGGCTGGACGCGGACGGCACGCTCGTCCTGGACTACGGTCCGCGCCGGTTCACGGTCGGGTTCGACGAGCACCTGAAGCCGTACGTGCTCGACGGGGGCGGCAACCGCCGCAAGGAGCTGCCCAAGCCGGGCGCGAAGGACGACCCCGAGCTGGCGCCTGCGGCGCACCGCAGGTTCGCGGCGCTGAAGAAGGACGTGCGCACCTCGGCGGCGGACCAGATCGTCCGCCTGGAGAACGCGATGGTGGTGGGCAGGCGCTGGACGACCGCCGAGTTCACCACCCTGCTGGCCGGGCACCCGCTGCTGCGCCACGTGGTGCGCCGCCTGGTGTGGCTGGCGGAGCGGCCCGCCGAGGACGGCGCGGGGCAGGCGCTCAGCTTCCGCCTGGCCGAGGACAACAGCCTGGCCGACTCCTCCGACGACCCGGTGCTGCTGCCGGGCGACGCGGAGGTCCGCATCGCCCACCCGCTGCTGCTGGCCGGGGAGCTGGACGCGTGGGCGGAGGTGTTCGCGGACTACGAGCTGCTCCAGCCGTTCCCGCAGCTGGGCAGACCGGTGCACGCCCCGGAGGACGCCGACGCGGCGGTGGGGGCGCTGCTGGAGGGCGAGGTCGAGACGGGCAGGCTGCTGTCGCTGGTGCGCCGTGGCTGGGAGCGCGCCGAACCGCAGGACGCGGGCGTGGAGCCGTGGATGGTCAAGCGCCTGAGCCCGACCAGGGTCCTGGTGCTCGCCCTGGACCCCGGCCTGTACGTGGGCGCGGTGTCGCTGATCTCGGACAAGCAGCGCCTGGCCGCGCTGACCCTGGAACGCCCGGCGAGCTACTACTGGAACCCGAAGGGCAAGGAGACCCCGTCCCTGTCCACGCTGGACCCGGTGGTGCTGTCGGAGCTGATCGCGGACCTGGAGTCGCTGCGGGCGTGACGGTGGGCGGCTCCTGGGAAGCGCGTCAGGAGCCGGGGACGAAGGCCGGGGCCGACCCGATCGGAGTCTGGACAGCCCCTGCCCGCGATCGCCAGGCTTGACAGCCGTGGTCCAAGGTCTTCGTCCCGTTCGCAGTCGGTGACTCCCCGGTCCGGGGCGGAACTCGTCGCCGAGTTGAAGGGGCTGCGCCGCGGTCGAGGTGTGACCGAACCGGGCTTCTCCTCCCGGCTGGGCCCACTGGTCCGGGGGCTGTTCCACGTCCGCGAGGACGAGGACGCGGAAGCCGTGCTCGCGAAGGTGGCCGGTGGGCTGGAAGGGAGCATCAACGACCTCCCGGCCCACCAGCGCCTCGCCGTGACCGCCGCGTTCGGGCTCGGTTCCGAGCGGGGCGGGACGTACCGGGAGCGGGTGGCGCGGCTGGCGGTGCGCGAGGGCGTCAGCGAGCGCACGGTGCGCCGTCGAGCGGACAGCGGTACCGGTGCGCTGGCCGAACTCCTGCGCACTCGGCACGTCGACGAGCCCCGGCTGCGCTGGCGGACCGAGCGTTTGGAGCTCGTCGTCGTCCTCGACCGCACCGGACTGGAGGTCCTGGAGTTCCGCACCGCCGTCGCGGTCGCCGACGGGCTGACCGGGGTGGAGCTGCTCGACGACGTCCTCGTGGCCTCGCGAGGCGCCCTCCTCGCCGCGCCGCCGCAGGTGCTCCACGGGGGAGAGCTGCTGGTGGCCCCCGTGTCACCGCTGATCCGCTCCGACTTCGTCCTGCACCTGCCGAGGACGCTGAACCGCGGTGCGCCCCACGACTTCGCCGTGCGGAGCAGACCGGCGACCGCGTCGGCGCGGAACCTGGTGTGCGTGCCGCGCCACCGGGGCGTCCTCCTCGACCTGAAAGTGCTGTTCCCCCGAGGGCTGAGACCTCGGCACGTGGTGCGGCTCGCGGACGTCGCGCCCGACGACGTCGTCACCACCGAGGTGCTCGGCCTGCCCGCTGCGCCCGCAGGGCCGGGCAACGCGGGCGTGCTCGACCTGCCCGGCGCCTCGCTGGTGGAGGTGGACCCGGTGGGTGGGGTCCACCTCCGCTTCGGCGATCCGGCTCCCGGCAGGGCATCGGGGTTGTGCTGGCCCAGCGCCTGACCGTCAGGCGGTCCTGGTGAGCGGCTGTCGCATCAGCTCCTGGCCCCCCTGCTTCACCACCAGCTCCGAACCGGTCACCTGGTAGCTGTGGCTCGAGTTCACCGCCAGGAACCCGGACCGGAACTCCTCCGCGGGCAGTGAGATGTGCGTCTGACCGGTCGCGGGCAACCCGCGCCTGCGGCCGTCGTAGTGCGCCTGGCCGTAGGCGTCCCGGCACAGCGTGACCTCGTGCGTCGTGGTCGTGTACGAGGCGATCAGGTCTGAGCCCGCCCCACCACCGGGCAGGAACCGGGCGACCTCCGCGGGGCACGGCGCGGCCTCGGACGCCACGTTCTCCGCCTCGGGTTCCGGGAGCCCCGGACCACCGACCACCTGCGACAGACCTGTCGTCACGGCCGCGACGGCGCCCACCGCGGCGGCCACCAGACCCGCTTGCCGCCACTGGGCGGGGGTGGGATCGCGCCACATCCGGTCCTTCGCCGGACCGCCTTCCTCAGTGGGCTGCCCGCCCTGTCCCTCCGACCGGTGCGGCTGGTGCGGAGGGGTGATCGTGAGCGGCGGGATGTCGTGGTCCTCGCCGGTCGTCGCGACTTCTGGCGTTCCGCTGTCGAAGTCGTTCACTTGCTGGCACACCCCGCAGGCACCCGTGTGCCCGAGGAGTTCGCTGCCGCAGGAATCGCACACCCGCTCGGCGCGCGTCATGGTCGTCTCCGGTGTTCTCGTCGTCGGACGGTTTCCGCCCGTTTCTCCAGGTCAGCGGGATGGTCGTGCGCTTCCCGCCCAGTGGTTCCGTTCGGGTTTCCCCGGTGGTCCCGGTTCAGGGGGACGGTGTGCTGCCGCCCTCGATGACCGGCCCCCGGTCCAGCGCGCCGGGCGAGCGGCGCGTCAGCCGGTTCCTGATGCCCTCGGTGCGTGGCAGGGCGTGCCCGCCGAAACGGGACTCCAGGAACGCGGTGCGCACCGCCGCCGCCTCGTGCGGGGCCAGGTTCCCCTGGTCGAGCAGGAGCTTCACGACCTCCAGCTCCTGCTTCGCCTGCTGCTCCTGCACGGCGTTCTCCCGATCCAGGTACGGCAGCGGATCGCCGTTGTTGTTGATCATCGTCTGGGCGAGCAGCGCGTCCCGGCCACCGCCCGCGACCTCCTGCAGGGCGTCGCGCCGCAGCTGCTCGACCTTGATCGCCCGTCGTGCCTCGGCCAGCTGCTCGGCGTCCGGGCAGGCCGCGGTCACCTTGAAGTCCGACAGCGCGATCCAGTCGGGCTTGGCGGTCCGCGTCAGCGCTTCGCGCACCGCGCGCTCGACCGCGATCGTCGCGAGCGGGTCGTGCCGGTGCGAGACGTGCCGGACGACCTGCTCCACGGACGGAGCCAGGGCCGAGGCCAGGTTGCGCGCCCCGGCTCCAGCCCGATCGTCGCCCACGAGCCGTGCCGGGTCCAGGACGCGGCAGACCATGCGGGTCGTCACCACGAAGCTGTACGCGTGGTCGTTGCTGGGGCCGGTCGAGGTGATCAGCAGGTGCTGGCTCGACGTGTTCACCACGGCGTACCAGTGGAAAGCGCCCCAGCGCAGCGAGGGGACGGGCTGTCCCGGCTCGACGACGACGTGCCCGCCGTCGCGCCGGGTCAGGACCAGCGCGGTGCCCGGCCTGGGCGAGCGCTGCGGCGTGAGCCCGAACCGCTCCACCCGGCCGCTGTCCAGCACCGGGTTGTACCCGTGGTTGGTGGTGGTCATGCGAGGTCTTCTCCAGCCTTCACGAGTTGTTCCAGGACGTCCGCCGCGGCGGCGGAGGGGCGGTCCGCATCGCGGGCCCACCGGTCGAGCAGGTGGCACAGGCGCCCGTAGTCGCCCGGTCCGCGTTCGGCGATGCCCCCGAGCAGGTCGAGCACCGCCTCTTCCACACCGGGATCGGGGGCGTGGTCGAGCATCAGCACCCGGTCCCGCAGCGCGTCGGCAGCCGAATCCGCCACCTCCTCGCGCTCCAGCGCCCGCCCCCACAGCTCGGGGAGCACGTCGGGGTGGGTCCCCGGCGCGGCCAGCGGGAAGCCCGCACCGCGCACCACGTGGACGAACGCGGTCAGCGCCTTGACCGGGAGCTCGGCTCCGGTGTCCCCCTCGCTCCAGAGCAGCAGGGCCTCCAGGACAGGGGCCACCGCCCCCGCTTCCACCAGCGCGCGGACCCCCTCCGCGACCGAGGGCACGGCGCCCCAGCCGCTCTGGAGCGCCAGCGCCAGCAGCACGCGCAGCGCGCGCTCGGGCTCGGCCGCCCCGATCAGCCCACCCGCAGCCAGGCCCGCCGTCGCGGACAGCCGCCGGGCCGTCGCACCCTCGCCGGGCAGCTCCACCCACTCCTGCAGGTGGCGCCACACCGGTTCCGCGTCACCGCTCAGCCCGCCCGCCGCGTTCAGCCCCAGGCTCGCGCTGTGCCGCAGCGTCGCCTGTCCCGACGACGCCCAGGGCATCAGCACGCGGTACAGGCCGTGGGTGAAGTCGCACGAGACGAGCGAGCCCGCCGCGCTCGCGGCCCTGGCGCGCACCTCCACGTCCGGGTGCTGAGCCAGCTCGGTCAACCAGCCCAGCAGCTTGCCCCTGATCCCGTCCAGGTCGACCCAGACCCCGGTCAGCACCGCGTGCCGCAGGTCGGCGTGCCGGAACCGGAGCACACCGGGCCCACCGCCCGTCCTGTCCTGCTCAATCCAGGAGCGCTCGGCCAGCAGGGTTCGCGCGTAGCGGGGCGCGTTGATGCCGGTGCTGCCGCCGAGCTTCCCGCACAGCGCCACTGCGGAGTCGACCACGCTCAGGTAGGTCGAACCCTCCAGCACGGCCGTGGCGAACACCAGCGCCAGCTCGGTGGCTGACGGATCGCCGCCCAGCCACTCCGCGACCTGCTCCCGGACGTCGCGCAGGCGGGCGAGGGCGTCCGCCGGGTCGCCGTCCGCGAGCAGCGCCTCGCCGAGCGCCTTGGCCGCGCGGGTCGCGAACCTCGGGTCGCCCCGCTCGTCGAGCACCTCGTCCAGCGCCGTCGCCGCGACGAGTCCGTCGAAAGCGCCCGGCGAGAACCAGGGCACGGCGGCGAGCAGCCGCGTGCGCACCACTTCCAGCGGGTCCGGGAGCTCCAGATCCTCCAAGACGTGGTCGTTCCGCCTGGTCGCGGTCGCCAGCACGCCCCGCGGTCGCACGGTGACCACCACCAGGTAGCTGTTCTGCTCGCGCAGTTTCCCGGCCGTCGACTCCAGCCACTTGTCGTCGATGGTGTCGGCGCGCTGCCTGCCGCCGGCGGGGCGGTCCACCACCAGCATCACCGCGCCACCGCGCGGCACCCGCCACGACGGGTTGCCCAGCAGGTCGCCGCGCAGTTCGAGCACTTGGAGCGGGAGCTGCTCGCGCCGGAGGACCGCGACGCCGGTGGCCAGCGCCCGCGCCCGCCTGCCGGTCCGCGCCGGACCCGCGAACACCACGATCCGCTGCTCGGCGAGCAGGTCGACCCCGGTCTGGAAGTCCTCCGGTTCGACGTACAGCGCGAGGTCCGCGAGTTCGGCCTCGTGCACCGGGGTGCTCGCTGGGCCGCGACGGCGTCGCTGGCCCGCCTTCGAGGCGGCGATGAAGTCGCCCTCCACGCGGATCTCGCCCTGGAATTGGTTCAGGTGCTCGATGTCGCGGAAGCGCTCCACGGCACTCGCGACGATGTCGCGCCCCCGGCTGGCGCTCAGTCCCGGCAGGGTTTCGGAGAGGTTCCGCAACGCCTCCGAGTAGGAGGTGGCGCTCACGCCGGGGTCGGGGACCGGGACGGCCTGCGGCGGTTGTTCCGGGTTCCCCTCCCGGTTGTCCCCGCCCGGACCGGGCAGGGGGTTCTCCCCGAAGTTCATCGGCCTGCCCGCTTGTCGTAGAAGTTCTTCGTGGCACCCGCGACGAAATTGCCCGCGATGTGCACGGTGTCCGCCTGGGTGATGGTGTTGTGCTTCCCGCTCGCGGTGAACCTGGCGCGGTCCGCTTTCGGCGAGTCGACGCGCGTCAACTCTGGGTAGTCCGCGCTCAGGCGGTTCGCGAGGTCGTCGATGTCCAGGCGCGAGTGCCGGAACCGGATCTCGACGTCCTGGAGGTCGGCCAGGAACCGCAGGTCCTCGGGGAAGTGCCTCCTGAGGATGCGCGGGACGTCCAGCCTGACGGGCACGATCTGCTTGTCCAACTCCTTGGCCAGCAGGATCTCCCTGCGGACGAAGTCGTCCTCGTCGTCGAGCCGCGCCAGCGCCCCTTCCTCGTGATCGCCGAGCCACTTCCGACCCATCACGACCAGCAGGGCGCTGGACTCGCCCACCGCCTCGAACATGCGCTCCTCCCAGCGGGCGCCGGGCGGGATGGATTTAGCGGCGAGGAACACCGCCGAGGAGCCGAAGTGCTCCGAGAGCACTCGGTCCAGGAGGGCGACACCGAAGCGGTCGTCGGCCGCGCGGTAGTTGATAAAGAAATGGGGAACTTTTTCTTTTTTGGGCACGCTGAATTCTTTCGGAAATCGTGGTGGGAGTGGGGTTTGCTGCCGGTGGTGGCGCAAGTTAAATCGTTGCCCAACGGGGGAACCCCTGGCAAGCGGAGCGAGGGGGTTTCCCGTTGCCGGTTCCTTGTCCTTGACGATGTCCTGTTTCGATCCAGGTTCTGCGGCCTCGCCCTGCCCTCGGTCGAGCTCTGACGGGGAAGGAGGGCGACGATCACCTGTGGCGTGGTGCGCCGCGTGGGCGGGTCGTGGTGGTGGGGTGGGTGGTGCGGTCGGGGGACAGCGGGCTCGTGGTGGCGCGGGCGCGGTTGCGGGCGTGTGTCGTGCAGCCCGGTGGCTCGTGCCGCGCCACCACCTCCCGGCCCTCGCCCGGCGCGGTCTGGTCGTCGGTCGTGGGGTCAGCCATCCGCGCCCTCCTCCTCCGGGGACGGGTCGTCCGCGCCCAGCAGGTGGGCCAGCTCCTCCACGTCCATCGGCGCCTGCCTGGACTTCACCTCCACGTCGGGCAAGGACGCCAGGAACCTCAGCGGCTCGGGGAGCAGGTCGGTCGGGACCGGCGGGACCGCCAGGCGGACCGGCACGACGCGCCTGCCCAGGTCCCTGGCGGCCAGGGCGGTCGCGCGCACCGGGTCCGCCGGGTCCGCCAGGAGCAGGCCGCCCTCGGGGGCGTCGTCCAACCAGTGCCTGCCGATCACCAGCAGGACCGCGGACGCCTCGGCGATCTCCGCGCGGGACGCCCCCGCCGGGTTCGCGGTGAACTCCGCGGCGTTGCCGAACCGCTCGGAGAGCGTGTGCCGCAACAGGTCCGCGCCGAACTTTTCGTCGGCCTGGCGGTGGGAGAAGATGATTTTCTGCACGACTGGCACACCTCGCGTCTGCGCGGAAGATCGGGATTTCGGGAAATCGCCGCCTTCCTGCGGCGACAGGGCGAGCCTGCCAGATCAGCGCCCCGGTCCGTCAAGGTTTCCGGCAGACTCGGGGTGGGTTTCCTGTTTCCAGTTGGTTTCCCCCTCGCGCGGTGACCCTATTTCTACGGATAACCGGGAAAGTCCACTCGGGAATCTGCGCGGAACGGGTGGGAATCGGTCGGGAAAAACCGGCGCGCACCGCACAAAGGCGGTGCGCGGGAGCGGGAGCGGTGCTGCGCGGGCTGCGGCGGTGGCGCGCGGTGGCCTCGGGGGCCCCGCAGCGGTCCCGGTGGGGGAGTGGTGATCGACGAGGTGCCCCGCGCGTCGCGCCGGGATACCGTCGGGGCGATCACCCAGCCGCCCGCACCGGGAGCACCGCCGCACGATGACCGCCGAACTGCTGCCCGTCGCCCGCGAGGCCGTCGCCATCGCCCGCCGCACCGTCGTCTCCAGCGCGCCCACGGGCGTGCGCGAGAAGGTGGCCCGCGACGTGGTCACCGACGTCGACCTGGCGGTGGAGGACGCGGTCCGCGAGTTCCTCGCCCGCGAGACGCCGCACCTGGCCTTCGTCGGCGAGGAGCGTGGCCGCAGCGGACCCGACGACGTGCCCTGGTGGGTGCTCGACCCGGTCGACGGCACCTCGAACTTCGCGCGCGGCATCCCCCTGTGCGGCATCTCGCTCGGGCTGGTGGAGGGCCCCACGAGCGTGCTCGGCGTGATCGACCTGCCGTTCCTGGACCTGCGCTACAGCGCCGTGCGAGGCGGCGGGGCGTTCGTCGGCGACACCGCGCTGCGCGCCTCCGAGGTCACCGGGCTGCCGCAGGCCGTCGTGTCGCTCGGCGACTTCGCGGTGGGGGAGGACGCCCGCGCGCGCAACCGGGTGCGCCTCGCGCTGCTGGAGCACTTCGGCGCCCGCGCCCAGCGCGTCCGCATGGTCGGCAGCGCCGCGATCGACCTGGCCTGGGTCGCCGACGGCAGGCTCGACGCCGCCGTGATGCTCTCCAACCTGCCCTGGGACACGGCGGCGGGCGTGCTGCTGGTGCGCGAGGCCGGCGGCCTGGTCCTGGACGCCGGTGGCGCCGACCACACCGTCACCTCGCCGTCGACCGTCGCGGTGTGCCCTGGTCTGCGCGACGCGGTCCTCGACGTCCTGCGCGAGGCCGGGGCCTGAGCGCCGACACCGGACCCGGACTCCCACCGCCCGCGCGCCGCGCACTACTGTCGTCCCCAGCGGCGCCTGGGCGTCACCGCCCGACCGCGTTCCCGAGCGCCACCCCGGAACACCCCTTGAGAAGCAGCACCCCCTGAGCACCGCCCGGAGCGCCACCTCCGGGCAGCACCCGCGACCCCGGTCACCACGTCGGGCGGCGAGTTGTCGTCGTCCCTTGTGGATGGTGTTGGCTTAGTGGGTGACCACGAGGTTTACCCATGTCCCCTGAGCAGAGCGCCGCGGCGCCGCTGCCCGCACCCGAGGCGGGACCCGCGCCCGGCGGCGACCGTCCCCCCGGCGCACGAACCCCGAGCGACGACCGGTCCGGCGGTGACCGGCCCGACAACGGCCGGCGCGACAACGGCCGGCTCGACGGTGTCCAGCCCGGTGGTGTCCAGCTCGGCGATGACCGGCCCAGCGGCATCCAGCCCGGCGGTGTCCAGCTCGGTGGCATCCAGCCCGGTGGCGACCAGTCGGCCCGCGGCAGGGAGGCCGGCGTCGAAGCGCCCGGTCGGGCCCTGCTGCGCGACGTGTTCCGGCGCAACGCCCGGTCCACCGCGCTCGGGTGCGCGTTGTCCGTCGTGCACCAGACCTGCGAAGCGCTGGTGCCGGTCGCCATCGGGCTCGCTGTCGACCGGGCCGTGTCCAGCGGGTCGCCCGCCGCGATCGCGGTCGCGGTGCTCGGGGTGCTGCTGCTGTTCGCGGTGCTCTCCTCCGGTGGCGGCCTGTCGTTCTGGGTGCTCGACCGGACGATCCTCACCGAGGCGCACCGGTTGCGCGTGCGCGGCATCGGGCGGGTGCTGACCGATCCGGCCGTCGGGCAGGACCGCCGGGCAGGCGAGTTGACGAACATCCTCACCTCGGACGCCCGCGCCACCGCCGAGTCGCTGCGCGTGCGGGCCCTGCTGGTGTCCGCCTCGGTCGGCCTGACGGTGTCCGTGGTGGTGCTGCTCGGCGTCGACCTGCTGCTCGGGCTCGGGGTCGTCGTGGTGCTCCCGCTGCTGGTCCTGGGCGTCGACCGGCTCGGGCCGTGGCTGGAGAACCGGGTGCAGGCCCGGCAGGAGGCCGGGGGGCTCGCCGCCGCCGTCGCCGCCGAGCTGGTGCACGCCCTGCGCCCGCTGCGCGGCTTCGGCGGCGTGCCCGAGGCGGTGCGCCGCTACCGGATCGCCAGCCGCCGCTCGCTCGGCACCGCCGTCGACGCGGCCACCGCCTCGTCCGCCCTGGTGGGCGTCGGCCAGATCGCCACCGGGCTGCTGCTGGTCGGCACCACCGCCGCCGCGGGCCTGATGGCGCTGTCCGGGCGGATCAGCGTGGGCGAGCTGGTGACCGTCGTCGCGATGGCCTCCTTCGTCGCCGACCCGGTCCGCTACATCGCCGACTGCGTCAAGCAGATCGCCGTGTCCCGCGCCAGCGCCGACCGCGTCGCCGCGCTGCTCGCCCCCGCCCGCGCCGAGGAGCGCGCCACCGACCCCGAGCCCGGTCCGCTGACCGTGCGCTCGGCCGGGGTCGAGTTCACCCTCAAGCCGGGCGAGGTGCTGGGCTTGGTGGTCGCCGACCCGGCCGTCGCCGACCGGATCACCGCCCTGCTCAACGGCGCGGGCCCCGGCGCGTGGCTCGGCGACGTGCCGCTCGCCGACGTGGACATGCACGTGCGCCGCCGCCACCTGCACGTCGAACCGCACGCCGCCCACCTGCTCGGCGGCAGCCTCACCGCCGCGCTCGACACCGGGCGCGCCACCGACCAGGCCGCCGTCGACCGCGCGCTGGCGGCGGCCTCGGCCGAGGACGTCGTCGAGTCGCTGGTCGACGGCGACCTGCACGACCACGGCGCGAACCTGTCCGGCGGGCAGCGCCAGCGCCTCGCGCTGGCCAGGGCGCTCGCCGCCGGCCCGCCGCTGCTGGTGCTGCGCGACCCGCTCACCGCCGTCGACGCGGTCACCGAGCACCGCGTCGCCAGGGGCGTGCACGAGCTGCGCCACGGCACGGGCGCGGGCACCGTCGTGCTGACCACGTCCCCGCCGCTGCTCTCGCGCTGCGACCGCGTGGTGTTCGTGGCCGCCGAGGCCGAGCGGGCCGGGAGCGCCTCGCACGGGGACGCCTCGCACGCCGAGGGCACCCACGCCGACCTGTCCGCCATCCCCGCCTACGCCGAGGTGGTGCTGCGATGACCACCGCCGAGACGACCACCGCTGAAACGACCACCGCCGAGCCGACCGAGCGGACCACCGAGCCCGTGACCCACCCCACCCTGCCCGTGGCCACCGGCCGCCAGTCGGCCGCCGAGCTGTGGCGGGCCGTGCGCGCCCACCGCTCCGAGGCGCTGGTCGTGCTGCTGCTGACCCTGCTCGCCAGCGCGGGCGTGGTCGCCGGACCGCTGCTGCTGGGCGGCCTGGTGGACGTGGTCCGCGAGGGCGCCACCACCGGCGAGCTGCTCGCCCTGCTCGCCGTCACCGCCGCCGCCGTGCTGTTCGGCGCCGTGTTCACCGCGCTGGCCCTGCGCGCCATGGAGCGCCTGGGCGCCCGGATCTCCGCCGACCTGCGCGAGCGCGTGCTGGCGCGCGCGCTGGCCGTGGAGCCGAAGGTGCTGGAGCGGGTGGGCGTCGGCGACGTCGCCTCCCGCGTCACCGAGGACGTCGAGCACTTCGTCGCGGCCGTCCCGCTGGTGTCGTCGGTGTTCGGCGCCGTCGTCACCGTCGTGGTGTCCGCGCTGGGCTTCGCCTCGCTGGACTACCGGCTCGCGCTCGCGTTCTGCGCGGTGTTCCCGGTGTACGCGCTGGCGCTGCGCTCCTACCTGCCCAAGGCGGGTCCGCTGTACGCGGCCGAGCGCCGGGACGCCGCCGAGCGCGGCCGGGTGCTGCTGGAGTCGCTGCACGGCCTGCCGACCGTGCGCGCCTACGACATGCAGGAGTTGCAGGCCAAGCGGGTCGAGGTGGCGTCCGAGCGCAACGTGAGCACGGCGCTGCGCGCGCTCAAGACGGTGCTGCGCTTCAGCATGTCGATGAACGCCGCCGAGGCCGTCGGGCTGTCCGCGCTGCTGCTGACCGGCTACCTGCTGGTCACCTCGGGCGAGGTGACGGTGGGCGCGGTCACGGCCGCAGCCCTGCTGTTCCACCGCCTGTTCGGCCCGCTGGGGATGCTGCTGATGTCGTTCGACGACGTGCAGCGCGCCGGTTCCGCGCTCGCCAGGGTCGTCGGGGTGCTGCTCACCCCGCGGGAGCCCGAGCGCGCGCCGAGGTCCCCGCGCGGTCCGGTGTCCCTGACCGCGCAGGGCGTGCGCCACTCCTACGACACCGGCCGCGAGGTGCTGCACGGCGTCGACCTGGAGGTCCCGGCGGGCGCGTCGCTGGCCGTGGTCGGGGCCAGCGGCGCGGGCAAGACGACGCTCGCGGCGATCCTCGGCGGGGTCTTCCCGGCCACGCAGGGCCAGGTGCGCCTGGTCGACGACGCCGGTCCGGTCCCGGTGGGCGAGCTGGACCAGGACGGCCTGCGCGACTGGGTCGGCGTGGTCTCCCAGGAGACGCACGTGTTCGCGGGCCCGCTGCGCGACGACGTCCTGTTCTCCGCGCCGGGCAGCACGGACGAGCAGGTGCGCGACGCGCTGGCCGCCGTGGGCGCGGACGCGTGGGTGCGGGCCCTGCCTCAGGGCCTGGACACGCGGGTGGGCGCGGGCGAGCACCCGCTGACCGCCTCGCAGGTGCAGCAGCTGGCGCTGGCCAGGCTCGTGCTGCGCGACCCGCCGGTGGTCGTCCTGGACGAGGCCACCGCCGAGGCGGGCAGCTCCGGCGCGCGCGACCTGGAGCGGGCGGCCGAGGCCGCGGTGCGCGGTCGCACCGCGATCGTCGTGGCGCACCGGCTGACCCAGGCCAAGGCGTGCGACCGGATCGCGGTCGTGGACGCCGGGCGCGTGGTCGAGCTGGGCACCCACGACGAGCTGGTCGCCCTGGGCGGCCGGTACGCGACCCTGTGGGCGGCCTGGTCCCAGCGCTGACCCGACCCAGCGTTGAGCTGTCCCAGCGCTGACCCGACTCGGCGCTGACCAGACCCGGCGCTGAGCTGTTCCGGCGCCGATCCATCCGAGCGCTGATCGTCCAGCGCAGGCCCACGCGACGAGCAGAACGACGACCGACCCGCGCGACGACCAGCGCGAGGACCGATCAGTACAAGGACCGACCAGTACAAGGACCGACCAGCACGACGACCGATCAGCGCGACGACGCTCGAACGCCGGTTCCCACGCGTGACGGGGACCGGCGTTCGGCCGTCACGGCCAGGTTCGATGCGATCCGAATCGGCCAAGCCCGACCCGGCCCGTCCGTTCCAGCGCGCGCTCGTCCGGCGGACCACCGACGGTCCGCGTCACCCGCTCATCCACGCTCACGACACGCGATCCGAAGTAGACCCCGGCGCGGACCCACGTCCACAGCGGGGCCTCCAAGGCCGCGGCACCACCGGCGCGTCCCGGACGCGCCCGTGCACCCAAAACTACCCCGCCCCACGACCACAGTGGCCTGCCCACCGCACGTTCACCCGAAAGATCGGGACCGCGCTCGCGAAGGGAGAGCGCGGCCCCGACCCGCCGTCAGCTCGTGACCGAGAAGCTGGTGGACACGAAGTCCATCCCGCCCGCCGACGAGGTGATCTCGAAGCCGAACTGCACCTCGTCCACCGTCACGTCCCCGTACCACCCCTGGGTGCGGATCCAGCGCAGCACCGCGAGCACGTCCACCGTGCCGGAGTTGGTGTTCGCCGTGCGGATGAACGAGAACACCGCGTTCGAGCCGTTCGAGCCCCGGTGCACGTCCCAGGTGTGCCCGCCGACGCTGACCGTGGTCTGCTTCGACCCGATCGGCCCGACCGCGCCCTGCTTGTTGGCCCAGATCATGATCTCGTAGGCGTGGTTGTCCGCCCAGATGTCGTACGCGGTGGCGTAGGCCCCGCCACCGGGCCTGGTGACGGTGAACGAGCTGCGGAGCGCGCTCAGCGCGCTGAGCTTGCGCCCGATCGCCTTCGCCGAGTGCGGGTAGGACTTGACCCCGCCGGTGTTCGGGTGGTCGGCCCACACGCCCCAGTTGCTGTAGCTGTTGGCCCAGATGGTCTGCGGCCCCACGCCGCTGCCCCACACGTCGTTGCGGACGGTGTAGCCGCCGTTGGACCAGGTCCCCCACTTGTCGGTCGACGACCAGACCGCCGCGCTCGCCGCACCGGTCGAGGCGAGGAGCGAGGCGACGACCGCGAACACCGCGAACGCGGCGCGAATCCTGTTCACCATGAACCACTTCCCCGGCGCCGTGCGCGACGGCGCTGCCGTGTCGGGGCGGCGGTGCGAGCAGTCTCGCAGCGTCCGGGACCACCGGTCAACCGGGGAAAACCCTTGTGCGCGAACGGGGTCGAACGCGGAACGCCCGCGTTCGACCCCGTTCGACCGGTCGACGCCCGAACGCCGGACCGGGTGCTGCTCGGGGCCCGCCGCGCGCGGGGGAGCGCGCGCGGCGGGCGTCCACCGACCCGTCCCGCCCGGAAGGCGGCGCGGGTGATCGGTTGGCGCTGAGCCTAGGGGGCCGGCCCCTCGGCGTGCCAACCAGCCTCGGCTAGCGCAGGGCCAGGTCCGAGGTCGGGAACGTGCCGTGCGCCGGGTTGACGTCGGTCTCCCCGGCCCTGCCGTCGCAACCCCGGTCGGGGTTGAACGCCAGGTACGTGCCGGACGAGCAGGCGATCGCGAACTCGGCGTCGCCGCCGACCACGACGTTGCCCGACAGGTTCGCCCCGTCCTGGACCAGCGCGTTGTCCCGCACGACCGCGTTGCCGCCGACCGTGCCGCCGTTGACCCAGCCCAGGCCCTCGATGCGCGCGTTGCCCTGCACCGAGGCACGGCCCATGACGGCGGCCTTGGGGCCGACGTACGCGCTCGCGGCCACGTTCGCGGTGTTCGCGACCCAACCGCCGCCGTTGCTGTGCCAGCGGCCACCACCGGTCGCCGCGGGCTTGACGTGGTTCGGCTCGAACCCGGACGGCGTCGCGCCGGACACCCGGAACTCGTACGGGTAGCGCTTCGCGGCGTTGTAGCCGTCCAGGAACGCGTAGCGCGGCACCGAGTTCGGCGTGCCGGTGACGACCAGGTAGACCTCGTTCTCACCGGACTGGAGCTGGAAGTCGATCTGCCCGTCGGTGGCCACGGTCACCGGCGAGTAGCGCGGGCTTCCGCCGTTGCGCAGCGCCACCATGCCGAACGCCCAGCCCGCGGCGCCGGTCTCGGTGTGCCCCTTGACGCGCACCTTCACCAGGCCGCCGTTGGTGGTCGGCACCATCTTGATCTTGTTGAAGCCGTAGTCGGACGGCGCGGTGCGGGTGTTCATCCGGAAGTGCCCGGCGCCCGCGTCCACCGCCTCGACCAGACCGCCGTTGTACGCCTTGAGGAACCCGGAGCCGTACACGTTGTCGATGAAGGGCATCAGCGTCGAGCGGTTGCCGAAGTCCCACGTGACGTTGCGGGTCGCGTACTCGCCGATCCGCCGGTTCAGCTCGGCCTGGGTGATCCCGGCGATGCGCCGGTAGGTGTCCAGCGGGTGCTCGGAGCTGGTGGCCTCGTTCCAGATGCGGTTGAACATCGCCAGACCGTCGCGGTCCTTGACGTACTGCATCAGCATCCAGTTGCCGTAGTGGTGGCGGCTGGAGCTCCAGTACAGGTTCTCCGAGCGCAGCCAGCGGGTCAGGTCGCCCGCGGCCGTGGTCGGCAGCGCCTGCATGGCCATGAACTCCGCGCTGGTCTCCCAGAACGTGCCCGAGTGCGGCGCGGTGAAGCCCACCCCGGAGCGGCCCAGGAAGGTGTAGTTCTGGAAGACGTGCGCCAGCTCGTGCGCCAGGCCCCACGAGCCGGGCAGCGCCGCGCCGGGCGCCACGTTGATCACGCCGACCCGGCCGTCGGTGGAGCCGCCGGTCGCCCAGGCGTCCAGCGCGGTCCGGTTCCAGGTCCGGGTGACGATCACGATGATCTTGTGCTGGGCGAGCAGCCCCGTCTCCGGCGTGAACTTCATCGTGTTCACGTAGAAGCTGTAGAGGTTCTCCAGCTGGGTGATGACGCTGTTCGGGTCGAAGTTGTAGGGGGAGGGCGCGGCCGCCGGGTTGGCGCCGGACTTCTCGCCCCACAGCAGGATGAAGTTGTCGGACTCGCGGGTCCGCTCCTGCGCCCAGGGGACCTCGCCCGTCTGGGTCCAGCGCGCCGGGATGTAGACGGACTTGGCCGCCGCGCTCGCCGCGGTGGGCTGCACGAGCCCCGCCGCCAGCACGCCGACGACCAGGGCCGTCACCCAAGCGCGCAGCGGCCTCCGCCGTCCTGATCTGCCGATCATTGGCCTGCACACCTTTCGGATCGACGCGGTCCGACCGTCCACAGTGGTCGGACCGATCGGGCGGGAGCCGCTGGGGGACGGCGGTTCTCCCCGGTGGCGCTCCGCCCGGCGGTGGAGAGCATGGAGGACGAAAACGGTTTCGGCAAGGTTTGTCGAACGGGTTAGGGGTGTGGTCGATCGCGCCCCGAACGTGGGCGGGCCGCACGGTCGCGCGCACTGCTCGGAGGGCGGCGCGGCCCGGTGCCGATTCCGCCTGCCGCTGCCCCCTCCTGCCGTGTTCCGGTCAGGTGTTCCGCTGCGGGGCCTCCGGGGCGAGGAAAAAACTTCCAGGTTTTCCTCCGGATGCCGGCTTGGGATTCCGGTGTCGGCGGACGCTGTGCTCGTGCGGGAACTCGAATTCGTCGTGCCCCGGCCATGATTGGCTGCGCTGCGTCCGTACGGGTGTTTCCGGTATCCGATCTTGTGTCGTGGGTCACAGGTGGCGCTCGTCGGGTGGTGGCTGTTTGGGAAAAAGACCCACCGGTGTCCGTTCTCGCTCGGTTTAGGCCGTGTCGAGAGGTTTTCCGGCTGTCCGAAGCCCTCTTCTCCGCTGCTAGACGTCTTCTGCCTGCTTGCGCCGAGGTGGAGGTGAAACGGTGGCTGTCGAATTCCGCGGTGCACTGACCCGATTCACCGTCGGATTGGCGTAGCGTGACCGAAGTGTCCGCGCGGCTCGTCCGTGCGTTCGGCGCAGTTGTCGACGCCGTAAAGACCAGTGCTGCCCGACTTGCTGTTCTGGTACGTTCCGAGATGGTTGTTGCTCACCTGGGGGTGTAGCTGACCAATGAGTCGAGTCCCGTGTGTTCCGGTTCCGCTGTCGCGCGTTCCGGACTTATCCGGCAGGTTCGTTGGGGGAAATCTTGGGCAACTTGGTTGAACGAGACCAACAACTCGCTGTCCTCACTGGAATGCTGACCGACGCGCTGCGCGGCTCGGGTGGCGTCGCCCTGGTCAGAGGTCCTTCGGGCAGTGGGAAGACCGCGCTCCTGAACGCCTTCGCCGAGCACGCCTCGGCGCTCGGCGTGCGGTGGCTCGGCGCCACCGCCTGGGGTGCGCGCGCCGACCGGGCCGCAGGGCTGGCCGACCAGCTCGCCCGCGCGGGCGGGAGCGCCCCGGCCCCGCCCGACCACCGGGAGGACCACGTGCCGCTCGTGGTCGCCGTCGACGACTTCCAGCACGCCGACGTGGGCTTCGCGGACGAACTGCTCCACCTCGCGCGCGAACTCCGCTTCCGCCCCGCGCTGCTGGTGCTCGCCGAGCTGACCCCGCTGCGCCCGCACCAGCACCCGGCGCGCTCGCAACTGCTGCGCCACCCCAGGTTCTCCTCCATCCGCCTGGGCCCGCTGTCCAGGGACGGGGGCGCGACCCTGATCGCCGGGAGCGTGCCGGACCAGGTCCCGCGCCCGCTCCTGGACGCCGCGCACGCGGCCACCGGAGGCAACCCCGCCCTGGTCAGCGCGATCGCCGAGGACCTGGGCGCGGGTCTGCGCGAGCCGCCGTGGGGCGAGTCCTTCGGGCACACCGTCCGGGCCTTCCTGGACGCCGCCGAACCCCCGGTGCGGGAGGCCGCCACCGCGCTGGCCGTGCTCGGTCCCTCCGCACCGCCCCGCGCCCTCGCAGCCCTGCTGCGCGTCGACCCGACCACTGCGGACGCCCGGCTCGGCGCGCTCGTGGAGGCTGGTCTGGTGCAGGCCCGGCGCTTCCGGCACCCCGCCGTCGGGGCCGCCGTGCTGGCGGGGACCGACCAGCAGACCCGATCCGACCTCGACCATCGCGCCGCGCTCGTCCTGCGCGACCTGGGCGCCCCGGTCACCGCCGTCGCCCGGCACCTGCTCGACGCGGGCGCGCTGCCCGGTCCCGCCACCCGCTGGGAGGCCGCCGTGCTGTCCGAGGCGGCCGAGCACGCGATCGCCTCGGACGAGCTCGACCTGGCGCGCCGCCACCTGGAGCTGGCCCGCCAGCGGTGCCCGGACGAGCACGGGCGCGCCGAGCTGGCCGCGCGGCTGGCCGTCGTCGACTGGCGGCTCGGCACCACAGGGGTCACCGGCAAGCTCCCCGAACTGCTGGAGGCGGCTGACCGGGGTTTCCTGCGCGACGACGACGCGCTGGAGGTCACCGGACAGCTGCTGTGGCACGGCCGCATCGCGGAGGCGGCGCGGCTCCTCGGCCGCGTGGGCGGCGACGTGAGCCCGGCGGGGCTGCGAGCCGCCCACCTGTGGGTGGCCCTGTCGTGCCCCGCGCTGCTGGCGCACATGCCCTCCCCGGCACCACGCGGCCTCGACCCCGCCGCGACCATGACCACCGACACCGACGCCAGGTTGCGCGCGGTCGAGGCGTTGGACGCCCTGCTCCGGGGCGGACCGGACACCGCCCCGGTCAACGAGGCCGTCCGGGTGCTCCAGGTCGGGGCCGCCTCCAAGTCCTCCCTGGAACCGAGCGGGTTCGCGCTGCTGGTGCTGCTCTACGCGGACCGCTTCGAGGAGGCCCGCTCCTGGTGCGAGCTGCTCATCGAGCTGGCGCGCGACCGGGGCGTGCCCGCCTGGCAGGCGACCTTCGCCGAGATCCGCGCGCAGATCGCCGCCCGCACCGGCGACCTGCCCTCGGCGGTGCGCCACGCGCACGCGGCCCTGGCGTCCACCTCCGCGCGCGGCTGGGGAGCCGCGGTCGGGGTCCCGCTCGGCGTCCTGGTGGAGGCCCTGGTCGACATGGGCCGCTTCGCCGAGGCCGAGGAGGCGCTCAACCGCCCCGTGCCGCCGACGATGTTCCAGACCCGCTGGGGCCTGCACCACCTGCACGCCAGGGGGCGCTACCACCTGGCGACCGGGAGGCCGCACGCCGCGCTCGGCGACTTCCTCGCCGTGGGTGAGCGGTTGCGCCTGTGGGACCTGGACCTGCCCGCGCTCATCCCGTGGCGCACCGGCGCGGCTGAGGCGCACCTGGGGCTGGGCGATCGCGCCGCCGCCGCCAGGCTGCTGGCCGAGCAGTCCGCGCTGCCGGGTGGCGGCGGCCCCAGGTTGCGAGGCACGGCGTTGCGGGTGGGCGCGGCTGCGGCTGAGCCGGGGCTGCGGGTCCGCCTGGCGAAGGAGGCGGTGGACCAGCTGGAGATCGCGGGCGACCGGCTCGAGCTGGCCAGGGCGTTCGTCGAGCTGTGCGCGGCGTTCCGCGCGTGCGGCGACCCGCGCAGGGCCAGGACGGTGGCCCGGCGGGCGCTGCTGGTGGCCGAGGGCTGCCGGGCCGAGCCGCTGGTCGAGGCGCTCGCCGGGCACAGCGGAGCGGGCCACCCCGAGCCGCGCCAGGACCCGGCGCCCGGCGTCGAGGACGTGTGCTCGCTCACCGGCGCCGAGCGCAGGGTGGCCGAACTGGCCGCGGTCGGCGCCACCAACCGCGAGATAGCCCGCACCCTGGTCGTCACGGTCAGCACGGTCGAGCAGCACCTGACCAAGGTCTACCGCAAGCTCAGCGTCCGGCGCAGGACGGAGCTGCCCGCCGCGCTGGCCATCCACGTCGGGCGCGGCGACGACCCGTGGCGGACCGGGGCGGGGCCGCGGTACGCCGACCACGGGCCCCGGAGGCTCGCCTGAACGAGGTGGGCGGACCGGGCGGGCGGTGAGCGGAGGAGCGGCGCCCCCTGGACGACCAGGGGGCCGCCGCCCTGCGGCTGATCCGGGCCGCAGCGGGGTCAACCGGCTTCCGCGCCGCACGTCGCGAGCCAGGCGTCGGCGAGCATCGACAGCGTGACGTGCGCGTGCCACGCCCGCCAGGACCGCACCTGGTACTGACCCAACCCGGCGCGGGCGTCCGCTCTGCGCAGGCAGTCCTCCGCGTGCCCGCACGCGCTCGCCGCCGAGACCAGCTCCAGCAGGGTGGCCCTGCGCGGCCCGTAGCACAGGTGCGGGGTGACGCCGGTCGCGTCGCGCCGGGCCAGCAGCCACCGCGCCCGGCCCGGCCTCTGCGGCGCGCGCAGCGCCACCCTCGCCCACACCCCCTCACCCGCGCGCCGCCACGCCCCGGCAGGCAGCGCGTCCACCAGCTCCCCGGCGCTCGTCACGCCACCGTCCGCGCCCACCGACGGCGCGTCCCCGTCGACCACCAGCACGTGCGGCAGGTCCCGCTGCTCCAACCACACCCGCAGGCGGGCGTCGCGCCCGTGCTCCCCGCCCCCGGCCACCCAGCGGAAGGGCACCCCCGCCCCCAGCGCCCGCTCCACCATCTCCGCGCCCCGCCTGGCCACGGTCGCCGACCCCACCCGGTCCGGCACCCCCGCTGCCGCGCGCCTGACCGGGTCGTCGACCCACGGGTCCGGCAGGTGCAGCTCCCGGTCGACCAGCGCGCGACCCCGCGCGGAGGAGTAGGCCAGGAACACGCCCACCTGGCAGTTCTCCACCCGCCCGTCGGCTCCCCGGCGCTGCCGGTGCACGCCCGCCGACCGGTCGCCCCGCTTCGCGAACCCGGCGTCGCCGAGCACCAGCGCCCCGCCCGCTTCACCGAAGCGCGCCACGACGTGGTCCCGCAGGTCGTCCCGAACGCCGTCCACGTCCCAGTCCGCCGAGCGCAGCAAGCGCTGCATCCCGTCGGGTGACACCTCCTGAGCCCACTCGGCCAACGTCCACCCGTTGGCCCGCGCCAACCCCGCCGTCAACCCCAGCAGGTACTCGCGGGCCCGCGCGCGGGGCTCCGCCCGCGCGAACCGACCGGCGATCCGAGCGTGCACCCGGTCCAACTCCGCCTCAACCGCGTCGACCACCACTCGCCCATGGTCCACCCCCTGGGGTCACAAGTGCCGTTGCAGCACTAGGGGGTTCGCAGGGGTTGGGGGTCGGGCAGCTCGTCCATAGCTTCGCTCCCAGGGCTCGCCGGGCGGTGCCGAGGCGCCCAACGACGAGCACGGACCTGCGGCTTGGGAGAACGACTGTGACTGACACGGCGACCGGCGGCGGCGCGGCGCGACCGCTCAGCTACCCGATGCCCCGCGAGCACCCGCTGCGCCCGCCCGCCGAGTACGCGGTCCTGCGCGCCGAGCGGCCCGTCCAGCGGGCCGTGCTCCCCTCGGGCAGGCCGGTGTGGCTGGTCTCCAGGCACGACCTGGTCCGCCAGGTGCTGACCGATCCGAGGATCAGCATCAACCGGTTCCACCCCGGCTTCCCGCACCTGTTCCGCAACGTGCAGAGCCCCACCGAGCAGGTGGGCCAGGTGCGGTTCAACCACTCGCTGATCGGCCGGGCCTTCTCGGTCGACGGTCCCGAGCACGCCGCCCGCAAGCGCCTGGTGGTCGCCGAGTTCACGGTGAAGCGGGTGCAGCAGCTGCGGCCCCGCGTCCAGCGGGTCGTGGACGAGCACGTCACCGACCTGCTCGCCCAGGACCGGCCCGCGGACCTCGTGCGGCACCTCTCGACCCCGGTGCCGTCCAGGGTGATCAGCGAACTGCTCGGCGTCCCGCTCGCCGACCGGCCCTTCTTCCTGGAGAAGACCAGGTTCATGGTCGACCAGTCCAGCACGGTCGAGCAGCGGCAGGCCGCCAACTCCGCGGTGCTCGGCAAGATCGACGAGATCGTCTCGCTGCGCGAGCGCGAACCCGCCGACGACCTGCTGAGCAGGCTGGTCGACAAGAACCGCGAGACGGGCGCGCTCAGCCACGACGAGATCGTGGGCATGGCGACGTTCCTGCTCATCTCCGGGTTCGAGACCACCGCCAACATGATCTCGATGGGCGTGCTCGGCCTGCTGGAGAACCCCGAGCAGCGCGATCGCCTGGTGGCCGACCCGGAGCTGGCCGCGAGCGCCGTGGACGAGCTGCTGCGCTACTTCAGCGTCTCCGACCCGGCGGGCTCCCGCGTGGCGCTGGAGGACGTCGAGGTCGGCGGCGTCGTCATCCCCGCGGGCGAGGGCGTCATCGCCCTGGCGGGCTCGGCCAACTGGGACGACGAGGTCTTCGCCGAACCGGGCTCGCTCGACATCACCCGACCCGAGGCGCGCAAGCACCTGGCCTTCGGCCACGGCGCGCACCAGTGCCTCGGGCTGCACCTGGCCAGGCTGGAGCTGGAGGTCGTGTTCGGCGCGCTCTTCCGGCGCGCTCCCGGCCTTCGCCTCGCCGTTCCCGTGGAGGAGTTGCGCTACAAGCACGGCGCCAACATCTACGGCGTCCACGAGGTGCCGGTCACGTGGTGAGGGACGGGGTCGTCTTCGACCGGCTGGCCGAGGTCTACGACGCCTCGGAGGTCCAGTTCTTCAAGCCGGTCGCGCGGGAGCTCCTGCGCCGCCTCGACGTCCGCCAGGGCGAGCACGTGCTCGACATCGGCTGCGGGCGCGGTGCGGTGCTGTTCCCCGCCGCCGAGGCGGCGGGGCCGGGCGGGCGCGTCGTCGGCGTCGACGTCTCCCCGGCGATGGTCGGCTCCATCGCCGAGCGGGTGGCCGCCCTGCCGTCGGTCGAGGTGCTGGTGATGGACGGTTCCCGGCCGGACTTCCCCGACCGCAGCTTCGACGTCGTCACCGGCAGCATGAGCGTGGCCCTGTTCCCCGACCTCCCGGCCGTGCTGGCCCGCTGCGCCCGGTTGCTGCGCCCGTCGGGGCGGCTGGGCGTCACCGCCCCGGTCCCGCCACCGAGCCTGGCCGACTGGAGGCTCGGCCCGCTGCGGGTGGGGCGGATCGTCGAGGAGATCGACGTCGACGCCGCAGCGGCGAACCCCGCGCTGGCGCGCTTCTTCGGCCCGCACCCCTTCGGCCGGCCCGGCGAGATCGGGGACCTGCTGACCGCCGCCGGGCTCACCGACGTGGTCGAGCACCGGCAGGACGTCGAGCTGGCGGCGACCACCGCGGACCGGATCGTCGAGTGGACCCGCTCGAACGGGCTGCGCCTGTTCTGGGACCTGGTTCCCGAGCACCGCAGGGCCGCGGTCGAGCGGGACCTCGTCCGGGACCTGGAGGCGGGCGCCTCGGCCGGCCGCGTCACCGCGAGCTACCCGGTCAGCTACCACCTCGCGCGGTCGCCCGGCGAGGAGTGAGGAGGAGGACGTGGAGGAGTCCGGAGTGCGGGAGACGGCTGCTGGGGAGACGGCTGCGGGGGAGACGGCTGTGCGGGAGGTGGGCGCGGGAGGTCCGGGGACGGGCGCGTGGAACCGGCTCCGGGAGGGGGCGCGCGGCCTGCTGCTGGCGTTCGACTTCGCCGCGACCGGCAGGCCGGAGGCGTCGTTCTCCGACCTGGTCGACCGGCTGGACGACTGGGAGGTCTGGGAGACCGCGCAACCGCCGCTGGGCGCCGAGGTCGGGCTCGGGGCGGCGGGCTACCTGGAGCGGTGGGCGGCGGGCATCCCGTCCGACCGGCCGGTGGCCGCGGTGCTCGGGTTCTGCGCGGGCGGCGTGTTCGCCGGCGGTGTCGCCGAGGAGTTGCGCCGCACCCGCGCCACCCCGCCGCTGCTGCTGCTGTTCGACCCCGAGGCTCCCACCGCGCTCACCCTCCACCACCAGTTCCACAAGGTCGTCCACAGCCTCACCGGGGTGCTGGGCGACGACCGCGTCGCACGGGTGGTGGAGGCGGGTCGGGCCGAGCTGGACCGCGCCACCGACGTCGCCGGGTACGGGGCGCGGCTGGTGGAGCTGTTCGAGGAAGCGGGCAGGGGAGCGTTCGCCGAGGCCGGGCTCGACGACGAGTACGCCGCCGAGCTGACCGGCACCTACCGGTCCTTCGTCTCGTACCTGGTCGCAGCCGCCCAGGTCGACCACGTCCCCGGCTGGGCCCCGGCGGTCGCCCTCAGCTCCGCGGGCCCCGCCAGCGGGCTCAACCCGCTCCCGCCCGACGTGCGGGAGGCGCTGGTGCGCGAGGAGCTCCGGTTCGACACCGGTCACGCGGACCTGCTGCGGGACCCGGCCGTCGCCCGCGCCACCGCCGCCCTGCTCGCCTGAACGGCGCGCCCCGACCTGGAGGGACCAGCGTGATGCGACCGGCTACCCGCAAGGAACAGGCCCTGTGGCTGCTCGAACGGCTGGTGCCGGACAGCGGGGCGAACAACCTGCACCTGGCGTTCCGGGTGCGGGGCGAGCTGGACGCCGCCCTGCTCGACCGGGTGCTGTCGGCGCTGGTGCGCAGGCACCCCGCGCTGCGCACCGCGTTCCTGGCGGACGAGACCGGTCTGCGCAAGCGGACCCGACCCGAGCTCCCGGTGGCCTTCGAGCACCGGGTGTGCCCGCCCGAACGGGTGGGCGCCGAGTTGCGGGCCTTCGTCGCCGAGCCGTTCCAGCTCGACGGCGGCCCGCTGCTGCGCGCGCTGAGGCTGCGCTGCGGTGAGCAGGAGGTGTGCTGCGTCGTCGTCCACCACCTGAACTTCGACACGGTCTCCGCGACCGTGCTGCACGAGGAGTTCGTGGCGCTCTACAACGCCTTCTCGGCCGGCGAGCCCGTGCCCGACGGACTCGCCGGCGTCGCGGAGCCGTTCACCGAGCCCGAGCCGGGGGCGGAGAGCGTCGCCTACTGGCGCGAGCGGCTGCGCGACGCGAACCCCGGCGAGCTGGGGCTGGCGTGCGGGCACCCGGACGCGCACGAACCAGACCTGGTGGGTTCCCAGGTCACCTGGGCGTTCGCGCGGGAGAGCGCAGGCGCTGTGCGCGGCCTGGCCAGGGCGCTGCGCGTGCCCGAGGCCGTGGTGCTGCTCGCCGCCTACTTCCTGCTGCTGCGCGCGCACGGCGCGGGCCCCGACCTGGTGGTGGGCTCACCGATCAACGGCCGCGACCGCGCGTCGGCCAGGAGCGTGGGCTACCACGTCACCGTGGCGCCCCTGCGGTTGCGGGTCGACCGCGAGGAGTCCTTCCGCGACCTCGTCCGGCGCGCCAGGGACGTCTTCTTCGGCGCGATCGCCCACCGCGACGTCCCGATGGACGACCTGCTGTCAAAGGCCCCGCGCACGGGCTCCTCCTGGCGGCACACCGTCTACCGGCACGCCTTCAACTACGTCCCGGACGGCGGCGCACCGGAGTTCGAACTCGGTGGCCTGCCCGCCGAACCGGTCGCGGTCGACGCCACGACCAGCAAGTTCGATCTGGAGTTCTTCCTGCTGCCGACGGCTGAGGGCCTCGGCGTGCGCGCCGCCTACCACGCGGGTTCGCTCGACAGGGCGGACGCCCAGGCGCTCGTGCGGCGCTACGAGGCGCTGCTGCTCTCGCTGGCGCGCGACCCGGACCGGCCGGTCGGGCAGGCCCGCGCGTGGAGCGCGGAGGACGTGGCGGTCATCGGGAAGGCCAACCGCACCGGCGAACCCGTGCCGTGGCGGTCCGCGCTCGCCGCGGTGGCCGCGTCCGCGCTCGCCGCGCCCGAGGCCGTGGCGGTCCTGGACGGCGAGCGCGCGGTCACCTACCGACTGCTGTGGGACGCGGCGGCCTCCACCGGCGAGCGGCTGCGCGCCGCCGGGGTCCGTCGGGGCGACGTCGTCGCCCTGGTCGCGCCCAGGGGCGCCGAGCTCGCCTCGGCGGCGCTGGGGGTGTGGCTCGCGGGCGCCACCTACCTGCCGCTCGACCCCGACCACCCCGAGCAGCGCCTCGCCTACCAGCTCGCGGACGCGGGGGCCCGCGTCGCGCTCACCTCCGTCCCGCTGCCGGAGGGGGCGGACTGCGCCGCGCTGCCGCTGTCCCCGATCGGCGCGGAGCCCCGGAGGCCCGTGGGACCCGTCGAGGAGCCCGCCGCACCCGCTTACGTCATCTACACCTCCGGTTCGACCGGCCGTCCCAAGGGGACGGTCGTCGGGCACGCCGCGCTGGCCAACCTGATCGGCCACTTCGCGGGCGAGCTGGGCGTCGGCCCCGGAGCGGGAACGCTCTGGTCGACCACGTTCTCCTTCGACATCTCGGCGCTGGAGCTGTTCCTGCCGCTGGCCACCGGGGGGCGCCTCGTGGTCGCGCCGGACGAGGCCCGGTTCGACGGCGGCGCGCTGCGCCGGGTGCTGGAGCGGCACGACGTGGCGGTCCTGCAGGCGACGCCGACCACGTGGCGCCTGGTCGTCGACGACGTCGCGGACCTCCTCGCGGGCCGGGCGGTGCTGTGCGGGGGAGAGCCGATGCCCCCGGTGCTGGCGCGGCGGCTGCTGGACACCGGGTGCGAGCTGTGGAACCCGTACGGCCCCACGGAGACCACGATCTGGTCCACGGCCGGACGGGTGCACGAGGTCGGGGGGCGGGGGATCACGGTGGGCGGGCCCATCGCGAACACGACGGTGTTCCTGCTCGACGGGGAGGGGCGCGAGCTGCCCGTCGGGGTGACCGGCGAGCTGTGCGTCGCGGGCGCGGGCGTGGCCGTCGGCTACCTCGGCAGGCCCGAGCTCACCGCCGAGCGCTTCGTGGAGCACCCCGAGCACGGCCGCTCCTACCGGACCGGTGACCTGGCGCGCTGGACCCAGGACGGCGCGCTGCGGCTGCTCGGGCGCGCCGACCGGCAGGTCAAGCTGCGCGGCAACCGGATCGAGCTGGCCGAGGTCGAGTCGGTCCTGCTGGCGCACCCCGACGTCGCGGGCGCCTCGGTGGTGCTGTCCGGCGAACCCGACGGCGACGCGGTCCTGGTCGCCTTCGTGGAGGCGCCGGACGGACCCGGCCTGGTCGACCGGTTGTGGGAGCACGCCCGAGCGCTGCTGCCCCCGGCGGCGGTGCCGCACGAGTTCGTGCCCGTCGACTCGATCCCCCAGACCGGCAACGCCAAGGTCGACTACCCGGCGCTGGCCCGGCTCGCTGCCACGCGCGCCGCCGAGCGCGCCGCGGACGGCGACGACGCCCCTCCGGACCCGCTGACCTCGGAGGTGGTCGACCTCTTCCGGGAACTGCTCGACCGGCCCGACGTGCGATCGGGGACGAACTTCTTCGCCCACGGAGGGCACTCCCTGCTCGCCGCCAAGCTCGCCCAGCGGATCAAGGGGAGCACCGGCGTCCGGATCCGCCTCGCCGACGTCTTCGAGCGGCCGAGCCCGGCGGCGCTCGCGGACCTCGTGCGCGCCGCCGGGAACGGCCTCGACCGGGGAGGGGCCCGGTGAGAGAGCGCCTAGCCGGTGGGCGCGGACAGCAGCGCGCCGAAGTCGTCCTCCAGCGCCGGGAGGAAGTCGCCCAGGTTCGGCAGCACGTAGAACTGGTCGGACAGCACGGCCTCGGCCGTCATCCAGGCGACCCGCTCGGCGCTCATGCCGTGCGGGTGGGCGGCGCGCGCGTGCGCGGCCAGCGCCGCAGCACCCTCGGGCAGGTCCTCGACCTCGCCGGGGCGGGGCGTGTTCGGGTCCATGTTGCTCACCACCGCGCCGGGGCACAGCAGGCTCACCCCGACCGGCGTCCCGGCCAGTTCCGCGCGCAGCGACCGGGTCAGCCCCACGACCGCGTGCTTGGCGGCCGTGTAGGGGGCGATGTAGGGCGCCTGGAGCAGTCCGCCGACCGAGGAGGTGTTGACGACGTGCCCCGGTTCCCCCTGCGCGAGCAGGCGGGGCACGAAGGACCTGACGCCGTGCACCACGCCCCACAGGTCGACGTCGAGCACCCACCGCCAGTCCTCCAGCGGCAGCTCCCAGGACAGGCCCATCCGCGAGACCCCCGCGTTGTTGCACGCCACGTGCACCCCGCCGAACTCGGCCTCGGTGGCGTCGGCGAACCGCTCCACCGCTTCGGCGTCGCGCACGTCGGTCGGCACCGCCAGCGCCCGTCCGCCGAGCGCGCGCACCGCCTCGGCGGTGTCCGCGAGCGCCGCGGTGTCGACGTCGGCCACCGCCACCGACATCCCGCGACTCGCCAGCTCGAGCGCCAGCGCTCGGCCGATGCCGCTGGCCGCGCCGGTCACGGCGGCGACTTTCCCGGACAGCTCCCTCATGTCTTCCCCTCTGCTCCCGAAAGAATCGAACCAGTCGGCAATGGTGCCACAAGAAATCTCTTCAGCACACGGTTCGGAGGAGTTCTGTGATCACTCGTGCGGCGTCGGTCGCCATCCCGGTCTCGGATCAGGACGAAGCCATCGGGTTCTTCGTCGGCGTTCTCGGTTTCGAGAAGCGGGTGGACGTGGAGATCGGCGGGAGGCGGTGGGTCGAAGTGGCCCCGCCCGGCGCCGACACCGTGCTGACCCCGTACACCTGGGTCGAGCACCACGGTGACCGGGTCGGCGGCTTCAGCCGGGTTGTCCTGGAGTGCGACGACGTCCGCAAGACATGCGACGAGCTGCGGGAACGCGGTGTTCCGTGCGAGTGGGCCGATGGCGGCGGCTACGCGGTGGTGACCGACCCGTCCGGCAACGAGTTCGTGCTCGCGCCGCGCTGAGACCGGCTGGGCCGACCCGCCCGCCGGAGCGCGGCGAGCGGTCGAATGCGATCCGGCGAATGCGCTCGACCTGGGCCGTGTGAGTGGCGGAAATTTTTTCGACCTGCTGGGAAGACTGGGGCAGATGAACTCTCTGAATGATTTCACCGATACCGGAACTGCTCCCATCGCAATCGTCGGGCTGTCCTGCCGGTTGCCCGGAGCCGCCGATCCCGGTGCTTTCTGGGAAATGCTCCGCGACGGTCGGGACGGTATCCGCGAGGTGCCCGCCGACCGCTGGGACGCCGACGCGCTCTTCGACCCCGATCCCGCCGCGCCCGGCCGGGTCCCCACCAGGCTCGGCGGCTTCCTCGACCGGGTCGACGGGTTCGACGCGGCGTTCTTCGGCATCTCCCCGCGCGAGGCCGCCGCGCTCGACCCCCAGCAGCGGCTCGCGCTGGAGCTGAGCTGGGAGGCGCTGGAGGACGCGGCCGTCCTGCCCGCCGACCTGGCGGGCAGCCGGACCGGGGTGTTCATCGGCGCCACCGCGAGCGACTACGCCACCCTGCGGGACGCGCGCGGGCCGGAGGCGATCGGCCCGCACACCCTCACCGGCCTCAACCGGGCCGTCATCGCCAACCGGATCTCCTTCACCCTGGGCACGACCGGCCCGAGCCTGACCGTCGACACCGCCCAGTCGTCGTCTCTGGTCGCCGTGCACCTGGCCTGCGAGAGCCTGCGGCGCGGTGAGTCGACCTCGGCCATCGCGGGCGGCGTGCACCTCAACCTGGTCCCTGAGGGGGCCATCGGCGCCGCCAAGTTCGGCGGGCTGTCCCCGGACGGCAGGTGCTTCACCTTCGACGCCAGGGCGAACGGCTACGCGCGCGGCGAGGGCGGGGCCGTCGTCGTGCTCAAGCCGCTGGAGGCCGCGCTCGCCGACGGCGACCGGGTGTACTGCGTCGTGCGCGGCGGCGCGGTCAACAACGACGGCGCCACCAGCGGTCTCACCGTGCCGGACGCAGGCGCCCAGGAGGCGGTGCTCCGGCTGGCCCGCGAGCGCGCCGGTGTCCGCCCTGAGCAGGTCCAGTACGTCGAGCTGCACGGGACGGGCACCCGGCTCGGCGATCCCGTGGAGGCCGCCGCGCTCGGCGCCGCGCTGGGCGCCCACCGACCGCAGGGCGAGCCGTTGCTGGTCGGTTCCGCGAAGACGAACGTCGGCCACCTGGAGGCGGGCGCGGGCGTCACCGGACTGGTCAAGACCGCGCTGAGCATCGCGCACCGGCTGCTGCCCGCGAGCCTGAACTTCGAGACCCCCAACCCGGAGATCCCCCTGGACCGCCTCAACCTGGCCGTCCAGCGCTCGCTGTCCGGCTGGCCGAGGCCCGGCCTGCCGCTGGTGGCCGGGGTGTCCTCGTTCGGCATGGGCGGCACGAACTGCCACCTGGTGCTCACCGAGGCTCCCGCCGGGCTCGACCGGCACGCGGGCACGGGAGCCCGGAGCGCTCCGGGGCCGGTGGTGTGGCCGGTCTCCGGGGTGGGCGAGGCGGCTCTGGCCGCCCAGGCCGCGCGGTTGTGGGAGCACGCCCAGGAGCTGGACCCGGCGGATGTGGGCCTGTCGCTGGCCACGACCCGGACCGCGCACAGCCACCGGGCCGTCGTGGTCGGCTCGGACCGCGGAGCCCTGCTCGACGGCCTCGGCGCGGTCGCAGGCGGAACCCCCGCCGCGAACGTGCTGCGGGGGCGGGTCGTGCCGGGCGCCAGGCTCGGTTTCCTGTTCTCGGGTCAGGGTTCGCAGCGGGTGGGGATGGGGCGGGGCTTGGCGGCCCGGTTCCCGGTGTTCGCCGAGGCCTTCGACGAGGTGTGCGGGCACTTCGGCGACCTGGTCGGGGCGCTCTCCTCCCCGGAACTGTTGCAGCGCACGGAGTTCGCGCAGCCCGCCCTGTTCGCGTTCGAGGTGGCGCTGTTCCGGTTGCTGGAGTCCTTCGGGGTGCGTCCGGACGTGTTGCTCGGGCACTCGATCGGTGAGTTGGCGGCGGCGCACGTGGCGGGGTTGTGGTCGTTGGGGGACGCCTGTCGGGTGGTGGCTGCTCGGGGCAGGTTGATGCAGTCGCTGCCGGAGGGTGGGGCGATGGCGGCGGTGGAGGCGGCGGAGGACGAGGTCACCCCGCTGCTGTCGGGTCGTGTGGGCCTGGCGGCGGTCAACGGGCCGTCGTCGGTGGTCGTCTCCGGCGAACTGCCCGAGGTCGAGCGGGTCGTGGCCGCGCTGTCCGGGCTCGGCAGGCGCACCAAGTCGCTGCGGGTGAGCCACGCGTTCCACTCGCACCTGCTGGAGCCGGTGCTGGCCGAGTTCGGCGAGGTGCTGGCCGGGGTCCGCTTCCACCGACCCCGGCTGCCGGTGCTGTCCAACCTGACCGGTCTGCCCGCGGGGGAGGAGCTGCGCGCTCCGGACTACTGGGTGCGGCACGCCCGCCAGGCGGTCCGGTTCGCCGACGCCGTCACCACCGCGCTCGCCGACGGTGTCACGACGTTCGTGGAGATCGGTCCGGACGGCGTGCTCAGCGCGTCCGCGCGCGAGTGCGCCCAGGGCGTCGACGTCGCTGTCCACCCGGCCCAGCGCGCCGACCGGCCTGAGGTGGACGCCCTGGTCACCGCGCTCGCCGGGCTGCACGTCCGGGGCGTCGACGTCGACTGGGCCAGGCTGCACGAGGGCGGACGGGCCCGACGGGTCGCCCTGCCGACCTACGCGTTCCAGCGGCGGCGCCACTGGCTCGACACCCCGGAGCGGCGCGGCGCCGGGGAGACGCCCGACCGCCCCACCCCCAACCTCCGCGGGGACCGGGAAGGCTTCGCCCCGGCTGACACCGACCGCTCCGCGCTGGCCGACCTGCTGTCCGGGTTGCCCGAGGCCGAGCAGGACCGGTCGCTGCTCGACCGGGTGCGCGACCACGCCGCCGCCGTGCTCGGCCACACCACCGCCGAGGGCGTCGACACCGACCTGACCTTCAAGGACCTGGGCTTCGACTCGCTCACCACCGTCGAGCTCCGCGACGCGCTGGCCGCGGACACTGGCCTGCGCCTGTCCCCGGCGCTGCTGTTCAACCACCCGACGCCCACCGCGCTCGCCCGCCACCTGCGCACCGAGCTGACCGGTTCCGGACGACGCCCGACCGCGACCACCTCCGGCCCGGCGCTCGACGAGCCGATCGCGATCGTGGGCATGGGCTGCCGCTACCCCGGTGGTGTCCGGTCCCCCGAGGAGCTGTGGCAGCTCGTCGTCGACGGCCGCGACGCCATCGGCGGCTTCCCCTCTGACCGGGGCTGGGACCTGGCGGGCCTCTACGACCCCGACCCCGCGCGCAGCGGCACGACCTACGCGCGGGAGGGCGGTTTCCTCTACGACGCGGCGGAGTTCGACGCGGGGTTCTTCGGGATCTCGCCGCGCGAGGCGTTGGCGATGGACCCGCAGCAGCGGCTGCTGCTGGAGACCTCGTGGGAGGCGGTGGAGCGGGCGGGCATCGACCCCAGGTCGTTGCGCGGCAGCGACACCGGTGTGTTCACCGGCGTGATGGCGCAGGACTACGGACCCCGCCTGCACGAGGGCCTGGACGGTTACGAGGGCTACGCCCTGACCGGCAGCACGGTCAGCGTCGCCTCGGGCCGGGTCTCCTACGCCCTCGGGCTCAGCGGTCCCGCGGTCACCGTGGACACCGCGTGCTCCTCGTCCCTGGTCGCGCTGCACCTGGCCGCGCGGGCCCTGCGCGACGGCGAGTGCTCCCTGGCCCTGGCGGGCGGCGCTGCGGTGCTCGCCACCCCCGGCATGTTCGTGGAGTTCAGCCGTCAGCGGGGGCTGGCCCCGGACGGGCGGTGCAAGGCGTTCGCCGCAGCGGCCGACGGCACCGCCTGGGCGGAGGGCGCGGGCGTGGTCGTCCTCGAACGGCTCTCGGACGCGCGCCGCAACGGGCACCCGGTGCTGGCGGTGGTGCGCGGATCGGCCGTCAACCAGGACGGCGCCAGCAACGGCCTCACCGCCCCCAGCGGTCCCGCGCAGGAGCAGGTCATCCGGCAGGCGCTCGCCCGCGCGGGACTGCGGCCCGATGACGTGGACGCCGTGGAGGCGCACGGCACCGGCACCGCCCTCGGCGACCCGATCGAGGCGCAGGCGCTCATCGCCACCTACGGGCAGGACCGCACCGAGCCGCTGTGGCTGGGCTCGCTCAAGTCCAACATCGGCCACGCCCAGGCGGCGGCGGGCGTCGGCGGCGTGATCAAGACCGTGCTGGCGCTGCGTGCCGGCGTCCTGCCCTCGACCTTGCACGTGGACACGCCCTCACCGCACGTCGACTGGTCGGCTGGCCGGGTCCGGCTGCTGACCGGGAACCGCGCGTGGCCGGACACCGGCCGAGTTCGCAGGGCAGCCGTCTCGTCGTTCGGCATCAGCGGAACCAACGCGCACCTCATCCTGGAGGCTCCACCCGCCACGCCGGAACCCGCGACCAGGAGCGAGGGCCCGCTGGCGTGGCCGCTCTCGGCCAGGACCGCTCCCGCCCTGCGCGAGCAGGCCGCGCGGCTGCTCGCGGCCCCCGCCGCCCACCCGGCCGACGTCGCGGCGACGCTGGCGACCCGACCGGCGTTCGACGTGCGCGCGGTCGTCGTCGGCGACCCCGGCGAACTGGCGGGCGGGGTGCTCGCGCTGGCGGGCGGCGAGCCCGGTGGCGATCTCGTCGAAGGCGTCGCCCGCCCGCGCGAGCGCGTCGTGTTCGTCTTCCCCGGCCAGGGCTCCCAGTGGGTCGGCATGGCGCTGGAGCTGGCAGCCCGCGAACCGGTGTTCGCCGACAAGCTGAGAGCCTGCGAGGAGGCGTTCGCACCGCACGTGGACTGGAAGCTCACCGACGTCCTGGGCAGCGCCGAGGCACTGGACCGGGTCGACGTCGTGCAGCCCGCCCTGTTCGCCGTCATGGTCTCGCTGGCCGAGCTGTGGCGCTCCCTCGGGGTTCGCCCCGCCGCCGTCGTCGGGCACTCCCAGGGCGAGATCGCCGCCGCCCACGTCGCGGGCGCCCTGTCGCTCGCCGACGCCGCCAGGGTCGTGACCCTGCGCAGCCGGGCGCTGGTGGCGCTGGCGGGTGGCGGCGGCATGGTGTCCCTGCCGCTGCCCGTCGACCAGGTGCTGGCCCGCATCGCGGACGCGGGCGACCGGCTGTGCGTCGCGACCGTCAACGGTCCGGCCGCCACCGTCGTCGCAGGCGAGACCGAGGCCCTCGAGGCGCTGCTGGATCGGTGCGAGCGTGCCGGAATCCAGGCCAGACGGGTCCCGGTGGACTACGCCTCCCACTCCCCGCAGGTCGACGCGATCCGGGACGAGCTCGCCACCGTCCTCGACGGCATCACCCCGCGCGCGGGCGACACGCCCTTCTACTCCACCGTGACCGGCGACCGCCTCGACACCGACGGCCTCGACGCGGACTACTGGTTCCGCAACCTCAGGCACACCGTCCGCTTCGAGCAGGCCGTGCGCGCCCTGCTCGACGCGGGGCACGACGCCTTCGTCGAGGTCAGCCCGCACCCGGTGCTCATCGGCGGAATCCAGGACACCGTCGACGACCACGGCTCGTCCGCGACCGCCGTCGGCTCGCTGCGCCGCGACGACGGCGGCAGGCGCCGCCTGCTCACCGCCGCGGCCGAGGCGCACGTCGCGGGCATCGCGGTCGACTGGTCCCGGCTCGTCTCCGGCGAGCGGGTGGACCTGCCCACGTACCCCTTCCAGCGCGACCACTACTGGCTCGAACCGGCACCGGTGGCGACCACCGACGCGGACCTGTGGGACGCCGTCGACCGGGGCGACCCGGACGCGCTGGCCGCCGCGGCGACCGCGGACCGGGACGAAGCCGTTGCCGCGCTGCCCGTCCTGTCGGCCTGGCGCAGGCGTGCGACCGCCAGGGCCGGGACCGACGGGTGGCGCTACCGGGTGGTGTGGAAGCAGGTCCCCGAACCAGCCGCAACCGGGCCCACCGGGTCCTGGCTGCTCGTCGTGCCGCGCGGGCGCGCCGTGCCCGCCTCCGGGAGCGCCCAGGTCCTGGAGGTCCCGCCCGGAGCCGACCGGGAGCTGCTCGCGGAGCTGCTCGCGGGAGGAGGGGAGGCGACCGGCGTGCTGTCCCTGCTCGACGACGTCGCCACCACCGCCGCGCTGGTCCAGGCGCTCGGCGACGTCGGGAGCACCGCTCCGCTGTGGTGCGCGACCCTGGGCGCGGTGTCCACCGGCCCCGACGACCCGGTGACCGCCCCCGAAACCGCCAGGCTGTGGGGCTTCGGCCAGGCCGTCGCCCAGGAGCACCCGGAGCGCTGGGGCGGTCTGGTCGACCTCCCCCCTCAGGCCGACGACCGGCTCTGGGAGCGGTTGCCCGCGCTGCTGGCCGCCAGCCGGGAGGACCAGCTCGCACCGCGCCCCACCGGGCTGTTCGCCCGCAGGCTCGTCCACGACACCGCGCCCTCCGCCACCCGGAGCTGGACCCCGCGCGGCACGGTCCTGGTCACCGGCGGCACCGGGGCGCTCGGCGGCCACGTCGCCCGCTGGCTGGCGTCCTCCGGCGCCGAGCACGTCGTGCTCGCCGGCAGGCGCGGTCCCGACGCCCCCGGCGCGGACGAGCTGCGCGCCGAGCTCGTCGCCCTCGGCGCGCGGGTCACCGTGGCCGCCTGCGACGCGGCCGACCGGGACGCGCTGGCGGCGCTGCTCACCGAGACCGCGCCGACCGCCGTCTTCCACGCCGCGGGCGTCCTGGACGACGCCCTCGTGGACGCGCTGACCCCGTCGGGGGTGGCGAACGTCGACCGGCCCAAGGCCGTCGCAGCCCGGAACCTGCACGAGCTGACCGCCGACCTCGACCTTGACGCGTTCGTGCTGTTCTCCTCGCTGATGGGCGTGCTGGGCAACGGCGGCCAAGCCGCGTACGCCTCCGCCAACGCCTACCTGGACGCGCTCGCCGCCCACCGCAGGGCGCTGGGCCTGCCCGCGCTGTCGGTGGCCTGGGGAACCTGGGCGGGCGGCGGCATGGTCGGCTCCGAGGTCGACGACCGGATGAGCGCGCGGGGCGTCCTCGGCATGGCCCCCGAACGAGCCGTCGCCGCGCTGCGCGACGCGCTCGACCGGGGGGATGACGCCGTGGTCGTCGCCGACGTGCGCTGGGACCGCCTCGCCCCCGTCCTCACCGCGACCCGCCCGAACCCCGTGATCGGGGACCTCCCCGAGGTCGTCGCGCTCGGGGGGACGAGCGACCGGGGTGGTGCGGACGACCTGCCCGGCAGGCTGGCGGTCCTGGGCGAGGACGACGGGCTCCGCCTGCTGACCGACCTCGTGGGCGCCCACGCGGCGTCGGTGCTCGGCCACCGCGACGCTGCGGCCGTGCCGGTCGCGCGGGCCTTCCGGGAGATCGGGTTCGACTCGCTGACCGTCGTGGAGCTGCGCAACCGGCTCGCGACCGCCACCGGGCTGCGCCTGCCCTCGACCGTCCTGTTCGACCACCCGACGGTGACTGCGCTCGCCGAGCACCTGCGCGCCCAGCTCACCGGCGGCGGGCAGCCTGCCACCTCGGCCCCGTCGAACCGCGACGCCGCCACCGACGACGACCCGATCGCGATCATCGGGATGGGCTGCCGCTTTCCCGGCGGGGTGCGCACTCCCGAGGACCTGTGGGAGTTGCTCGTCGCCGAGCGCGACGTCGTCGGCGACCCGCCGACCGATCGCGGCTGGGACCTGGACCGGCTCTACCACCCCGATCCAGACCACCGGGGCACCTCCTACGTGCGGGAGGGCGGTTTCCTGCACGACGCGGCGGAGTTCGACGCGGAGTTCTTCGGGATCTCCCCGCGCGAGGCGCTGACCACCGACCCGCAGCAGCGGCTGCTGCTGGAGACCTCGTGGGAGGCGGTGGAGCGGGCGGGCATCGACCCGCTGCAGCTGCGCGGCACGCGCACCGGCGTCTTCGCGGGCATGGTGTACCAGGACTACGGCTCCCGCCTGCACGAGGCGCCCGAGGGGCTGGAGGGCTTCCTCGTCACCGGCAAGTCCTCCAGCGTCGTCTCCGGGCGCGTCGCCTACTGCCTGGGCTTGGAGGGCCCGGCGGTCACCGTGGACACCGCCTGCTCCTCCTCGCTGGTCACCCTCCACCTGGCGGCCCAGGCGCTGCGGCAGGGGGACTGTTCGCTCGCGCTGGCGGGCGGCACGACGGTGATGGCTGCGCCCGGCATGTTCATCGAGTTCAGCCGCCAGCGGGGACTCGCCCCGGACGGGCGCTGCAAGGCGTTCGCCGAGGCCGCCGACGGGACCGCCTGGGGCGAGGGCGCCGGGATGGTCCTGCTGGAGCGGTTGTCGGACGCGCGGCGCAACGGGCACCCGGTGCTTGCCGTGGTGCGGGGCACGGCGGTGAACCAGGACGGCGCCTCCAACGGCCTCACCGCGCCGAGCGGGCCGTCGCAGCAGCGGGTGATCCTGGACGCGCTTGCCGCCGCCGGGTTGTCGACCTCCGATGTCGACGCGGTGGAGGCGCACGGGACCGGAACCACGCTGGGCGACCCGATCGAAGCCCAGGCGCTGCTGGCGACCTACGGCCAGGAGCGCGAGCACCCGTTGTGGCTCGGCACGGTGAAGTCCAACATCGCCCACCCGCAGGCCGCTGCGGGCGTCGCGGGCGTCATCAAGGTGGTGTTGGCGTTGCGGCACGGGTTCCTGCCGAGGACGTTGCACGTCGACGCGCCGTCCTCGCACGTGGACTGGTCAGCGGGGAAGGTCGAGCTGCTCACCGAGGGGCGCGCCTGGCCGGAGACCGGGAGGCCGCGCCGCGCGGGCGTGTCCGCCTTCGGCGTGAGCGGCACCAACGCGCACGCGGTCCTGGAGCAGGCGCCGGAGAGCGAGAGCCCGCCCGAAGGCGATGACGTGACGGTGCCGTGGTTGCTCGCAGCCAAGACCGGACCCGCGCTCCGGGAGCAGGCGGACCGGTTGGCCGCGCGGGTCGGTGACGAGCGGGCGCTCGACGTCGGGTGGTCACTGGCAGGAGGCAGGTCCGCCTTCGAACACCGGGCCGCCGTCGTCGCCGGTGACCGGGAGACCCGCTTGGCTGGTGTGCGCGCCATCGCCGAGGGCGTTGGCGCCCCAGGGGTGGTGCGCGGTGTCGCGGAGGCTCGCGGCAAGGTCGCGTTCGTCTTTCCCGGTCAGGGTTCGCAGTGGGTGGGGATGGGGCTGGGGCTTCGGGATTCCTGTCCGGTTTTTGCGGCTCGATTGAATGAGTGCGCCGTTGCTCTTGGGTCCTTTGTGGACTGGAATTTGGTGGATGTTCTGGGTGATCCTGGGGCTTTGGGTCGTGTTGATGTTGTGCAGCCGGTGTTGTGGGCGGTGATGGTGTCGCTGGCTGCGGTGTGGGAGTCCTATGGTGTCCGTCCCGCTGCTGTGCTCGGCCATTCGCAGGGTGAGATCGCTGCCGCGTGTGTGAGTGGCGCGTTGTCGTTGGCCGATGGTGCGCGGGTTGTGGCGTTGCGGAGCAGGGCGATCAGGGCGTTGTCGGGTCGCGGTGGCATGGTCTCCGTTGCCTTACCTGCGGATCTGGTGCGGGAGCGGTTGGTCGAGGGTGTCTCGGTCGCCGCGGTGAACGGCCCGGAAGCCACGGTGGTGTCCGGTGATCTGCTTGCCTTGGAGGAGTTCTTCGCCGCTGCGGAGCGGGATGGTGTGCGGGTCAAGCGAATCCCGGTGGACTACGCCTCGCATTCCGCGCACGTGGAGGAGATCGAGGGCGAGTTGTTGGCCGCCCTCGGTCCGATCAGTCCTGTGGTGGGGCGTGTTCCGCTGCTGTCCGCCGTGACCGGTGAGCTGGTCGACGGTTCGGGGTTGGATGCGGCGTACTGGTATCGGAACCTGCGGGAGACGGTCGAGTTCGAGCGGGCTGTCAGGTCGTTGTCCGAACGCGGGTTCGGGACGTTCATCGAGGTCAGCGCTCACCCCGTGCTCACGCTGGGCGTGCAGCAGACCGCCGAGGACGCCCTGGTCGTGGGCACCTTGCGCCGCGATGAGGACGGCCTGGACCGGGTCCTGCTGTCCCTGGCCGAGGCGCACGTCAACGGCGTCGACGTCGACTGGGCGGCTGTGTTCGAAGGCGGGCGCAGGGTCGACCTGCCCACCTACCCGTTCCAGCGCGAGCGGTTCTGGCTCAACACCTCGTCCGCCACCCCGACCGCCGTGCCCGCCCAGCGGAGCGCACCGGTGGAACCGCCTCGGCTCGCCGGGCTCGCCGAGCGCGATCGGGACGCGGCCCTGCTGCGGCTGGTCCGCACCGAGGCCGCCGCGGTGCTCGGGCACGCCGGGGCGGACGCGATCCGCGCCGATCGGCCCTTCGCGGACATGGGGTTCGACTCCCTGATGTCGCTGGAGCTGCGCAACCGGCTCGCCACCGCCTCGGGGCTCCCACTGCCCACGACGGTCGTGTTCGACAACCCGACGCCCGACGCGATGACGGACTTCTTGCGCACCCGGCTGGCGAACGCGGACGACCCCGATGTGGTCCCGCCGCGCGCTGCGGTCGACGATCCGGTCGCGATCGTGGGCATGGGCTGCCGCTACCCCGGTGGCGTGCGGTCCCCCGAGGAGCTGTGGCAGCTCGTCGTCGACGGCCGCGACGCGATCTCCGACTTCCCGGTCGACCGGGGGTGGGACGTGGCCTCGCTGTACGACCCGGACCCCGGCCGGTCCGGCAGGACCTACGTGCGCCAGGGCGGTTTCCTGCACGACGCGGCGGAGTTCGACGCGGGGTTCTTCGGGATCTCGCCGCGCGAGGCGTTGGCGATGGACCCGCAGCAGCGGTTGTTGCTGGAGACCTCGTGGGAGGCGGTGGAGCGCGCCGGGATCGACCCGCGCGCGCTGCGCGGATCCCAGACCGGCGTGTTCGTGGGCACCGTCGACCAGGACTACGGCCCCCGGATGCACGAGGCGTCCGAGGAGGTCGAGGGGTACGTGATGACCGGTACCCTGTCGGCGGTCGCCTCAGGTCGCGTCTCGTACGCCCTCGGGTTGGAAGGCCCCGCGGTCACCGTCGACACCGCGTGCTCGTCGTCACTGGTGGCGCTCCACCTGGCCGCGCAATCGCTGCGCCAGGGCGAGTGCGACCTCGCCTTGGCGGGCGGCGCGGCGGTGATGGCGACGCCCGGTGTGTTCGTGGAGTTCAGCCGCCAGCGGGGGCTCGCCCCGGACGGGCGCAGCAAGTCGTTCGGCGCGGGCGCCGACGGCACGAGCTGGTCCGAGGGCGTCGGCGTCGTCCTGCTGGAGCGGTTGTCGGACGCGCGGCGCAACGGGCACCCGGTGCTGGCGGTGGTGCGCGGATCGGCCGTCAACCAGGACGGCACCAGCAACGGCCTCACCGCCCCCAGCGGCAGGGCGCAGCGCCGGGTGATCCGCAGGGCGCTCGCCGCCGCCGGGTTGTCCGCGCGCGACGTGGACGCCGTCGAGGCCCACGGCACCGGCACCCGGCTCGGCGACCCGGTGGAGGCCGAGGCGCTGCTCGCCACCTACGGCCAGGACCGCGCCGAGCCGCTGTGGCTGGGCTCGCTCAAGTCCAACATCGGCCACGCGCAGTCCGCCTCCGGCATCGGCGGGGTGATCAAGGTGGTGCAGGCCCTGCGGCACGGTGTGCTGCCGAGGACCTTGCACGCGGACGAGCCCAGCCCGCACGTCGACTGGTCCTCCGGCGACGTCCGCCTGCTGACCGAGGCGCGCCCCTGGCCGGAGACCGGTGGTCCACGTCGCGCGGGGGTGTCGTCGTTCGGGGTCAGCGGCACCAACGCGCACGTCATCGTCGAGTCGGCCGATCCGGTCGCCGATCCGGTCGCCGATCCCGCGCCGCCCCCCGGAGCCCTGCCGCTGCCGGTGTCCGGTGCGGACCCGGCCGCGCTGCGCGCGCAGGCTGACCGGCTCCGCGCCCGCCTCGTCGGGGACGGCGGGCCGAGCCTGCTGGACGTGGCCTGCTCGGCCGCGACCACCAGGGCGGCGCTGGAGCACCGGGCGGTCGTCGTCGCCGACACCACCGAGGGGGCGGGGGAGGCCCTGCTGGCGCTCGGCCGGGGCGAGCAGCACCCGGCCGTGGTGACCGGCGTCGTGCCCGCGGCCACGCCCAGCCTCGGGTTCCTGCTCTCCGGGCAGGGTTCGCAGCGGGTGGGCATGGGGCGGGAGCTGGCGGCCCGGTTCCCGGTCTTCGCCGACGCGTTCGCCGACGTGTGCGGCCGGTTCGGCCCACTGGCCGAGATCGTCCACGACCCGGACCGCCTGCACCGCACCGAGTTCACCCAGCCCGCCCTGTTCGCGTTCGAGGTGGCGCTGTTCCGGCTGCTGGAGTCGTGGGGCGTCACCGCCGACGTGCTGGTGGGGCACTCGATCGGCGAGTTGGCCGCCGCGCACCTCGCGGGTCTGTGGTCGTTGGAGGACGCCTGCCGGGTGGTCGCCGCGCGCGCCGCGCTCCTGCAGGCGCTGCCCGACGGCGGTGCGATGGTCGCGGTCCAGGCCGCCGAGCACGAGGTCCTCCCGCTGCTGGCGGGCGCCGTCGACCTCGCGGCCGTCAACGGCCCCGACTCGGTCGTGCTGTCCGGGGCAGAGGCCGAGGTGCTCACCACCGCCGCCGCGCTCGCCGCGCGCGGGCACCGAACCAAGCGCCTCCGGGTGAACCGCGCGTTCCACTCCCGGCTCGTGGAGCCGGTGCTCGACGAGTTCCGGTCCGCGCTCGACCGGGTCGACTTCCGCACCCCCGAGGGTGTGGTGGTGTCGAACCTGACCGGTCGGATCGCGGGAGAGGAGCTGCGCACCCCCGACTACTGGGTGCGGCACGTCCGCGAGGCGGTCCGCTTCGGCGACGGGCTCGCCTCGGCGCGTGCGCACGGCGCCACCACCTTCGTGGAGATCGGCCCGGACGGCGTCCTCGGCGGCGCCGCGCGTGACGCCGACGTGATCACCGCCTCCAGGGGCGACCGGCCGGAGGTCGAGGCGCTGCTGTCCGCGCTCGGCGCGCTGCACGTGCGCGGCGTGCCCGTCGACTGGGACGAGGTGTTCCGGGGGACCGGCGCCCGCCGCGCCGATCTGCCCACCTACGCGTTCCAGCGCGAGCACTACTGGCTCACCGCCTCACCCCCGGACCGCTCCCGAGCGGACGGGCTGACCCACCGGGTGGTGTGGAAACCGCTGCCCGAACCGGAGGACCGCGACCTGCCAGGCCGGTGGCTGCTCGTGCTGCCGGACGGGCACGTGGACCACCCGGTGGCGGTCGGCCTGGGACAGGCGCTCGACGCCGGGGAGCCCGTGGTGCTCACCACCGGGGACACCGATCCCGACCTGGTCGCGGCCTCGCTCTCCACCGCCGGGTTCGACCGCGGCGTCGCGGGCGTGGTGTCGTTGCTCGCGCTGGCCGAGGAACCCCTGCCCGACCACCCCCGCGTGCCCGCCGGGCTCGCCCTGACCTCGGCGCTGGCGCGAGCCATGGCCGCCGCCGGTTCCACCGCCCCGCTGTGGTGCGCCACGACCGGGGCGACCGGGGCGGGCGGGCAACCCCCGCGCCACCACGCCCAAGCCGCCACGTGGGGGCTGGGGAGCGTGATCGCGCTGGAGCACCCCGAGCTGTGGGGCGGCCTGCTGGACCTGCCCGAGGAACCGGACGTCCTGACCTGGCGCAGGGTGCGCGGCGTCCTGGCCGCCCGGACCGAGGACCGGGTCGCGGTGCGCTCCGCCCCGCTCGCCCAGCGCCTCGTCCCCGCACCTCCGGGCGACGGCGCCGGGTGGCAACCGCGCGGCACCGTCCTGATCACCGGCGGCACCGGCGCGCTCGGCGCCCACGTCGCGCGCTCGGTCGCCGAGGGCGGGGCCGACCACGTCGTCCTCGTCAGCAGGCGCGGACCGGACGCGCCCGGCGCGGCGCGGCTCACCGCCGAGCTCGCCGACCTCGGAGCCAGGACCACCGTGCTCGCCTGCGACATCACCGATCGCGCCGCGCTGGCCGCCCTGGTCGGCGGCCTGACCGAGTTGGACGCCGTGGTGCACACCGCCGGGGTGGTGGACGACGGCGTGCTCGGGGCGCTGACCCCGGACAGGTTCGACGCGGTGCTCGCCCCCAAGGCTGCGGCGGCGGTCCACCTGCACGAGCTGACGCAGGGGCACGACCTGTCCGCGTTCGTGCTGTTCTCCTCGGCCGCGGGCACACTGGGCAACCCCGGTCAGGGCAACTACGCGGCGGCGAACGCCGTCCTGGACGCCCTCGCCGGTTACCGGCGTGGTCTCGGCCTGGCGGCGACCTCCGTGGCCTGGGGCGCCTGGGCGGGGGAGGGGATGGCCGCCGACGAGGCCGCCGCCGAACGGCTCCGCCGCGACGGCGTCCTCCCCGTCGAGCCGAGCCGGGCGCTCGCCGCGCTGTGGCGGGCCGTCGGCGCGGCCGAGCCCACGGCCGTCGTCGCAGACCTCGACTGGTCCCGCTTCACCGCGCGCCTGCCACGGCCGTCCCGGCTGCTGGCTGATCTGCCCGGTGCGCGGGCGGTCCCCACCCAAGCGCCTGGAACGGCCCAGTCCCTGCTCGACAGGCTCACCGCGACCGCCCAGCACGAGCGCGCGGCCGTCCTGGTGGACCTGGTCGGCGCCGGGGTCGCCGCCGTCCTCGGCCACGCACAGGGAGCCGTGCCCGCCGAGCGGTCGTTCCGCGACCTCGGGTTCGACTCGCTCACCGGGGTGGAACTGCGCAACCGGTTGGCCACCGAGACGGGGCTGCGACTGCCCGCGACCCTGGTGTTCGACCACCCCACGCCCGAGTCCCTGGCCGAGCACCTGCTCACCCTGCTCCTGCCCCGCGACCCGGCGGGACGCGGTGACCCGCTCGCCGAGCTGGACCGCTTGGAGGCGGCGCTGGTCACCGCGGCCGAAGCGGACCGCGCCGAGGTCGCCTCCAGGCTGACCCGGCTGCTCTCCCGGTGGTCCGGGACCCCGGTCGTGGTGCGCGACCTGCGCGACACCGGCCGGGACGAGCTGCTCGACCTCATCGACAGGGAACTGGGGGTGTCTGACTGATGGAAGACGCGAAGCTGCTCGACTACCTCAAGCGGGTCACCACCGAGCTCCAGTCCACCAGGGAACGTCTCCGGCTGGTCGAGACGGCGGCGGTGGAGCCCGTCGCGATCGTCGGGATGGGCTGCCGGTTCCCCGGTGGCGCGCGCTCCCCGGAGCTGTTCTGGGAGCTGCTGGCGGACGGGGTCGACGCCCTCTCCGAGTTCCCCACGGACCGGGGGTGGGACCTGGAGTCGTTGCACCACCCCGATCCCGACCACCGGGGCACCTCTTACGTGCGGGAGGGCGGTTTCCTGCACGACGCGGCGGAGTTCGACGCGGAGTTCTTCGGCATCTCGCCGCGCGAGGCGCTGGCGATGGACCCCCAGCAACGACTCCTGCTCGAGACCTCGTGGGAGGCGGTGGAGCGGGCGGGCATCGACCCCAGGTCGTTGCGGGGCACCCGCACCGGCGTGTTCGCGGGCACCAACGGCCAGGACTACCCGGCGGTGCTCGAGGGCGTCGCGGGCGAGGTCGAGGGGTACGCGGGGACCGGCAGCGCGGCCAGCGTGTTCTCCGGGCGCGTCGCCTACTGCCTCGGCTTGGAGGGACCGGCGCTCAGCGTGGACACCGCGTGCTCGTCGTCGCTGGTCGCGCTGCACCTGGCAGTGCAGTCGCTCCGCAGGGGCGAGTGCGCGCTGGCCTTGGCGGGCGGGGCGACGGTGATGGCGACGCCCGGTGTGTTCGTGGAGTTCAGCCGTCAGCGGGGGCTCGCCGCGGACGGGCGGTGCAAGGCGTTCGCCGAGGCCGCCGACGGCACGGGGTGGGGCGAAGGCGTCGGTGTGCTGCTGCTGGAGCGGTTGTCGGACGCGCGGCGCAACGGGCACCCGGTGCTGGCGGTGGTGCGGGGTTCGGCGGTGAACCAGGACGGTGCGTCGAACGGGTTGACCGCGCCGAACGGGCCGTCGCAACGCCGGGTGATCCTGGACGCGCTGGCTGACGCCGGGCTGTCCACCGCGGACGTCGACGCCGTCGAGGCCCACGGGACGGGAACGACGTTGGGTGATCCGATTGAGGCGCAGGCGTTGTTGGCGACGTATGGGTTGGGTCGTGTTCGGCCGTTGTTGTTGGGGTCGGTGAAGTCGAATCTTGGTCATGCGCAGGCTGCTGCGGGTGTGGCTGGTGTGATCAAGATGGTGTTGGCGTTGCGGCGGGGTTTTTTGCCCAGGACGTTGCACGTTGACGCGCCGTCTTCGCGGGTGGACTGGTCTGCGGGGAAGGTTGAGCTGTTGACGCGGGGGCGGTCGTGGCCGGAGACGGGTGCTCCGCGTCGTGCGGGGGTCTCGTCGTTCGGGGTCAGCGGAACCAACGCGCATGTGATCTTGGAGCAGGCCCCTGAGGGGAGAACCCCGCAGACCCCGGTTGATTCGGCTGTGCCGCTGGTGCTGTCGGCAAAGGGCGAGGCGTCGTTGCGCGAACTGGGGGAGCGGCTTGTCCCGGCCCTAGGCGCGGGGCTCGCCGACGTCGGCCACTCGCTCCTGGTGAGCAGGTCGACCTGGGAGCAGCGCGCGGTGCTGGTCACCGAGGTGGGATCTGCGGAAGCTGGGCTCACCGCCCTGGCCGCTGGACAGGAGTTCCCCGGACTGGTCCGAGGCGTCGCCACCAAGCGCGGCAAGGTCGCGTTCGTGTTTCCCGGTCAGGGTTCGCAGTGGGTGGGAATGGGGTTGGGGCTTCGGGAGTCGTGTCCGGTTTTTGCGGCTCGGTTGGACGAGTGCGCAGAGGCTTTGCGGTCCTTTGTGGACTGGGACCTCCTCGGTGTCTTGGGTGATCCTGGGGCTTTGGGTCGTGTTGATGTTGTGCAGCCGGTGTTGTGGGCGGTGATGGTGTCGCTGGCTGCGGTGTGGGAGTCGTATGGTGTCCGTCCTGCTGCGGTGGTGGGTCATTCGCAGGGTGAGATCGCTGCCGCGTGTGTGAGTGGCGCGTTGTCGTTGGTCGATGGTGCGCGGGTTGTGGCGTTGCGGAGCAGGGCGATCAGGGCGTTGGCCGGTCGTGGTGGCATGGTCTCCGTCGCCTTACCCGCTGATCGGGTGCGGGAACGACTGGTGTCCGGTCTTTCGGTCGCTGCGGTGAACGGCCCGGAGTCCACGGTGGTGTCCGGTGATCTGCTTGCCCTGGAGGAGTTCTTCGCCGCTGCGGAGCGGGATGGCTTACGGGTCAAGCGAATCCCGGTGGATTACGCCTCGCACTCGGCGCACGTGGAGGAGATCCGCGAGGAGTTGTTGGAGGTTCTCGGTCCGATCAGTCCTGTGGTGGGGCGTGTTCCGTTGCTGTCCGCCGTGACCGGTGAGCTGGTCGAGGGTTCGGGGTTGGATGCGGCGTACTGGTACCGGAACCTGCGGCGGACGGTCGAGTTCGAGCGGGCTGTCAGGTCGTTGTCCGAACGCGGGTTCGGGACGTTCATCGAGGTCAGCGCTCACCCCGTGCTCACGCTGGGCGTGCAGCAGACCGCCGAGGACGCCCTGGTCGTGGGCACCTTGCGCCGCGATGAGGACGGCCTGGACCGGGTCCTGCTGTCCCTGGCCGAGGCGCACGTCAACGGCGTTGAGGTCGACTGGTCTCCGGCGTTCCCCGGCGCGCACCGCGTCGACCTGCCCACCTACCCGTTCCAGCGCAGGCGCTTCTGGCCCACCACGCAGGAGGGTGATCTCGACGACCTCACCCCGGTGGTCGACTTGCCCGACGGTGGCGTCGTCCTGGCCGGGCGGCTCGCGGTCCGGGACTGGTTCGCCGATCACGTGCTCGGTGACGAGGTCGTCCTGCCCGGCACCGCGTTCCTGGAAGTCGCGGTCAGGGCCGGGGACGTGGTCGGCTGCGCCCACGTCGACGTGATGACCTTGGAATCTCCCCTCGTGCTCCCCGACCGGGGTTCCGCCGAGGTGCGCGTCGTCATCGGCCCTGATCGGGGCGCCAGGAGCATCGAGGTGCACTCCCGCCGCGCGGACGAGGACGACTGGACCCGGCACGCGACCGGTCTGATCAGCGTGCACGCGCCCGCCGCCCCCGCCGTCGAGCCGTGGCCGCCGCGAGGAGCCACCCGGCTGCCGCTGGACGAGGTGTCGCCGGACGTGCGCGAGCTCTGGCAGCGGGGCGACGAGGTCTTCGCCGAAGTGGCCCTGTCCGCGGTGGAAGCCGGGGACGCGCACCGGTTCGGCCTCCACCCCGCGCTGCTCGACGCGGGCATCCGGGCGACCGCCACCGGTGGCGGGGAGCGCCGCCCCTTCGAGTGGACCGGTTTCACCCTGCACGCCTCCGGGGCGACCGCGATGCGCCTGCGGGTGGCCCCTGCGGGGGCGGACAAGGTGTCCATCACCGCGAGCGACCTGACCGGTGCGCTGGTCGCCACCGTCGACTCGCTGACCTCCAGGGAGGTCCCCACATCCGAGGCCGTCGACCGGCGCCGCGCCCTGTTCGCCCTGGAGTGGACCGCCCGCACCGCCGCAACCTCCGTCGTCCGGGACGACGTCACCACCGCGCATGTCGCCGCGCCCCCCGGCACAGGCCCCGCCGAGGCCGCGCACCTGCTCGCCGGGCAGGTGCTGGAACTGCTGCGCGACCAGCTCGCCGAGGACCGGCCGGGGGTGCTGGCCGTGGTCACGAGAGGTGCGGTGACCACCCCGGTCGACCCGGCTGCCGCCGCTGTCTGGGGCCTCGTCCGCGCGGCCCAGCGGGAGCACCCCGGCAGGTTCGTGCTCGTCGACGTCGACGAGCACCCGGAATCGCTGCGCGCGCTGCCCGCCGCCGTCGCGCTGGGGGAGCCCGAGGTCGCCCTCCGGGAGGGTGAGGTGCTGCTGCCCTCGCTGACCAAGGGCGTGGCGCGGGGCGACGGGCTGCAGTTCACCGGCGTCGTCCTGGTCACCGGGGCCGCCGACGGGCTGGCTGGTCTCGTCGCGCGCCACCTCGTCGCCGCGCACGGCGTGCGGGACCTGGTGCTGGTCAGCCGCAGGGGTGAGGTGGCTCCCGGCTCGGTCGACCTGCGCGATGAGCTGGCCGCCGCGGGGGCGCGCGTGCTGCTCGCGGCGTGCGACGTCGCCGACCGCGCCGCTCTGGCCGCGTTGCTCGACCAGGTCGGCCCGATCTCGTCGGTGGTGCACGCGGCGGCGGTGCTCGACGACGCCGTGATCACCTCGCTCACCTCCGACGCCGTCGACCGGGTGCTGCGAGCCAAGGCGGACGCCGTGGTCAACCTGCACGAGTTGGCCGGTGAGCTGGACGCGTTCGTGGTCTTCTCCTCCGCGTCGGGCACGCTCGGCGGCGCCGGGATGGGCGGTTACGGGGCGGCGAACGCGTTCCTGGACGCGTTCGCCCGTCACCGCCGCTCGCTCGGCCTGCCCGCCCTGTCGTTGGCCTGGGGTCTGTGGGAGCGCGCCGGAGGCATGGCGGGCAGGCTCGGGCAGGCGAGCCTGCGGCGGATGGGGCGGTCGGGGATCGCGGCCATGTCCGACGCCGAAGGGCTCGCTCTCTTCGACGCGGCCTGCCGCACCGGTGCGGACGTCGTCCTGCCGATGCGGCTGGACCCGGACGTGCTGCGCGACCCGGCCGCGGACCTGCCCCCGCTGCTGCGCGGTCAAGCGCGTCCCGCGTCGCGCCGGGCGGTCGCCGTCGTCCCGGAGCGCGACGGCCCCGCCCGCGCGCTGGACGGCCTCTTCGGGGCCGAACTGGAGGAGCACCTGCTGGACCTGGTCCGCGCGCACGCCGCCGCGGTGCTCGGGCACGACACCCCGAAGGCGGTCGCCCCCGACCACTCGTTCAAGGAGTTGGGCTTCGACTCGCTCACCGGGGTCGAGCTGCGCAACCGGCTCGGCGCCGCCACCGGGCTGCGGCTGCCCGCGACCCTCGTGTTCGACCACCCCACGCCCCGTGCCCTGGCGGCCGAGCTCCGAGCGGACCTCGGCGAGCGGGAGCACGCCGCCGACCCCCTCGGCGTCGAGGTGCTGCTGGACCGCTTGGAGGCCGCGCTGCGAAAGACCGAGCTGAGCGCGGAGGAGCGCGGCGACATCGCCGCCAGGTTGCGGGACGCGGCGGCGCACGCCGATCCAGGCACGGCCGCGAACGAGATCGAATCGGCCACCGATGACGAGCTGTTCCAGCTCATCGACCGGAAGTTGGGCACGCTGTGACGGCGAACGAAGACAGGCTGCGGGACTACCTCAAGCGGGTCACCGCCGAGCTGGACGACGTGCGGGAGCGCGCCCGCGAGCGGGACCGGCGCGACCGGGAGCCGATCGCGATCGTCGGGATGGCCTGTCGGTTCCCCGGCGGGGTCCGCTCCCCGGAGGAGCTGTGGGACCTGCTCGTGCGGGACGGCGACGCGGTGTCCGGCTTCCCCGACAACCGGGGCTGGGACGCGACCGGTCTGCTCGACCGCGATCCGGACGGGCCCGGCGGGTGCGCCACCGCGAGCGGTGGTTTCCTGCACGACGCAGACCTGTTCGACCCCGCCTTCTTCGGGATCTCGCCGCGCGAGGCGTTGGCGATGGACCCGCAGCAGCGGCTGCTGCTGGAGACCTCGTGGGAGGCGTTCGAGCACGCGGGGGTGCCGACGTCCGCGCTGCGCGGCAGCCGCACCGGCGTCTACCTCGGCGGCAACGGCAACGACTACTCCGACGTGCTCCAGGAGGTGCCGGACGACGTCGCGGGCTACCTCGGCACGGGCAGCGCGGCCTCGGTCGCGTCCGGCCGCATCGCTTACACCTTCGGGCTGGAGGGGCCCGCGCTCACGGTCGACACCGCGTGCTCGGCGTCCCTGGTCGCGCTGCACCTGGCCTGCCAGGGACTGCGCAACGGGGATTGCGCGATGGCGCTGGCGGCCGGCGTCACGGTCATGTCCACACCGGGCTTCCTCGTGGAGTTCAGCCGCCAGCGGGGGCTCGCCCCGGACGGGCGGTGCAAGGCGTTCGCGGACGCGGCAGACGGCACGGGACTCGCCGAGGGGGTGGGTGTGCTGCTGCTGGAGCGGTTGTCGGACGCGCGCCGCCACGGTCGTCGAGTGCTGGCGGTGGTGCGGGGTTCGGCGGTGAACCAGGACGGTGCGTCGAACGGGTTGACCGCGCCGAACGGGCCGTCCCAACGCCGGGTCATCCGCGACGCGCTGGCCTCGGCGGGGCTGTCCGCTTCGGACGTCGACGTGGTGGAGGCGCACGGGACGGGGACCAGGTTGGGTGATCCGATTGAGGCGCAGGCGTTGTTGGCGACGTATGGGTTGGGTCGTGTTCGGCCGTTGTTGTTGGGGTCGGTGAAGTCGAATCTTGGTCATGCGCAGGCTGCTGCGGGTGTGGCTGGTGTGATCAAGATGGTGTTGGCGTTGCGGCGGGGTTTTTTGCCCAGGACGTTGCACGTCGATGTGCCGTCTTCGCGGGTGGACTGGTCGGTTGGTCGGGTGGAGTTGTTGACGGAGGGGCGGTCGTGGCCGGAGACGGGTGCTCCGCGTCGTGCGGGGGTCTCGTCGTTCGGGGTCAGCGGAACCAACGCGCATGTGATCTTGGAGCAGGTGCCCGAGGAGGACGTCCCGCCGACACCTGTGGACGTGGTCGTGCCCCTGGTGCTGTCGGCCAAGAGCGACGTCGCCTTGCGCGACACCGCGCGCGGGTTGGTTCCCGCGCTCGACACCGGGCTGGTCGACGTGGCCTTCTCCCTGTCGCGGACCAGGGCCATGTGGCAGCACCGCGCCGTCCTGGTCTCCCCGGACGCCGCCTCGTGCGGGGCGGGACTCACCGCGCTCGCCTCCGGGCAGGAGCACGCCGGACTGGTCAGAGGTGTCGTGGGGGAGCCGGGCAAGGTCGCGTTCGTGTTTCCCGGTCAGGGTTCGCAGTGGGTGGTGATGGGGCTGGGGCTTCGGGATTCCTGTCCGGTTTTTGCGGCCCGGTTGGACGAGTGCGCAGAGGCTTTGAAGTCCTTTGTGGACTGGGATCTCCTCGGTGTCTTGGGTGATCCTGGGGCTTTGGAGCGTGTTGATGTTGTGCAGCCGGTGTTGTGGGCGGTGATGGTGTCCCTGGCTGCGGTGTGGGAGTCCTATGGTGTCCGTCCTGCTGCGGTGGTGGGTCATTCGCAGGGTGAGATCGCTGCCGCGTGTGTGAGCGGTGCGTTGTCGTTGGTCGATGGTGCGCGGGTTGTGGCGTTGCGGAGCAGGGCGATCAGGGCGTTGGCCGGTCGTGGTGGCATGGTCTCCGTCGCCTTACCCGCTGATCGGGTGCGGGAACGACTGGTGTCCGGCCTTTCGGTCGCTGCGGTGAACGGCCCGGAAGCCACGGTGGTGTCCGGTGATCTGCTTGCCTTGGAGGAGTTCTTCGCCGCTGCGGAGCGGGATGGTCTGCGGGTCAAGCGGATCCCGGTGGACTACGCCTCGCACTCGGCGCACGTGGAGGAGATCCGCGAGGAGTTGTTGGACGTCTTGGAACCGGTGCGTCCGGTGAAGGGCAGGGTGCCGCTGCTGTCCGCGGTGACCGGTGAGCTGGTCGACGGTTCGGGTTTGGGTGCGGCGTACTGGTACCGGAACCTGCGGGAGACCGTGGAGTTCGAGCGGGCTGTCAGGTCGTTGTCCGAACGCGGCTTTGGGACTTTCGTGGAGGTCAGCGCGCATCCGGTGCTGACCATGGGCGTGCAGCAGACCGCCGAGGACGCCCTGGTCGTGGGAACCTTGCGTCGCGATGAGGACGGCCTGGACCGGGTTCTGCTGTCCCTGGCCGAGGCCTACGTGCGCGGCGTCGAGGTCGACTGGTCCCCGGCGTTCCCCGGCGCGCACCGGGTCGACCTGCCCGCCTACCCCTTCCAGCGCCAGCGCTTCTGGCTCCAGCGCACTCCGGCGACTCCCCCGGACCCGCTGGGTGACATCCGCTACCGCATCGCCTGGCGAGCCGTCGACGACCTCCCCGAGGCCGAGCTGACCGGGCAGTGGCTCATCGCGGTTCCCACCTCGGACCAGGACGACCTCGCCGACGTCCTCGCCCGCGCCCTCGCCGCCCGAGGGGCGCACCCTCGAGTCCTTCCCGTTCACCCCGGCCGCGCCCGGCTCGCCGCCGAACTCACCGGGCTCGGGCCGCTCGACGGTGTGGTCAGCCTCGTGGCGCTGGACGAGCGTCCCGACGCCGAGCACCCCGCACTGGCGGATGGCCTCGCCCGAACCGTCGAGCTCGTCCAAGCCCTCGGTGACACCGGGCAGTCCGCCCCGCTCTGGGTGCTCACCAGGGGAGCGGTGTCCACCGGCCCCGGCGAAGCCCCGACCACACCGGCGCAGGCGCAGGCCTGGGGCTTGGGGCGCGTGGTGGCGCTGGAGCACGCCGACCGCTGGGGCGGGCTGCTCGACCTGCCGGACGAGCTCGACGACGAGGCCACCGCCCGGTTCTGCGCCGTCCTGGCGGGCGCGGGACCCGAGGACCAGCTCGCACTCCGCGCGTCCGGGCTGCTAGTCCGCAGGCTCACCAGGGCCACCAGGCCGATCAGACCCGCTCAACCCCGAGCGCTGCGCGACACCGCCCTGCTCACCGGCGGCACGGGTGTCCTCGGCGCCCACCTGGTGCGGTGGCTCGCCGACAGCGGCGTCACGCGCGTCGTGCTGCCCTCCCGCCGAGGACCGGACGCACCGGGCGCGGCGCAGCTCACCGCCGAGCTGGCCGAGCGCGGCGTCGAGCTCGTCCCCGTCCGGTGCGACGTCACGGACCGGGCCGCGCTCGAGGAACTCGTCGCACGGGTGCGGCGCCACGGCCCGCCGATTCGCACCGTGGTCCACGCCGCGGCCCACATCGGTCTCGGCGCCCTCGCGGACACCACCCTCGCCGACTTCGCCGACGTCGTCGAGGCCAAGGCGGTCGGGGCCCGGCACCTCGACCAGCTCTTCCCGGACGACGACCTGGACGCGTTCGTGCTGTTCTCCTCGATAGCGGGCGTGTGGGGCAGCGGTGACCACGGCGCCTACTGCGCGGCCAACGCCCACCTCGACGCCCTCGCCGCCCACCGCAGGGCGAGAGGACTCACCGCCACCTCGATCGCCTGGGGCGTCTGGGCGTCGACGAACCCGTGGGACCCGGACCGCGTCGTGGACGGCATCGACAACGACCAGCTGCGACGCCGAGGGCTCCCGCTGATGGACCCCTCGCTGGCGCTCACCGCCCTGCGGCAGGCGCTCGCCGACGACGAGACCGAGCTGACCGTGGCCCACGTGGACTGGCGCCGGTTCACCCCGCTGTTCACCTCGACCAGGGCCCGTCCGCTGCTCGACGACCTCCCCGAGGTCCGCGCGCTCGCCCCGGCCGGTCCCGAGCCGGAGGGCGCCGGGAGCGACCTGCTGCGCCGGATTTCCACCGCCGCGGACGGCGAGCGCGTTGTCCTTGACCTGGTCCGGGTCCAGGTCGCCGCCGTCCTCGGGCACGTCGATCCCGCCGTCGTGGAAGCGGGCGCGCCGTTCAAGGACGTCGGCTTCGACTCGCTCACCGCGCTCGAACTGCGCAACCGGCTCACCACCGCCCTCGGCGTCCGACTGCCGTCCACGACCGTCTACGACCACCCGAACCCCGCCGCGCTGGCCCGGCACGTCCACGCCCTGCTGGTCCCGCGCGCCACGCCCGCGCTCGAAGAGCTGGACCGGGTCGAGGCCGCGCTGTTCGCCGACGGCACCACCGCGGACGACAAGAACCGCATCCTCACCCGGCTGCGGTCGGTGGTGTGGAAGTGGAACGACCTGGCGGGGTCCTCCGAGGGCCCGGCCGACGACACCAGCCTCGACGCCGCCACCGACGACGAGCTGTTCGACCTGATCGACGCGGAGTTCGGCAATGCCTGACCAAGGGGGTTCGCGCATGGCGGAGGAGCAGAAGCTCAGGGAGTACCTCAAGCGGGCCACCACCGAGCTGCGGCAGGCGCGCCGCAGGCTCGCCGAGGTCGAGGACCGGGAACCCGACCCGATCGCCCTGGTCGCGATGGGGTGCCGCTTCCCCGGCGGGGTGCGCACCCCCGAGCGGTTGTGGCAGCTGCTGGAAGCCGGAGCGGACCTGGTGTCCGGGTTCCCGGCCGAACGCGGTTGGGACCAGGACGCCCTCTACGACCCCGACCCCGACGCGCCGGGCCGCACCTACGTGGTCGAGGGCGGCTTCCTGTCCGAGGTCGACCACTTCGACGCCGGGTTCTTCGGGATCTCCCCGCGCGAGGCCGCCGCCACAGACCCGCAGCAGCGGCTGCTGCTGGAGACCGCGTGGGAGACCGTCGAACGCGCGGGCATCGACCCCCTCTCGCTCGCGGGCAGCCGTACCGGCGTCTACATCGGCTGCCACTACCAGGACCACGGCGTGCTGCTCAACCGCGCGCCCGAGAGCTACGAGGGCTACCTGGTCACGGCGAGCAACACCAGCGTCGTGTCGGGCCGGATCTCCTACGCGCTCGGCCTGCGCGGACCCGCGGTCACCATCGACACGGCCTGCTCCTCGTCGCTCACCGCGCTGCACCTGGCTGCCCGCTCGGTGCGCGAGGGCGAGTGCGACCTCGCGCTGGCGGGCGGGGTCGCCGTCATGGCGACCCCGGCCTCCTTCACCGGGTTCAGCCGCCAGCGGGGACTCGCCGTGGACGGGCGGTGCAAGGCGTTCGCCGCCGCCGCTGACGGGATGGGGCTGGCCGAGGGCCTCGGGCTCGTGCTGGTCGAGCGGTTGTCGGACGCGCGGCGCAACGGGCACCCGGTGCTGGCGGTGCTGCGCGGTTCGGCGGTGAACCAGGACGGCGCGTCGAACGGGTTGACCGCGCCGAACGGCACCGCCCAGCAGGACGTCATCCGGCTGGCGCTGGCCGACGCCCGGCTCTCCGCCGACCAGGTCGACGCGGTGGAGGCGCACGGCACCGGAACCACGCTGGGCGACCCGATCGAAGCCCAGGCGCTGCTGGCGACCTACGGGCAGGGACGCGAACGCCCCCTGTGGCTGGGGTCCGTCAAGTCCAACACCGGCCACACCCAGACCGCGTCCGGCATCGCGGGCGTGATCAAGGTGGTGTTGGCGTTGCGGCACGGGTTCCTGCCGAGGACGTTGCACGTCGACGCGCCGTCCCCGCACGTGGACTGGTCCGCGGGGAAGGTCGAGCTGCTCACCGAGGGGCGGCCCTGGCCCGAGGTGGGGCGCCCCAGGCGCGCCGGGGTGTCCTCGTTCGGGGTCAGCGGCACCAATGTGCACGTCATCCTCGAACAGGTCGAGGACGCGCCCGTCGAGCCGACGCCCGTGCGGCAGGTCGTGCCGCTCCTGCTCTCCGCCAAGACCCCGCAGGCGCTCCGCGCCTGCGCCGCCCAGCTCGCACCCGTGGTTCGCACCGGGCTGGTCGACGTGGGTCACTCGCTCGCCACGACCCGTTCCGCCTTCGAGCGGCGAGCCGTCCTTGTCGCGCCCGATCCCGACGCGGCGGAACGAGGACTCACCGCCCTCGCGGAGGGGGGAGAGCTACCCGAGCTGATCCAGGGGGCGGCTGTGGACCGGGGAGAGGTCGTGTTCGTGTTTCCCGGTCAGGGTTCGCAGTGGGTGGGGATGGGGTTGGGGCTTCGGGATTCCTGTCCGGTTTTTGCGGCCCGGTTGGACGAGTGCGCAGAGGCTTTGCGGTCCTTTGTGGACTGGGACCTCCTCGGTGTCTTGGGTGATCCTGGGGCTTTGGAGCGTGTTGATGTTGTGCAGCCGGTGTTGTGGGCGGTGATGGTGTCCCTGGCTGCGGTGTGGGAGTCCTATGGTGTCCGTCCCGCTGCTGTGCTCGGCCATTCGCAGGGTGAGATCGCTGCCGCGTGTGTGAGTGGCGCGTTGTCGTTGGTCGATGGTGCGCGGGTTGTGGCGTTGCGGAGCAGGGCGATCAGGGCGTTGGCCGGTCGTGGTGGCATGGTCTCCATTGCCCTGCCTGCGAACCTGGTGCGGGAGCGGTTGGTCGAGGGTGTCTCGGTCGCCGCCGTGAACGGCCCGGAGTCCACGGTGGTGTCCGGTGGTTCCGCAGGGCTTGAGGAGTTCTTCGCCGCTGCGGAGCGGGATGGTCTGCGGGTCAAGTGGATCCCGGTGGACTACGCCTCGCACTCGGCGCACGTGGAGGAGATCCGCGAGGAGTTGTTGGCCGCCCTCGGTCCGATCAGTCCTGTGGTGGGGCGTGTTCCGCTGCTGTCCGCCGTGACCGGTGAGCTGGTCGACGGTTCGGGTTTGGGTGCGGCGTACTGGTACCGGAACCTGCGGGAGACCGTGGAGTTCGAGCGGGCTGTCAGGTCGTTGTCCGAACGCGGCTTTGGTGCGTTCGTGGAGGTCAGCGCTCACCCCGTGCTCACGCTGGGCGTGCAGCAGACCGCCGAGGACGCCCTGGTCGTGGGCACCCTGCGCCGCGATGAGGACGGCCTGGACCGCGTCCTGAGCTCTCTCGCGGAAGCCCACGTCAACGGCGTTGAGGTCGACTGGTCCCCGGCGTTCCCCGACGCGCACCGCGTCGACCTGCCCACCTACCCCTTCCAGCGCCAGCGCCACCGGCTCCCCGTCGGCGAGCGCGCGGGCGCCGATGTCGAGTCCGCCGGGCTGCGCCCCGCAGGCCACCCCCTCCTCGGCGCGGCCGTCGAGATGCCCGGCGGCGGTGCGCTGCTGACTGGCCGGATCTCGCTGCGCGAGCACCCCTGGCTCGCCGACCACTCGGTCTTCGGGACGGTGCTGCTACCGGGGACCGCCTTCCTCGAACTGGCCGTCCACGCCGCCGACACCACGGGGTGCGGTCGGATCGAGGAGCTTGCCCTAGAGGCCCCGCTGGTGCTGCCCGAACGGGGTGCGGCGCAGCTCCAGCTCGCCGTCGACCCGGAGGACGAGACCGGTGCCCGGACCTTCCACCTCCACTCCAGGAAGGGAGACGCGGCCGAGTGGACCCGCAACGCCACCGGTGTCCTCGCGGCGAACCCCGGCGCACCCGAGACCGTCGCCGACGCCGAGTGGCCGCCGCGCGGAGCCGACCCCGTTCCCGTGGACGACTTCTACACCGGGTTCACTGAACGGGGCTACGGACACGGGCCCGCGTTCCAGGGGCTGCGCGCCGCCTGGCGCAGGGGTGACGAGGTGTTCGCCGAGGTCCGCCTGCCCGAGGAGTTGACGGGAGGCGCCGACCGCTACGGCCTGCACCCGGCGCTCCTCGACGCGGCCACCCACGCGGTCGCCCTCACCGGGGCCCGACGGGACGACGCGCACCTGCCGTTCTCCTGGCAGGGCGTGACGCTGCACGCCACCGGGGCCACCTCGGTGCGGGTCCGGGTCCTCGCCACCGGGCCGGACACCTACCGGGTCGCGCTGACCGACGAGACGGGCGCCCCGGTGGCCACCGCCGAGTCGCTGACCGTCCGCCCGGTCACCGAGGAGCAGGTGCGCCCCGCCCACGACTCGCTGTTCCACGTGCGCTGGGCGCCCGTTCCCGGTGACAACGGCGGCGGCGGTGCGCCGGTGGTGGCCGTCCCGCACGACGAACTGCGCCTCGCCACCCGGCTCACCGGCCCAGCCCTGCCCACCGATCCCGCAGCCGCCCCACCGGGATTCGCGCTCGCCACCTTCGCTGGTGGCGCCACCGACCTCGCCTCCGCCACCAGGGCGGTCACCGCCCGCGCCCTCGAGCTGCTCCAGAGCTGGCTCGCCGACGACCGGCTCGTCGAGAGCACCCTGGTCGTGTGCACGCGCGGCGCGGTGCGCACCGGCTCCGGCGACCCGGAGCAGGACCTCGCGGCCTCGGCGGTGTGGGGCCTGGTCAGGACGGCCCAGACCGAGCACCCCGACCGGTTCGTCCTGCTCGACCTGGACGACCACCCCGACAGCGCGGCGGCGCTCCCGGCCGCACTGGCCACCGGCGAACCTCAGCTGGCCCTGCGCGCCGGGCTCCCGCACCGCCCGCGCCTGGCCCGCGCCGCCGCGCAGGACGCGTCCGCGCCCGTCGACCTCACCGGCACCGTGCTCGTCACCGGGGCGAGCGGCACGCTCGGCAGGCTGGTCACCCGGCACCTCGTCGAGGCGCACGGCGCGCGGGACCTCGTGCTGCTCAGCAGGCGCGGTGCGGACGCCGAGGGCGTCGCGGAGTGGGTGGACGAGCTGGACCGGCTCACCGCGTCCGTCCGGGTCCTCGCCTGCGACGCGGGGGACCGGGCCGACCTCGCCCGCACCCTGGCCGGGTTGCCGACCCCGCCGACCGCCGTCGTGCACGTCGCGGGCGTCCTCGACGACGGGGTCCTCACCGCCCAGGACCCGGAGCGGCTCGACCGGGTGTTCACGCCCAAGGTCGACGCCGTGGTCAACCTGCACGAGCTGACCGGGAGCGCGGACCTGACGGCGTTCGTGCTGTTCTCCTCGGCCGCGGGCACCTTCGGCAGCGCGGGCCAGGCCAACTACGCCGCGGCCAACGCGTTCCTGGACGCCTTCGCCCAGCACCGGCGCGCCCGCGGCCTGCCCGCCGTCTCGCTGGCGTGGGCGCTGTGGGAGCGGCGCAGCGCGATGACCGGCCACCTCGGCGACGCCGACGTCGCCCGCATGACCAGGGGCGGCATGGTCCCGCTCAGCTCGCGGGACGGGCTCGGCCTGTTCGACGCCGCCCTGCGCTCACCGCACCCGGTGCTGGTGCCCGCCGCGTTCGACACGGCCAAGCTGCGCGCTCGTCCGGACAGCGTCCCGCCACTGCTGCGCGACCTCGTCAGGGGACCTGTGCGCCGAGCCACCGCCACCGCCGCCACCGACCACGGGCTCGCGCGCCGACTCGCCGCGCTGCCCGAGGCCGACCGGGAGCGGGCGCTCGTCGACCTGGTGCGCGGCCACGCCGCCACCGTGCTCGGCCACGCCTCGCCGCAGGAGGTCGGGGCGCACCGCCCGTTCAAGGACCTCGGGTTCGAGTCGCTCACGGCGGTGGAGCTGCGCAACCGGCTCGGCGCCGCCACCGGGCTGCGGCTGCCCGCGACCCTCGTCTTCGACCACCCGACCCCCGCCGCGCTCGCCGGGGCGCTGCGCGACCGGCTTCTCCCGGCCGACGCCGCACTCCCCGATGCCGGTGGCGAGGCGGAGATCCGCCGCGTGCTCGCCGAGCTGCCGGTGTCCCGGCTCCGCGAGGCCGGTCTGCTCGACGCCCTCCTCGGCATCGCGGGGCGGTCCGGGGCGCCCGAGCCCGCCGAGGACGCGGGGATCGACGAGTTGGACGTCGCCGCGCTGGTCGACCTGGCACTGGAGACCGGGGTGGAGTCGTGACCGCACCGCAGGACAAAATCGTCACCGCGCTGCGCGCCTCCCTCAAGGAGGCCGAGCGCCTCAGGCGGCACAACCGGGAACTCGTGGCCGCCGCCGAGGAGCCCGTCGCCATCGTCGCCATGAGCTGCCGCTTCCCCGGCGGGGTCCGCTCCCCGGAGCAGCTCTGGGACCTGCTGGTCGACGAGGCCGACGTCCTCGCCGACCTGCCCGCCGACCGGGGCTGGGGCGCGGGTGAGGCGGGCGGCGCGCGTCGGGGCGGGTTCCTCGACGGCGCCGCGGACTTCGACCCCGCCTTCTTCGAGATCTCGCCGCGCGAGGCGTTGGCGATGGACCCGCAGCAGCGGCTGCTGCTGGAGATCACCTGGGAGGTGCTCGAACGCGCAGGCATCGACCCGCGCGCGCTGCGCGGCAGCAGCACCGGCGTGTTCGCGGGCGTCATGAACAACGAGTACGGCTCCCGGCTGCGCGCGGTGCCCAGCGGCGTGCTCGGCTACCTGGGCAACGGCAGCGCGGGCAGCGTGGCCTCCGGCCGCGTCTCCTACGCGTTCGGCTTCGAGGGGCCGACGCTGACCGTGGACACCGCGTGCTCGTCGTCGCTGGTCGCGCTGCACCTGGCGGCGCGGTCGCTGCGCGGGGGCGAGTGCTCCCTGGCACTGGCCGCCGGTGTGACGGTCATGGCGACCCCCGGCACGTTCGCCGAGTTCGGCAGGCAGGGGGCGCTCGCCCCGGACGGGCGGTGCAAGGCGTTCGCCGACGCGGCGGACGGCACCGGGCTGTCCGAGGGAGCCGGTGTGCTGCTGCTGGAGCGGTTGTCGGACGCGCGGCGCAACGGGCACCCGGTGCTGGCGGTGGTGCGCGGGTCGGCGGTCAACTCGGACGGTGCCTCCAACGGGCTCACCGCTCCCAGCGGGCCCGCGCAGCAGCGCATGATCCGGCAGGCCCTGGCAAGCGCGCGGCTCACCGCCGATCAGGTCGACGTGGTGGAGGCGCACGGGACGGGGACCAGGTTGGGTGATCCGATTGAGGCGCAGGCGTTGTTGGCGACGTATGGGGTGGGTCGTGTTCGGCCGTTGTTGTTGGGGTCGGTGAAGTCGAATCTTGGTCATGCGCAGGCTGCTGCGGGTGTGGCTGGTGTGATCAAGATGGTGTTGGCGTTGCGGCGGGGTTTTTTGCCCAGGACGTTGCACGTCGACGCGCCGTCCTCGCGGGTGGACTGGTCTGCGGGCAAGGTTGAGCTGTTGACCGAGGGGCGGTCGTGGCCGGAGACGGGTGCTCCGCGTCGTGCGGGGGTCTCGTCGTTCGGGGTCAGCGGAACCAACGCCCACGTCATCCTCGAAGCCGCCCCCGAAGCCGACATCGCGGAGCAGGACGCCCGGACCCCCACGGCTGAACCCGTTCCGCTGCCCGTCGTGCTGTCGGCCCGCAGCGCCGACGCGCTGCGGGCCCAGGCCCGGCTGCTGCGCTCCGCGGCCCCCGGCGCTCCGCTCGCAGACCTGGCCTTCTCGCTCGCCACCACGCGGGCCGTCCTGGAGCACCGCGCGGTGCTCACCGCCCGCGACCGGGACGAGCTGGCGCGCGGGCTCGACACCGTCGCGGACGGCGGCTCCGCGGCCGTGGCGAACCCGGACGCCAGGCTCGGTTTCCTGTTCTCGGGTCAGGGTTCGCAGCGGGTGGGGATGGGTCGGGGGTTGGCGGCCCGGTTCCCGGTGTTCGCCGAGGCGTTCGACGAGGTGTGCGGGCACTTCGGCGGCCTCCGGGACGTCGCCTGGGACTCGGACCGCCTGCACCGCACGGAGTTCGCGCAGCCCGCCCTGTTCGCGTTCCAGGTCGCGCTGGTCCGGCTGCTCGACTCCTGGGGCGTGCGCCCCGACGTCCTGCTCGGCCACTCCATCGGAGGGCTGACCGCCGCCCACGTGGCGGGGTTGTGGTCGTTGGGGGACGCCTGTCGGGTGGTGGCTGCTCGGGGCAGGTTGATGCAGTCGCTGCCCTCCGGTGGGGCGATGGCGGCGGTCGAGGCCGCGGAGGACGAGGTCACCCCGCTGCTCACCGCCGAGGTCGGCATCGCCGCCGTCAACGGGCCCACCTCGGTCGTGGTCTCCGGCGAGCAGGCCGGGGTGGACCGGGTCGTGGCCGCCCTGACCGCCAGGGGCAGGCGCACCAAGTCGCTGCGGGTGAGCCACGCGTTCCACTCGCACCTGCTGGAGCCGGTGCTGGCCGAGTTCGGCGAGGTGCTGGCCGGGGTCCGCTTCCACACCCCCGGACGCCAGGTCGTCTCCGACCGGACCGGCCTGCTCGCGGGCGAGGAGCTGCGGACCCCCGACCACTGGGTGAGGCACGCCCGCGACACCGTCCGGTTCGCCGACGCCGTCACCACCGCCGAGGCCGAGGGCGTCACCGCCTTCCTGGAGATCGGCCCGGACGGCGCGCTCACCGCCTCGGCCGGGCGGACCGCCCGCTCCGCCCTCGCCGTCCCCGCGTCGCGCGCGGACCGCCCCGAGGACCACACCCTGCTCACCGCGCTGGCCCGCCTGCACGCGCACGGCGTCCCGGTCGACTGGCGCCCGCTCTTCCCCGGAGCCCGGCGGGTGGACCTGCCCACCTACCCGTTCCAGCGGCAGCGGTACTGGTTGCGCGACACCGCCGCGCGGTCCACCCTCACCGGGGCGATCGCCGTCGCCGACCGCGACAGCCACGTGTTCACCGGCGCGCTCGGCCTGGCGGACCAGCCCTGGCTGCGCGAGCACGCCCTGCGCGGCAGGGTGATCGCCCCCGGCGCGGCGCTCGTCGACCTCGTCCTGCAAGCCGCGGCCCGCACCACCACACCCCGCGTCCACGACCTCGTCCTCGAGACCCCGCTGGCCGTGCCTGAGGAGGGCGTGGTGGAGCTCCAGCTCACCGCGGCGGAACCGGACCGGGACGGCAGGCGCGCGGTGGCGCTGCACGCCCGCCAGGACGGCGGACCGTGGACCCGGCACGCCACCGGCTCGCTCACCGAGGAGCAGCCACCGGAGCCCACCGACCCCACCTGGCCGCCGCAGGGGGCCGAACCCGCCGACCTCGCCGGCCTCTACGAGCGGTTCGCCGAGCACGGCATCGACCACGGCCCGCTGTTCCGGGGCGTGCGGGCGGCGTGGACCAGGGGTGACGAGGTCTTCGCCGAGGTCGTGCTGCCCCACGGCGACGGTGAGGGCCACGCCCTGCACCCGGCGCTGTTCGACGCGGCGCTGCACCCGGCCGCCCTCGCCGAGCGCGCTGGCGGCGGCCTGCCGTTCGCCTGGCGCGGCGTGTCCGCCCACAGCGCGGGCGCCACCGCGCTCCGCGTCCGGGTCGTCCCGTCGGACGCGGGCGGCGTCGCGATCACGGCCACCGACGACCGGGCGCGCCCCGTGCTCACCATCGACTCCCTCGTGGCCCGCCCGCTGCCCACCGAGCACGGCTCGCTGCTCGCCGTCCGCTGGCGGCCGATCGACCCGGTGGCCGCCTCGGACGGCGGCCAGGGCGTCGACCGGACCGGTGTCGTCGTCGAGGAGCTCCCACCCGGCGGCGGCAGCGCGCAGGAGGTGCGCGCCGCCACCGGGCGTGCGCTGCGGCTCGTGCGGGACTGGCTGGCCGAGGACCGGCCCGAGCGCCTCGTCCTCGTCACCCGCCGGGCGGTCGCCGCAGGCCCCGACGAGGAACCCGACCTCACCAACGCCGCCGTGTGGGGCCTGGTCCGCTCCGCGCAGACCGAGCACCCCGGCCGCTTCCAGCTCGTCGACCTGGACGAGGGCTCGACCCCGCCCGACACGGCCGAACCCCAGGTGGCGGTCAGGGACGGCGTCGTCTTGGCGCCCGTGCTGGTCCGACCGGGGGACGCGGAACCGTCCCGGCGCCCGCGCGACCCCGCCCGCACCGCGCTGATCACCGGGGGCACCGGCGGACTCGGCCTGCTCGTGGCCAGGCACCTGGTCGCCCGGCACGGCGTCCAGGACCTCGTGCTGCTCAGCCGCACCGGCGCGCCGACCAGCGTCGACGGCGCCCGCGTGCGCGTCCTCCCCTGCGACGTGGCCGACCGCACCGCGCTGGCCGCCGCGCTCGCCGAGGCGGGCCCGGTCGACCTGGTCGTGCACGCCGCCGGGGTCCTCGACGACGGCGTGGTCACCGCCCTCACCCCCGACCGGCTCGACCGGGTCCTGCGCGCCAAGGTCGACGGCGCCCTCAACCTGCGCGAGCTGACCGACGAGCGCGCCGAGCTCGTGCTGTTCTCCTCCGCCTCGGGCGTCCTCGGCGGTGCGGGCCAGGCCAACTACGCCGCGGCCAACGCCTTCCTCGACGCGCTCGCCCACACCTGCCGAGCCCAGGGCAGGCGGGCCACCGCGCTCGCCTGGGGGCTGTGGGAGCACGGCGGCATGGCGGGCGGCCTCGGTGCGACCGACCTGGCCAGGATCACCGGGGGCGGCGCGGACGCCCTCACCGCCGAGCAGGGCCTGGCGCTGCTCGACCTCGCCCTCGACGCCGACCACCCCGCGCTCGTCCCGATCGCGCTCGACCTCGCCGCGCTCGACCGCGCGGCCCGGCGCGGCGCGGCTCCGCACCCGCTGCTGCGCGACCTGGTCCGCGTGCCGCAGCCGCGCCGCACCGGGACCGCCGCGCCGCGACCGGTCGCACCGGCCGACCCGCTGAGCCTGGTCCTCACCGAGGTCGCCGCCGTCCTCGGCCACGCCGACCCCGCCGCGATCGACCCGCACCGCCCCTTCAAGGAGCTCGGCTTCGACTCGCTGACCGCGATCGAGCTGCGCAACCAGCTCAACACCGCGCTCGGGGCGCGACTGCCCGCCACCCTGGTCTTCGACCACCCCAGCCCGGCCGCGCTGGCCGAGCACCTGCGCGGGCGGGCCGACGACGGCGCCGGCGAGCGGTCGTCGCGAGCGCGGCCCTCGGTCACCGACGCCGACGACCCGATCGCCGTCGTCGCCATGAGCTGCCGCTACCCCGGCGGAGTCACCACCCCCGAGGGCCTCTGGGACCTCGTCGCGGACGGCCGGGACGCCATCACGCCCTTCCCCTCGGACCGGGGGTGGGACCTGGAGTCGTTGCACCACCCCGATCCCGACCACCGGGGCACCTCTTACGTGCGGGAGGGCGGTTTCCTGCACGACGCGGCCGAGTTCGACGCGGAGTTCTTCGGCATCTCGCCGCGCGAGGCGCTGGCGATGGACCCCCAGCAACGACTCCTGCTCGAGATCACCTGGGAGCTGCTCGAACGCGCGGGCATCGACCCCAGGTCGGCGCGCGGCACCCGCACCGGCGTGTTCACCGGCCTGATGCACCACGACTACGCCGCACGGCTCCACGCCGTCCCCGAGGACCTGGAGGGCTTCCTGGGCAGCGGCAACGCGGGCAGCGTCGCCTCGGGGAGGATCGCCTACGCGCTCGGCCTCGAAGGCCCCGCGCTCACCGTCGACACGGCCTGCTCGTCGTCGCTGGTGGCGCTGCACCTGGCCGCCCAGGCGGTGCGGCGGGGCGAGTGCGCCTCCGCCATCGCCGCCGGCGTCACCGTCATGGCCACCCCCGGCGCGTTCGTCGACTTCAGCCGCCAGCGCGGCCTGGCCCCGGACGGCCGCTGCAAGTCCTTCGCCGACGCCGCCGACGGCACCGCCTGGGGCGAGGGCGCGGGCGCCGTCCTGGTCGAGCGGCTCTCCGACGCCAGGAGGCTCGGCCACCCCGTGCTCGCCGTCCTGCGCGGGTCGGCGGTCAACTCGGACGGGGCCTCCAACGGTCTCACCGCACCCAACGGTCCCGCGCAGCAGCGCGTCATCCGCCAGGCGCTGGCCACCGCGGGTCTGGAGCCCCGCGACGTGGACGCGGTCGAGGCCCACGGCACCGGCACCGCGCTCGGCGACCCGATCGAGGCACAGGCGATCCTCGCCACCTACGGCCGCGACCGCGACCGGCCGCTGTGGCTGGGCTCGGTCAAGTCCAACCTCGGCCACACCCAGGCCGCCGCGGGCATCGCGGGCGTCATCAAGGTCGTGCAGGCCATGCGGCACGGGCTGCTCCCCGCGACCCTGCACGTGGACGAGCCGTCCTCGCACGTCGACTGGACCGCGGGCCAGGTGGCCCTGCTCACCGAGGCGCGCCCGTGGCCGCGCGGTGAACGGCCGCGCCGCGCCGCCGTCTCCTCGTTCGGGATCAGCGGCACCAACGCGCACGTCGTCCTGGAGGAACCGGCGGAGGACCACGACCCCGGCCCGGAGCGGGAGCCCGGAGCGGGCGGGCCCGCACCGGTCCTGCTGTCGGCGAGGACCGAGCGGGCGCTGCGGGAGCAGGCCGCGCGCCACCTGCGCGTCGCCGACCGGGACCCGGCCGACCTCGCCCTGTCCTCGGCGACGACCCGCGCCACCTTCCCGCACCGGGCCGTGATCGTCGCCACCGACCGGGCCGAGCTGGCGCGCGGGCTGGAGGCGGTGGCCGCAGGCGTGCCCGCTGCCCACGTGCGCACCGGCTCACCGCAGCCGGGCGGCCTGGGTCTCCTGTTCTCGGGTCAGGGTTCGCAGCGGGTGGGGATGGGTCGGGGGTTGGCGGCCCGGTTCCCGGTGTTCGCCGAGGCCTTCGACGAGGTCTGCGCCCGCTTCGGCCCGCTGCGCGACCTCGTGTGGGGCGACCCAGGCCCGCTCGACCGGACCGAGCACGCGCAGCCCGCCCTGTTCGCGTTCGAGGTGGCGCTGTTCCGGTTGCTGGAGTCCTTCGGGGTGCGTCCGGACGTGCTGCTCGGGCACTCGATCGGTGAGTTGGCGGCGGCGCACGTGGCGGGGTTGTGGTCGTTGGGGGACGCCTGTCGGGTGGTGGCTGCTCGGGGCAGGTTGATGCAGTCGCTGCCTTCAGGTGGGGCGATGGCGGCGGTGGAGGCCGCGGAGGACGAGGTCACCCCGCTGCTCACCGCCGAGGTCGGCATCGCCGCCGTCAACGGGCCGTCCGCGCTCGTCGTCTCGGGAGCGCGCGCCGAGGTCGACCGGATCGCGGCCGTCCTGCGCGAGCGGGGCCGCAGGACCACGCGGCTGCGCGTCAGCCACGCCTTCCACTCACCCCTGGTGGAACCGGTGCTGACCGAGTTCCGCGAGGTCCTCGACGGCGTGGACTTCCTGGCCCCGACCACGCCCCTCGCGTCCGCGCTCACCGGCGTGGTCGACGACGAGCGGGTCCGCACCCCCGAACACTGGGTGCGGCACGTCCGCGAAGCGGTGCGCTTCGCCGATGCGGTGGCCGCCGCGCGCGCCAGCGGGGCCACCGCCTTCGCCGAGGTCGGACCGGACGGTGCGCTCTGCGCGGCCACCCGAGGGGCCACCGCGCTGCTCAGGGCCGACCGCCCCGAGGTGGCGACCCTGCTCACCGGGCTCGGCGCGCTGCACGCGCGGGGCGTCGCCGTCGACTGGCCCCAGGTCCTCGCGGGCGTCCCCGCCCGGCGGGTCGACCTGCCCACCTACCCGTTCCAGCGCAAGCGCTTCTGGCTCGACGCCACCCCGCCCACCACCGACCTGCCCGCGCTGGCCGAACGGCTCGGCCTCGCTCCCGACGAACCGTGGCAGGCCGTCCTCCCCAAGCTCGAGGCCGCCCTGAGCCCCACCCCGCCCGAGGTCCCCGACGCGGTCGAGCGCACCGACCTCAGGCAGCGGCTCGACGCGCTCGACCCCGACGAGGGCGACCGCGAGGTGCTGGAACTGCTGCGCGCCACCATCGCCGCCGTGCTCGGGCACGACTCACCGGACCAGGTGGGCCCCGAGGCCGACCTGCTCGACCTCGGCTTCGCCTCGCTGAGCGCGGTCGAGCTGAGCACCCGGCTGGGCGCGGCCACCGGGCTGGAACTGCCCCCGACGCTGGTCTTCGACCACGCCACCCCGATCGAGCTCATGCGCCACCTGCGCGTCGAGCTGACCACCCGCTGAGGAGGAACCGGACCATGGACACCCTCGACCAGCCCGGCGCGCTGCCCACCTCGCCGCACTGGCGCACCCTGTGGCAGGACGACTTCGCCGGACCGCCCGGCGCCCCGCTGGACCACGACCGCTGGAAGGTCGTCACCGGCAAGCCCTGGGCCTCCGGCCTGGAGAGCTACGCCGACGACACCGACCACCTGAGCCTGGACGGACAGGGCAGGCTGCGGATGACCGCCACCCACACCGAGGACGAGGGGTACGTCTCGGCGTGGATCGAGACCGCCCGCGAGGACTTCGTCCCGCGCCCCGGCGGCGCGCTCAAGGTCGAAGCCGTGGTGCGGACCGCTCCCGGTCTCGGCCTGGACTGCGCGATGTTCGCCTGGGCCAAGGGGATGCGCCACCTCGGCGACACCGAACCGCTCCAGGGCTGGTACCTGTCCGGCGAGCTGGACGTCTTCGAGGTGGTCAACTCCGAGCCCTCCGAGGTCTACGGCGTCGTGCACTCGCCCGAGTGCCACCAGCTGCCCTCGCTGGGCATGGGCGCCGCCACCCGCACCCCGGACGGCAGCCCGCTCAGCGACGACTTCCACACCTACTCGGTGGTCTGGACGCGGGGACCCGACTCCCTCACCTGGTACCTGGACGGCCGCGAGTACCTGCGGCTCACCCCCGAGGACACCACCGAGAAGGGCTGGCTGTTCAACCAGGAGGTGTTCTTCGGCCTGCTCGTGGTGATCGGCAGCCCCGGAGGCCCGGTCCTGCCCGGCGACCCCGACCCGGCCGCGTTCCCGACGACCATGCTCGTCGACCGCGTCACCGTCGCGGAGCTGGAGCTGCCCGCATGACCGCCACGCGGGCCACCGGGCCCCGCCTGTCCGGGGGCGCCGTCGCGCGGGCTGTCGCAGACCTGGTCTCCGACCCCACCGGCGGGCTGCCCGCCTCGGTGTACGAGACCGCCCGCCTGGTGGCACTGGCGCCGTGGCTCGTGGGGCACGCCGAGCGGGTGGACTTCCTCCTGCGCGACCAGGCGCCGGACGGGACCTGGGCCGGTCCAGGACCGTTCGCGCTCGTGCCCACGCTCAGCGCCGTCGAGGCGCTCCTGGCCGCAGAAGCCGACCGGGGCGCCGTCGACCGGGGTCTGGCCGCGGCCGAGCGGTTGCTGGCCGACGTGCCGGGAACCGGGCTGCCCGCGACCCTCATCCCCGGCATGATCGTCCCGGCGCTGGTGCTCGACGTGAACGCCCGCCTCGGCCACGACCGGCTGCGCCTGCCCGACGGCCTCTCCCCGGACGCGCTGGTCGCGCTGCGCGACGACGGCTGGCGCAACCCGGTCTCCGCCTTCTACCTGGAGATCGTCGGACCCCGCGCGGTCGGCTCGCCGCACGTGCGGCCGGTGGACGGCGTCGTCGGCTGCTCGGCGGCGGCGACCGCCGCGTGGCTCGGCCCCGAGCCACCGGGGCAGGAGCGCGCCGAGTCGGTGCGCTTCCTCGAACGCACCCAGGCCGGGCTGGGCGGTCCGGTGCCGGGACTGACGTCGATGACCTGGTTCGAGCGCGGCCTGCTGCACTCCGCGCTGATCGACTCCGGGGTCGACCCGGCTGAGGCCGCCCCGCTCCTCACCGGGCTGCCCCTGGACGTCGGTGAGCGCGGCGCGCCCGCAGCGCCGGGGTTCGCCCACGACTCGGAGACCGCCGCCATCCTGCTGCTCGCCGAGTCCGACGCCACGGGGAGCACTCCCGCGCCGGACAGCCTGTGGGAGTACGACCGGGGCACCCACTTCCTCACCACGGTGCCCGTCGGCGCGCCGTCGGTGATCACCAACGCGCGGATTCTGCGGGCCCTGCGCCGCCGACTCGCGCAGAACCCGCCGGACGCCGCGCGCTGCGCCGACGCCGCCGACCGGATCACCGACTGGCTGCTGGCCGAGCAGAACGCCGACGGCCACTGGACCGACCGCTGGCACCAGTCGCCGCTGTACGCCACCCAGGCGTGCCTCCAGGCCCTCGCCGAACCCGGACGGGCGGCCACCTCCCGGACCCGCGACGCCGACGTCGCCGAGGCCCGCGCCGCTGCCCTCCGCCTGCTCCTGAGCACCCAGCGCCCCGACGGCTCCTGGGGCGTGTGGGGCGGCACGGTCGAGGAGACCGCCCTCGCGCTGCTCGCCCTGCCTCGCGCGCCCCGCGGCGCTGAGCAGGTGCGCGCCGTCGCCGAGGGACGGGCGTTCCTGCTCGACCGGGGAGCCGGTGGACCGCACCCCGCGCTCTGGACCGGCAAGGACCTCTACGCGCCGGTCAACCTGATCCGGGGCTTCGCGGCGGCTGCGCTCGCCCGGCACCCCGACCCCGACGGCGGCCGGGCCCCGGCCGGGGAGCCGGGGCGGTGAGCGCGCGCCCCTACCCCTTCGGCCCCACCACGGGGCTGGAGGTCGACCCGGAGACCACCCGCCTGCGCGCCGAGCGGCCCGTCAGCCGCGTCCGCCTGCCCTTCGGCGGGGAGGGCTGGCTCGCGGTCGGCCACACCGAGGTCCGCACCGTGCTCGGCGACCGCCGCTTCAGCCGGTCGGCGCTGCTCGGCGCGGACGTGCCCCGCACCACCCCGCGCATCGCCCAGGACCCGACGATCCTGAACATCGACCCGCCCGAGCACAGCAGGCTCCGGCGGCTGGTGTCGGGGGCCTTCACGACCCGCCGCGTCGAACTGCTCCGCCCAGGGGCCACGCGGTTGGCCGAGGGGCTCGTCGACGCGCTGCTGGAGGCCGGCCCGCCCGCAGACCTGGTGAGCGGCCTGGCAAGGCCGCTGCCGAGCAGGCTGATGTGCGAGCTGCTGGGCGTGCCGTTCGGCGACCGCGCCGAGTTCTTCGGCTGGGCCGACCGGGTCGTCGCCGCCAGCTCCACGCCACCGGAGGAGGTCGGCCGGGCGCTCGGCGAGCTCAAGGGCTACATCGCGGGCCTGGTCGCCGAGCGCAGGCGGCGGCCGACCGACGACCTGCTCGGGTTCCTCGTGCAGGCCAGGGACGAGCGCGACCAGCTGACCGAGACCGAGCTGGTGGCGTTCGGCGCCACGCTGCTGCTGGCGGGCCTGGAGACCACCGCCAACCAGATCGGGAACTTCGCCTACCACCTGCTGACCCGCCCGCACCTGCTGGACGGGCTCAGGGCGGACCCGTCCGGGCTGCCCGGCGCGGTCGACGAGCTGCTGCGCTACACGCCCATCGCGGCCACCGCGGGCTTCACCAGGGTGGCCACCGAGGACGTGGAGCTGGGCGGGGTGGTGGTGCGCGCGGGCGAGGCGGTCCTGGTCGACCTCGACTCGGCCAACCGGGACGAGCGGGTGTTCGCCGATCCGGACGTGCTCGACCTGGGCAGGCCGCGCAACCCGCACCTGGCGTTCGGGCACGGGCCGCACTTCTGCCTGGGCGCCCAGCTGGCCAGGATGGAGCTGGAGGTCGCGCTCGGGGTCCTGCTGGACCGGGTGCCCGGACTGCGGCTGGCGGTGCCCGCCGAGCAGGCGCCGTGGAACGAGGGCAAGCTCGTGCGCGGTCTGGCGCGGTTGCCCGTCGAGTGGTGAGGCGGTGGCCACCGGCCTGGGGGTTCCGGTGACCACCGCCCGGCCCGCCACGTGGTGGCGGGCATGGTGGCCGCCCCGCTCCGCGACGCCGGTCGGGGCGTCGTGCGCGCGGTGCGGCCGTGGTCCTGCGCCCCGCGGTCCGGCGGTCGCACCACCGCTGGGACGCGTGGGTTCGCCCTGCGGCGGTGCGACCGCCGCAGGGCTGGGCTCAGCCCGCCATGGCGGGAGCCTCGCCCGCCCCCGCGCCCCGCTCCCGCGCGCTTGCCTCGACCGGGACCGGCTCGGGCCTGCCCGAGCCCCCGCGCCCGCCGGCGAACAGGCAGCACCCCGCGGCCACCAGGAGCGCGGCGACCGGCAGCGCCAGCGAGCTGTGCATGGCCTCCACGAAACCGGTGGAGAACACGTGCCGCGTCGCGCCCGCCAGCCGTTCCGCGACCTCGGGCGAGGCCCCGTCGGGCAACCGCACCGCGCTGCCCGCCTGGAGCTCGTCGAACCGCACACCACTGGCCGCGGCCCGCGCCACCCCGTCCAGGAAGGGCTCGCGCAGCTCCGGCGGCAACCCGGCGGCCTCCTGCTCGGCGCCCCGCCCGAGCGCGTCCACCAGCCGGTTCTGCAGCAGCACGCCGAACCCGGCGGTGCCCAGCACCGAACCGAGCTGCCGGGTCGCGTTGAGCACCCCGGAGGCCGCGCCCGCCATCACCGGGGACACCTCGCGCATCGCCGTCGCGGTCAGCGGCGCGAACACCAGTCCCAGCCCCGCGCCGATCACCACCGTGCTCGGCAGGAACGACCAGACCCGGCTGTCCACCCCGGTGGTCATCCCGAACAGCACCAGGCCCGCCGCGAACAGCAGCAACCCGGTGACCACCAGCGCGCGACCGCCGATCCGGTCGGCCATCCTGCCCGCGACCGGGCCGAGCAGGATGGACGCCACCGACATCGGCGCGCTCGCCGCGCCCGCGGCCAGCGCCGACATGCCCAGCACGGACTGGGCGTACAGCTGGAAGCCGATCGCCATGCTCATGATCCCCACGGACAGCCCGACCGCACCGGCGTTCATCAGCGCGAAGTCGCGCGCCCGGAACAGCGCGAACGGCACCAGCGGCTGCCGTCCACCCGGAGAGCGCTCGACGAGCGCGAACAGCGCGAGCAGCGCCACGCCCAGCGCCAGCAGCAGGGGGATGCTGACGAACGACCACACCGTCCCCCACCCGTACCGCTGCCCCTCCTGCAGCCCGTAGGCCAGGCAGGACAGGCCGAGCGTCACCAGCACCGCGCCGCGCAGGTCGAACGCGCCCGCGCGCGGCGGCCCTGGCGTCGCGGGGATCACCAGGGGGGCGAGCAGCAGGACGGCGGCGCCGATCGGCACGTTGACGGTGAAGATCCAGCGCCAGTCGAAGGAGGTGACCAGCAGCCCGCCCAGCGGGGGACCCGCGATGGTGGCCACGCCCGCCACCGCGCCCCAGACGCCCAGCGCGGCGCCCCTGCGGTGCGCGGGGAACACCGTGATGATGATCGACATGGTCTGGGGGACCAGCAGCGCCGCGCCAACGCCCTGGAGCACCCGCGCGGCGATCAGCTGACCCGCGTCCTGCGACAGCGCGCACAGCAGGGACGCGACGGTGAAGACCAGCACGCCCCCGAGGTAGGTGTTCCGCTTGCCCAGCAGGTCGCCCAGCCTGCCTCCGGTGATCAGCAGGACCGCCAGCACCAGGACGTAGGCGTTGCTGACCCAGAGCACCTCGTTGTAGGTGGCTCCGAGCCTGCCCACGATGTCCGGCATCGCGACGCCGACCACCGTGGTGTCGAGCAACGTCATGAAGAACCCCAGGCACAGCGTCGCGAGGACGGCCCAGGGATTCCCTTTCAGCTTGTGCATTCCCTTGCTCTCTGCTCCGTCTTGCCTTCGGTGTCGGAGGTGGGCCAGCGCAGCCGCCCGTCGCGCACTTCCTCGACGAGCGCTCGGGTGAGGTCGATGTCGGCCCGCAAGTGGGCCTGCACGTGCCGCACCTCGACCAGGTCGATCAGCGGGACGCCGCGTGCGACCAGCGCGTCGTACGCGGCGTTCGAGGCGTCCAGCTCGCTCTCCAGCCGCACGCGGCGGCTGTCCAGCCGGTCGGCCGCGTCACCGGGGTCCAGCAGCGACATGAGCGCGAGCGCCGCGCAGTACACCGGGTAGTCCGAGGACGTGGTGGTCAGCAGTTCGCGCAGCCGCTCTCCGGCGACCCGCCTGCCCTCGCCGGTGATCGAGTACACGGTCCGCGCAGGCCGCTTGCCCGCGCGGGTGGTCTCGACCGGCGTGATCAGCTCGTCCTTGGCCAGGGTGTCGACCGTGTGGTAGAGCGCCCCGTGCGTGACCTTGACGATGCGGTCGAGTCCCTGGTCCCGCAGTTGTTGCTGCAACTCGTACGGGTGTTGCGACCGTTCTGCGAGCAACCGCAGCACAGCCAGCCCCAGTGTGGTGACCCCCCGCATGAGTGCTCCCTCCGACGTGGTTCGGCTAGGATAGTCCAGGTGAACTATTTCGCTTGGACCAGTCCGGCCGGACTGTCCGCGGACCACTCCCGAAGGGCGCCTCCGGACCACCGGTCCCCGCCCCGTCACCTGCGGGGACCGACCGCCGTGCCGGAGTCGTCACCCGGCGCCCCGGCGCTCCCTCGCCCAGACCTGACCTCGGACCCCGTTCAGGACGGGGGTCCTCCGCTCCTGCCGCCCCTGTGAGGCCGTCATCGCCATGCACCAGACAGACCAGGACCCAGCCGAGTCCGAGATCCGCGCCGAGCGCGACTTCATGGCGCTCTGCCGCGCCGAGCTCGTCCGGATGCGCGGCGAGTTCTCGACCATGCTCACCACCGGGGCGGCCGAGGGCGACGCCGTGGTGGACAAGTTCTTCAACCACGCCCTGCGCGAGTTCCGCAAGCAGGTGGTCAAGGACCTGTCCGGCTTCGACGACGTCCCGCTCTTCTTCGGCCGCCTGGACTACCCGGCCGGGGACGTCTACGACAGCGAGAACGACGCCGCCACCAGGGGGAAGTCGCACACCCGCACCACCGGCAGCGACCTCGTCTACGTCGGCCGCAGGGGTGTGCGCGACGAGGCGGGCGAGCCGCTGGTCGTCGACTGGCGCGCCGCGCTCTCCCGCGCGTTCTACGAGGCCTCGCCGGACGAACCGGCGGGGGTGCGGGTCCGCCGCCGCTACGGCTTCGACCGCGCGGGCGAGCTCACCGCCTTCGAGGACGAGTCCCTGGAGGACGGCGCGACCGGCGCCGGGAACGGCCTGCTCGCGGCCGAGATCGAACGCCCGCGCCAGGGGCCGATGCGCGACATCGTCGCCACCATCCAGCCCGAGCAGATGCGCCTGGTGCGCGCCCCGCTGGACCGGACGCTGTGCGTCCAGGGCGCGCCGGGCACCGGCAAGACCGCCGTCGGCCTGCACCGGTTGGCCTACCTGCTGTTCTCCGAGCGGGACCGGCTGCGCAAGGAGGGCGGGGTCGTCGTCATCGGGCCGAACCGGGCGTTCCTGTCCTACATCCGCAACGTCCTGCCCGCCCTCGGCGAGGTCGACGTCTCGCAGTGCACCATCGACGACCTCACCGGCCCCGGCCTCCCCGTCACCCGCGTCGACGGGCCGCGCGCCGCGCAGGTGAAGGGCGGCCTGGACATGGCTCGGGTGCTGCGCGAGCACCTGTGGTCGCACATCCGGCAGCCCGAGGAGGACCTGGAGGTCAAGCACGGGAACCGCACCTGGCGGGTGTCGCGGGAGGAGCAGGCCCACGAGCTGGCGAACCTGCTCGACCGGCGCACCGGCTACGGCGCGGGCCGCGAGCTGCTCGCCCAGCGCCTCGCCCACCGCGTGCTGCGCCGGATCGAGCTCAGCACCGGCGCGCAGGTCACGCTCGCCCAGCTCACCCGCAACCGCGCCATCGGCCAGGCCGTGCGCGGGATGTGGCCCGCGATCGACCCGGCCCGCGCGGTGTTCGACCTGCTCACCGACCCCGCGCTGCTCGCGTCCGCCGCCGAGGGCGTGCTGACCGCCGAGGACCAGCGGGAGATCCTGCTGACGCCCAGGCCGCGCGGTGTGAAGGCCATGCCGTGGTCCACCCTCGACCTGGCGCTGCTGGACGAGGCGGCGGCGCTGGTGGAGCGGCCCGCCAGGATGGGGCACGTCATGGTCGACGAGGCGCAGGACCTGAGCCCCATGCACTTCCGCGCCGTCGCCCGCCGCGTCGCCGGGGCCTGCACCGTGCTGGGCGACCTTGCCCAGGCGACCAGCCCGTCCGCGGTGCGCGACTGGTCGGAGGTGCTGGACCACCTGGAACGGCCGGACGGCGACGTCGAGGTGCTCGACCGGGGCTACCGGGTGCCCGCGGAGATCATCGACTTCGCGGCCCGGCTGCTGCCGAGCATCGCCCCCGGACTGGCGGGGCCCCGGTCGTTCCGGCACAGCGAGGGCGCGCTGCGGGTGACCCGCGTCGAACCCGGCTCGCTGCTCGACGAGGTCGTGCGGGGGTGCGCGGACGCGCTGCGCGGCGAGGGTTCGGTGGCGCTCATCGCGGCCGACGCGGACGTCCCCGCGCTGCGCGCCGCGTTAACCGCGGCCGGGTTGCCGAGCGCCCACCCCGGTGACGAGGACGGGGAGCGGCTCACGCTGGCCCCGGTCACCCTCGCCAAGGGCCTGGAGTACGACTCGGTGCTGCTGGTCGAACCCGCTCGCGTGGTCGCCGCCGAGCCCAGGGGGTTGCAGCGCCTGTACGTGGCGCTGACCCGCGCGGTGAGCACCCTGCACGTGCTGCACGCGCAGGACCTCCCGGCGCAGCTGGCGCCCGTGCCGGTCGGGTGAGCCGGAGAGCCCGGTGGCCGCCCCGAACGGGGCGGCCACCGGTGTCGGGTCCGCACTCCGGCGGTCTCGGCCGGTCAGCCGGTCAGGCGGGCTGCGGCGCCTCCACCGCGAACACCACGCCCGTCGTGCTGTCCAGCACGCACTGGTTCGGGTACTCCCGCTCCCACTGCACGGACGTCCCGTTGATCATCCCCGTGGCGGACGCCGTCAGCGGCATCCACTCGTAGGTGCACTGCGCCTGGTCGTCGACCGGCAGCGCGTCCAGGTCCCCCGCCACCGCGTCCAGCGCCGCGCAGGCGGCCTGGCTGTCGGGGTGCGTGGACTCCTCGGTCGGCGGGCAGGTCAACCGCGCCTTCACGGCCGAGCCGTGGTCGTGGACCACCATCAGCTCCACGTCGGTCCACGTCGCCTCGGCCGCCGACGCCTGGGGCGCCAGCACGACGCCTGCGACGACGAGCGCGGTGAGCAGTCCGGTGGCCTTCGCGTGCATCCGCATGGGACTCCCTTTCACTCCGCGGTTCCGCACGGTGGCTTCCCCCTCCCACGGGGACTGCCGTCCGGACTCACTCGGACGTGGGTCATCACACCGGGGCAGGCCCTGCCCCGGCCCGGTGGTCGACTACGAGTGGCGGGGCCGCTTCGCCAACGCCGAGGTCACCGCGCTGCACGCCGAGGGCTTCGGGCACCGGCTCCTGGCCGACGACCGGTGGGGCCGGGTGACCGGGCACAGCCCGGGCTGGGTGTGCGCCAGGAGCGGGCCGGAGCTGGTCGGGTTCGTCAACGTGGCCTGGGACGGCGGGGTCCACGCGTTCGCGCTCGACACCCTCGTCACCGCCGCGCACCGGCGCACGGGCGTCGGGCGGGGGGCTGGTGGCGCGGGCCGCGGACGGCGCGCGGGAGGCCCGGTGCGAGTGGCTGCACGTGGACCCCGACGACCACCTCGCGCCGTTCTGCGTCGACTCCTGCGGCTTCCGGCCCACCCCGGCGGGCCTGATCCCGCTCTGATCCCACCCGAGCGGGAAAACCGCTCGATCCGCCCGCCCCGCCGTGGTTACAGTGCCACGTCGGCACAGGTGGGAGGGGACATGCGGACGCACTACCCCCGCACCCCGCACCTGCCGTGGTCGCCGGGGAGCACCTCCGACGACGTGCGGGCGGGCGGGGTCGCGGGACTGCTCGGGCGCGAGGTCGTGGTGACCGAGAAGCTCGACGGGGAGAACACGACGCTCTACCGCGACGGCTCGCACGCGCGCTCGCTCGACTCCGGGCACCACCCGTCGCGCTCCTGGGTCAAGGGGCTGCAAGCCCGGATCGGGTCGCGCCTGCCCGCCGGGTGGCGGATCTGCGGGGAGAACGTGCACGCCCGCCACTCGCTGGCCTACGACGCGCTGGACAGCTGGTTCTACGGCTTCTCGTTGTGGGACGGCGATCGCTGCCTGTCCTGGGACGCCACCACCGGGTTCCTGCACGGGATCGGCGTGCCCACGCCGCCGGTGCTGTACCGGGGCGACTTCAGCGAGCGCCTGCTGCGCCGGTTGCGCGTGGACACCTCGGTGCAGGAGGGCTACGTGGTGCGCGCGGTCGAGGAGTTCGACCGGGCCGACTTCGCCCACCGGGTCGCGAAGTGGGTGCGGCCCTCGCACGTGCGCACCGACGCGCACTGGATGAGCGCCCCGGTCGTGCCCAACGGGCTGAGCCCGCGCGCCCTGCTGTGGGACCTGCGCTCCGGCGCGCCCGCCGACCCCGACGCGCTCGCCGCCGCCACCGGGCTGCCGGTCGACGCCGACGCGCTCGCCCGGCTCGACCCCGCCGACGCCCTCGGCGACCGCCGCCTCACCGCCGTGCTGGCCACCGCGCTGCACGCCGTGCCGCGCGCCCGCCTCGCCGCCGAACTCGCCGCCCTGACGGGACTTCCGCTGTCCCGCCGCGTCGCCGACGTCGCCGGGCTGCACCGGGGGCCGCACCGCGAGTTCCCCGACGAGCTGCGCCGCTCCGGGCTGCTGCGGCTGGCCACCGCCGTCGACCTCGGGGTGCTGCACGCCGTGTCCGCCGCGCTCGCCCCGGACGCGGCTGCCCGCGACAACACCGCGTGGTCCGCGCTGCACGCCGACGAGCTGGGCCCGCGCCCGTTCGCCGGGCTGCGCGCGGGACTGCTGGCCGAGAGCGGTTCCGCGCTGTGCTGGGCCGACGGCCGCGACCGGTCCGTCGAGCAGGGGCGGGTGCTGGGCGTGGAGGAGGCGGTGGCCGCGACGTGGCGGCTGCGCGGGCCGCACCCCGAGCTGCTGCACCTGATCGGGCCGTCCGGCAGCGGGAAGTCCACGTTCGGGCGCGGTTGGGGCGAGCTGGTCTCGCTCGACGAGCTGCGCGCCGCGCGCGGCGACCGCTCCGACCAGTCCGCGAACGACGCGATCGCCCACGAGGCGAGGGGTCTGCTGGACGCGGCGCTCGCGCGCGGCGGTGACGTGGTGTGGGACGCCACCTCGCTCACCGACCAGCTGCGCGCGCCCGTGGACGCCGCGGCCCGCAGGCGCGGCGCGCTGCTCACCCACGTCGTGGCGCTCGTGCCCGAACGGGTGCTCGACGTGCGTGACGCGGCCCGGCCGCACCCGGTGCCCGCCGCCGTGCGCGCCGCTCAGCTGCGCCGCTACAGCCCGCCGTACCCGTGGCAGGCGCACCGCACCTGGTACCTGGGCGAGAGCGGCGAGATCGAGGACGACGGGGGAGAGCCCTGATGCGCACCAGCGAGCAGGTCTACCACCGGGTCCGCTGGGACGCCCGGTTCGACCAGGCCCGGTTCACCTTCGGCGTCGCCCAGCGCGGGGCCGCGGTCAAGCGGGTGCCGATGGTCGTGTTCGACCCCACCGAGGTGCCGTGGCACCGGGTGCTGTTCGTGGAGGCGGACGGCGAGGTGCTGTGGGACCGGGCGTCCGGGGTCGACCGGGTCGAGCAGTCGGCGGCCGGGCGGGTCCGGTCCGCCGGGTTGCTGCGCCCGCCGTTCTTCGACGCGGGCGCGCCGCACTCGTGGCACCCGGTCGACGGCTGGCGGCCCGGTTCCGGCGCCGCCCCACCCGGCGCGTCGCTGCGGGTGCTGACGTGGAACACGTTGTGGGACAAGTACAACCCGGAGCTCGTGCGCACCGCGCGGCGGCGCCCGCTGCTGCTGGCCGAGCTCCAGGTCGCGGACGCCGACGTGATCGCGCTGCAGGAGGTCGAGCCGGAGCTGGCCGCGATGCTGGCCGCCGCGCCGTGGGTGCGCGAGCGCTACACCTTCGACACCGCGCCCACCTCCGCCGAGGTCGGCGACACCGGGTTGCTGCTGCTGAGCCGGGTCCCGGTGCGCGAGTCGGGGCGGCACGCGTTCTCCCGGCGCAAGGGGCTCGCGGCGATCACGGTGGAGACCGCGGCCGGTCCGGTCGTGGTGGTGAACACGCACCTGACCAGCGACCACAGCGCCGACGGGGCGAGCCGCAGGCGGGCCGAGCTGGCGGGGGCGGCCGAGGTGCTGTCCGGTGTGGACGGTGAGGTCGTGGTGGTCGGCGACTTCAACGACGGCGGCCCGCTGCCCGCGTCCGCGCTGGGCGCCCGCGACGCGTGGGTGGAGGTGCGGGGTCCCGGTGGGGCGCCGACCTTCGACCCGGCCACGAACCCCCTGGCCGCGCTGGGATCGCTGACCGGGCGGTCCTCCCGGCTGGACCGGGTGCTGCTGCGCGGGTCGGCGCGGGTGGAGTCGGTCGCGCTGGTCGGGGACGTGCCCACGGCGGCCGGGCTGTTCGCGTCCGACCACTACGGGGTGCGGGCCGACCTCGTCCCCGGTGTTCCGGGCAAGCCCGGAGGCGTTGGCGCGCAACGGGGTTCCGCGGGGCGGTTCGCCAGTTCCGCGCGCACCACGCGCACCGCCGTGGTCTGGCTGCCGCCGCAGGAGGTCGCGGACGCGGTCGAACCGGTGCGCCGGGCCCACGACCGGGGCGCCGGGCGCTGGCCCGCGCACGTCACGCTGCTGTTCGGGTTCGCGCCCGAGGCGGACTTCGACGAGGCGGTGCCCCTGCTGGCGCGCGCGGTCCGGGACGTGCGGCCGTTCGACGTGCGGCTGGCCGGGGTGCGGGCGTTCGGCGAGGACGTGGTGTGGCTCGACCCGGCCGCCGACGGCGAGGAGCCGTGGCACCTGCTGCACGCCGCGCTGGCCGCGGCTTTTCCCGGTGGGAGGAGGGACTTCGTCCCGCACCTGACCCTGGGGCGCTCGGTCGGCGCGCTGTCCGACGCGCGGGCGCTCGGGGAGTTCCGGGGGCGGGTGGGCGAGTTGGCGGTGGTGTCGCGGCGCGGTGACGGGCCGATGCTGACGCGCGCGGTCGTGCCGCTGGGCGGTGGTGAGCCGCACTGGGTGTCCGAAGTGGACACCTCCGGGGCTGTTGATCTCGGTGCGCGGGCGGAGGAGGTCGTGCACTGGGCCCGCGGCGTCGGCGAGGTGCACGTGGTCGGCTCGCGGGCCACCGGGTGCGCGTTGCCCGACGCCGACCTCGACCTGGTCGCGGTGGTCCCCGGTGAACCCGGTCCGCTGCCCGGACCGTGGGTCCCGCCGGGGGCTCGTGACGTGCGCGTGGTCACCGGGGCGCGTGGACCGGGGGTGCGCGCGGTCGTGGAACCGGGGCTGGGCGTGGACATCGCGGTCGTCGGCAGCGGTGCGGTGCCGGTGGCCGAGGCGGTGGCGCGGCGCGGGGAGACCAGCGGCGAGGTTGCGCTCAGCGCGGTCAGCGACGCCGAGGCGATCCGCGCGGCCGTGGCCGGGCACGAGGAGCGCTTCACCGCGCTGGCCCGCGAGGTCAAGGCGTGGGCGCGGGTGAAGGGCCTGGACTCGGCCCCGTTCGGCGGGCTGCCTGGCGTGGCGTGGTCGGTGCTGGCGGCGGTGAGCGCGCGGGAGGCCGACGACGACCCGCTGACGCACTTCTTCGGCACGTGGGCGGCCTGGGACTGGCGGCGCGCGGTCTCGCTCGACGGCGACGCCGGGCCCGCGCGCGGGCCGATGACCGTGCTCACGCCCAGCTCCCCGGTGCGCGACTGCGCCGAGCAGGTCGGCGAGGACTTCGCCGAGCTGCTGACCGCCGAGCTGTACCGGGCCTGGGAGTTCCCGGAGAGCAGGCGGGAGCGGCCCGAGCTGCACCGCAGGCACCGCGCGTGGGCGCTCGCCCGAGCCGACGACGCCGGGCGGCTGCGCGGGCGGGTGCGCGCCCTGCTGGAGGAGCTGGCGGAGGCGGGCGCGCCCGACGCCCACGCCTGGCCGCGCCCGGTCGACGGCGGGATCGCCGTGGGGCTGGGGCGGACGCCGCCGGACGCGGTGGAGCTGGCCAGGGTCGCGGGGCGGTGGGCGGTCGGGTTGCGCGGCGGGAGCCTGCGGTGGCACGAGGGCGGTGGGCTGGAGGTGTAGCCCCGCGGCGGCTCAGTCCAGGCAGAACTCGTTGCCCTCCGGGTCGGCGACCACGATGAACCCGGTTTCCAGCGGTGGCGCGGGATCGGTGCGGCTGAGCCTGGTCGCGCCGAGCGCCACGACCCGCGCGCACTCGGCCTCCAGCGCGGCCATCCGCTCCTCGCCGCGCAGCTCGGGCGCGACGCGCACGTCCAGGTGCACCCGGTTCTTCACCACCTTGTCCTCGGGGACCCGCTGGAAGAACAGCCTCGGGGCGCGGCCCTCGGGGTCCTCGATGGCGGAGCGGGCGTCGCGCTCGGACTCCGGAACGCCGATCCGGTCCAGGAACTCGTCCCAGGCCTGGAGGGGGTCGGCGCCCTCCGGCAGGTCCACGCCGGGCGGGCCGGGGTGGACGTAGCCCAGGACCTCGCGCCAGAACGCGGAGAGGGCCTTGGGGGAGCGGCAGTCGAAGGTGATCTGGACGTGGCGGCTCATCGGTGCGCTCCGGTGTGGTGGTGGAGGTCGCGCAGCAGGCAGACCTCGGACAGGTGGTGGATCAGCTCGCGCTGGATGTGCAGGACCAGGTCGGCCATGGTGCGTTCGGGGAAGGCCGGTTCCCTCTCGCCGACCTGGGTGGCCAGCGCGGTGTCGTCCAGGGCGCGCACGCCCTCGGTCCAGCGCGCCAGCTGGGTCTCCAACTGCTCCAGCGCGGCTGCGGCCGTGCCCGCGTAGTCCCAGGTCTCGTAGGCGGCCGGGGGTGCGCCGAAGTGGGCCGCGTTGCGCATGGCGAGCACGCCGACGATGACGTGGCCGAGGCGCCAGGAGATGGTGGTGAACGGTGGTGGGACTGGTTGGGGGAAGGCGAAGTCGATGGTGAAGTCGCCCGCTCCCGCGTGGAGGGGGGCCTGGGAGGCGCCGCGCGGGCGCACGCTCCAGGCGTCCTGGGTGGGGGACCAGGAGTACTCGGCGTCGGTGAGGCCGGCGAGCCTGGGCTTGAGCTGGTGCTCCCAGTGGTGCTCCCACTGGTCGCGCAGGGTCAGGTTCCAGTCGAGTGCGGACATGGCGCACACCCTGGCAGCGATCGCGGACAGGTGCTGTCCTCGTTGGACAGGGGGAAGTTCACTCGTTCGTGAGGCTGTCCGGGTAGTGGTGGGGCTACCTGCGGATTCACTAAAATCATGAAGTGTCCGGCGGGGCGGTCCGGGTGCGGCGTGTGGTCTGGCGCGATGCGGTGTGGCGTGGTCTGTGGGTGCGTGGTTGGTGCGTTGGTTCGACGACGGGGAGGTGGAGTTGACGACGGGGAGGTGGAGTTGGTGAAGCTGGTGGAGCGGTCGTAGGTCGTGGTGGCTACACGATCACCACGTCGAGCTGTCGGGGGCCGTGCACGCCCTCGACGCGTTCCAGCTCGATGTCGCTGGTCGCGGACGGGCCGCTGATCCAGGTCTGGGTGCGCACGCCGGTCAGTTCGGCGACCGCGTCCGGCACGCCCATGACGACCTGGGCGCGCCGGACCACGACCACGTGGTGGTCGGGGACCAGGGTCCACGCGCGTTCGGCCTGGTCGGGGGCGTCGTGGTCCAGCACGATCGTGCCCGTTTCCGCCACGGCCACCCGGCAGCAGGTCACCACCGCGTCGAACTCGCGCAGGTCCGCCAGGTCGGTGACCTCGCGTGCCGCGTCGGGCAGCCACTCCTGTGGGATGGCTGGAGCGGCCAGCACCTTGCCCGTTGTCAGGGAGGAGAGGGTCTTGGGCAGGTCTGCGGGGGACGTGAAGGTCACGGTCGCCCGGTAGTCGCGCAACCGCTCGGCGAGCAGGTCCACGTCGCCAGGGCCGCGCTCGCCCGCCCGGCGGTAGGCGCGGGGCACTGCGGTGGCCACGGGCTTGTCGCGCAGGGCCGCGCGGATTCTGGCCAGCACCTCGGTGCGGGCCGAACCCCGTGCGGGGGCCTTGTCCTGGAGGGAAGGCGAGTTTTGTGCTGGAGCCCGACCCTGTGCTGCTGGAACTCCACCCTGCGCTGAAGGTGAATTCCGTGGCGGAGTTCGGCTCTGCGTCCCGGTCGAATTCCGTGCCGGGACTTGGCCTTGCGCCGAGGTCGTGTCGTTTGATCTTGACGCCGAACCCGCTTCGTCCGGCCCAGCCGCGCCTGAAGGCTGTGCTGGTCCCGCCTCACCGGTGGGGCGCCCAGAGTCGGCCGTAGCCGAAGGGTGCGCTGGTCCTGCTCCGCCGCCCGCGGGTTGCGTTGTCCTGGGCTCGCCGGAAGGCCGTGCTGCCCTGGCCTCGTCCTCAGCAGGCTGCGTCGCCCTAGGCTCGCCCGCGGGGTGCGCTGGCCCTGCCTCGTCTGAGGGGCGCGCTGACCTGGCTTCGCCCGCGGGTTGTGTTGTCCCTGCCGCGCCCGGAGGTCGCTCCGCTCCACTCTCACCCGGAGGTCGTTCAGCGGTCACCGTGACTCCCACCAGTCCTGGAACGTCTGCTCCGGTGGGCGTGGCAGGTCGCGGGTGTCCGTCCACGCGGCCAGTGGGGGTGGCATTCTGCCGATCACGCCTCGCCTTCCGCCCAGCAGTCTGCCCAGCCTGCCCGCGCGCAGGAACCTGCGCCACCGGCCCGGTGACGTCATCGCCCACGCCAGGCCGCGCATCGCGGCCGACTCCGGGGTCACCGGTTTCGCGCGCACCACCCGTTCGCGCAAGTGCACCAGCATCGACGGGATGTCGATCGCCACCGGGCACACGTCGTAGCAGACCCCGCACAGCGACGACGCGTACGGCAGGGTCGGGTTGCGGTCCACGCCGGTCAGCTGCGGGGACAGCACCGCCCCGATCGGGCCGGGGTACGTCGAGCCGTACGCGTGGCCGCCCGCGCGCTCGTACACCGGGCACGAGTTCAGGCACGCGGAGCAGCGGATGCAGCGCAGCGCCGCCCTGCCGTCCGGGTCCGCCAGGGTCGCGGTGCGGCCGTTGTCCACCAGCACCACGTGCGCGGTCTGGCCCTCGGTCGGGCCGGTCCACACCGACGTGTAGGGGTTCATCCGCTCGCCGGTCGACGAGCGCGGCAGCAGCTGCAGGAACACCTCCAGGTCCTGCCACCTCGGCACCAGCTTCTCCACGCCCACCACGCTGATCAGCGTGCGCGGCAGCGTCAGGCACATCCGGCCGTTGCCCTCCGACTCGACCACGACCAGCGCCCCGGTCTCCGCCACCGCGAAGTTCGCCCCCGACACCGCCACGTCCACCGTCATGAACTTGCGCCGCAGGTGCGCTCGCGCCGCCTCGGCCAGCGCGCGCGGGTCGTCGGTCAGCGCGGGGTCCACGTCCGGCATCTCGCGCAGGAACAGGTCCCGGATCTCGGCCCGGTTGCGGTGGATCGCGGGCACCAGGATGTGGCTCGACCGGTCGTCGCCCAGCTGCACGATCAGCTCTGCCAGGTCCGTCTCGACGGCGCTGATCCCGGCCTCCGCCAACGCCTCGTTCAACCCGATCTCGGCCGTCGCCATCGACTTCACCTTGATCACCTCGCGGCTGCCGGTGGCCGCGACCAGGTCGGTGACGATCCGGTTGGCCTCCTCGGCGTCGCGCGCCCAGTGCACGGTCGTGCCGCGCTCGGTCAGCGCCTCCTCCAACCGCAGCAGGTGGGTGTCCAGGTCCGCCAGCACCTCGTCCTTGATCGCCGCACCGGCCGCCCGCAGCCCGTCCCAGTCGGGCAGCTCGGCCACCACCCGCGCCCGCTTCGCGCGGATCGTGCCGGTGGCCTTGCCGAGGTTGCGGCGCAGCTGCGCGTTCCCCAGCGCCTCGCGCGCCGCTCGCGGGAACGGCTCGCCGGTCAGGTTCCCGGTACCGCCGGGCATCCCCAGGAACGTCACCGCGCCACCCCCGCCAGCACCTCCGCCAGGTGCAGCGCCCTGGTGCCGCTGCGCAACCGGGACAGCCCGCCGCCGATGTGCATCAGGCACGACGAGTCGCCCGCCGTGAGCACCTTCGCGCCGGTCGACAGCACCGCGCTCATCTTGTCCGCCAGCATCGCCGTGGACGTCTCCGAGTTCTTCAGCGCGAACGTCCCGCCGAACCCGCAGCACGTCTGTGCGCCCGGCAGCTCCACCAGGTCGATGCCGCGCACCTCGCGCAGCAGCCGCAGCGGCTTGTCGCCCACGCCGAGCACGCGCAGCGAGTGGCACGTCGGGTGGTACGTCACCCGGTGGGGGAAGTACGCGCCGACGTCGGTCACGCCCAGCACGTCCACCAGGAACTCCGACAGCTCGTAGGTGCGCCCGGCGACCTCCTCGGCCCGCTCCGCCAGCCGCGCGTGCCCGTGCTGGGCGGCGACCTTCGCGTGCTGGTGCCGGATCGACCCGGCGCACGACCCGGAGGGCGCGACCACCACGTCCGCGTCGGCGAACGCCCGCACGTGGTTGCGGATCACCGGCACGGCCTGCTCGGCGTACCCGGTGTTGACGTGCATCTGCCCGCAGCAGGTCTGCCCGCGCGGCACGACGACCTCGTGGCCCAGCCGCTCCAGCAGCGCGGCAGTCGCCTTGCCCACCTGGGGGAACAGGCCGTCCACCAGGCACGTCACGAACAGCGCGACTCTCACCCCAGGCACCGTAGCCTGTGTGGTCGGACCACACCAGGGCGCGGGCGGGCGGGTGTTGCGGTGAGCGGATTCGGGGTGGTGCTCGCGCACGTGGAGGCGGAGCTGGCGGCGGGCAGGCTCGTGGTGGGCGGGCAGCTGCCGCCCGAGCGCAGGCTCGCGGGCGAGCTGGGGGTGAGCCGCTCGACGGTGCGCGAGGCGATCCGGGCGCTCCAGGCGCTCGGCGTGGTGCGCAGCGGCGTCGGGTCCGGGCCGGACGCGGGCACCACGGTGATCGCCGACCCGGCGGGCGGGATCGGCGCGGCCCTGCGGCTGCACCTGGCCACCCGCAGGCTGCCGCTGGCCGACCTGGTCGGGACGCGGGTGCTGCTGGAGGGCGCGTCGGCGCGGGCCGCGGCGGCGCGCGGGGACGCGGCGGAGCTGGCGGCGGCGGGGGAGCTGCTGGACCGGATGGACGCGCCGGGCATCGGGGCCGAGGAGTTCCACCGGCTCGACGCGGACTTCCACGTCGCGCTCACCCGCGCGGCGGGGAACGCGGTGAACACCGCCGTCATGACCGCGCTGCGCGACGCGATCCACCACACCGTGCTGCGGGCGGTGGCGGAGCTGCCGGACTGGGCGGGCACGGCGCGGCGGCTGCGCGCGGAGCACCGGGCGGTGCTGGCGGCGGTGCTGGTGGGGGAGGGGGACGTGGCGGCGGAGCTGGTGACGGCGCACGTGGAGGGGTTCCACCGGGAGTGGGAGCGGGTGGGGCGGCGGTGACCGGGGGTGTTGATCACTGAGGCCCCCAGCGAGATCGGGCCGGTGGCCGGTGGCCGGTGGCCGGTGGCTGAGGGGCGGTGGTTGAGGGGCGAGGGCCGCTGGTCGGGGCGAGATTCGCCGGGTCGAGGCGGGGTGGGCCAGGGCCGGGTGTGAGTGAAGCGGCCGGGGCGCCCTGGGCTCCGCGCGTGGAACTCGGAGAGGGGGCGCGGACCCCGCAGCGGCCACCTTCAGCGCCCCCGGCTCGACCCCCGCACCACCAGCTCGGGCGTGAAGAGCACCTGTTCGTGCTCGTGGTCCTCCTCCCGGACCTCCTTCAGCAGCGCCGCCGCCGTCCGCCCGAGCAGCCGCCGGGGCTGGCGGACCGACGTGAGCGGCACGGCCGCCGCCGCGGCGAACTCGACGTCGTCGTAGCCCACGATCGCCAGGTCCTCCGGGATGCGCGCCCCCGTGCCCACGCAGTGCTGCAACAACCCCAGCGCCAGCAGGTCGTTCGCGCAGAACGCCGCCGTCGGCCTGTCCCGCGCGGGCAACCCCGACAAGCGCTGGCCCGCCTCCCAGCCCTCGGCCACGGCCAGCGCCGCCGTCGGCACGTCCACCAGCGACGCCGCCGAACCGCGCAGCGCCCGCAGCGCGCCCTCGCGCCGGTCGCGGACCTGGCCGACGGTCATCGGGCCGCCGACGAAGGCCACCCGGTCGTGGCCCGCCTCCAGCAGGTGCGCCACCGCCAGCTCGCCGCCGAGCACGTCGTCCACCGCGACCGTGCAGTGCGTCCCGCCACCCCTCGTGCGGTCCACGACCACCACCGGGGTGCCGCGCGCGGGAAGCTCCGCCATGACCGCGTGCACCCGCGCCCGCGTCCCCGGACTGACCACGCCGGGGCGGTTGAGCACGGTGGAGACCGTGCCGACCGACACGCCCGCCGCCGTCGCCACGTCCCGGACGCTCACCTGCCGGTGCGCCGAACCCGCCATGCCGCTCCCACCGCCCGCCGCCGACCAGCTTGAAACGATTTAGCCGACCTCCCGCGCTACCCCCGAACCGCCGGATCGCCGTGACCTGGACGACTGCGGCTTCACCATTGACCGCTGTGACGGGGCTCATATAGCGTCGCGACGGCCAGATTGAAACCTTTCATTCCCGGAGGCGCTGATGCCCACGCAGGAGCCGCCACCGCTGGAGGTCCGCGCCGTCACCAAGTCCTTCGGCGCCGTCGCCGCCGTGCGCGGCTGCTCGTTCCCGCTGCACGCGGGCGAGGCGCACGCCCTGGTCGGCGAGAACGGCGCGGGCAAGTCCACCGTCGTCAACGTCCTCGCGGGCGTCCACCGGCCCGACAGCGGCACCCTGCTCGTCGACGGCGCCCCGACCGCCTTCGCCTCGCCTGCCGACGCCAAGGCGGCGGGCATCGCGGTCATCCACCAGGAGCCCACCCTGTTCCCGGACCTGAGCGTCGCCGAGAACATCGCCGTGGGCGCCCACCCGCTGCGCCGCTTCCGCCGGATCGACCGCGCCGCCGTGCGCGCCACGGCCCGCGCCCTGTTCGAGCGGCTCGGCGTGCGGCTCGACGCGGACCGGCCCGCGCGCGGGCTCTCCATCGCCGACCAGCAGCTCGTCGAGATCGCCAAGGCCCTGGCCGGGAACGCGCGCGTGCTGGTCATGGACGAGCCCACCGCCGCCCTGTCCGCCATCGAGGTCGACCGGCTCTTCTCCGTCGTCCGCGCCCTCCAGGCGGGCGGCGCGGCGGTGCTGTTCATCTCGCACCGCTTCGAGGAGATCACCGCGCTCTGCCAGCGCGTCACGGTCCTGCGCGACGGCGCCCACGTCTCCACCGACCCGATCGGCGAGGTCACCGAGGACGAGCTGGTGCGCCGCATGGTCGGCCGCGAGCCGGACGCCCTGTTCCCCGAGCGGGCCGTGACCCCCGGCGAGGTCGTGCTCTCGGTGCGCGGCCTCACCAGGACCGGGGTGTTCGCCGACGTCGACTTCGACGTGCGCGCGGGCGAGATCGTCGCCCTCGCCGGACTGGTCGGCGCGGGCCGCTCCGAGATCGTGCAGGCCGTCTTCGGCGTCGACCGCCGCGACCGGGGCGCCGTCCGCGTCGACGGCCGCGAGGTCCGGCCGAACTCGCCGCGCGCCGCCATGGCCGCTGGCATGGCGCTGGTGCCCGAGGACCGCCGCCAGCAGGGGCTGCTGGTCGAGCTGTCCGTGCAGCGCAACGTCACCCTGCCGCGCTCGCGCGAGCTGGCCGTCGCGGGCCTGCTCACCGGACGCGCCGAGCACCGCGAGGCGCTGCGCTGGACCGAGCGGCTGCGGGTCGGGTACGGCAGGCTCACCGACCCGGTCGGCACCCTCTCCGGCGGCAACCAGCAGAAGGTCGTGCTGGCCAAGTGGCTGGCCACCAACCCGAGGGTGCTGATCGTCGACGAGCCCACCAGGGGCGTCGACGTGGGCGCCAAGGCCGAGGTGCACCGGCTGGTGTCGGCGCTCGCGGCCGAGGGCGTCGCGATCCTCATGGTCTCCTCCGAGCTGCCCGAGGTGCTCGGCATGGCCGACCGCGTGCTCGTGGTGCGCGAGGGCCGCCTGGTCGCGGAGCTCCCGCGCGAGCGCGCCGACGAGGAGAGCGTGGTCGCCGCCGCGATGGGGCGCGCCGCATGACCACGACGCGGGAACCGTTGTCCCCCAAAGACTCCCGGTGGTCCTCGATCACCCGCGCCCGCGAGCTGGGCATCGTCGTCGGCCTCGTCGCGCTGGTCGCCGTCACCGCCTCGGTCAACCCGCGCTTCCTGTCCGCGCAGAGCCTGCGGGACGTGCTGCTCGGCGCGTCCACCCTCACCGTCCTGGCGGTGGGCCAGACCATCGTCGTGATCACCCGCAACATCGACCTGTCGGTCGGCTCCGTGCTGGGCCTGAGCGCGTTCGCGGTCGGCTCCCTGGTCCGCGACCACCCGGCCACCCCGATCGCCGCCGCGCTGCTGGCGGGGGCGGGCGTCGGGGCCGCGTGCGGGCTGCTCAACGCGGTCCTGGTGCGCTACGGCGGCGTCCCCGCGCTGGTGGTCACCCTCGGCACCCTCTACGCCTACCGGGGTCTGATCCACACCTGGGCGGGCGGCGGGCAGATCACCGCCGACGAGCTCCCGCGCGCCTTCCTCGGGTTCGCCGACGGCGGGGTGCTGGGCGTGCCGTGGCTGGTGGTCGTCGCGCTCGCCGTCACCGCCGCCGCGACGGTGCTGCTGCGCGACTTCCGCCTCGGCCGCGAGCTGTACGCCATGGGCTCCAGCCCGCGCGCCGCGCGGCTGGCGGGCATCCGGACCGGCCGCAACACGCTGATCGCGTTCGCCGCCTCCGGCGCGCTCGCCGGACTCGGCGGGGTGCTGCACGCCGTCCGCTTCGGCACCGTCGACGCCGCCGCGGGCACCGGGTTCGAGCTGACCGTGGTCGCGGCGGCCGTCGTCGGCGGCGTCGCGGTCTTCGGCGGCAGCGGCGCCGCGTGGGGCGCGGCGCTGGGCGCGCTGCTGCTCACCACGATCGGCAGCGCCCTGCCGGTGCTGGAGATCGACCAGTTCTGGCAGCAGACCATCGTCGGCGCGCTGATCCTCGTGGCGATCGGCCTCGACCGCCTGGTGGCGCTGCGCGCGGCCAGGGCGCTGCGGAGGGGAGGTTCCCGTGCCCGCTAGGCGACTGCTCGGCTGGGACGCGGCGATCATCGTGGTGGCGCTGCTGGCCGTGGCGCTGTCCTCGGCGCTGGTCGACGGCTTCGGCACCACCCGCAACGCGGGCTACCTGGTGCTGGACCTGCTGCCGATCGCGCTGCTGGCGCTGCCGATGACGTTCGTCGTGATCACCGGCGAGATCGACCTGTCGGTGGCCAGCACGCTCGGCCTGACCTCGGCGGTGCTGGGCGCGCTGTGGGACGCGGGCCTGCCCATCGAGACGATCATGCCGCTGTGCGTGCTGCTCGGCGCGCTGCTGGGCGCGGTGAACGGGCTGTTCGTGACGGTGTTCAAGCTGCCCTCGCTCGCGGTCACCATCGGCACCATGGCCCTGTTCCGGGGCCTGGCGTTCGTGGTGCTGGGCGACTCGGCGGTCGCCGACTACCCGCCCTCGTTCACCGGCTGGGTCACCGGGAGCTCCGGGGGCGTGCCGAACGTGCTGCTCCCGCTGGTGCTGCTGGCGGTCGCGTTCACCGTCGTGCTGCACGCCACCCCGGTCGGGCGCGCGGTGCACGCGGCGGGCGCGGGCCAGGAGGCGGCCCGGTTCTCCGGCATTCGGGTGGACCGGCTCAAGTTCTGGCTCTACGTCACCTCCGGCGCGGTCGCCGGGCTCGCCGGGGTGCTGTGGACGCTGCGCTACTCCAGCGCCCGCGCCGACAACGGGGCCGGGCTGGAGCTGGCCGTGGTCGCCGCCGTGCTGCTGGGCGGGGTGTCCATCTTCGGCGGCAGGGGCGCGATGCCCGGCGTGCTGGCCGGGGTGCTGCTGCTGGGCACGCTGCAGAGCGCGCTGCGCCTGTCGGACGTGACCAACGAGGCGCTGAACATCGTGACCGGCGCGCTCCTGGTGGTCTCGGTGCTGCTGCCCAACCTGCTGCGCGCCGCCACCCGCCGACGGGCCGGCCCCACCACCGGAAGACCGAGCGCGCCGGCGACGACCCCGTGACGACCCCGTGACGACCCGACGGCGAGAGAAGGCGACACCGATGTCCCCAACCCCCACCGCCCGCGTCCGCACCGCCGCCCTGGTGGCCGCGCTGCTGGTCGGGCTCACCGCCTGCGGCGGCACCACCAAGGGCGACAACGACTCCGGGACGGCGGACGGCGGGCCGACCGCCAGCGCGAACCCGGACGCGCCGCTGCGCGAGGGCGTGCGGATGGCGTTCCTGCCCAAGCAGCTCAACAACCCGTACAGCGACATCGAGGGCGAGGGCGGCAAGGAGGGCGTCGAGGAGCTCAAGGGCGAGTTCAAGCTCGTCGGCCCCAACGACGCCAGCGCCTCCTCCCAGGTCAGCTACATCAACACGCTGATCCAGCAGCAGCAGGACGTCATCGGCATCGCCGCCAACGACCAGAACGCGGTGTGCCCCTCGCTCAAGCAGGCGCGCGAGGCGGGCATCAAGGTCGTCTCGTTCGACTCCGACGCCGCGAGGGACTGCCGCGACGTGTTCGTCAACCAGGCCACCGCGCAGGGCGTCGGCGAGAAGCTCGTGGAGCTGGCCTCGCAGCTCGCGGGCGGGGCCGGGGAGATCGCGATCCTGTCCGCGACCCCCAACGCCACCAACCAGAACGCCTGGATCGCGGTCGTCGAGAGCGAGCTGGCCAAGCCGCAGAACTCCGGGCTCACGCTGGTCAAGACGGTCTACGGCAACGACGACGACCAGAAGTCCTTCCAGGAGGCGCAGGGGCTGCTCCAGGCGCACCCGGACCTGGAGGTGATCGTCGCCCCCACCACGGTCGGCATCGCCGCCGCCGCGCGCTACGTCGGCTCCTCCAGCTACAAGGGCGAGGTCGCCGTGACCGGCCTTGGCACCCCGAACCAGATGCGCGAGCACGTCAAGAACGGGACCGTGGAGCGGTTCGCGCTGTGGAACCCGGCCGACATCGGCTACCTCGCCGCCCACGCGGGCGTCGCCCTCGCCTCCGGCCGCATCACCGGCGCGCAGGGCGAGGAGTTCACGGCGGGCAGGCTCGGCGACTACACGATCGGCGCGGACGGCGAGGTCGTCCTCGGCCCGCCCACGGTGTTCGACGCCGCCAACATCGACCAGTTCGACTTCTGACCACCGGAGCGGTCCCGGCGGACGCGAGCGGCGCCGGGGCCGTCCCCCGAGCAGGAAACGGCGGTGCCACCCGTGCCCGAGCCGACCAGCGCAGTCAAGCAAGCCCTGTCCCGGCAAGCGATCGAGACCCCGTCGTGGGCGTTCGGCAACTCCGGCACCCGCTTCAAGGTCTTCGCCCAGGCCGGTGTGCCGCGCACCGTCGAGGAGAAGGTCGACGACGCCGCCGCGGTGCACCGGTTCACCGGCGTCGCCCCGTCCGTCGCGCTGCACATCCCGTGGGACCGGGTGGACGACTACGGCGCGCTCGCCCGGTACGCCGCCGACCGGGGCGTGCGGCTGGGGGCGATCAACACCAACGTCTTCCAGGACGACGACTACAAGCTCGGCTCGGTCACCAACCCGGACCCGCGGGTGCGGCGCAAGGCCACCGACCACCTCCTGCACGCCGTGGACGTCATGGACGCCACCGGGTCGCGGGATCTGAAGCTGTGGTTCTCGGACGGGATCAACTACCCCGGCCAGGACGACCTGCGCGACCGCCAGGACCGGCTCGCCGCCGCGCTGCGCGAGACGTACGACCGGTTGGGCGGGGATCAGCGCATCCTGCTGGAGTACAAGCTGTTCGAGCCCGCGTTCTACGCCACCGACGTGCCGGACTGGGGCACCTCGTACGCGCACTGCGCGGAGCTGGGGCCGAAGGCGGCGGTGTGCATCGACACCGGCCACCACGCGCCGGGCACGAACATCGAGTTCATCGTCGCCTTCCTGCTGCGGCAGGGCAGGCTCGGCGCGTTCGACTTCAACTCGCGCTTCTACGCCGACGACGACCTCATGGTGGGCGCGGCGGACCCGTTCCAGCTGTTCCGGATCATGAACGAGATCGTGCGCGCCGACGCCCTGGACCCGGCGCGCGGCATCAACTTCATGCTCGACCAGTGCCACAACATCGAGGCCAAGGTCCCGGCGGTGATCCGGTCGGTGATGAACGTCCAGGAGGCCACGGCCAAGGCGCTGCTGGTGGACCGGGACGCGCTGGCCGCCGCGCAGACCGCGGGGGACGTGCTGGAGGCCAACGCGGTGCTCATGGACGCCTACAACACCGACGTGCGCCCGCTGCTGGCGCAGGTGCGCGCGGACGCCGGGCTCGACCCCGACCCCGTCGCGGCCTACAAGCGCAGCGGCTACCAGCAGGAGATCGAGGCCGCGCGCGCCGACGGGCGGCAGGCCGGATGGGGAGCGTGAGCATGTCCGTGCCCGAGGAGCTGATCGCCCGCAGCAACGCGCTCGGGAGCGATCCGCGCAACACCAACTACGCGGGCGGCAACACCTCCGCCAAGGGCTCCGGACCCGACCCGGTCACCGGCCGGGACGTGGAACTGCTGTGGGTCAAGGGATCGGGCGGCGACCTGGGCACGCTCACCGAGTCGGGGTTGGCGGTGCTGCGGCTGGACCGGGTGCGCGCGCTGGTCGACGTCTACCCCGGCGAGGGGCGCGAGGACGAGATGGTCGCCGCGCTCGACCACTGCCTGCACGGCAGGGGCGGGGCCGCGCCGTCGATCGACACGGCCATGCACGGGCTGGTCGGCGCCGCGCACGTGGACCACCTGCACCCGGACTCCGGCATCGCCCTGGCCACCGCCGCCGACGGCCCCGAGCTGACCCGCGAGTGCTTCGGCGACCGGGTCGCCTGGGTCGACTGGCGCAGGCCCGGCTTCCAGCTGGGGCTGGACATCGCCGAGGTCGAGCGCGCCAACCCGGACGCCATCGGCGTGGTCCTCGGCGGGCACGGCATCACCGCGTGGGGCGCGACCTCCCAGGAGTGCGCCGCGCGCTCGCTGGAGATCATCCGCACCGCCGAGGAGTTCCTGGCGCGCAAGGGTTCCCGTGAGCCGTTCGGCGCCCCCGTGCCCGGATTCCAGGCACTGCCCGAGGACGAGCGGCACGCGCGCGCCGCCGCGCTCGCCCCGGTCGTCAGGGGCCTGGCCTCCACCGACGCGCGCCAGGTCGGCCACTACACCGACTGCCACGCCGTGCTGGACTTCTGCGCCCGCGAGAAGCTCGCCGACCTGGCCGCGCTGGGCACCTCGTGCCCGGACCACTTCCTGCGCACCAAGATCCGCCCCATGGTGCTGGACCTGCCGCCGTCCGCGCCCCTGGACGAGACGATCGCGCGGCTGCGCGAGCTGCACGCCGCCTACCGCGAGGACTACCGCGCCTACTACGAGCGGCACGCGCTGCCCGACTCGCCGCCGATGCGCGGCGCGGACCCGGCGATCGTGCTGGTGCCCGGTGTGGGCATGTTCTCCTTCGGCAAGGACAAGCAGACCGCGCGCGTCGCGGGCGAGTTCTACGTCAACGCGGTCAACGTCATGCGCGGGGCCGAGTCGGTCTCGCGGTACGCGCCGATCCCCGAGTCGGAGAAGTTCCGCATCGAGTACTGGGAGCTGGAGGAGGCCAAGCTCCGCAGGCTCCCCAAGCCCAAGCCGCTCGCCGGACGGGTCGCGCTGGTCACCGGCGCGGGCTCCGGGATCGGCAAGGCGGTGGCGGAGAGGCTTGCGGCGGAAGGGGCCTGCGTCGTCGTGGCCGACCTGGACGGCGCGTCCGCGAAGGCCGTCGCCGAGGGCGTCGGCGGGCCCGACCGGGCCGTGCCCGTGGTCGCCGACGTCACCGACGCCGGGCAGGTGGACGCGGCGGTCGCGGCGGCGGCACTGGCGTTCGGCGGGCTCGACCTGGTGGTCAACAACGCCGGGCTGTCCATCTCGAAGTCGTTGCTGGACACCACCGAGCAGGACTGGGACCTCCAGCACCGGGTCATGGCGCGCGGCTCGTTCCTGGTCGCCAAGGCCGCCGCCCGCACCATGATCGACCAGGGCGTCGGCGGCGACATCGTCTACATCGCCTCGAAGAACTCGGTCTTCGCCGGGCCCAACAACGTCGCCTACGGCGCGGCCAAGGCAGACCAGGCGCACCAGGTCCGCTTGCTGGCCGCCGAGCTGGGCGGGCACGGCATCCGCGTCAACGGCGTCAACCCTGACGGGGTGGTGCGCGGCAGCGGCATCTTCGCGGGCGGCTGGGGCGCGCAGCGGGCCGCCGTGTACGGGGTGCCTGAGGAGGAGCTGGGCGCGTTCTACGCGCAGCGCACGCTGCTCAAGCGCGAGGTGCTGCCCGAGCACGTGGCGGCGGCGGTGTTCGCGCTGACCGGCGGGGAGCTGTCGCTGACCACGGGGCTGCACGTGCCGGTCGACGCCGGTGTCGCCGCGGCGTTCCTGAGGTAGAGGGGGCGCGCGGTGCGGGTGGCGGCGGTGGACCTCGGGGCCACCAGCGGGCGGGTCGTGGTCGGCGAGGTCGGCGGCGGCCGGGTGGGGCTCACGCAGGTGCGGCGGTTCCCCAACGGGCCGGTGGACGGCGGCGGCGTGCTGCGCTGGGACACCGGCGCGCTGTTCGCCGAGTCGGTGGCCGGGCTGCGCGCCGCCGGCCGCCTGGACGGGATCGGGATCGACTCGTGGGCGGTGGACTACGGGCTGCTCGACGCGGACGGCGCGCTGCTGCGCCCGCCCGCGCACCACCGGGACGGGCGCACCGCCGGGATGCCCGCCAGGGTGCACGCCCTGGTGCCGGAGGCGGAGCTGTACGCGGTCGGCGGGGTGCAGGCGCTGCCGTTCACCACCGTCTACCAGCTCGCCGCCGAGACCGACCTCGACCGGGCGGCGACGCTGCTGCTGATCCCCGACCTGCTGGTGCACCACCTCACCGGCGCGGTCGGGGCCGAGCGCACCAACGCCTCCACCACCGGCCTGTACGACGCGCGGGCGGGCGAGTGGGCGCTCGGGGTGGCCGAGCGGGTCGGGGTCCCCGGCCGGTTGCTGCCGCCGCTGCGCTCACCGGGCGAGGTGCTCGGGACCGCGCTGGGCGCGCCCGTCGTCGCGGTCGGCTCGCACGACACCGCGTCCGCCGTGCTGGGCGTGCCCGCGCGCCCGGACCGGCCGTTCGCCTACCTGTCCTCGGGGACCTGGTCGCTCATCGGGGTCGAGCTGGAACGACCCCTGCTGACCGAGGCGGCGCGGCTGGGCGGGTTCGGGAACGAGGCCGGGGTCGACGGCACGACCCGGTTGCTGCGCAACGTGATGGGGCTGTGGGTGCTCACCGAGGCGCTGCGGGCGTGGGGGAGCGGGGACCTGGCGGGCGCGCTGGCGTCGGCGGCGCACGCGCCCGCGTTCGGACCGGTGGTGGACGTCGACGCGCCCGAGTTCCTGCCGCCCGGCGACATGCCCGCGCGGATCGCCGCGGCCTGCCGGGCGAGCGGGCAGCGCGAGCCGGGGACGCGCGGCGAGGTGGTGCGGTGCGTGCTGGAGAGCCTGGCGCTGGCCTACCGGCGGGCGCTGCGCGGGCTGGAGCGGGTGACCGGGACGGCGGTGGAGGTGCTGCACGTGGTCGGGGGAGGGGCGCGCAACGAGCTGCTGTGCGCGCTGACCGCCGACGCGTGCGGGGTTCCGGTGGTGGCCGGGCCGGTAGAGGCGACGGCGCTGGGGAACGTGCTGGTGCAGGCTCGGGCGCTGGGCGCGGACCTGCCGGACCGGTGGGCGGTGCGCGAGCTGGTGGCGGCGTCCGCGGCGCCGCGGGTCCACCGGCCGGGGGACGGGCGGGCGTGGGACGCGCTCGAAGCGCGCGCCGGGGCTGCGGGGGTGTGGGGTTAGCCGCCAGGATGGGCGGGTGGACGAACAGGCCATCCCCATCCTCCGCGTCGAGCACGCCCCCACCGCCGTCGACTGGTACGCCAGGCTCGGCTTCGAGCAGCGGTCGGTGCACCGCTTCGAGCCGGGGCTGCCCGCGTTCGTGGAGGTGGCCAGGGGCGAGGTGCGGCTGTTCCTGTCCGAGCACACCGGCGACGCCCGGCCGGACACGCTGGTGTACCTGCGGGTGCGCGACGTGGACGCGGTCGCGGGTGAGTTCGGCGTGCCGGTGGAGCAGGCGCCGTGGGGCCGCGAGGTCGAGCTGCGCGACCCCGACGGCAACCGGCTGCGGGTCGGCTCGCCGAGCTCCTAGCGGGACAACCGGTCCCGCACGCGGTCGGCCCGCGCCAGCAGGTCGGCGGTGTCGCGCAGCAGGCGGCCGTCGCGCTTGACCGCCCTGCCCGCGACCAGCACCGCCTCCACGTCGCCCCGCTCCATGCTCTGCACCACCGCGCCCACCGGGTCGTGCACCGGCGCGAGGCCCGGCCGGTCGGCGCGCAGCACGACCAGGTCGGCCTGCTTGCCCGGCGTCAGCGAGCCGATCTCGTCGGCCATGCCCAGCGCCCGCGCGCCGTTGATCGTCGCGGCCTCCAGCGCCTGCCGCGAGGTCATCAGCCGGGGCCGCGGCCCGTCCCGGCCCGGCGCGCCGGGGCCGTGCAGGGCCGTGTGCCTGGCCGCCTGGAGGCCCGACCGCATCTGGCTGAACATGTCGCCGGGGCCGGTGGACTCCACGTCCGTGCTCAGCGTCGGCCGCAGCCCCGCCTCCAGCGCGGCGGCCAGCGGCGGGGTCCCGTGGCCCATCAGCATCTCCACGGCGGGCGCCACGGACAGCGCCGCGCCGCTCTCGGCGAGCACCGCCAGCTCCGCCGCGTCCAGCCCCGTGCCGTGGACGAACACCGCCCTCGGCCCGAACACGCCCAGGTCCCGCAGGTCGCTCGGCTCCAAGCCACCCCGACCGCCCAGGCAGTGCAGCACGACCGGCACGTCCAGCTCCCTGGCCAGCGCCCAGTTCCACCGCGCCGCCTCCGGGGTGACCGCGTCCGCGCACAGCCCCATGCGCACCCGCGCGCCCCGGTCCGGCAGCAGCTCGGCCAGCCCCCGGACCCCCGCCTCGGACAGACCGCCGTGGTCCGGGCGGTCCTCGCCCATCGCGCTGTGGCCGAACGCGAACACCGCCCGCAGCCCGGACTCGCGCAGCGCGGCGACCGCGGCCTCGGTGCGGCCGGGGCGGTCGTTGATGTTGGCCACGTCCTGCACCGTCGTGATGCCCGCGTCGAGCGCGGTCAGCGCGCTGAGGGCGGTGCCGACGTGGACGTCCTCCTCGGTGAGCCGGGACCCGCAGTGGCCGAGGACGTCGGCGAAGTACTCGGGCAGCGTCTGGTCCGCGCCCCGGCCGCGCAGCACCGCCAGCCACATGTGCCGGTGCGAGTCCACGAAACCGGGGATCACGATCCGGCCGGTCCCGTCCACGACCTCGTCCGCGTCGGCCGGGGCGACGCCCGCGCCCACGGCGGTGATGACGCCGTCCTCCACGACCAGGTCCGCGCCGACCAGGTCGCCGAGCCGCTCGTCCACGGTCAGCAGGGTCGTGTTGGTGATCGCTAAGCGGTGGGGCAAGTCCGGCCTCCGTGCTCGGGGGAGAAGCGGAGGCTAGCAACGGGGAAGTGGTGCGGGACACCCCTTTCCGGGGCGTCGGGGGAGTGCTCCTCCGACACCCCGAAGGCGTCAGGGGCGCCGGAACTCCGGCTGATCCAGCACGCGCAGCCAGGTCCCGTCCGGCTGCCTGCGGGCCACCTGCGCCCGCGCGCCCGCGCCGTCCGACGGGGGTGTGGAGGTCAGCGCCAGGTCGCCGCTGAGCAGGGTCGGCAGCGGGGGTTCGGGGGTGAAGCGCGGGCGGTGGGCCAGTACCGACGCCCACAGGGCCTCGATCGCGGCCCGGCCCGCCGTCACCTCGCCGGGCGGGTAGGCCATGACCGCGTCCGGCTCGTACAGCTCGGCCACGCCCGCCGCGTCGCCCGCGTTGGAGCGCTCGACGAACAGCCTGGTCAGGTCCTCGGGGGTCAGTGCTTTCTCTCGGTCAACCACGTCGACCAGCCTGCGCCGGGTGGAATCAGAAGTCCAACAGCTGGATCTGCTGGGAACTAGCATTCCGGCTCATGGATCTGCGTCAGCTGGAGTACCTGGTCGCCGTCGCCGAGGAGCGCAGCTTCACCCGCGCCGCCGCGCGCGTGCACGTGTCGCAGTCCGGGGTGAGCGCGCAGGTCCGGCAGCTGGAGCGCGAGCTCGGGGCGGAGCTGTTCGACCGCACCAGCCGCGTCGTGGCGCTGACCGCCGCGGGTGAGGTCGCGCTGGAGCACGCCCGCGCCGCGCTCGCCTCGGCCGCCGCGCTCGGGCAGGCGGTGGGGGAGGTGGCCGGGGTGGTGCGCGGCTCGCTCGTGGTGGGCATGGTCGCGGGTTGCGCGCTCACGCCGCTGTTCGACGCGCTCGCCGCGTTCCACCGCGCCCACCCCGGCGTGCGGTTGCGGCTGGTGGAGGGGGTGTCGCAGGAGCTGGTGGACGAGGTGCGGCGGGGCGCGCTGGACCTGGCGCTGGTCGGGGTCGCGCAGGTGCCGGAGGGGCTGGAAGCCCTGGTGGTGGTGGACGACTCGCTCGTCGCGCTGGTCCCCGAGGGGCACCCGGTCGCGGCGGGCGCGGACCCGTTCGCGCACCCGCTGGTGGCCATGCCGCAGGGGACCGGGCTGCGGGCGGCGCTGGACGCGCGGTGCGCGGCGTCGGGGGAGCGGCCGGAGGTGGTGCTGGAGGCGAGCGCGCCGGACGCCGTGGCCGCGCTCGCGGCTCGGGGGTTGGGGGTCGCGGTGCTGGGGGCGTCGATGGCCTCGGCGTACCCGGACCTGACCCCCGTGCCGATCCCGGACACCCGCGCGCTGCTGGCGCTGGTGTGGCGGGATCGGGCGTCCCCGGCCGCTCGGGCCCTCCTTGGAATTATTCGGAATAATTCCTTCAGTGTTGACTAAAAGGAGTCCTCCGGAAGACGGCGGCGGGACCGCACCCGGACGACGACGAAAAGTGCCACGGCGATCGCCACGGCCGCGAGCACCACCGTCTGGAAGGCGGCCGCGTAGTCGTCGACCACGTGCCAGTTCGCCCCCAGCAGGTAACCCGCCACGACGAACACCGAGTTCCAGACCAGGCTCCCGGCGGTGGTCAGGAGCAGGAACTTCACGGGGGACATGCGCCCCACCCCGGCGGGCAGGGAGATGACGCTGCGGAACAGCGGCACCATCCGGCCCAGGAACACCGCCTTCGCCCCGTGCTCGGCGAACCAGCGCTCCGCGCGGTCGAAGTCGGCCACCTCCAGCAGCGGCACCCGCGCGATCACCGCCCTGGTCCGGTCGCGGCCCAGCAGCGCGCCCAGCAGGTAGACGACCACCGCGCCCGCCACCGAGCCCAGGGTCGTCCACAGCAGCGCCTCGGCGAGGCCGAACGCGCCCCGGCTCGCGGAGAACCCGGCCAGCGGCAGGACCAGCTCGCTGGGGATCGGCGGGAACAGGTTGTCCGCGCCCACGACCAGCGCCGCGCCGGGACCGCCCAGCGCGTCCATCAGGTCCACCGCCCAGCCCGCCAGGCCACCGAGCGGTTCGGGGGTGGGCGGCGTTGCGTCGATCATGCGTTTTCCTCACTGCGGAAGGGGTTCGCGGACAGCTCGACGCTAGGAGCGGCCCGGTGCGCCGGGAATGCGGCGACCCGCCCGGCCGTGCTGGGGCAGGCCCCACGCCGGTGGTGCGGCAAACCTCAGATCGCCCGGCTCGACCCGCCGCTACCGTGGCCGCGTGATCCACACCGACGAGCTGAGCGCGGGTGCGGTGGCCGGGAGCTGGGGGCGGGCCGTCGTCGGGGTCCTCCTCGGCGGGCTGCTCGCGCTGGCCACCCCGCCGCTGCTGTTGTGGCCGGTCGGGCGCGACCGCCTCGCCCTCGCGCTGGCCGCCACCCAGGTCCGGCTGATCACCCGCTGGCACGGCCCCGTCCACGTCCCGCGCCCCGCGCCCGCCCGGTGCAGGCGCTACCTGCTGCTGCGCTGGCCGGTCGGGCTGCTCGGGCTCGGCGTGCTCGCGCTGCTCCTGGTGTGCCTGGTCGTGGGGGCGTCGATGCTGTCGGCGTTCCTGCTGGACGGCGACTGGGCGCTGGTCGAGGACTCCCGCGAGCGGGTGGGACCGGCGCTGCTGCTGGTGTCCGCCCCGACCGGGGCCATGCTGACCTTCGTCACCGCCGCGGGCGTGTTCGGCGTCGGCACGCTCGACCGCTGGCTGGCCGCCGAGGCGCTGGGGGCGGGCGACCGGGCGCTGCTGCGCCGCAGGGTCGCCGAGCTGACCACCACCCGCGCCGACGTGGTCGACGCCGTCAACGACGAGCGGCGGCGCATCGAGCGGGACTTGCACGACGGGGTGCAGCAGCGGGTCGTGGCGCTGGGGGTGCTGGTCGGGCGGGCGCACCGGGCGGGTGGGGGAGACCGGGCCCGCGACCTGCTGGAGCAGGCGCTGGTGGTGTCGCAGGAGACCATCGCGGAGCTGCGGCAGGTGGCGCTGCGGGTCTACCCGAGCGCGCTGGACGCCGGGGGGCTGCCCGCCGCGCTGGAGGCGCTGGCCGAGCGCTCGACCACGCCGGTGGCGCTGCGGGTCGACCCCGGCAGGCTGCCCGCCGCCGTGGAGGTGGCGCTGTACTTCGTGGCGTCCGAGGCGGTCACCAACGCGGTCAAGCACGCGGGGGCCACGCGCGTGGAGGTCGTCGTGGCGGGGCGGGACGGGCGGGTCGAGCTGAGCGTGTCCGACGACGGGGCGGGTGGCGCCGATCCGGCGGGGCCGGGGCTGTCGGGGTTGGCGCGGCGGGTGCTGGCGGCCGACGGGGTGTTCGGGGTGGACAGCCCGGTGGGCGGGCCGACCGTGGTGCGGGCGGTGCTGCCGTGCGGGTGATCCTGGCCGAGGACTCGACGCTGCTGCGGGAGGGCCTGGTGCGGTTGCTGGCGGAGGAGGGGCACGAGGTCGTCGCGGCCGTGGGCAGCGCGACCGAGCTGCTGGCCCAGGTCGCGCGGCACCTGCCCGACGTGGTGGTGACGGACGTGCGGATGCCGCCCGGCGGCGGGGACGACGGGCTGCGCGCGGCGCTGCGGATCAGGGAGGGGCACCCTGAGGTCGCGGTGCTGGTGCTGTCGCAGCACGTGGAGCGGCGGTACGCGACCGAGCTGCTCACCGGGGGCGGTGGGAAGGTCGGGTACCTGCTCAAGGACCGGGTGGTGCGGGTCGGGGAGTTCCTGGACGCGGTGGAGCGGGTCGCGGCCGGGGGGACGGTGTTCGACCCGGAGGTGGTGCGGCGGCTGCTGGCGCGCGGGGGGCGCGGCGACCCGCTGGCGGGGCTCACGCCGCGCGAGGCGCAGGTGCTCGCGCTGATGGCCGAGGGGCTGACCAACGCGCGCATCGCGGAGCGGGTGCACGTGTCGGTGAGCGCGGTGGAGAAGCACGTGAACGGGGTGTTCGACAAGCTCGGGCTCACCGGGGTGGGCGGGGTGAGCAGGCGGGTGGTGGCGGTGGTGCGGTACCTGGGGCAGGACGGGTGAGGGCGGGAGGTCAGTCCTCGGTCGGCGCCGCGGGGAACCGCGCGCGCACCGCGAAACCGCGCTCGACCGGGCCCGTGGTCAGGTGGCCGCCCGCCTGGGTGACGCGCTCGCGCATCCCCAGCAGCCCGTAGCCCGAGCCGGGGACCGTGGTGGGCGGGCTGCTCGGCTCGCCGTTGACCACGGTCACGACCAGGTCGCCCGGCCCCTCGACCGCCAGCGCCACCCGCACGGGCGCGCCGGGCGCGTGCTTGCCCGCGTTGGTCAGCGCCTCCTGCACCACCCGGTAGGCCGCGCGCTCCGCCGCCGCGCCCACCGCGGGCAGGGTCCCGTCCCGCTGCTCCAGCCGCACGTCGCCGGGGGCGTCGGCGATCAGCGCGGGGATGCCGTCCAGGCCGGGGGCGCTGTCCTCGGCGTCGTCCTCGCGCAGCACCCGCAGCACGTCGCGCAGCTCCGACAGCGCGGCGGTGCTGGACTTGCGGATCACCTCGGCGGCCTCGGCGACCTGGCCGTCACCGACCACGGTCAGCGCGCCGGACTGCAGGGCGATCACGCTGACCCGGTGCGCGACCACGTCGTGCATCTCGCGGGCGATGCGCCTGCGCTCGGCGGCGACGGCGCGCTCGGCCAGCAGGTCGCGCTCGCGCTCGGCGGTCTCGGCGCGCTCGCTGAGCAGGCCCACCACGCGCGTGCGCTGGTGCACCCACATGCCGGTGAGCACGGGGATCAGCACCGGGATCGTGTTGAGCGGCACCACGATCAGCCAGTGCGCCCCCTCGTAGTTCAGCCTGGGCAGGAACAGCGCGTACACCGCCGCGGCGCCCGCCCAGGTGCGCCAGGACGTGCCGAGGCGGGCCGCCGTGCTGTGCAGGGCGACGAACACCAGGTACGTGCTCGTGTCGAGCGCCAGCAGCGCCAGGCCGACCGCCAGCGCCGCCAGCGGCCAGCGGCGGCGCAGCAGCACGGCGGGCGCGGTGAGCAGCGCCCCGGCCACCGCGCCGAGCGGGCCGTGGGCGCCCGCCAGCTCCACGGCCGAGATCGTGGTCAGGAAGACCGCCAGCAGCGCGTCGAACGCCAGCGACCGCGCGCGGCCCTGCCAGGGGGCCAGCAGGCGCTGCCGCGACGTCAGCCGAGCGGGCTCGGGTCCAGCAGGTACCGCTCCAGCACCGGTCCGATCCACGCCCCCAGCTCCTCCCGCCCCATGGCCGCCAGCGGCGGCACCCGCAGCACGTACCGCGTGAACGCCAGCCCCAGCACCTGGGAGCCGACCAGCGCCGCCCGCTCGGCGGGCCGGTCCACCGCGATCGCGGCCAGCGCGGGCGCCACCTGGCCGGTGAACACCCCCAGCATCGCCTCGGCGGCGGCCGGGCTGCTCGCCGCCGCGCGCAGCAGCGACAGGAACCCGGCGTCGTGCTCCCACACCGCGAGGAACCGGTCCAGCAGCACCGTCGCCACCCCGTCCCGAGGCAGTCCGCGCAGGTCGGGCAGGCGCAGGTCGAACGCGGCGGCCTCGGCGAACAGCGCCTCCTTGCCGCCGAAGTACCGCACCACCAGCGCCGCGTCCACGCCCGCGTCGGCCGCGACGTCGCGCACCCGCACCCGGTCGAACCCGCCCTCGCCGAAGCGGGCGCGCGCGGCGTCCAGGATCGCCGCCCTGGTCGCCTCGGCGGAGCGCTTGCGGGGTGGTGCGGGCACGGGGGCAAGTCAACAGGGCGTGCGCGCGAGTGTCCTAACCGGCCCCGGCCATCGGCGCGCCCACCCTCGGGTCCTCGGTGTTGACCAGGAACGACGTGGCGGGCAGCGACCCGTCCGCGCGGCGCTCCCCCTCGGCGCCTGCCGGGTCGACCTCCCGCAGCACGTCACCGACCCAGCCCGGCTCGTTCCCGGTGTTGCCCCGCGCGACTGCGCCGTCACCGAGCACGGCCTGCTCCCGGTTGCCCAGCGCCAGGTTGTCGCGCAGCCGGGCGGGGGCGTCGCGCAGGGCGAAGCCGTCGCCCGCGTTGCGGAGCGCGCTGCTGCCCGACAGTTCGTGCCCGGCCCGGCCGGTGCTGGTGTACCCGTCGCCGTTGTTCTTCCACGCCGCGCTGCGCAGCACCGCGTGCGGGCCGCCCGTGCCGAGGTCGAAGCCGTGCCCGGAGCCGAGCGCGCGCGAGAAGCCCCAGCGGCTGATCCCGTTGCCGCAGGCCCAGTTCGAGTCGAGGGTGACCCGCCCGGCGAAGGCGCCGAGGCTGGTGCCGTCGTCCACGTTGTCGCAGGCGCGGCAGCCGCGCACGGTCAGCACCGGCCGCGCGCCGGCCTGGCTCGCGTCCAGGATCACGTGGTCGCCTGGCGGGGCGGTCAGGGTGATCGGCTTGTCGGGCGTGCCGGAGGCGGTCAGCTCACGGCCTCGGTGGGGCGGTGGACGCCGTCCTCGAGGTAGATGGTCTGACCTGGCTGGACCACGGCGGCGGCCCGGCCGAGCGTGGCGAACGGGTCCCGCTCGGTGCCCGTCGCGCCGTCGCCCTCCCTGGGGGACACGAAGAAGCTGATCGGCGTGGCGGTCGTCGGCGGCGCGGTGGAACCGGAGGGCGGTGCGCCGGTGGGAGTGTCCGGTGTGGACGGACCGGTCACGGCGGGGAAGCGCGGCGCGCCCACGTCCAGGCAGCGCGCGCAGCCGCGCACGTGCCTGGTGGCGCGCTTGAACCACCGGTCGCCGCCGTGTGCGGCACGCTCAGCCGCAGCGCGCCCGCGACCTCGGCGCGCGAGAGCAGCCCGTTGACCTCCTGCCACCACGGAGAGAACAACTCCCGGTCGGCGGGCGCGAGCCAGCGGGTGGCGTCGAGCACCTCGCACGACTCGGTGACCTGGCCCATCCGGTTCGCCGTGCGCTCGGCGAGGGCCTGACCGGGCGCGGCGGTCTGGGGCAGCGCGTCCAGCGGCAGCGCCGGGCGGCGCCCGCGCACGTGGTCGCGCACCGCGTCGGGGTCGCCCGCCTGGGCGGCCAGGACCACCTGGGCGTCGACGAGGGCATCCACGCCCGAGCCCTCCCGCGCGCCGCTCTCCCACGACGCCACGGCGCGCCGGGGTGCGGTCGGGCGTCCGCCGGGGGCCGCGCGGGTTCGGGATGGCCTGCGGGGGCTCAGGAGTGCGCGGGCAGCGCCCACACCAGGGCCACCAGCGCGACGGCCACCACCAGCGCGGTGAGGCCGAGCAGCGGGCCCGCGCCCGGCAGCTCGGGGCGCTCGTGCGCCAGCAGCGCCCGGTAGGCGCGGGCCGAGCGCCGTTCCGCCAGCGCCCACAGCGCCGCGCACACCACCAGGAACACCGGCCCCACGGCCAGCGACCACGCGCCCAGCACCGGAGGCAGCACCCGCAGCGACACCAGCGCCGTCGCGGCCACCGCGAGCACGGTGCGCCGCCACGCCAGCAGGGTCCGCTCGGGTTGCAGGCCGGGGTCGAACCGGGCGCGCTCAACCACGGCGGGTCACCGCAGGACCGTGCCCAGCACCAGCAGCAGCGCCACCGCCGCCACCCCGACCACCAGCGGCAGCAGCACCCCGGACGAGGGCAGCGGCTCGCCGCGCCGCATCGCCCGCTCGGCGGCGGCCCACCCCCGCCAGGCCAGCGGCGGCACGACCAGGCCCAGCACCAGCAGCGCCAGGGACGCGGCCAGCCGCAGCCCGGAGTGGATCGGCACGTGCAGCGCCTCCAGCGCCACCCCGCCCGCCACCAGCGCCAGCGAGGTCCTGATCCAGGCCAGGAACGTGCGCTCGTTGGCCAGGGTGAACCGGGGGTCGGGTTCGGCGCCGTGGTCGTAGACCCCGCGCGGGAAGCGGCGCAGGCTCACGCCGCGACCTCGCCGGGGCTGTGCTCCACGGGCGCCATGCTATGCCACGTCGGCGTGCGCCGTCCGGCGCAGCGGACGGCCCCGGACGGCGCACCGCGACCCCGGTGTCAGGCCCCCGGCTCCAGCAGCACCGGCAGCTCCTCCAGCCCGTTGACCACCGTCGACCCCAGCAGCCGCAGCCGGGCCTCCGGCACCGCCAGCCGCAGCCTCGGGAAGCGGCCGAACAGCTCGCCCAGCGCGATCTCCAGCTCCTGCCTGGCCAGCGCCGCGCCGAGGCAGAGGTGCGCGCCCACCCCGAACCCGATGTGCCCGGCGCCCTGCGGCGGCGACAGGTCGAACGGCGCGCCGTCCCGGTTCGCGCCCGCCAGCGACACCAGGATCGGCTCGCCGCGCCGCACCAGCGCGCCCGCCACCACCACGTCCCGCGCCGCGTAGCGCGCCCGCAGCCCGCGCACCGGGCCGTTCCAGCGCAGCCCCACCTCGGCCACGTGCGACCACGGGTGCTCGCCCGCCAGCGCCGCCGCGAGCTGCACCGGGTGGGTGAGCAGCGCGTGCACGGTGTTGCACAGCGCGTGCACCGTGGTCTCGTGGCCCGCCAGCAGGAGCAGGTCCAGGGTGCCGACCAGCTCCTCGTCGGTGCACCGGCCGTCCGCGCCCGCCTCGACCAGTGCGCTGGTCAGGTCCTCGGCGGGGTCGGCCCGCCTGCGCCGCACCAGCTCGCCCAGCGCCTCCCGCACCTGCGCCGACGCCGCGACCCGCGCCGTCTCGCCGGAGCGCCCGTCGACCTGGGCGGTGTAGCGCTCGTGGAACCACGCCAGCTCGTCCCGGCCGGTGATGCCGAACAGCTCGAACACCACGATCACGGGCAGCGGCTGGCAGAACCGCTCCTTCAGGTCGACGGGCGAACCGGGGTCCAGCTCGTCCAGCAGCCGCCGGGTGATCGCGGTGACGCGGGGTCGCATCGCCTTGACGCGCTTGGCGGTGAACCCGGTGGCGGCGATCCCGCGCAGCCTGCGGTGCTCGGCGCCGTCGCGGGTGATCATCGAGTGCGCGGTGAGCATCGGCAGCAGCGTCCAGTCCGGCGGCACCTCGCCGCGCCGCAGGGCGGCCCACTCGTCGGGGTGCTTGGACAGCGGCGGCCGGACGTCCAGCACGGCGCGGGCGGCCTCCTCGGTGGTGGCCACCCAGGCCCGCACGCCGTCCGCGTCGACCGGGACGAGCGGCCCGATCTCCTTGAGCAGCCGGTGCTCCTCGTGCGTGGGGGTGGTGCGGTCGAGCACGTGCAGGGGTTCGGCGAGCGAGTGCCCGCGGCGGACCTCGTGGGGCGCTTCCTGCTGGGCCGTCTCGTCGTGGGCCGTCTCGTCGTGAGCCGTCATGGCGGGGCCTCCGGTGCGGGATCGGCACGAGCGGGGCCGGACTCACGCTAGTGCCGCCCGAGGCGCGGGCGTGAGGGCCGATCGACCGACCACGCGCCGCCGCTCACCTGGAATGGCGCCGGAAGGTGACCGGAACCGTTCGCGGATATGCAGGAAAACGCTTACCGGGGGTTCGGCGGCGCACGGGTGGCGCAGGGCGCCGGGAACCCGCGCGAACACGAACCCCCGGCACGCCAACAACTCCGCTCCTTCGCCGCCCCGCCTCACCGCCCCCGTTCGCCCGCCGCAGCCAGCAGCGAGCGGCCCAGCGCGGTCGCGGTGTGCAGGGATTGCCCGCGTCGCCTGCTCGTGCGCAGCAGGCCCGCCTCCCGCAGCACCGACGCGTGCCTGCTCGCCGACGCCGCCGACGTGCCCACCCGGCGCGCCAGCTCGGTCGTGCTCGCCCCGGCCCGCGCGCACTCCAGCACCGCGCACCGGGTCGGCCCGAGCAGCGCGTCCAGCCCCGGCGCCGCGCCCCCGCTCCACCGGTCGCCCTCGTCCAGGGGGTGCACCAGCACCGGTGGCAGCTCCGGGTCGGCCAGCGTCACCGGGGTGCGGCAGAAGTACGACGGCACCAGCCGCAGCCCCCGCCCGGCGAGCCGCACCTCCCGGTCGGCGCGGTGCGCGACCTCCAGCACCGGTGGCCGCCACCGCACGTGTGGGCCCAGCCCGGCCAGCAGCGCGTGCACGCCCCCGTCCACCAGGTCGCGGGCCCGCCGCGCCCGGTCGGCGGCGGCGCTCTCGGCCACCACGCCCGCGTGCGGCTCGACCAGCTTGGCGTGCAGCCTGCGCAGGCACTCCGCCAGCTCGCCCAGCGCGTCCGCCCCGCCGTGCGCCACCAGCCCCGGCAGCCGCGACCGGCCCAGCTCGGCCCTGGCCCTGCGCGGCGGCGTGGCCCGCACCGCGTCCAGCCCGGCGGCGAGGCCGTGCGCCTGCTCGGGCGGGGTCAGCAGGTCCGGCGCGGGCGTGAGCAGGCGCAGCACGGCCAGGTCGCGGTCCCCCGGCCGCAGCCGCGCGCGGGTCTCGGCGGCCCAGCGCCGGAACGCGGCGGGCCGGTCCCGGTCGTGCAGCCTCCGGCACGCCAGGACCACGTCCCACAGCGGCTCCGACCCGCTCGCCACGACGGTCCCCACCAGGTCGTCGGTCGTGAAGACGATGCGCAACACAGTTCCCCCCTCTGCTGCCGGCGAGGACATCCTGGCCGGAGCGCCGCCTCGGGGTGTCGGGTTCCGGCGGAGTTCACCCCGTCGGGAGCGGCGCCGCCGGACGTGCTTGCGCCCAGGGGGAAGACCGCCGCCGTGGGAGCGCCTCCCCCGCTGCTCCGCCGGGGTGCGCGGCCCGGTGCTTGCGCCTGGGCGCAATCCCGTGGCGGCGGCAGCGCCCCACCGGGCACCTTGGGTCCGCAGCACCGGACCGGACCACACCGGGTCAGAGCACACCGAGGGGGAGAAGATGAGGGGCATCACCAAGCTGGCCGTCGCGACCGCCGTCGTCGCGATGCCCGCCGCGCTGTTCGCCGTGCCCGCGCAGGCCGCGCCGAAGACCGGGGCCGAGGTCGGCGCGCGGCACTTCGCGTGCGGCAGCGGCGCCCGGCCCAACCGGGACCCGATCAGCGCCGTCACCGGGGCCGACTCCGGCGCGCGCATCCGCACCGGGTCCAGCACCTCCTGCACCGCGCCCGGCTCGATCCAGCCGTCCGACCAGCTGGACTACTACTGCTTCACGCTCGGCAACGACGGCTACACGTGGACGTACCTGCGCAACCGGCGCACCGGCGTCCAGGGCTGGACCAGGGACGACCTGCTGCCGGGCAACGGGAGCGGCTACGGCTGCTGAGCCGGGCCTGGGCAAGCGCTTACCGCCGCACGCGCCAAGGCTTCCCGGCGCGTGCGGCGGTGGGCGGACGGCGCCGGTCGCGGCTGGTGTTCGCGACCGGCGCCCGCTGCGGGGGCACGGGGTCAGGCGGCGCTGCCCAGGTCCAGCTCGGAGGCGAGCGCGTTGAACACGGCCACGTTGCACTCGAACGCCACGCAGGTCTCCACGATCACCCGCTCCCGCTCGACCTGGCCCCACCCGGCGGTGTCCAGGGAGTCGCGGTAGCGCTTGCGGAAGCCGGGGAGCCCGCCGACCACGTCGAACCGGTAGAACGCGGCGCCCGCGTCGACCAGCCCGTACCGCTGGGCCAGCAGCCGCCGGATGACCTGGCCGCCCGCGACGTCGCCGAGGTAGCGGGTGTAGTGGTGGGCGACGAACCCGCCGGACCACCGCCCGGCCTCGCGGATGCGCCGCACGTACGACTCGGTGGCGGGCACCGGGGCGATCCGCTCCCGCCAGTCCGGGCCGATCAGGTGCGCCAGGTCCTGCTCCAGCGCGGGGACGCGGCGCAGCTCGGGCTCGGTGAACCGGCTGGCGACCGGGTCGTCGGCGAGCGCGTCGGCCCGCTCCTCCAGCGCCCCGTAGATGAAGTAGTACTGCTCGGCGAGCCTGGTGTACGCCCCGAGGTCGAGGCGCTCGCCCAGGAGCGCCTCCATGTACCCGGTCCGCTCGGCGCGCTCGTGCTCCTTGCGGGTGGCGGCGCGCAGCTCGGCTGAGAAGGGGGTCGCGGTGTCCATCTGCGGCTCCTGGGGTCGGCGCGCTGCGGTGATCTCCGACCCTAGGGCGCACGATCAAGTTAGGCAAGCCTAATAAGGCGTCGTCCAGGGGTTGAAACGCAAACTTCGCGCGCAGGGAGCAATCGCGCGATGACTCTCCGCGCACGTCGGGCGCAGGGTGCAGGATCGACCTTCGAACCCCGAGGAGGTCGTGTGTCCCTGCTGTCCCGCCCCGCCGTCGCCGATGCCGTGGCCAGGAGGCTCAAGTCGTTCATGACCCCGCGCGGCGACCCCGCCACCCCGTACCTGGGCGCGCGCGGCCGGGTCGGCCGGGTCGTCGTGCCCACCCGGCACGGGGGCGTGCCCTGCGCGGTCTACCACCCGCCCGCCGACGTGACCCCGGCCGGTTCGGGCGCGTACCTGAACCTGCACGGCGGCGGCTTCGCCATCGGCTACCCCGGCCAGGACGACTCGTGGTGCCGCTACCTGGCCGCCGAGACCGGCGTGGTCGTGCTCAACGCCGACTACGCCACCACCCCCGAGCACCGCTTCCCGGTGCCGGTCGAGCAGACCTACGACGTCCTCGCCTGGGCCGCCGAGCCCGAGCGCGACTGGGACGGCTCGCGGCTGTGCGTGGGCGGGCAGAGCGCGGGCGGCTCGCTCGCGGCGGGCGCGGCGCGGCTGGCGCTGGAGCGGGGCGGACCGGCCGTCGCGCTCCAGGTCCTGCACTACGCGCCGCTCGACCTGGTCACGCCCGGCAGGGACAAGCGGCTGGCGGGGCCGAAGTCGATGCTGCGCCCGTGGATGGCCGAGGTGTTCGACACCGCCTACATCCCCGACCCGGCGGCGCGGCGCGACCGGCTGGCCTCGCCCGCGTGGGGCGACAACGGGGTGGGGATCGAGGGCATCGCCCCGGCGGTGGTGATCACCTGCGAGCACGACCGGCTGCGCGACGAGGGCGTGGCGTACGCGAGGGCCCTGGACGCGGCGGGCGCGCTGGCCGAGCACCACGAGGTGCGCGGGTACGACCACGGCTACAACTTCCGGGGCGGCGCGCCCCGCGAGGTCGTGGACGCGGTCTACGCCCGCATCGCCGGGCACGTCCGCAGGGCGGTGGGGGAGGGCTGAGGAGCGCGGGGCGGTGCGCGCCCAGGGGAGAGGGGCGGTGCCTGCCGGGCCGGGCAGGACCGGCGGCGCGGCGAGCGGGCGGCGCCGCCCCGCGCGCCGCCGCCGTCCGGGAATCGGGTGGACGCGGTCGGCGGGTCGCGCTAGCGTCCGGCGCGTGTCCAGCCCGGAGTCGGAGAGAGGCGGGCCACCGGTGCTCCGGTGGCGCCCCGCGCCCGTCGCGTGACCCGCGCCGGGCCGTCCGCTCCCCGCGTCGCCTGACCGCGTCGTCTGACCGCGTCGCCTGACCGGGGCGCGCCGCCGCGCACCGCACCGCGCCCCCCGCCGTCCCGGCCGGGGGCTCCCTCGCCGGGCGCCCGTCGCGTCCGGCCGGTGTCGCGGAGCCCTCTCCCATGCCTCCTGCCGTCCACGCCCTGGCCCTGGCCGTCTTCGCCCAGGCCACCTCCGAGTTCATGCTGTCCGGCCTGGTCCACCCCCTGGCCGCCGACCTCGGCGTCCCGCTCGCCGCCGCGGGCGCCCTGACCTCGGGCTTCGCCCTGGGGATGGTGCTGGGCGCGCCGCTCGCCGCCGCGCTGAGCCTGCGCTGGCCGCCCCGCCGGGCGCTGCTCGGGTTCCTCACCGCGTTCCTGCTGGCCCACGTGCTGGGCGCCCTCACCCCCGGCTTCGCCGTGCTGCTGACCACCAGGGTGGTCGCCGCGCTCGCCACCGCCGGGTTCCTGGCCGTCGCGCTCGGGACCGCCGCGCGGCTCGCGGGCCCCGGCGCGCAGGGGCGGGCCACCGCGACCCTGCTGGCGGGCACCACCACCGCCTGCGTGGTGGGCGTCCCCGCGGGCGCGCTGCTCGGCGAGCTGTGGGGCTGGCGGTCCGCGTTCTGGGCCGTCGCCCTGCTCACCGCGCCCGCCCTGGTCGCGGTCCTGCGCTCGGTCCCGGCGGGCGGCGGCGACCCCGGCGGCGCGGTGGCCGCCGAGCTGCGCGGGCTGCGCGTGCCGGGGCTGCGGTCGCCGCTGCTGCTGGCCGCGCTGGTCAACGGCGGCACGTTCTGCGCCTTCACCTACCTCGCCCCGCTGGTCACCGACGTGGCGGGCCGCGCCGCGGGCTGGGTGCCGGTGGCGCTGGCGGTGTTCGGCTGCGGCGCGTTCGCCGGTGTCGTGGTGGCGGGAAGGGCGGCTGACCGGCGCCCGGCGCGCCTGCTCGCCGCGGGACTGGTGGCGCTGCCCGCGGGCTGGCTGCTGCTGGCCGCGTTCCCGGTCGCGCCGCTGCTGTTCGCCCAAGCCGCCCTGTCGTTCGCGGTCGGCTCCACGCTGGTCGCCGAGGTGCTGCGGGTCGCGCCCGGAGCGCCGAGGCTGGCGGGCGCGGCGGCGACCGCGGCGCTCAACGCAGGCGCCGTCGTCGGCCCGCTGCTGGGCGGCGCCGCGCTGGCCGGGGGCGCTCGGGCCGCGCTGCTCGTCAGCGCCGCCCTCACCGCCTGCGCGCTGGTGTTCGGCTCACGCCGCCTGACGCGCGCCCGCGCCTGAGACCGGCCGGGTCGTCACCCGACGACCCGGCCCACCCCAAACCCCCACGAACCACCCGTTTCGCCCGCCCCCCAACGCTTCCCGCCCGACCGACCGGAGGGTCGGCCTCCGCTAACCGCAGGCGCGTGGCACGATGCCCGAGGTCCAAGAACGGGAGCGGGAGCGGCTAATGAAGTACGTGGCGATCGGCGACAGCTTCACCGAGGGAGTCGGCGACGAACTGCCGGACGGGACCGTCCGGGGCTGGGCCGACCTGGTCGCCCAGGGGCTGGCGACGGCGCTGCCCGACGAGGAGGTCGAGTACGCCAACCTCGCCGTCCGGGGCAGGTTGATCACCCCCATCGCCACCGAGCAGCTGGAGGCGGCCCTCGCGCTCAAGCCCACGCTGCTCTCGTTCAACGGCGGCGGCAACGACATGATGCGCCCCGGCATGGACACCTCCAAGGTCCTCGCGCTGATCGAGCGCGTCGTGCGCCGCTGCGCCGAGGAGGGCGTCCGGCTGATCCTGATCAGCGGCCCGAACCCCGGCGCGGGCCTGCCGCTCGGCCGCGTCATCGACCGCCGCGGCAGCGAGCTGACCAGGGCCGTCACCCCGCTGCGCGACCGGCCGAACCTGGTGCTGGTCGACATCTTCAACGACACCGAGATCCGCCGCCCCGCCTACTGGGCCCCCGACCGACTGCACCTCAACGCCGCGGGCCACCGCAGGGCCGCCGCGCTGATCCTCAGCGCGCTCGGGCACCACACCGAGGCCGAGATCGTCGCCCCGGACGCCGACGAGCGCGCGCGCGGCCTGCTCCACGAGCTGCGCTACTACCGCGAGCACGTCCTGCCGTGGCTGGGCCGCAGGCTCGGCGGTCGCTCCTCCGGCGACAACCGCACCGCCAAGGGCGCGGTGTGGTCCCCGGTCCCCAAGCTCTGACCGCGGGGGCGGGGAGGGCGAGCGCCTTCCCCGCCTCACCCGAACGCCCCCGCACCGCCCGCGCGCTGTGAACTGGCTCTCACGGTTTGTTGTCGCACACCCTTGCTTGTTACGAATAGCGGGCAACAAGGACGACGAGGGGCGGAACGTGCGCGTACCTGCTTGGGCCCGAACGGCGGGAGCTCTGCTCTCCGCCACCCTGCTGACCACGGCGTGCTCGACCTCGCCCACCGCGCAGGGCGGCCCGGCGCCGACCGAGCTGCGGCTGGCCATCGGCGGCGAGTCCGAGGACGGCTACGACCCGACGCTCGGCTGGGGCCGCTACGGCTCCCCGCTGTTCCAGTCGACCCTGCTCGGCAGGGACGCGGACCTGAACCTGACCAACGACCTGGCCACCGGCCACTCGGTGAGCCCGGACGGTCTGGTGTGGACGGTCGACCTGCGGACCGACGCAAGGTTCAGCGACGGGCAGCCGGTCACCGCCAAGGACGTCGCCTACACCTTCACCACCGCGGCCAAGAGCGGCGGCCTCACCGACGTGACCGTGCTCAAGGAGGCGGTCGTCGTCGACGAGGACACCGTCGAGCTACGCCTGACCCAGCCGCAGAGCACGTTCGTCAACCGCCTGGTGTCGCTGGGCATCGTCCCCGAGCACGCGCACGGCGCCGACTACGCGCGCAAGCCGGTCGGGTCCGGGCCGTTCGTGCTGGAGCAGTGGGACGAGGGGCAGCAGCTCATCGTCAAGCGCAACGACGCCTACTACGGGCAGAAGCCCGCGTTCGAGCGCGTCGTGTTCGTGTTCACCGGCGAGGACGCCACCCTGGCCGCCGCCCGCTCCGGGCAGGTCCACGTGGCCTCGCTGCCGTCGTCGCTGGCCAGGACCGAGCTGCCCGGCATGGCGCTGCGGGACGTGGACTCGGTGGACAACCGGGGCATCTCGTTCCCGTACCTGCCCGCCGAGGGCCGCACCACCGCCGAGGGACGCCCGATCGGCAACGCCGTCACCTCGGACCGCGCCGTGCGCCAGGCCGTGAACTACGCGCTGGACCGGCAGGCCCTGGTCGACGGCGTGCTCGACGGCTTCGGCAGCCCCGCCACCGGCCCGGTCGACGGGATGCCCTGGTTCGAGCCGTCCGCAGCGATCGAGGACAACGACCCCGAGCGCGCCAGGAAGCTCCTGGACGAGGCGGGCTGGACCGACTCGGACGGCGACGGCGTGCGCGAGCGCGCGGGCGTGAAGGCCGAGTTCCCGCTGCTCTACCCGGCCAGCGACTCGCTGCGCCAGGGCCTGGCGCTGGCCGTGGTCGACATGCTCAAGCCGATCGGGATCGCGGTCTCCGCGCAGGGCGAGAGCTGGGAGGTCATCCGCACCCGGATGCACGCCGAGCCGGTCCTGTTCGGCTGGGGCAGCCACGACCCGACCGAGATGCACACCCTGTACTCGTCGGCCCGCGCGGGCGTCGAGCTGTGGAACCCCGGCTTCTACGCCAACCCGGCGGTGGACGCGCACCTGGACGCCGCGATGGCCACCACCGACCCCGAGGTCGCCACCCGCGAGTGGAAGGCCGCCCAGTTCGACGGGGCGCAGGGCTTCTCCGCGCAGGGCGACGCCGCGTGGGCCTGGCTGGTCAACCTCAAGCACACCTACTTCGCCAACCAGTGCCTGGACCTCGGCCCCGAGCAGGTCGAGCCGCACGGCCACGGCTGGCCGGTCACCTGGAACATCGCCGCCTGGCGCTGGACTTGCTGAACCCCGACGAGACCGGCGGCCTCGGCGGCGCGGCCAAGCTCGGCGGGGCGGGGGAGCCCGGAGACGGGATCGACCGCCCCGACGAGCAGGCCGCCCGCCCCGGCCGCTCGCGCGGCGCGCGCAACCCCGCGGTGCGCGTGGTGGCCAAGCTCGGCCGCCTGGCGCTGCTGCTGGCCGCCGTCGCCGCGGGCACCTTCACGCTGATGGTCAACTCGCCGGTGGACCCGGTGAGCGCCTACGTCGGCGCGGACGTGGCGCGCCTGGGCCCCGAGCAGCGCGAGCTGATCGCCCAGCGCTGGGGCCTGGACGAGCCCGCGCCGCAGCGGTTCCTGTCCTGGCTGGGCAACCTGGTCCGGGGCGACTTCGGGTTCTCCCCGACGTTCAACCGCCCCGTGCTGGAGGTGATCGGCGACCGGTTCACCGCGAGCCTGGGCCTGATGGCGCTGGCCTGGCTGCTGTCCGGGCTGCTCGGCTTCGCCCTCGGCGTCCTCGCGGGCGCGCGGCGCGGCAAGCCCACCGACCGGGTGATCACCTGGTGGGCGTACACGCTGGCGTCCGCCCCGGTGTTCTGGGTCGGCCTGCTGCTGCTCTACGTCTTCGCGGTCTCGCTGAACTGGGCCCCGGTGTGCTGCGCGGTGCCGATCGGCGTGCCCGCCGCCGAGGTCACCCTGCTCGACCGGCTCGGCCACCTCGCGCTGCCCGCGCTGACCCTGAGCGTCGTCGGCGTCGCGCCCGTCGTGCTGCACACCCGGCACGCCGTCATCGAGGCGCTCGCCTCCGACCACGTCGCGTTCGCCCGCGCCCAGGGCGACCGGGGGATCGGCCTGGTCGCGCACCGGGTGCTGCGGGGCGCCGCCGGTCCCGCCCTGCTGCTCCAGTTCGGCTCGCTCGGCGAGCTGTTCGGCGGCTCGGTGCTGGCCGAGCAGGTGTTCTCCTACCCCGGCCTCGGCGCCGCGACCACGCAGGCGGCGATGTCCCAGGACGTGCCGCTGCTGCTGGGCATCGCCCTGTTCACCGCCGTGCTGGTGTTCGTCGGCAACACGATCGGAGACCGCGTGCACGCCGCCGTCGACCCGAGGGTCGCGCTCCGGGCGGGTGAGCGGTGAGCGCGCTGACCGCCGACCGCCGCACCCGGACCCTGGTGCTGCTGGGCTGCTCCCTGCTGGTGGTGGCGGCCGTGCTCGTCGCGGGCGCCCTGGCCGGGGACGCCGCGCAGACCACCGCGCTGTCCCAGCGCAACCAGCCGCCGTCCGCCGCGCACTGGTTCGGCACCGACTGGCTGGGCCGCGACGTGCTGGCCAGGACCCTGTCCGGGCTGCGGCTGAGCCTGCTGGTCGGCACCTGCGCGGCGGCGATCTCCGCGCTGGTGGCCCTGGTGCTGGCGTGCCTGGCCACGGTCGGCGGCAGGCGCGCCGACGCGGCCGTCGGCTGGCTGGTCGACCTGTTCCTCGCGCTGCCGCACCTGGTGCTGCTGATCCTGCTGGCGTTCGCGCTCGGCGGCGGCACCGGCTCGGTCATCCTCGCCGTCGCGCTGACCCACTGGCCGACCCTGACCCGCGTGCTGCGGGGCCGGGCGCGCGGCGTGGTCGGCTCGAACTACGCGCTCGTGGCCACCCAGCTCGGCCGCAGCCGCTGGTGGGTCGCCCGCAGGCACGTCGCGGGCCACCTGACCGGGCAGTTCCTGGTCGGCCTCGTGCTGCTGTTCCCGCACGCGATCCTGCACGAGGCGGCCCTGTCGTTCCTGGGCATGGGCGTGGACCCGGCGCAGCCGTCGATCGGGGTGCTGCTGTCGGAGTCGATGCGGTTCCTGTCGGCGGGCGCGTGGTGGCTGGCGCTGCTGCCCGGCGCGTGCCTGCTGCTGGTCGTGAAGGCCGTGGACGGCGTGGGCGAGCACCTGCGCGCGCTGCTGGACCCGAGGAGCCACCACCTGTGAGCCTGCTGGAGATCGACGCGCTGGGCGTGCGGTTCGGCCAGTACGAGCGCGGGCTGCGCCGCCGGACCGTGGTGGCGCTGTCGGGCATGGACCTGCGCGCGGACCGGGGTGAGGTGGTGGCGCTGGTCGGCGCGAGCGGGGCGGGCAAGACGCTGCTGGCGCACGCCGTGCTGGGGATGCTGCCGCCCAACGCCGAGGAGAGCGGCGAGGTGCGCTTCGCGGGTGAGGTGGTGAGCCCGGACGCGCGGCGCGCGCTGGCCGGTCGGGAGCTCGCGCTGCTGCCGCAGGCCGCGTCGTTCCTGGACCCGGTGACGCCCGTGGGCAAGCAGGTGCGCCGCTCGGCGAGGCTGGCGGGCGCGGCCGACCCAGGGGCGGCGGCGCTGCGGGCGCTGGCCTCGCGCGGGCTGGGGCCCGAGGTGGCGCGGCTGCACCCGCACCAGCTGTCCGGCGGCATGGCGCGCCGGGCGCTGGCCGCGATGGCGCTCATGGCCGACCCGGCGCTGGTGCTGGCCGACGAGCCGACGCCCGGCCTCCCGCCGGAGTCGGTGCGCGCGGTGCTGGCGGACCTGCGCCGGATCGCCGACGACGGCCGCGCGGTCGTGCTGATCACGCACGAGCTGACCGGGGCGCTGGAGATCGCCGACCGGGTGGTGATCTGCCGCGACGGGCGGACCGTGGACGAGGCCGACCCCGCGGACTTCCGGGGCGACGGCGGGGCGCTGGCGCACCCGTACACGCGGGCGCTGTGGAACGCGCTGCCCGCCAACGGGTTCCACGTGCCCGGTGAGCTGGAGGGGGAGCGGTGAGCCTGCGCGCGCGGGACGTGTGGTTCCGGTACGGCCGGACCGGGCCGTGGGTGGTGCGCGGCGTCGACCTCGACGTCGAGCCCGGCGAGGTGGTCGGGCTGCACGGGGCGAGCGGGTCGGGCAAGAGCACGCTCGGCAGGCTGCTCGCGGGGCTGGACCGGCCGCGCCGCGGCGCGGTGGAGGCGGACGGCGCCGCGCCCCGGCCGGGCAGGGGCGTGCCGAACCCGGTGCAGCTCGCCTTCCAGGACGCGCACTCGGCGATGGACCCCCGGTGGCGGGTGTCCGAGGTGCTGGCGGAGACCGCGCCGGGCGGTGGCGCGGCGGGCGGTGGCGCGGCGGGTGAGGTGGCCGCGCTGGACCCGGTGCTGGTGCCGCCCGCCCTGCTGGACCGGTTCCCGCACGAGATCAGCGGCGGCGAGGCCCAGCGGGTGAACCTGGCCCGCGCGCTGCTGACCTCGCCGCGCTACCTGGTGGCCGACGAGATCACCGCGAGCCTGGACGCGATCACCCAGGCGGTGATCTGGCGGCTGCTGCTGGAGCGGGTGCGGGCGGACCGGGTCGGCGTGCTGGCGATCTCGCACGACCGGCCGCTGCTCGACGCCGTCGCGGACCGGGTGGTGGACCTGGCCGAGGTGCAGGCCGAGGTGCAGGCCGAACCCGCTCGGTGATCCCCACGTCCTCGGACGGGTGGCTTCCTGCGCCCGTCCGGGTGACGTCCCCACGAGCAGTGGGCGGAGCGCGCAAAACGGGCAGACAGTCCCGCCTTCCGGTGTTACACCTGGATCACCAGTGCTTGCGGTAGCTAACCAAATTGGCTGGAGGCGGCCATGTGCGGCATCACCGGGTGGGTCTCCCACGACTCCGACCTCACCACGCGCCCCGGAGCCGGGGACGTCCTGGCCGGGATGACCGCCACCATGGCCTGCCGCGGCCCGGACGACTCCGGGACCTGGTGGCACCCGAACGCCGCCCTCGGCCACCGCAGGCTCGCCGTCATCGACCTGCCCGGCGGTCGCCAGCCGATGGTGCTGCCCACCCCGCGCGGCGACCTCTGCCTGGTCTACAGCGGCGAGACCTACAACCACGCCGAGCTGCGCGCCGAGCTGACCGCGCTCGGCCACACCTGGCGCACCGCCAGCGACACCGAGGTCGTCCTGCACGGCTACCTGGAGTGGGGCGAGCGCGTCGTCGAGCACCTCAACGGCATGTACGCCTTCGCCGTCTGGGACTCCCGCGACCGGACCCTCCTGCTGGCCCGCGACCGCATGGGCGTCAAACCCCTCTACTACCGCCCCACCCCGGACGGGGTGCTGTTCGGCTCCGAGCCCAAGGCGGTCCTGGCCCACCCGCTGGCGGAGCGCGCCGTGGACGACGACGGCCTGCGCGAGCTGCTCCTGCCCACCCAGCGGCCCGGCTGGTCGCTGTGGAAGGACCTCGTCCCGGTCGAGCCGGGCACCACCGTCACGGTCAGCCGCTCCGGGATCCGCGCCCGCGCCTACTGGTCCCTGCGCACCACCCCGCACGCCGACGACCGCGACACCACCGTCGCCACCGTCCGCGAGCTGCTCACCGACACCGTCCGCCGCCAGCTCGTCGCCGACGTGCCCCGCTGCGTCCTGCTCTCCGGCGGCCTGGACTCCAGCGCCATCACCGGGCTCGCGGCGGCCGAGCTGTCCGAGCCGGTCCGCACGTTCTCCGTCGACTTCCCCGGCCAGGAGGAGAACTTCGCCCCGGACGACCTGCGCCCCACCCCGGACGCGCCGTACGTGCGCGACGTCGCCGCGCTCGTCGGCTCCGACCACCACGACGTCCTGCTCGACCCGGCCCGCCTCACCGACCCGGACACCCGCCGCGCCGTCCTCACCGCGCGCGACGTCCCGATGGGCTCCGGGGACACGGACGTGTCCCTGTACCTGCTGTTCAAGGCCATCCGCGAGGGCTCCACCGTGGCGCTGTCGGGGGAGTCGGCGGACGAGGTGTTCGGCGGCTACCGCTGGTTCCACGACGGCTCGGCCGAGGTCGACGGGTTCCCCTGGATGGTCGCGTTCCGGGACCTGGGCTCCGGCGCGGCCTCCCCGTACCGGGAGGACCTGGTGCGGCGCCTGGACCTCGGCTCCCACGTCCGGGACCAGTACCGCGCGGCCGTCGCCCAGGTCGAGCCGCTGGAGGGCGAGTCGGCGCGCGAGGCCCGGATGCGCGTGGTGTGCCACCTGCACCTGACCCGGTTCGTGCGGATGCTGCTGGACCGCAAGGACCGCATGTCCATGGCGGTGGGCCTCGAGGTGCGCGTCCCGTTCTGCGACCACCGGCTGGTCGAGTACGCCTACAACGCGCCCTGGGCGCTGAAGACCTTCGACGGCAGGGAGAAGAGCCTGCTGCGCCACGCCACCGCGCACGTGCTGCCCGCGTCGGTGCGCGACCGCGTGAAGAGCCCGTACCCGTCGACCCAGGACCCCGGTTACGCCGCCGCGCTGCAGCGGCAGGTCGCCCAGGTGCTCGCGGAACCGGGGCACCCGGTGTTCGACCTGGTGGACCGGGAGCGGGCGCGGGCGCTGGTCGGGGCCGACCCCGCGCGGGTGGGCCAGGCGCAGCGCTTCGCCCTGGACCGGGTGCTGGACCTGTACCACTGGTTCGACCTCTACCGGCCGCGGCTGCTCGCGTCCTGAGACCGCACCACGCGTGTTACCCCTATCTTCGGCGAGCAACAACACACACCCCGCCGCGAGCCCAGAAACCTTTGTCCGCCAATGGTTTCCGGGCTTCGCGCCGGTAGCGGTCCCGCACGTGCCCCCGATTCCCCTTGTGGTGGAACAAAAATTTCCACCGAACGGGTGACGATGTTCCGGCGTTGCGCCATTTCCCTTACCTGACCGCACTTCTCGGGGGTAACGCCGCGTGCCGGATGGCCGATGCACAGCTCGTACGTGAGGAGGGCCCTTGTCGCAGCACAGCACGGAATCCGCTCTCGGGGTCGACCCCGACGTCCTGGCCGCCATCGCGGCGAGGCTGCGCGAGCTGCGCGCCCGCCTCGACGTCGAGCCCGCCAACACCCGGCTCGACGTGCCCACCTCGGGCTCGGACCTGGTGTCCGGCGCGCTGGAGGACTTCACGGCCCGGTGCGCCGAGGGCAGGCAGCGGATCGGCGAGGAGCTGGAGGCCGTCGCCGCCGCGTTCGACGCCTCCGCCGCCAAGTGCCTGCGCGCAGACCACGACGGCGCGCTCGCCCTCGCCCAGCTGCTCGGCCGGAGCGCCCCGTGACCACCCTGCCCAGGCTCGCGCGGGTCGCCGCGCCCGGTGACCCCGGCGGCGTGCGCCGCGCCTCGGCCGCGCTCGCCGAGGCCGGTGCGGAGGCCGACGCGGTGCGCGCGGCGCTGCGCGCGGTCGGCGACGTGCTGTCGATGTGGCCGGGCGCCGACGGGTTCCGGGGCAGGCTCGAACGGGTCTGCGCCGACCTCGGCGTCCTGGTCACCGCGCACGCCACCGCCGCCAAGGCCCTGTCCGGCTACGCGACCGAGCTGGCCCCCGCCCGCGCCCGCGCGGGCTTCGCCCAGGCCCGCGCCGCCTCGGCCGCCGAGGAGGAGGCCGACGCCGGGCGCAGGGCCCGAGCCGCCGACGCCGAGGCCACCGCGCACGGCAACCGGGCGCTGCAGGCCGTGCAGCGGGTCGGGTACGCCAAGAACCAGCTCGTCATCGCCACCCTCGTCGGCGACGACAAGGCCGCCGACGACCTGAGCTCGCGCATCGAGACCGAGGAGCGGCTGGCACGCGTCGCGGGCGCCGAGCACGAGCAGGCGCAGGAGCGGGCGAAGCTGGCGCAGTCCGAGCGGGAGGAGGCCGTGCGCAGGCTCGGCGCGGCCAAGGAGCTGGCCGAGCAGGCCAGGAACCTGCGCGAGACGGCGGCCCGCGTCGCCGCCGGGGTGCTGCGCGAGGCGGTGGAGCACGCGGTGGGCGAGTTCGCGGTCGGCGCGCTGGAGAGTGCGGAACCGGCGGCGGGGGAGCTGGGGAGCGGGGAGGCGTCCGGCGGGGGCGAGCGGTCCGAGGACGCGCCGACCGTGCCGCGCGCCGCGGTGGGAGCGCTCCAGGTGCTGTCGCGGGGGGAGCCTGTCCCGGACGCCGAGGTTGCCGACGACGCCGCCGATGCCGATGCCGATGCCGATGCCGACGACGCCGCCGATGCCGCGGCTGTGGAGACCGAGCCCGCCGCCGCCGAGCCCGCCGACGCTGAGCGCCCAGCCACCGGGCCCACTGCCGCCAAGTCTGCCGACACCGGGAGCGCCGCGGTGCCCGAGCTCCCGGCCGCCCGAGCCCCGCTGGCACTGCTCCCCGCCGTCGCTGCGGGGGAGTCCGAGCCGGTCGAACGCGTGGGCAGCCACCGCGCCGCCGACCCGGCGCCGGCGGGTGACACCGAGGACCCCGTGCTGTCCGGGACCATCGACGTCGAGTGGTTGACCGCCGACGTCCTCCTGGGCCCCGCGGCGCCGCCCGAGGACCTCGTCGACTGGGCCGAGTTCGAGTCGCTGGCGGGCGTGGTCCTGCTCGGCGACCGCATCCGCCCGCCCGGCGCCGACCTCGACGAGCTGGCCGAGGTCCTGTCCCTGGACACCCGCCTGCGCGACCAGCTCCCACCCCGCGAGCAGACCCCGCTCGCCCCCGAACCCTCGGCCGCCGCCCCCTTGGCGGCCGAGGCCCTCTCCGCAGATCCCGCAGCCGCCGATCCCGCAGCCGCCAAGCAGGCACCCGCCGCGTCCACCCCCGCCAGGCCCACTCCCGCCAAGCCGGCCCCCGCCGAGAACCCAGGCCTGCCCGCCCTGGCGGAGCGCACCCCGCCCCGCCCGGCGGGCAAGGTCTCGGCGGCGCTGCGCCTCCCGGCGGGCTGGATCGAGATCGACCCCCGCTCGGACGCCCCGCTGCCCAGCGCGGCCCTGTCCGCCAGGGCGCAGCGGGCCGAGGCCGAGCGGGTCGCCAAGCTCGCCGGCCCGGTGGCCCTCGAACTGCGCAAGCTCTCCGAGGGCTCCGAGCCGCTCCTCGCCGCCGTCTGGGCGGGCGGCGGCGACCTGGCCCCGCCCGCGCTCACGGCGGGCGCGCTGCTCGCGGTGTCCCCGGCGGTCGGCGGGCTGGCGCAGGTCTGGGCGTCGATCGAGCGCGCCCCCGGCGCGGGCGAGGTCACCGTGTCCTCGGTCGAGCTGCCGGGGGGCGTGGCGCTGCTGGCCACCACCGAGATCGACCTGCCCACCCCGGAACCCCGGCCCGCCCAGGAACCCGAGCCCGACCCGGACCCGCCGGTCCCCGACCGCGCCCTGGTCAGCCGCTACTTCCTGCGCCTGCCGGGCAGCGACCGGGTCGCCGTGCTGTCCTTCACCACCCCGAACACCGAACTGGCCGACCGCTTCGGCGAGGTCTTCGCCGCGATCGCCGCGAGCCTGCGCTTCCACGCCGCCTGACCCGCGCCCACCACCGCGAGTTCCGCGCACGCCGAAAAGCGCTGACCGCGCACGCGGTCAGCGCCCCTCGGGACGTCGTCGGATCAGGCGACGGCGGTGGTGGTGGCCACGAGCCCCACCCCCGCCGCGATGAGCGCCATCCCGGCCAGGGTGCCCGGCGCGATCGGGTCGGCGAACAGCACCCGGCCCGCCACCGCGACCAGCGCGATGCCACCACCGGCCCAGATGGCGTAGGTGATCGCGACCGGCAGCCCGAGCCGGATCACCTGCGCCTCCAGGTAGAACGCGATGCCGTAACCGACCACCAGTCCGAGGACCGGCAGCGGTTTCGTGAAGCCGTGCGAGGCTTTCAGGCACAACGTGGCGAAGACCTCGCTGCACACGGCGAGGCTGAGCAGGAACCACTTGAGCATGGAGTTGTCCCGGAGTCCGGAGGGAAGCGTGGGCTGGGGCGAGCAGCCCAGGCGTCAACCGCCGCGGGTGGGGAAGTGGACTCGCAGGACGAACTTGGAGGGGCCGTCAGGTGTCGTCGCGCGACACACGGAACATCACCCTTACGCCAGGAAGGTGGCCCTTGGTGGCCTGTGGTGAGGATACCCGCGACCGTTCGAGCCGCAAGGAAGTTCACCCGAGGGCCGGGTGAACCGCCTCACCCGAGCACGTCCCGCACCGCCAGCGCCAGCCGCTCCGCGACCACCGCCACCTGCTCCGGCGTGATCACCAGCGGCGGCCCGAGCAGCAGCACGTCCCCGTCGCGCCCGTCCGCGCACCCGGTCGAGTGGTACACCAGCAGCCCGCGCTCCCGAGCCGCCGCCACCACCCGCTCGGCCACCCGCTCCGCGCGCGGGAACGGCGCCTTGGTCTCCCGGTCGGCCACCAGCTCCACGCCGCGCAGCAACCCGATCCCGCGCACGTCCCCGACCGCGCGGTGCCCGCCCAGCCGCTCCCGCAGGCACGCGTCCAGCACCGCCCCCACCCGCTCGGACGCCGCGACCAGGCCGCGCTCGGACAGCACCCGCAGCACCGCCCGCCCGGCCGCCGCGCCGACCGCGTGGTGCGAGTTGGTGAACCCGTGCGTGAACGCCCCGATCGCCTCCCGCACCCGCCCCGAGCACACCGCGAGCCCCAGCGGCCAGTACCCGGACGACGCGCCCTTCGCCGCCACCAGCAGGTCCGGCCGCACCCCCCAGTGCTCGCACGCGAACCACCGCCCGGTGCGCCCGAACCCGGTCATCACCTCGTCCGCGACCAGCAGCACCCCGCGCTCCCGGCACACCCGCGCCACGGCGGGCCAGTACTCGTCGTCGGGCACGCACGCGCCCAGCCCCGCGCCCGCCACCGGTTCCGCGACGAACGCCGCCACGTCGTCGGTCAGCAGCCCGTCCAGCCGCCGCGCGTGCCACGTCCCGCAGCCCACCGGGTGCTCCGGCGCCGGGCAGCGGTACTCGTAGGGCGCGGTCGCCCGCCGGGTCGCGCCCAGCCACGGCAGGTACGGCGCGCGCAGCCCGTCCCGCCCCGACACGTCCAGCGCCCCGCGCGTGCTGCCGTGGTACGCGCCGCCGCGCGCCACCACCACGTGCCGCGCCCGCCCCTGCGCGAGGTGGAAGGCCCGCGCCATCTTCAGCGCCGTCTCCACCGCCTCGCTGCCCCCGGACACCGGGTACACGCGCGGGTCGTCCACCGGCAGCAGCGGCGCCAGCTCGTCCGCGTACGCCTCGACCTCGGCGCTGCGCATCGCGGTCGGGTGCACGTACGCGACCTTGCGGGCCTGCGCGGCGATCGCGTCCACGACCTCGCCGACGCCGTGCCCGATCGAGGTCACCACGGCCCCGCCGGACCCGTCCAGGTACTCGCGCCCGTCGGTGTCCACGATCACCGCGCCGCGTGCGTGCGAGGCGGTGGGCAGGCCGGTGGCGCGGGCGAACACGTGCCCGCCCGCGCCACCGGCCAACCCGCTGCTCACCCGAGCACCGCCGCCAGCGCCTCGCCGAGCACGCGCAGCCCGGTGTCGGCCTCGGCCTCGGTGATCACCAGCGGCGGGGACACCCGGATGCTGCTCTCGCCGCACTCCAGCACCAGCAGCCCGCGCTCGAACGCCGCCTGCTGCACCGCCCCGGCCAGCTCCGCCGTGGCCAGCTCGACGCCGAGCATCAAGCCGACGCCGCGCACGTCCACGACCGCCTCCGGCCAGCGCGCCTGGAACCCGCGCAGCCCGGCCGTCAGCCGCTCGCCGACGCTGGTCGCGTTGGCCAGCAGCCCCTCGGACTCGATGACCTCCAGCGTCGCCAGCCCCGCCGCGCACGGCACCGGGCTGCCGCCGTAGGTGGACCCGTGCGCGCCCGCGGGCCAGGTCTCCATCAGGTCGGCGCGCGCCACGAACGCGCCCAGGGGCAGGCCCGACGCGAGCCCCTTGGCGCTGAGCAGCACGTCCGGCCGCACCCCGGTGTGCTCGACCGCCCACATCCGCCCGGTGCGCCCGACCCCGGACTGCACCTCGTCGGCCACCAGCAGGATGCCGTGCCGGTCGCACAGCTCCCGCAGCCGCGCCAGCCACCCCTGCGGCGGCACGATGTACCCGCCCTCGCCCTGCACCGGCTCCACGAAGATCGCCGCGACCTCGTCGGGGGGGACGACGTGCCGGAACAGCACGTCCTCCAGGTGCTCGAACGTGGCGTCGCTGCCGTACGGGGCGTGCAGGATTCCGGGCAGCAGCGGACCGAAGCCCTTGTGGTACTTGGACTTCGACGCGGTCAGCGACACCGCGCCGTAGCTGCGGCCGTGGAACGAGCCGTAGAAGCTGATCGCGTACTGGCGGCCGGTGGCGTGCCTGGCGAGCTTGAGCGCGCCCTCCACCGCCTCGGCCCCGGAGTTGGTCAGGAACACCCGCGCCGGGCCGTCGATCGGCGCGGTGTCCGCCAGCGCCCGGCACATCCGCGAGTAGATCGGCAGGTAGAAGTCGCTGGCCGAGTAGTGCAGCAGCTCCGCGCTCTGCCGCTGCACCGCCTCCACCACGCGCGGGTGCGCGTGCCCGGTGGAGTTGACCGCGATGCCCGCGTTGAAGTCCAGGAACAGGTTGCCGTCGACGTCCTCGATCACGCAGCCCCGCCCGCGCGCGGGCACCAGCGGGTAGGCCCTGGGCAGGGAGCGGCTGGTGACGGCCTCGTCGCGGGCCAGCACCTCGCGCGCCCGAGGTCCGGGCAGCTCGGTGCGCAGCAGCGGCGCGGTGGCCGCGCCCGCGTTGCTCGTGGCGGTCATCGGGACACCACCGTCCGGGACTGCTCGCGCAGGTACAGCTGCACGTAGTGCGGTCCGCCCCCGGCCTTGCCGGTGCTGCCCGACCCCTTCCAGCCGCCGAAGGGCTGCACCCCCGGCCACGCCCCCGTCGTCGCGCCTGCCGCTCGGTTCACGTACACCACCCCCGCCTCGATCTCGTCCAGGAACCGCTCGACATCGGCGTCGTCGCCGGAGAACAGCCCGGCCGTGAGCCCGAAGTCGGTGTCGTTGGCCAGGGCCAGCGCCTCGTCGAGCGAGTCGACGGGCGCGATGGCCACCAGCGGCACGAACAGCTCGTCGCGGAACAGCCGGTCGTCGACCGGGACGCCCGTGACGACGGTCGGCGCGACGTAGTGGCCGTCGGCGCGGCCGTCGCCCGCGCCCAGCACCTCGCCGCCCGCCACGACCCGCCCGACCTCGCGGGCGTGCGCGACGGCGTCCGAGAACCGGGCGACCGCGTCGGCGTCCACCACCGGCCCGACGAACACCGGGCGCTCCAGCGGGTCGCCCACGACCAGCTCGGCGGTCTTCGCGACCAGCCTGGCCACCAGCTCGTCGTGCACGTCGCGGTGCACGTAGACCCGCGAGCAGGCCGAGCACTTCTGCCCGGAGAACCCGAACGCGGAGCGCGCGATGCCGGTCGCCGCGACGTCGAGGTCGGCGTCGGCGGTGACGATGGTGGGGTTCTTGCCGCCCATCTCGCACACCACCGGCTTCGGGTAGGCGCCCGCGAACGAGCGGTACACCTCCATGCCCGCCGCGTGCGACCCGGTGAACGTCAGCCCGTCCACGCCGGGGTGCGCGACCAGCGCCTTGCCGGTGTCGTCGCCGCCGGGCAGCAGGTGCAGCGCGTTCGCGGGGACCCCGGCCTCGCGCAGGCACTCCACCAGCTTCGCGGCGCTGAACGTGCCCTGCGTGCTGGGCTTGAGCACGGTCGAGTTGCCCGCGACCAGCGCGGCGCCCAGCGGTCCGGCGGCCAGCGCGGAGGGGAAGTTGAACGGGCTGATCACGCCCCACACGCCGTAGGGGCGCAGCACGCTGCGGGTGTGCTCGCGCTCGGACAGGCGCGCCATGTCGGCGGCGAACCCGCCGTGCTCCTCGAACCGGTCGCAGTAGTAGCGGATCAGGTCGGCGGACTCCTCGACGTCGCCGAGCGCCTCGAGGCGGTTCTTGCCGACCTCCATGGTCATCAGCGCGGCCAGCTCGCCGGAGCGCTCGCTGATCAGGTCGGCCGCCGCGCGCAGCACCCGCAGCCGCTCGGCCTGCGGGGCCCAGGACACGGCGGTCGCGGCGGCGCGCACGGCGTCGTCCACGTCCTGCGCGGTCGCGGTGCGGCCCTGGCACAGCACGAGGGAGGTGTCGGCGGGGCTGGTGACGGTGAACGGCTCGCCGGTGGTCCTCGACTCGCCGCCCACGTCGACGGGTATCACCCGGCCCAGCCACGACCGGGCGGTGTCCGCGCCGCGCTCGTAGTGGGTGTGCAGGGCCTCGTTGTCGGCGGTCAGGGTGGCGTAGGTGACCCGCGGGCGTTCGGCGTCGGCCATCGTGTCGCTCCATCCTCGTGGACTGCGCGGCTGGGCAACCCTAGGACGGATTCCGTGGCCGTGTCGACGCTTGCCCCGAAGCTCTTTCGTGCTCAGGCGCGTGTGCCGCAGTTCTTCCGGGTTTTGCTCGCTCTTGCCGAAGCTCTTGCACTCCATCGCGGGAACGGACCAATCCCACCGACCGGGAGGGCCTCCCACCCCGCGCCAGGGTCGGACGTGGTGGTGGTTCGCCCGACCGGCCGACCCCCGGAAGGGCGAGGCAAGAGGGAACCCGGTGCGAGTCCGGGACTGCCCCGCAGCGGTGAACGGGAACGAAAGCCGTCATCAAGCACTGCGCCCGCGTCGGGCGTGGGAAGCGACGGCCGGTAGGAGCGCGGACGGCACCCGTGAGTCCGAAGACCTGCCGCGCCGACCCGCGGGTCCCCGCGCGCTCACGAGGGGAGAGCCTGTGACCAGCGGTATCGGCTCGACCGTGCTCGGCTACCCCAGGATCGGCCCGCGCCGGGAGCTCAAGCGCGCCGTCGAGTCCTACCGGGCGGGGCGCACCGCTCGCCACCGCCGCCCTGGTCGGCGCCATCCCGGCCCGCTACCGGCAGGAGCCAGTCCGACCTCGGGCTGCCGAGGCTGGTCACCACGACGATCGGCGATAGAGGTCCTTGCGGACCTGGGCGCGGCCGGTTTCGCGCGGGGCGTCGGACCGGGGGCGTCCGACATCGACTCGCCCAGGGCGCCGGGGAAGGAGGCGCTGATCGCGCAGGTCCCGCGCCGTCCCCGGCGACCGCCTGTGGGTGAACCCGGACTGCGGCCTGAAGACCAGGGCCTGCGCGGAGGTGGAACCCGCGCTGCGGGCCCTGGTCGCGGCTGCGAGGCGCGTCCGGGAGGCGACGACCGGCTGACTCCCACCGGGATGTCCCCGGTGGACTGACACCCGCACGAGGTGATGGCCCCCGCGCTCCCGATCGGGAGCGCGGGGGCCGCCTCCACCCCGGAGTCCGTTGCAGCGACGGAACCCGGTAGTGCTTCCGCACCTTCGCCAGAACCCTGCTGGGCGGTGGGTACCCGCAGCCCCCGCACCCTGAACCTGCCCGATCCCCACGTCCCCCGGACGGCGCAGCCCGCCCTCGCCGCCCACCGCTCCTGCCCGCCGGTCGTCATCGGGGCAATCACTCGCCCGAGGGATGAACCCGGCGTCCCGCGTTGCAGGCGCGGCCTCCGCCGCACACGATTCCCCGCGGTGGCAGGTCTTTTGGTGCGGCATCCGGTTCCTGCGGTGTCCGGTTCCGGTGGCGTCCGGTTCCGGCGGTGTCGGGTTCCGGTGGCGGAGGGGCGGTGGCATGGGGCTCGCGGCGCACGAGCAGCACGAGGAGGCCGAGGCGGGGGACGCCGTCGACGCGCTCCTGGGCGGGTACTGGAGGTTCCACGTGCTCGGGGCGTTCGTGCGCCTGCGCGTGCCCGACCTGCTCGCCGAGGGGCCCACCACGGCCGCCGAGGTGTCCGACGTGCTCGGGGCGGTGCGACCCGACGTCGTCGACACCTTCCTGCGCTGCGCCTCCGCCGAGGGGCTGCTCGACCGGAGCGGCGACGGCTGGTACTCGGCCAACGCCGTCACCGCCGCGCTGTGCCGCAACGGCAGTCACGCCACGCTCGCCCTCATGCTCACCGCACCGGGGGCTTGCCGCCCGATGGAGGTGCTCGACCAGGTCGTTCGTCACGGCAGGTCACGGGCGGATCTGGTGTTCGGCGGCGACGACCTGTGGACCTACTACCGCCGGACCCCGCACGAGGCGGCCTGGTTCTCCGACTGGATGCAGGAGTTCACCGAACCGGTCGTGGACTCGGTGCTGGACCGCTACGCGTTCACCGGCCACCGCCGCGTCGTGGACGTCGGCGGCGGCAACGGCACCCTGCTCCACCGGGTCCTCGCCGCCCACCCCGACGCCACCGGCGTGCTGTTCGACCGCCCCGAGGTGGTGTCCAGGGCGAGCGCGGTGCTCAAGCGCCTCGGACTGGCCGACCGGGTCGAGCTGGTGGGCGGCGACTTCTTCGAGGGCATCCCACCGGGCGGGGACCTGTACCTGCTCAAGAGCGTGCTGTGCGACTGGGACGACGCGAGCTGCGTCCGGCTGCTCTCCCGCTGCCGCGAGGCGGCCGGACCGGGCGTGCCGATCGTGGTCGTGGACTGGGTGCGCGGCGACGGCGACTCCCCGGTGCACGACACGATCTCGTTGCAGCGCCTGGCCCTCAACGGCGGCGAGATCCGCACGTTCGGCCACTTCCGCGGCCTGTTCGACGCGGCGGGCCTGGAACTGGCCGTCCTCGACCGCCCCACCCCCGGCACCACCCACGAGTGGGAACCGGCGACGATCATGGAAGTGGTCGACGCCTCCCCGTGGCGGTGAGGGCTGGCCGGTGAGCGCTCCCCGTGGGCGCGCACCGCGTTTCACGGGCGCGGCGGAAAACGGATACGCGCTCGCAACCCGCCGACCTCTTCACTGACCGGCAACCGCAACGCGCTCCGCGTGCGGGCTGGGAAAGGGGCACGGTCGTGGGTGGCGCAGAGGGGAACGCGGGCGGGATCGGGCGGAGGAAGGTGTTCGGGTGGGGCGGCCTGGCGGCGGCCGGGGTGGTCGCGGCGGGCGCGGCGCCCGCTGACGCGCTGGGTGACCGGCGCGGCGGCGCGGGGGTCGCCGAGGTCGGGAGCGGGGCGGGGGAGCGGGTGCCCCCGGACGCCCTGCCCGGTGGCGCGCTCGACCGGTACGTGGCCGGGCTCGCCGCCGAGGGCGAGTTCTCCGGGGTGCTGCTGCTCTCGCGCCGCGGCCGGACCGTGCTGTCCCGCGCCTACGGCATGGCGGACGAGGAGCTCGGGATCGGCAATCACCTGGGGACCGCGTTCAACCTCAGCTCGGCCAGCCAGCCGTTCCTGGCCGTGGCCGTCCTGCAGCTCGTGCAGGCGGGCGCGGTCGGGTTGGCCGACCCGGTGGGTGCCCACCTGACCGGGTTCCCCGCTGACCTCGCCGAGCGGGTGACCGTGCACCACCTCCTCACCGGCACCGGTGGCCTGGACGCCCCGGCGCCGGACTGGCAGCGGGTCTTCCACAGCCGTGACGAGGTGCGCGAGCAGCACCGGCTGTGGACGCACCAGGCCCGGCTGGTGGCCGCCCCCGGTTCGGCCGACCAGGGGCACACGCCCGGTGGCGGGGTCGGGTTGGCCATCGCGGCGCGGATCGTGGAGGCCGTCGCCGGGACGACGTTCTGGGACTACGTGCACGAGCACGTCTTCACGCGCGCGGGCATGACCGGTTCGGGGTTCTACACCCGGACGCAGTGGCTCTCCGACGCCCGCATCGAGCACCCGTACGCGAGGCAGGCGGGCGGGGGCCGGGTGGACGTCGCGCGCCACCTCGACCGGGGCAGCACCGCAGGGCCGATCGAAGGCCGGAACCCGGCGCGCGCGTTCATCGGCCACTCCTCCGGCGACGCCTTCGCCACCGCGCCCGACCTGGTGCGCTTCGCGCACGCGCTGCGCGACGGCACGCTCCTGTCCAGGCCCTACGCCGAACTGCTGACCGGCCCCAAGCTGCCCAGCCGCAACCCCAGGTCGTTCACGGGCTACACCGGCCCGCTCCACCTCCTCAACGGTGACCAGTGGACGTTCGGTCGTGGCGGCGGCAACGCGGGCTGCGGAGCCGACTGGACGGTCTACCCGGACACCGGCTGGACCGGGGTCCTGCTCAGCAACTACGACGACTTCCCGATGGTGGAGATCCTCCAGTTACAGGAGCAGGTCATCACCGGCCAGGACGGCACCCCGCCCGGCGGTGGCTGACCCCGCCGGGGTGAGACCGGCGAGGTCTGCGCTGGTCAGCGCGGCGTAGTCGCGGCATGGAGGGCTTCCGGCAGGACTGGATCTGCGAACGACCTGGCCGACGAGAACCACCACCGAGTGCCGGGCCGCCGGGCCACCGAGTGCCGGGCCGCCGGGCCACCGAGTGCCGGGCCGCCGGGCGCTAGGCCGCCGGGCGTCGGGAACGCCGGGCGCCAGGAACGCCGGGGCGACGGCCTGCGCCCCGGCGTTCCCGGCCCGGCCGGGGCCGGACACCGACCGGTTCGAGGGGGAGGCGCCCGCCGTCCGCACGAGTAGCTCCAGCAGGGCGGCCGGATGCCGGTCTGCGGCGACGGGGCCGTGGAGGCGCGGGCCGCCGAGGGTGTCGCGTTCGGCTCGGAGCGGCTGGTGGACCTGACCAGTCGCCACGAGCACGCCAGGCCAGCAGCAACTAGGCCAGCAGCAACTAGGGCGTGTCCTGCGGATCTTTTCCATGATCGTGTGCAGATGACGGATCGTGGTGGGGCGTGGTGAGCTGACGGACAGGGCCTGGTCGGTGATCGCGCCGTTGCTGCCCGCGCAGAGCGGGCGACAGGGCGGGCGGTGGCGCAGCCACCGTCAGGTGATCAACGCGATCCTGTGGAGGGAACGCACCGGCGCACCGTGGCGTGACCTGCCGGAACGGTACGGGCAGTGGAAGACCGCGCACGAGCGGCTGCGAAAGTGGACCGCGGACGGGACGTGGGACAGGATCCTGGAGCACGTGATTGTCAAGGATGACTCCCTCGGCACGCTGGAGGACCATGTCGCGTTCGTGGTCGGCGTCGACTCCACGAGTGTCCGGGCACACCGGCACGCGGCGGGCGCCCGGAAAAGGGGGCTGCGCGGGCTGGATCGAGGACCTCGCCGTTGACGGGGAATGTCTCGGACGGTCGCGGGGAGGGCTGACGAACAAGCTGCACCTGGCGGTCGAGGCGACCGGCTTGCCGTTGGCGGTGGTCTTCACGTCCGGTCAGGCCGGGGACAACCCGCAACCACTGCCGCTGTTGGACGAGATCCGTGACATCGAGGTGGACGGGCGGCGGGTGCGGGTCGGGCGGGTGATCGCCGACAAGGCCTATGCCCACCTGGGCACCCGCACCGCGTTACGGCAGCGACGGATCAAGGCCACGATTCCCGAACGCGTCGACCGGATCGCCCGCCGCAAGGCCAAGGGGTCGGCCGGTGGCAGGCCACCGGCCTTCGATCCCGACATCTACAAGATCCGCAACGTGCTCAAACGCTGCTTCAACCGGCTCAAGCAGTTCCGCGGCTTGGCCACCAGGTTCGCCAAACGAGCCGCCTACCACCGTGCCGAGATCGTCTTGGCCTGCATCGTTGTCCACCTTCGGTGAAGATCCGCAGGACACGCCCTAGGCCAGCAGCGACCAGGCCAGCACCGACCAGGCCAGGACGCTCCCCATGCCGTGACGACCGCCCGATCCCGCCCTCGCCGCGTGCGAGGATCGCGCCCGTGGAACCCGACTCGCTCGCGCGGTTGCGGACCGTCCTGGCCGCCTTCCCGCGCGGCCTCGCCTACGACATGTCCGGGCCGCGCTACGACCCCGCGTTCCACGCCCACGACTGGACGGCCGTCGAGGAGCGCGTCGGGACCCGCCTCCCGGCGGACTACCGGCGGCTCGCGGACGGCTACGGCGGGCTGGTCGTCGCGGGGATCTTCCTCGTCACCCCGGACGACCTCCCGGCCGTCCACGAGGCCCACGCCAACAGCCTCCGCGACCACTTCGCCCACCGCCCCGACCTGGCCCGGCCGGTCCACCCGGAACCCGGCGGGTTGCTGCTGTGCGCGACCACCGAGGGCCGCGACATCCTGTGGTGGGACACGACCGCCCCGGACCCCGACCGCTGGTCGATCGTCTGGGACGCGGAGTTCGCCGCGCACACCTTCCCCGGCACCCTCACCGAACTCCTCGTCGCCGACCTGACCGGTGTCCTCCGCCCCCGGCTGACCGCCTTCACGGTCCGTCTCTAGCGGGTGAGCGGCGCGGCGCGTCCATCGACCGCAGACCGGTCGGGGCGGCGGTGAGGGCTCGCACGGCACTCTTGTGACGCGACCACCACCACCGCCAGCGGCGAGCCTGGTGATGAGAGCCGCCAGCAGAACCTGTCGGGCGCCCCCCGGAGTCGTCCGCGCCCCAGGTCACCAGGTCACCAGGTCACCTTGCAGGCCAAGGCCCGCAACCGCCGCATTGCCGCCGCTGACGAGGTGGATCGCGTCCTCCAGCCGCCATGACCACCGTGGCCGATGACCTGACCAACTTCGACGACACACCCTGGAGCCGTAGGAGCTGTTTGGGGTTTGGATCATGTGGTTGAGGTGAGGGTCTTCAGCCACATGATCGCTCCTCGTAGATGAAGTCCGGCTTCGTAGCTGTGTGGTGTCTTGTCGTAGCGGGTGGCCAGGCCACGCCATGTCCTGATCTTCTGGAAGAAGCGTTCGACGGTGTTGCGCCCCTTGTAGCGCGCGGGATCGAAGCGAAGGACACCGGCCGCCCTCCCGCCGAGCCCTTCCCCGTGCGGTTGGCCTGCTGGTCGGTCTTCTCCGGGATCACCGCGGTGATCCGGCGGCGGCGCAGGTAGGCCTGGTTGGCCTTGCGGGAGTACGCCTTATCCGCGGCCACCGCTCCCGGACGGGTGCGCGGGCTGCCGGTCGGGCCGGGGACCCGGATCCGGCCGAGCCCGGCCGCCGCAGCCTGCGCCTTCCGACGACGCCTGCGGGCGGCGCGGTCCCGACCGGCAGGCCTGCCCGCGTCGGCTGCGTCCGGCGCGGACCGCGACGGATCACCCGCAGCACGCTCCGCTGGGTGAGCAACGGAGCGCCTTTTTCCTCGGTCAGCGCCTGTTCCAGAGCGCCGAGGGTCTTCCCGGCGATCACGAGCCCGGCCGATTCGTGGTGCGCCCGCACGATCGTGGAGTCCACGCTGACCAGTTCCAACCCGACCTGTCCTCGGGAGGCGGCCTCGGCGATCAGCGCGTCCACCAGCGTTTGGAACACCCCCGCCTTCGCCCAGGCGTCGAACCGGGAGTAGACGGTGGACCAAGGCCCGTACCACTTGGGCACGTCGCGTCAGCCCGGCCCGGTGCGGAACCGCCACAGGATCCCGTTGAACCGCTCCCGCACCCGACGCGGCAACGGTCCGGTCGCAGCCACCGGCACATGCGGCTCGATCAACGCCCACTCGGCATCGGTCAGAGCGAAACGCGCCACACCCCGTGTTCTACCAGTGCTCCACAGGGCCGGTAGATCCGAACCTCAGACAGCTCCTAGAGCAGAGTCCGATGTCACGGTGGCGTGATCACCCCGAACCGCACCTCGCGGTCGGCCGCTGGAAAGCCTTGCGCCACAACACCGCCAGCCGTCCCGCGCACTCACCCGGATCGTCGCCGTGGTATGGGCCTGCCCCCGGCGAACACCGGTCTGCCACCCGCTGTGAACACCACGGGATCACCCTCCTGACACCTTGCTGAGGTCACCTCACTGCGCGGTGGCTGCCCCACCGGTGGTGTCCGTGGTGGGGGAATGGCTGCCTCCTGGCGGCGAGTGGCATGGCCAAGCCTCACCGGCCGCCTCGGCAGTGCCCCGCCTGGGTGCCGGGATCGGTGCGCCGTCTCCTCAGTCGCCCTTGACCACCGCCGTCGCCCGGATCTCCACGCGCATCCCCGGCGCGCCCAGCGCCGCCACGCCCAGGGACGTCCAGATCGGGGCGCGGTCGCCCAGGCGGGCGCGGAACTGGGCGACCATCACTCTGTTGTGGGTCTCGCCGAGGAAGTTCCCCGCCTCCGGCTCCGGCACGTGGTACGAGTCCACCGCGATCACGTCCGCCCACGTCGCGCCCGCCTCGGCCAGGGTGCGCTCCAGGTTGTCGAACGCCTGGACGATCTCGGCTTCCAGGGACTCCGGGAAGTTCCAGTCGTCGTCCCAGCCGCCCTGGCCCGACGTCTCGACGCGGTCGCCCACGCGCACCGCCTGGCTGTAGCGCATGGTCGTGAGCTGCCGGTCGCCGTAACCGGGGGTCACGCTGAAGGTCGCGCTCATGGAAGGGGGCTCCTGTCGATCGCTGGCCACTGGTTGGGTTCACGCTTGAAGTGAAACTACCACCGTTGTGGTTCACGTGTGAAGTCATCCGGGGTCGGTAGAGTTCCCGGCATGGCGGGTGAGACTTCGGAGAGCGGGGAAACCGCAGCTCAGGGACCTGGCAACCCGAACGGGTACGACGACGGGAAAGTCGTCTGGGAGCCCCGCTGGCTCGACGCGGGTGAGAAGGAGGCCTGGACCGCCCTGGTCTCCCTCGTGCTCCTGCTCCCCGGCAGGCTGGAGTCCCCGCTCCAGCAGGAGGCCGGGCTGACCCTGTTCGAGTACCTGACCCTCAGCCACATCTCCGAGGCCCCCGACCGCCGCCTGCGGATGAGCGAGCTGGCCTACCTCGCCAACGGCTCCCTGTCCCGCCTGTCCAACGTCGTCAAGCGCTTCGAGCAGCGCGGCTGGGTCGAGCGCTCGCCCGACCCGGCCGACGGCCGCTACACCCTCGCCGCCCTCACCGACGCCGGGTTCGCCGTGGTCCGGGCCGCCGCGCCCACGCACCTGCGCGCGGTCCGCGAGCTGGTGCTCGACCCGCTCACCGCCGACGAGCAGCGCTCCCTCGCCGAGATCGCCGCCAAGCTCCGCGCCCGCCCGGTCGACCTGGCCTGATCCCCGCGGACCACGCTCACCCGGATCTCCGCGGAAAACCCCTCAGCCGGCCCCCCGCCGTGCCGAAGCTCGGTGGCACAGGTCATAAGCGGGTACAGGAGGAGCCGGTGTTGCGTTCGCTGAGCATCAGGGGAGGCCTGCTGGCCTCGGCGGGAGTGGCGCTGGGGGTGGCGGTCGCCATCGGCGCGGTGGGGGTCGTGGAGACGTCCAACACCGCGACGAAGGCCGAGGCGATCCACCAGGAGGCGCTGCTGCCGCTCTCCGCCGTCAAGGACATGCAGCAGCTCATCTGGCACGGCCGCTGGGCGTCGCTGTCCAACCTCACCGCCTCCGACGCCGAGAAGGCCAAGGCCTACGGCGCCGAGTCGGCCACGAACTACGAGGCGGTCACCACCCGCCTGAACGAGTACTCGACCATGCCGGTCACCGACGCCGAGCGCGCCGCCATGGCGACCTTCGCGACGGACTGGGCGAACTACATGGAGCTGCGCAAGCAGTCCTCCGCCCTGAAGAACGACGGCAAGATCGCCGAGTGGGAGGCGTTCCGCAGCAGCACGCTGAACCCGGCGCTGGCCAAGGCGCTGGAGAACCTCGACAAGGCCATCGCCCTCACCCAGGAGCACGCCACCTCCGCCGCCACCGCAGCCCAGGACGCCGCCTCCAGCGCGCGCCTGGCGATCGTCCTGGTGCTGATCGCGGGCGTGCTGCTGGCCGCCGGGTTCGCGCTCGCCATGTCCCGCGTCCAGGCCCGCCGCCTGCGCGAGCTGCAGGACGTGGTGACGGCGCTGGCCGACGGCGACCTGAGCGAGCGCGAGGCCGACACCAGCTCCAACGAGATCGGTGAGATGTCCCGCTCGGTGCACACCGCCGTCACCAAGATGCGCGGCACCGTGCAGACCCTCGCCGCCGCGAGCCGCGAGCTGTCCGAGCGCTCCACCGCGCTGCAGGGCACCAGCCGCGACCTGGCGGGCGGCGTCGACCGCGCCTCCGACCGGGTCGGCCAGATCGACTCGGCCGCGGGCGAGGTCAGCGACGGCGTGCAGGCCGTGGCGGGTGGCGCCGAGGAGATGGGCGCGGCGATCCGCGAGATCTCCATGAGCGCCGCCGAGGCCGCCCAGGTCGCCGCGAACGCCGTGCAGTCCGCCGCCGAGGCCCGCCAGCTCATGGCCAAGCTCGACTCGTCGTCGGTGGAGATCAGCAACGTGGTCTCCGTGATCACCGCGATCGCCGAGCAGACCAACCTGCTGGCGCTGAACGCCACCATCGAGGCGGCCCGCGCGGGCGAGTCCGGCAAGGGCTTCGCGGTGGTCGCGGGCGAGGTCAAGGACCTGGCGCAGGAGACCGCGAAGGCCACCGAGGAGATCGGCCGCCGCACCGAGGTCATCCAGCACGACACGCGCGCCGCCGTCGAGGCCATCTCGGGCATCGGCGCGGTCATCGAGAAGATCAACGACTACCAGAACACCATCGCCTCGGCGGTGGAGGAGCAGAGCGCGACCACGCAGTCCATGACCGCGGACCTGAACCGCGCCGCGGGCGGCACCACGCGCATCAGCGGGCAGCTGGCCGAGGTCGTCGGCGTCACGGCCGACACCAAGCGGGCCGCCCAGTCCGCCGAGCAGACCGCGGGCGACCTGGCCGGGCTGTCCACCCGGCTGCGCGAGCTGATCGACTCCTTCCGCTACTGAGGGACCCACGGATTCGGCCCCGTCCCGCGTCGTGACCCGGCGCGGGGCGGGCCGCCCCCCACATGAACCCGGCCGCGTCCTCGCGCGGCCGGGTTCAGCCGTCGCGGACCGAGTCCACCAGCGCGGTGACCGCCGGGTGCCAGTCGCGGTCGGCGGGGCCGGTCAGCACGAGCCTGCGGGTCACCGGCTCGCGCAGCGGCACCACCACCAGTCCCGGCGGCAGCATCGCGCCGACCAGTCCGGGCACGAGCGACACGCCCATGCCGGAGCGGACCATCGCCAGCAGCGTGCCCAGCTCCCTGACCCGGTGCCGGGGCGCGAACGGGTGACCGGTGTGGGCCTGCCGCACCCGGTGCTCGCAGCAGCCGCGCGAGAGCAGGAACGGGTCGTCGGCCAGCTCGCCGACCCCCACCTCCGGCTGCCCGGCCAGCGGGTGGTCGGCGGGCAGCAGCGCGTGGAAGGCGTCCTCGCGCAGCAGCACGCCCGCGCCCGGCGGCGGGTCGACCCGGACCGCGACGTCGACCGTGCCGTCCGCGAGCCACTCGTCGATCTCGTCGTCGTCGCCCTCGAACACCCGCGCCTGCACGCCGGGGAACTCGGCGCGCCACCGGTCCAGCAGCTCGGGCAGCAGCCCCTGGCACACCGTCGGCGGCGCGGCGATGCGGACCGTGCCGCGCGGTCCGCCCCGGTCGCGCTCGGCCAGGTCGGTGATCGCGGTGGCCGCCGCGACCGCGCTGCGGGCGTGCGCGAGCAGTTCCGCGCCGAACGCGGTGGGCGCGGCGCGCCCGCGCCGGGACAGCACCGCGCGGCCGAGCACGCGCTCCAGCGCGGCGACCGCGTGCGAGACGGCCGACTGGGTCAGGCCGAGCGCGTCGGCGGCGGCGCCGAAGCCGCCCTCGTCGACCACGGCGAGGAACGCCCGCAGCTGGGCGAAGTTCAGGGCCATGAGCGCCTCTCATGGGTGACGGGCGGGCACTTGTTGGACTCATGATGGGGCACGGGGTGATGCTCGTCGGCGTGGGGACCACCGGGAAGTTCGTGCTGCTGTCCGCGATCTGGGGCAGCAGCTTCGCGTTGATCAAGGTCGCGGTGGACGCGGGCGTGCCGCCGGTGCAGGTGGCGCTGCTGCGCTGCCTGTTCGGGGCGCTGGCGCTGTGGCTGATCTGCCTGGCGCAGCGCGCCGACGTCCCGCGCGACGCGCGCACGTGGGGGCACGCGGCCGTGGTCGCGGTGCTGCTCAACGCGGTGCCGTTCACCCTGGTGGCGTTCGGCGAGTCCAAGGTGGACTCGGTGCTGGCCGGGGCGCTGAACGCCACCACGCCGCTGGCGACGCTGGCGTTCGCGCTGCTGGTGGCGCCGGGGGAGCGGGTGACGTGGACCAGGCTGGCGGGGCTGCTGCTGGGGTTCGCGGGGGTGCTGGTGCTGCTGGGCGCGTGGCGGGGGCTGGAGGGGGACGTGCTGGTCGGCGGGCTGGCCTGCGTGGCCGCGACGTCCTGCTACGGCGCGGGGTTCGCGTACACCCGGCGGTTCCTGACCGGCGGGCCGCACCGGGCGAGCGCGCTGTCGGCGGCGCAGATCACCTGCGCGACGCTCCAGCTGCTCGTGGCGGCGCCGCTGCTGTCCGACTCGCTCGTGCTGCCGGGTGCGCCGGTGGTGCTGGCACTGGTGGTGCTGGGCGCGGTGGGCACCGGGTACGCGTACGTGCTCAACTTCGACCTGATCCGCGAGGCGGGGCCGACGGTGGCGTCGACGGTCACGTACGTCACGCCGCTGTGGTCGACGGCGCTGGGCGCGCTGCTGCTGGCGGAGCCGGTGGGGTGGAACACGGTCGCGGGCGGCGCGGTGGTGATCGGCGGGATCCTGCTCAGCCGCAGGCCGGTCCGGGCGCGCTCGGGGGTGGAGGTGGGGGCGGGGCGGTAGCCGGTGCTCGCGCGCGGCGACCCGTGCGGCGCCGGGACGCCCACCAGGACGGCGAGGGGCGCGGCTGCCCGTTCCTGTCGATACCTGTTAGTTCGTTGATGTGACCGACGAGCGCGACGCCTGCGACCTGGCGCGGGTGGTGGGCCAGGCGCAGAACCTCGTCTCGCACCACCTGCGGCAGTTGCGCGTCGCGGGCCTGGTCGCCGGTCGGCGCGACGGGCGCTTGGTCATGCACCCGCTCACCGCGCGCGGCCGTGCGCTGGTCACCGCGGTGCTGGGCGAGCGCGCCGCCTTTGAGGCGTGAGGGATGTCGGACGCGTGCCGCGGGCCGCGTGACCCCGCGAGGCGGCGGCGGACACCCTGTGCGGCGGATTCCTCGCCGGCCCGGATCGCGCACGTCGTCGAGCAGGCCCAGGAGCGCAAGGGCGTCGGGCAGCGCCTGGCCGACCGGGGCGCGAAGCCGCTCGTGCCCGCGATCACGGTGCTGGTGGCGGCCTCACCGTGCGCGCTGGTGATCTCGGTGCCGTTGACCCCGGTGGCCGTCGTCGGCGCGGCCAGCGGGCAGGGCGCGCTGGTCAAGGGCGGCGCGGCGCTCGAGGAGCTGGGCAGGGTCGGCGTCGGCGCGCTGGGCCTGGCCGCCGTCGTGCTCGTCCACGAGAGCGCCGAGGTCCTGGTCACCCTCAACGCCGTCCGCCGGACCGGCGAGGGCTCGGGCGGGCTAGCCGATCCCGGCCGCCAGTTCGAGGCCCTCGCCGGTCCAGCGGACGGCGCGCAGGTCGGGCACCACCACGTCCGGCCGGTCCGCGCCGAACTCCCGGCCGCCCACCCCGACCACGACGCCTGCGCCCGCCGACCGCCCGGCGCGCACGCCCACCGGCACGTCCTCGAACACCGCGCACCGCGACGCGGGCACCCCGAGCAGCCGCGCCCCGGCCAGGTAGCCCTCCGGGTGCGGCTTGCCGCTGCTGACGTCGCCTGCGGTCACGAGCGCGCGCGGCACCGGCAGCCCGGCGGCGCGCAGGCGGGCGGTGGCCAGGTCGCGCTTGCCGGAGGTGACGGTGGCCCAGCGGTCCGGGGGCAGCGACGCGAGCAGCTCCGCCGCGCCGGGGATCGCGGTGGTGGCGCGCACCTCGGCCAGCTCGAACGCGTCGATCATCGCCGCCGCCTCGGCCCGCCGCGCGGGCTCCACGTGCAGCGCCACGGTGTCGACCGCCCGCCTGCCGTGCACGGTGGCCATCACCGCGTCCGGGTCCAGCCCCAGCTCGCGCGCCCACCGGGTCCACGCGCCCGTCACGCTCGCCTCGGAGTCCACGAGCACGCCGTCGCAGTCGAACAGCAGCGCCGCGCAGGGCGCCGCCGTCATCGGGTTCGTCTCCACGGGCACACGGTAACCCGATAAAATCGTTGAGCGAGTATATTCGTGAGCCATGACATCCGCCCAGGCACGGCACTGGCGCTCGGCCTCGGACGCGCTCGCGCTGCTCCGGCGCGAGCCCGACGTCACCAGGACCCGGCTGGGCAAGCACCTCGGCCTGGCCAGCGGGCCCACCTCCGACCTGGTCAAACGCCTCGCGCGCGCCCGGTTGGTCGATGAGCGCCGCGCCCCGTCCGCGGGTCCGGGCAGGCCGACGACCACCGTCCGCGCCCACCCGTCCGGCCCGGTCGCCCTGGTCGTGGACCTGCGGCACGGCGACTGGCGGATCGGCGTCTGCGACCTCGCGGGGGCGGTGGAGGTCGTGGCGGGCGGCGGGCGCGACGGCGCGGACCCCGAGGCGCTGCTCACCGGGCTCCGCGCGCGGATCACCGACCTCGCCGAGCGGCTGGGCGACCGCGTCGTCGGGATCGGCGTGGCGGTCCCCGGCCCGGTGGCGGACGACCGGCTGCCGACGACCGTGCTCGGCCTGCGGGACGTGCCGGTCGACCGGATCGCCCCGCCCGGCCTGCCCGCCGTGCTCGGCAACGACGCCACGGCCGCCGCCGTCGCCGAGGCCCGCCTGCACACCCCGCGCCCGCGCACCCTGCTGCACGTGGTGGTGGAGGTCGGCATCGGCGGCGCGCTCCTGGTCGACGGCGTGCCCGCGCCCAGCGCCCGAGGGCTGCACGGCGAGTTCGGGCACCTGCCGCTCGGCGATCCCGGCGTCGAGTGCCCGTGCGGCGCGCGGGGCTGCTGGAGCGCCGGTTTCGAGGCGGGCGCGGTCGCCCGGCGCGCGGGCCTGACCGTGACCGGTGACCCGCGCGCCTGGCTGCGCGACTTCTACGCCGACCGGGGACCGGCGTCGCGCGCCCGCGCCGGACTGGCCGCCGACCTGGGGCGCGGGATCGCCGGGCTGGTCAACGCGCTCGACCCCGACCTGGTCACCCTCGGCGGGCTCGCCGCGTCGGTGCGGGACGCCTGCGCCGAGAGCTTCGAGCGGGCCGTGCTGGCGGGTCTGATGGCCGTGCACCGCGAGTCGCCGCCGGTGGTCGTGGCCGCCCGCTCGGACGAGGACGCCCCGCTGATCGGCATCGGCCTGTCGGTGTTCGACCGGGTGCTCGACGCCGACCTGCTCGCCCGCTGGTCCACCGGCGTCACCGGCGGCGCTTGAGCAGGAAAGCCGCCGCCAGCGCCCCCGTCCCGGACCCTCGACGTCGTGCAGCGACACGGAGATCGCCTCCGGGCGCCGCGCGAGCACGCTCTCGTGCCGGGTGCTCCAGCCGATCCACAGCACCCCGGACCTGCGGGTCTGCGGCATCAGGTGCACGGTCCCGCCCGCCTCGCCGAGGAAGGCGTAGGCGGGGGGGCTGGTCGAGTCGTCCCCCAGCCGGACCTGCCACGCGCCGTCCACCAGCGCGGGCCCGATGTCCACGTGCCCGTCCCGGATCTCCAGCGCCGCCGCCGAAGCCGGGGGAGCGGTCGCGACGCCGAGCAGGAGCGCCACGAGGAGGACGCGGAGGAGACCGCTCACGCCTCGGGGGTGCGCCGACCGCGCACGGCCAGCCCGATCCCGGCGATCACGACGACCAGCAGCACCGCGCCGCCGACGAGGTACCCGGTGGGCACGCCCCCGGACTCCGCCGCGGCCTCGGGTGCGGACTCGGGTTCCCGCACGCGCACCAGCGGGACGTCCGCCTCGGCGAGCACCGCGCCGCCCGCGTCCCGGACCACGGCCCTGACCTGGCTGCCGTCCCAGCCCCGGTCGAGAGCCCTGCTCAGGGTCGTGCCGCTCGCGCCCTCGATCGGCCGGAAGTCGTTCTCCCCGTTGCTGCGCGCCGACCACTCGACGCCCGTCGCACCGTTCACACCGGACAGCGTGAACGTCGCGGTCTCACCGGCGCGGTAGGAGTCCTTGTCCGAGGCCAGTTCCGCAGCCGCCGCGGCGCCGCCTGCCACCTTCAGCTCCAGCGGTTCCGACTCGGACAGCACCGAGTGGTCGGCGTTGAACAGCCGCGCCGTGACGTGGGCGCCGTCCAGGCCGGCCGTGATCGGCAGCTCCTGGTCGGCAAGGCGCGACTCGGGGATCCACGCGTACGCCGACTCGCCGCGCTTCTTCAGGTACCAGTGGTAGTGCTCGGCCTCGGTGTCGTAGGTGCCCTTGGCGGTGAACGACCAGGTGGCGCGGGTGTGACCGCCGACCTCGCCGGAGGTGCCGCGTCGACGTGCGCGCCCGCGCCGAGGAGCTCGCGGCTCTCGGCGGGGTCGTAGCCGGCCGCGAGGGCGGGGGCGGACCCCAGCAGGACGCCTGCGCCCACCAGGCCCGCGAGCAGGGGGATCAGGTGCGACGGGCGTCGGGCCGTGTTCCCCGGACGTCCGGGGAACACGGCCTTCCTCAGTCTGCTGCGGTCGCGACCGCCGCGATCAGTAGCGGTAGTGCTCCGGCTTGTAAGGACCGTCCACGTCGACGTCGATGTACTCGGCCTGGTCCTTGGAGAGCGTGGTCAGCTCCCCGCCGAGTGCTTCGAGGTGGATGCGGGCGACCTTCTCGTCGAGCTTCTTGGGCAGCCGGTAGACCTCGCGGTCGTACTCGGTGTGCTTGCCGAACAGCTCGATCTGCGCGATCACCTGGTTGGAGAAGGAGTTGGACATCACGAAGCTCGGGTGACCGGTCGCGTTGCCCAGGTTCAGCAACCGCCCTTCCGAGAGCACCAGGATCGAGTGCCCGTCCGGGAACACCCACTCATCGACCTGCGGCTTGATGTTGATCCTGCGCACACCGGGGAACCGGGCCAGCCCGGCCATGTCGATCTCGTTGTCGAAGTGCCCGATGTTGCCCACGATCGCCTGGTGCTTCATCGCCGCCATGTGCTCGACGCGCACCACGTCCTTGTTGCCCGTGGTCGTGATCACGATGTCGGCCTTGGGCAGCGCCGACTCCAGGGTCTGCACGTCGTAGCCGTCCATCACCGCCTGCAACGCGCAGATCGGGTCGATCTCCGTCACCACGATCCGCGCGCCCTGCCCGCGCAGCGACTCCGCCGCGCCCTTGCCCACGTCCCCGTACCCGCAGATCACCGCGACCTTGCCACCCATGAGCACGTCCGTGCCCCGGTTGATCCCGTCGATGAGGGAGTGGCGGATGCCGTAGCGGTTGTCGAACTTCGACTTCGTCACGGCGTCGTTGACGTTGATCGCCGGGAACAGCAGCTCACCCGCGGCGGCCAGCTGGTACAGGCGCATGACACCGGTCGTGGTCTCCTCGGTCACCCCGCGGATGCCCTCGGCGATCTTCGTCCACTTCCCCGCGTCCTTGGCCAGGGAGTTGCGCAGCGTCTCCAGGACCAGGGTCCACTCCTCGGAGTCGTCCTCGGAGGCCGCGGGCACGACGCCGGCCCTCTCGTACTGCGCGCCCTTGTGCACCAGCAGGGTGGCGTCGCCGCCGTCGTCCAGGATCATGTTCGGGCCCTGACCGTCCGGCCAGGTCAGCATCGACTCCGCCGTCCACCAGTACTCGGCCAGCGACTCGCCCTTCCAGGCGAACACCGGCACGCCCCCTGGCTCCTCGACGGTGCCGTGCGGGCCGACCACGACGGCGGCGGCGGCGTGGTCCTGGGTGGAGAAGATGTTGCAGGAGGCCCAGCGGACCTCCGCGCCGAGCGCGACGAGGGTCTCGATGAGCACGGCGGTCTGCACGGTCATGTGCAGCGACCCGGAGATCCGGGCGCCCTTGAGGGGGTACACCTCGGAGTACTCGCGGCGCAGCGCCATCAGACCGGGCATCTCGTGCTCGGCGAGCCGGATCTCCTTGCGCCCGAAGTCGGCCAGGGACAGATCGGCCACGGCGAAGTCGATACCGTTTCGGGTCTGAGCCAGGGCCGGGATCGTGCTGGGGGACAACGGAAAGCTCCTACTCGTCAAGGGGGTCACGCGCCTGCGGCGGCGCGGAGGTCGTCAGCGCGGGAGATGTCCTCCCACGGAAGTTCCACGTCGGTGCGGCCGAAGTGGCCGTACGCGGCGGTGGGGGCGTAGATCGGGCGCAGCAGGTCGAGGTCGCGGATGATCGCGGCCGGGCGCAGGTCGAACACCTCGGTGATGGCCTGCTGGATCTTGCTCGGGTCCACCGTCTCGGTGCCGAAGGTCTCCACGAACAGACCCACCGGGGCGGCTTTGCCGATCGCGTAGGCCACCTGCACCTCGATGCGGGTCGCCAGACCCGCGGCGACGGCGTTCTTGGCCACCCACCGCATCGCGTACGCCGCCGAGCGGTCGACCTTCGACGGGTCCTTGCCCGAGAACGCCCCACCACCGTGCCGCGCCATGCCGCCGTAGGTGTCCACGATGATCTTGCGACCGGTCAGGCCGGCGTCGCCCATCGGACCGCCCAGGACGAACCTGCCGGTGGGGTTGACCAGCAGCCGCACGTCGGAGGTGTCGAGCCCCAGGCCCTCGATCTCGGGCGTGAGGACGTACTCGCGCACGTCGACGCCGAGCAGCTGCTCCAGGTCGATGCCGTCCGCGTGCTGCGTGGACACCACCACGGTGTCCAGGCGCACCGGCTGGTCACCGGCGTACTCGATGGTCACCTGGGTCTTGCCGTCCGGGCGCAGGTACGGCACCGAGCCGTCCTTGCGCACCGCCGTCAACCGGCGCGAGAGCCGGTGCGCCAGCGCGATCGGCAGCGGCATCAGCTCCGGCGTGTCCGTGCACGCGTAGCCGAACATCAGGCCCTGGTCGCCCGCGCCCTGCTGGTCGATGTCGTCACCGGCGTCACCGACCCGCTGCTCGTAGGCGGTGTCCACGCCCTGCGCGATGTCCGGGGACTGCGCCCCGATCGCCACGTTCACCCCGCACGAGTGACCGTCGAACCCCTTCGCCGAGGAGTCGTAGCCGATCTCCAGGATCTTCTCCCGCACGATCGACGGGATGTCCACGTACGCCTCGGTCGTCACCTCGCCCGCGACGTGCACCTGACCGGTGGTCACCAGCGTCTCCACCGCCACCCGCGAGGTGGGGTCCTTGGCCAGCAGCGCGTCCAGGATCGAGTCGCTGATCGCGTCGCAGATCTTGTCCGGATGCCCCTCGGTCACCGACTCGCTGGTGAACAACCTGCCTGGAGTCGCACGCGACATGGCTGACCTTCCTCTTCAGGAAGGCGCCCTTGGGGTGTGAAGGGCAGACGAGCGTGGCGGGTGGTGGACCCGTCGCAGCGCCTCTCGCCTGCGAACCCAGTGTAACCAACGATCGCAACCCGGTGAACCGCCCCGCGCGCACCGAACTTCGGCCCGCACCCCCCTGACCTCGACCCGCACCCCCCTGGAAAACCGCTCGCCCGCACCGCCGCCACCCCGGCACACTGCGCTGATGCTGCTGCGCCCCGCCCGCCCGGAGGACGTCGACCAGATCGCCGAGCTGCTCGCCGACCGGGGCGACCCGGAGGACGCGGTGGACTTCCGCCTGGTCGCGCGCGACCCCGATGCGGGCTCCTGCGCGGTCGTCGTCGACGGTGACCGGGTCGTGTCCACGGCGACCCTGCTGGACGAGACCCTGGTCCTGGACGACGTGGTGATCCCGACCGGTCAGGTCGAGCTGGTCGCCACCGCGCGGGGGCACGAGGGGCGCGGGCTGGTGCGCAGGCTCATGTCCTGGGCGCACGAGCGCTCGGCGGCGCGCGGCCACCTCGCGCAGGTCATGATCGGCATCCCCTACTTCTACCGCCGGTTCGGCTACTCCTACGCCATCCCGATCCCGGCGACCAGGGCGCTCACCGGCGCGCCCGACCCCGGCGGGCACGTGCTGCGCCCGGCGACCCCGGCCGACGTCGACCTGCTGGGCCAGCTGCACGCCGCCGAGCTGGCGCGGGCCGACCTGCGGATGCCGCACCCGCCCGCGCGCTGGCGGTGGCTGCTGGAGCACGCGTCGAGCGCGCAGTGGGTGGTCGAGCTGGCGGGGGAGCCGGTCGCGGTGGGCCGGGTGGCGGACGGCGTGCTGGTCGAGGCCGCCGCGACCACCCCCGAGGCCGCGCACGCGCTGGCCGCGCTGACCGGCGTGACGCAGGTCGTGGAACGGCCGGGCGCGGTCGCGGGGCGCGCCCTGGAGGGGTTCCTGGCGCCCGCCGACGCGCGGGCGCAGAGCTACTACGCCCGCGTGCCCGACGCGGCGGCGCTGCTGGAGCGCCTGCGCCCCGTGCTGTCGCGGCGGCTGGCGGCGGCCGGGTTCAGCGATGGGGAGGCGGTCGTGTCGTTCTTCTCCTCGCACGTCCGCCTGCCCTTCCGCGACGGCGTGGTCGACCGGGTCGTGCGCGGCGGCGTCATGCAGGGCCCGGCCGAGGTGGGCGGTTCGGGCGTGGCCCCGGACCTGGTGCCCGCGCTGCTGTTCGGGCCGCACGGCATCACCGGTCTGGCCGAGCGCCACCCGGACGCCTACCCCGGCCCGCGCGCGGAGCTGGCGGCGGCGCTGTTCCCGCCGGTGCGGGCGGACCTGATGACCTACTACGTGCCCTGAGCTTGCTCAGAACCCGTGGTTCACCCCGTAGTCGCCGTGGTAGTAGATCCCGGCGTCGTTCCGGGACCACTCGGTCCCCCACCCGCAGTAGACCGCGATCCCCTTCCAGTCCAAGCAGAAGTGCATCCGGCTGGTCGAGTCCTGGTCGGTGTAGGAGTAGCCCGCCGAGGTCCCGTCGTAGTCGCCGAAGTGCCCGGTCCACGACGTCCCGTCGTGCACCCACACCGAGGGCCGCCAGCCGTCGACCTTGCTCTGCACCTGCCCCTGGTAGTACCCGTTCCCGTTGCAGGTGCCGGGAACCGGCCGCTCGGCGAGCAGCACGGCGCCGTCGACGACCAGCGTGCTGCGGATCTCGCTCGTCCCACCGCAGCGGGCGGAGGCGACCGCGGGCGCGACGACGGCCAGGGTGGCCAGCGCGCCCGCCGTGGCGGTCGCGCCGGCGAGGGTGCGGAGAACGTGCTTGCGGTTCAACGGTTTCTCCCGTTCTCGGTGGTGCGCGGAGGTGGGGAGGTCCGGTGTGGAGATGCTATCGCCGCGCGTGCGCGGGCAGGTTCACTCGATAGGCCGAACCCTGGTCCCCGTCGGGGGCGCGCGGCCTGCGCACCCCCGACGGGGCGGTCGGTCAGGTCCGGGACCACCGCTGGTTGCCCTGCCCGTTGCACGTCCACAGCACCAACCGCGTGCCGTTCGCCGTGCCCGCGCCGTCGACGTCCAGGCACAGCCCGGCGCGCGCGTTGCGCACCGAGCCGTCCGAGCCGACGACCCACCGCTGGTTGTCCTGCCCGTTGCACGGCCAGATCACCACGCGCGTGCCGTTGGCCGTGCCCTGCTCGTAGGCGTCCAGGCACTTGTCGCCGAACACCCGCACCTCGCCGCCCGCCCAGGTCGTCCAGAGCTGGTTGGCGGCGGTGTGGCAGTCCCAGACCAGCACCGTCGCGCCCGCCGCCGTGGAGGCGTTGTCCACGTCGAGGCAGCGGCCCGAGGCCGTCCCGCGCAGCCGCGAGGTGGTGGCGGCCAGCGGGGTCCCGCCGGAGACGCGGAAGGCGGCGACGCCGTGCGCGGGCACGGTCGCCGAGATCGCGCCCGAGCTGGTGGAGGTGCCGCCGGTCCACAGGTCGGTGAGGGTGAACCCGCTGCCGGACAAGCCGATCTGCGCGGCCGTGGTGGCGACGGTGGTGGCGCCGCCGCCCCGGTTGACCAGCCCGACCGCGACCGACCCGTCGGACAGCGGCTTGGCGAACACCTCGGTGGCGCCGTCGTCGCGCACCCGGCGACCGCCCGCGCCCAGCGGGTCCTGGTTGACCGCGATCAGGCCGGGGTTGCGCAGGACCGCGCTGATCTCGGGGGACATGGTGCGGATGTCGTTGCCCGCCATGAGCGGCGCGGCCATCAGCGCCCACAGCGCGAAGTGCGCGCGGGACTCGGTCAGGGTGAGCCCCGGCCTGCCGACGACGAGCATGTCGGGGTCGTTCCAGTTGCCGGGACCGGTCTGCGCGGCCAGCGGCGCGGTGACGTCCAGGACGTTGCCCACGCCCATCGGGTAGCTGTTGGTGTTGCCGTTCTGCCACACGTCCAGCAGGTCCTCGGTGGTGCGCCACAGGTCCGCGACGTCGCCCCAGTCGTACTTGTCGCCGGTGATGGCGTGGAAGCTGTTGGGGTTGATGCTGTAGACGATCGGGCGGCCGGTGGCGCGCAGCGCGTCGCGCATGACCGAGAACCGGGCGACCTGCTCGTCGCGGGTTCCCGCGCCGGAGCACCAGTCGTACTTGAGGTAGTCCACGCCCCAGGACGCGAACGAGCGGGCGTCCTGCGCCTCGTGGCCCTTGCTGCCGGTGGCGCCGGGGTGCGCGCCGGTGCCCTGGGCGCAGGTCTTCTCGTTGGGGGCCTGGTAGATGCCGAACTTCAGGCCCTTGCCGTGGATGTAGTCGCCCAGCGCCTTCATGCCGGAGGGGAACTTCGTCGGGTGGTTGCGCAGGTTGCCCGCGCTGTCGCGCTGCGGGTCGAACCAGCAGTCGTCCACGACCACGTACCGGTAGCCCGCGTCCCGCATCCCGGAGGACGCCATCGCGTCGGCGGCCTGGCGCACCTGGCCCTCGGTGATGCCGCAGCCGAAGCTGTTCCAGCTGTTCCAGCCCAGCGGCGGGGTCAGCGCGGGGCTTCCGGGGGCGGCCTGCGCCGGGGGGTGCGCGGTGGGGGCGGTCACGGCGGTCAACGCGGTGAGCACGGCCAGGAGCAGGGTCGTTAATCGTCTGCGCGAGCGAACAGGCATCGTTGCCCCTCCTCGGTCGGTGGCCCCCGCCGGCACGCCGGTGGTGGCCCGAAGCTGTTAACGCTAACAGCGCTGGCGTGGTCGCTCAACGGTCTTGTCGGGTGTGAAAGACCTGCGCTACGGTCGGTCTGGGAACGCTCCCGTTTCGCTGGCCCGGCACCGGCGAAGAGCCCCATGAATCCTGCTCGCAAGGAGGCGAGGCATGGTTTCACGTGCTCCGACGCGCCGCCGGTCAGCACTTCCGCGCCCGAGGCCCCGACTCGGGCTCCCAGGGTGATCACCGAGCGCGGCTGACACCGCCCTCTCCCACCCCCTGTCCCGCCCGGCGCGTGCGCGCTGAACCGCCGCCATTCGTGTTAGCGGTAACAGGCGGCTGCACCCCTGCGCGGACCACCCGCGCCACCCCGACCACCCCGTGATCGCAGGAGGTCCACCCGTGCCCTCACCGCTGAGCAGGCGCACCCTGTTCCAGGCCGCAGGCGTCGCCGTCGCGGCCACCGCCGTCCCCGGTCTCACCCAGGCCGCCGCGCGGGCCGCGTCCGTGCCGCCCGCCCGCCCGGACATCGGCGCGGCGGCCTCCGCGTTCGACCTGGGCCAGGTCCGGCTGACCCCCGGCCGCTGGATGGACAACCAGAACCGCGCGCTGGCCTACCTGCGCTTCGTGGACCCCGACCGGCTGCTCTACAACTTCCGCGCCAACCACCGCCTGTCCACGGCGGGCGCCGCGCCGCTGGCCGGGTGGGAGGCCCCGGACTTCCCGTTCCGCACCCACAGCCAGGGCCACTTCCTCACCGCCTGGGCGCAGGCGTGGGCCGTGCTCGGCGACACCACCTCCCGCGACCGCGCCAACTACCTGGTCGCCGAGCTGGCCAAGTGCCAGGCCAACAACCCCGCCGCGGGCTTCACCGCCGGTTACCTCTCCGGCTTCCCCGAGTCGGACCTCGACGCCCTGGAGGCCGGCACCCCCAAGGCTGTCTCCTACTACGCCCTGCACAAGACCCTGGCGGGCCTGCTGGACGTCTGGCGGCACCTCGGCAGCACCCAGGCGCGCGACGTGCTCCTGCGCTTCGCGGGCTGGGTCGACTGGCGCACCGCCCGCCTGTCGCAGGCGACCATGCAGCGCGTCCTGGCCACCGAGTTCGGCGGCATGAACGCCGTCCTTGCCGACCTGCACCAGCAGACCGGCGACGCCCGCTGGCTGACCGCGGCCCAGCGCTTCGACCACGCCGCCGTCTTCGACCCCCTGGCCGCGAACCAGGACCGCCTCAACGGCCTGCACGCCAACACCCAGGTCCCCAAGTGGATCGGCGCGGCCCGCGAGTACAAGGCCACCGGCACGACCCGCTACCGCGACATCGCCACCAACGCCTGGAACATCACCGTCGCCGCGCACACCTACGTGATCGGCGGCAACAGCCAGGCCGAGCACTTCCGCGCCCCCAACGCCATCGCCGCGCACCTGGCCACCGACACGGCCGAGGCGTGCAACACCTACAACATGCTCAAGCTGACCCGCGAGCTGTGGCTGCTGGAGCCGAGCAAGGCCGCCTACTTCGACTTCTACGAGCGCGCCCTGCTCAACCACCTGATCGGCCAGCAGAACCCGGCCGACGCCCACGGCCACACCTGCTACTTCACCGGCCTCAACCCCGGCCACCGCAGGGGCCGCACCGGCCCGGCGTGGGGCGGCGGCACGTGGAGCACCGACTACAGCACGTTCTGGTGCTGCCAGGGCACCGGCATCGAGACCAACACCAAGCTCGCCGACTCGATCTACTTCCGCGACGGCACGACGCTGACCGTCAACCTCTACACCCCGTCCGTCCTGACCTGGTCGGAGCGCGGCATCACGGTCACCCAGAGCACCACCTACCCGGTGGGCGACACCACCTCGCTCACCGTGACCGGCGGCGCGAGCGGCTCGTGGACCATGCGCCTGCGCATCCCCGCGTGGACCTCGGGCGCGACGATCGCGGTCAACGGCGCGCCCCAGAACGTCACCGCCGCACCGGGTTCCTACGCCTCCCTGACCCGATCCTGGACCTCGGGCGACACCGTCACCCTCCGCCTGCCCATGCGCGTGACCACCGCCCCCGCGCCCGACAACCCGAACGTCGTCGCGGTCACCTACGGCCCGGTGGTCCTGGCGGGCGACTTCGGCAACACCGCCCTGTCCGCGCTGCCCGCGCTCGACGTCGCCTCGATCACCCGCACCAGCACGTCCGCGCTCGCCTTCACCGCCCGCTCCGGCGGCTCGACGGTCACCCTCGGCCCGTTCCACGACGCCCACGGCTTCAACTACTCCGTCTACTGGAGCACCGGCGGCGGCACGACCACCCACAGGCTGGTCAACGCCTCCAGCGGCCTGGTCCTGGGCGTCCGCGACATGTCCACCGCCGACGGCGCGCCTGCCCTGCAGTGGGGCGACACCGGAACCGCGGACCACAACTGGGAACTCGTCCCGGACGGCTCCCACGTGCGCTTCCGCAACGCCCACAGCGGCAAGGTGCTGGGCGTGGAGAACATGTCGACCGCCGACGGCGCCCGCGTCCTGCAGTGGGGCGACACGGGGACCGCCGACCACAGGTGGACCCTGCTCGACAACGGCGACGGCACCCACCGCATCCGCAACGCCCACAGCGGCAAGCTCCTGGCGATCGAGAACAACTCCGCCGCCCAGGGCGCGCCTGCCGTCCAGGACTCGGACAACGGAACCCCGGACAACCGCTGGAGGCTCGTGCGCAACGGGTGAGCGCCGACCGGGGGCGTCCGCGGGGAGCGGCGCTAAAGGAAGCGGGTGTTTTTAGCCGTTCCGCTGAACGGGTCCCGGTGTTGACGCCCTTCCCGGACGGCGGTTACGGTGCCGAACAGGGAAAGTTTCGGTTCTGTCAACGAGAAATGAAAGCAGACTCGCTCCCGATTAGTTCTGGGAGCGCTCCCAAATCTGAGCGCCACAATGCCCTCCCCGCGACTCCGGTCGGCGCTTCGGCACGCGTGGAAAACACTCCGCCCCCCCAGAGGAGAGCCGCATGAGATCCCCCCTCCGCCGACTCGCCGCCTGCGCCGCGGCCCTGCTCGTCGCCGCGCTGCTGCCCGCCGCCCCCGCCTCCGCCGAGTCCAACGGCGGGACGCGGGTCATGCCGCTGGGCGACTCCATCACCGAGGGCACCCAGGTGCCCGGCGGCTACCGGATCGGCCTGTGGCAGCGGTTCGTCTCCGGTGGGCACCGGGTCGACTTCGTCGGCTCCCAGTTCAACGGGCCCGCCTCGCTCGGGGACCACGACCACCAGGGGCACCCCGGCTGGCGCATCGACCAGATCGACGCCAACGTCGTCACCTGGCTGCGCAACACCAACCCGCGCTCCGTGCTGCTGCACATCGGCACCAACGACGTCCTCCAGAACTGGAACGTCGCAGGCGCGCCCTCCCGCCTGTCGGCGCTGATCGACCGCATCACGTCGACCGCGCCGAACGCCGACGTGCTCGTCGCGACGATCATCCCGATCGCCAACGCGGGCCAGGACGCCGCCGCGCGGACCTTCAACGCCGCCATCCCCGGCATCGTGCGCGGCAAGGCCGACGCGGGCAAGCGCGTGCACCTGGTCGACATGCGCTCCGCGCTCACGACCGCCGACCTGATCGACGGCGTCCACCCCACGGCGGGCGGCTACGACAAGATGGCCGCGACCTGGCACAACGCGCTGCGCGCCATCCCCGGCAGCATCGGTGAGCCCGGCGGCTCGCCGGGCGGGCAGCTGGTCAACACCGCCTCGGGCCGCTGCGTCGACGTGCCGGGGTCGACCGCCGCCAACGGCACGCAGCTCCAGCTGTGGGACTGCCACGGCCAGCCGAACCAGTCGTGGGCGCTCAACCCCGCCAGGCAGCTCGTCAACGGGACCAAGTGCCTGGACGCCTCCGGCCGCGGCACGGCCAACGGCACGCAGGTCGTGCTCTGGGACTGCCACGGCGACACCAACCAGCAGTGGACCGCCAACGCCGACGGCACGATCACCGGGGTCCAGTCCGGCCTGTGCCTGGGCGTCGCGGGCGGCGACACCGCCAACGGCGGCAAGCTCGTCCTGTGGTCCTGCGGCGGTCAGGCCGACCAGCGGTGGACCCTGCGCGTCCCCGCCTGACCGGTCCCCGGTGTGATCACCCGCTGTTCCGCGGACACGATTTCCAGGTGAATGCGCATATCTCAACAAAAACTGCCGCTCTTCGTGCGAAATCAACCACGGCTCACCTCCGAAACCGCAGGCGGTACCCGGTCCGGCCGCGTTTTCCGAAGTGCTCCGCCGCCACTTCGGAAACGCGGAGCTACCGGCCAAACGGTCCTGTACAGGGTTTTTCACCTGCGGTTGGGTTGCCCGCATGTACAACGCCATTGTAATAGGTGGTCGCTGTGCCGGAGCCGCGGTCGGGACGCACCTGGCCAGGCGCGGTCTGCGGGTCCTGGTCGTCGACCGCTCCCGGTTCCCCAGCGACGTGCTGTCCACGCACTTCGTCTGGCCGCACGGCGCCTCGTACCTGAACCGGCTGGGGGTGCTGGACCGGGTGCGGGAGGTGACGCCCGCCCACACCTCGGTCACCGTCGTCAACGACGGGATCGCCCTGCGCGGCAGCGTGCCCGAGGAGCTGCTGCGCAACCAGTTCCGCCTCCTGCACGACGACGACAGCGGCATCACCCAGGAGTACTTCTCGGTCCGCAGGCACGTGTTGGACAAGATCCTGGTGGACAACGCGGTCCGGGCGGGCGTGGAGTTCCGCGAGGGGCACACCGTCACCGAGCTGCTGCGCGACGAGGACGGGACCGTCGTCGGCATCCGGGGCCGGGACGGCTCGGAGGAGCGCGCGCAGGTCGTGATCGGCGCGGACGGGCGCAACTCGTTCGTCGCGCGCGCCCTCGGGCTGGAGAAGTTCGACGAGCGCCCCCGCTGCACCTTCGCCTACTGGAGCTACTTCAGCGGCATCCCCGACGCCGAGGCGCAGATCCACCGGCGCGGCAGGCTCGGCATGGCCATGGCCTCCACCAACGACGGCCGCACCATGGTGCTCACCTGGGGGCCGAGCGAGTGGGCCGCGCGGTTCCGGACCGACGTCGAGGGCAACTACCACCGCGCGCTCGGGCTGATCAGCGAGCAGGTCGCGGCCACCGTGGCGGGCGCGCGCCGCGAGGAGCGCTTCTACGGCACGCTCGACCAGGCCGCGTTCCTGCGGCGGCTGCACGGCCCCGGCTGGCTGCTGGTGGGCGACGCCGAGTCGTTCAAGGACCAGTGCACCGCGCTCGGCATCACCCACGCCCTGCGCGACGCGGAGCTCGCGGCCGAGGCGGTCGGCCGGTGGCTGGGCGGCGAGACCGACCGGGACACCGCCATGGCCGGGTACGCGGCCAAGCGCCGCAGCCAGACCGCCGCCGCCTACTACGACTACGTGTGCACGCTCGCGGAGATGAAGCCGCTGCGGCACGACGAGCTCCAGCTGTTCGCGATCCTGCGCGGCAACCAGACCGAGATCGACCGCTTCATCGCCACCCACGTCGACGTCGCCCCGGTCTCGGAGTTCTTCGACCCCTCCAACGTGTTCCTGCTCAACGACACCGCCAAGGAGTCCTCGCGCGGCCACGAGGCGTTCACCGACTTCGAGGCCGCCTACCGCGAGCACCAGCGGAACCCGTTCCAGCGCGCGGAAGCGGAGGCGAGCCGATGACCGGGACCGCGGCCCACCAGCGGGAGGACGGCGAGCTCGTCGCCGCGATCCTCACCGCCGCCGACACCGCCGACGCCGACCCGACCACCGCCGCCAAGTCCGTCGCCGCGGCGGCGCGCGAGGTGTCGGACATGATGCGCAACTGGGCGTCCCACATCCCCTGGGAGGACCTGGAGGAGCTGGACGCGCTCCCCGCCGACCGGGCGGCCCGCTTCTTCGCCGAGGACTACCCGGCGGTCCGCGCGGACCTGGAGCCGATGTGGGAGCCCGCGACCACCGCCGCGCCCGCGATCGACCCCGACGAGGACTACGCGCTCGACAAGAACGCCTACGACTTCTTCCGCCCCGTCGGCGCCAACCTGCTGCACCGCACCGAGGAGTTCCACGGCTGGGTGGAGGCGCGCAGGCGCACCGAGACCTGGCAGTACTCCCGCGTCCTGGAGGCCGCGCCCGGCGGGATCGCGACGATCACCAACGACCTGAGCAAACCCGCGCAGGGCATCAACTTCAACTCCCAGGACTACCTGTCGTTCAACGCCCACCCGGAGATCCGGGAGGCGGCGGTCCGGGCGATGCGCGACTTCGGCCCGCACAGCGCCGGGTCGCCCATGGTGCTGGGCAACACCCGCATCTCCGACGAGCTGGAGGCCGTCCTCGGCGAGCTGGTGGGGCTGGAGCACGTCACCCTGTTCTCCAACGGCTGGTCGGCGGGCTTCGGCACGGTCACCGGGCTGGTGCGCCAGGAGGACCACGTCCTCATCGACCGCCTCGCCCACTCCTGCCTCCAGTCCGGGGCGCGCGCGGCGACGAGGAACATCACCCGCTACGCGCACCTGGACGTCGAGTCCGTGCGCTCCCACCTGGCCCGCATCCGCGCCACCGACACCCACAACGGCATCATGGTCATCACCGACGGCCTGTTCTCGGTGGACGCCGACTGGCCGGACGTCGTCGCCCTGCAACAGGTCTGCCGCGAGCACGACGCGATCCTGCTCGTGGACGTGGCGCACGACCTGGGCTCGATGGGGCCCGGCGGCACCGGTGTGCTGGGGATGCAGAAGATGCTCGGCGAGGTCGACCTGGTCATGGGCGCGTTCTCCAAGACCTTCGCCTCCAACGGTGGTTTCGTGGCCGCGAAGTCCCCGGCGGTCAAGCAGTACGTGAAGATGTTCGCCGGGTCGCACTTCTTCTCCAACGCCCTGTCACCCATGCAGACGGCGGTGGTGCTCAAGGCGGCGCAGATCGTCCGGACCGACGAGGGCGAGGCACTGCGGGGCCGCCTGTTCGCCGCGATCCACGCCCTGCGCGACGAGCTGACCGCGCGCGGCCTGACGTGCATGGGCTCGCCGAGCCCGATCGTGCCGGTCCTGATCGGCAACGAGAAGCTGGCCAGGACGGTGAACCGGCTGCTGTTCGACCGGGGCGTGCTGGCGTTCATGGTGGAGTTCCCGGTGACCCCGACCGGCGCCTCCCGCTTCCGGCTCCAGGTGCAGGCCGCCCACGAGCCGGAGCAGGCCCGGCAGGCGGCCCGCGTCATCGACGGGGCGCTGCGCGACGCGCGCGAGCACCTGTCGAGCGCGTTCGGCAACTCGTTCTGAGCCAAGGGTTCCCGTCCTGCCGCCGTCGGTGCGCCCGCCGACGGCGGCACGGCGTCACAGCCGCCTGCCCACCTGCTTCACGGTCTTGATCACCGGCGCGGTCTCGACGTGCGCCACGGCGGGCAGCGCGGCGACCCCGGTCGTCAGGTACCGGTACAGCGCGCGCTGGTCCGCGCACACCGCGGTCGCGCAGAGGTTCGCGGGCCCGGTGGTGGCCGCCGCGAACGCGATCTCCGGGTGCCGGGCCAGCGCCGTCCCGGCCTCCTCCAGGCGCGCGGGGGCGACCGAGAGCCACAGCAGCGTCCGCGCGCCGCCCCCGAGCAGCGCGGCGCCCACGTCGACGTCCAGGTGCAGCACCCCGTGCCCGCGCAGCTCGCGCATCCGCCGCCGCACCGTCGTCGCCGACCAGCCGGTCACCCCGGCCAACCGCTCGACCCCGGTCCGCCCGTCCTCGGCGAGCGCGGCCAGCAGCCTGCGATCCCCGTCGTCCAGCCGCACCACCCCGGTCCGGCGCGGCGCCGGGGCCGGTCGCAACCGCTCGACCTGCGCCTCGTCCAGCGCCCCGAGCTTGGCGATCAGGCTGTCCGGGCCGCCGCAGAAGGCGTGCAGCACCGAGTGCGCGCTCACCCCCTCCACGCGCGGGGTGCGGGGGAGCCTGGCCAGCAGCAGGGACTCGCTGTCGGCCGCGCTCTCGGCGCGCACCGCGCAGGTGATCTCCGCGCCCCCGGAGGCGATGCTCACCCAGGACGTGTCGGCGCGCCGGGCCAGCGCCTCGGCGACCGGGAGCGCGGCGGCGGGCGCGCAGCGCACCCGCAGGAACCACGTCACCGCGCCCAGCGCGGTCGGGTCCACCCCGCCGACCACCCGCAGCGCCCCGGTCGAGCGCAACCGGGCGTACCGGCGGGCGACGGTGCGGTCGGAGACGCCGAGCACCTCGGCGATCGCGCTGAACGGGGCCCGGCCGTCGACCTGCAGGGCGTGCGCGAGCTGCCGGTCCAGGGCGTCGGATTCCACCGCTGGAAGCCTACTCGGCGTCGGATACCGGCACTCCTGCTCCCGCTTGTGGTCTGAACGGCGTGACGCGCGCAGCGTTGCCCGGTCCTGACCCACTCGCTGAGGGAGAACCCGTGGACGTCGACGTGCTCGTCGTGGGAGCCGGTCCGACCGGCATGGCGCTGGCGGGGGAGCTGCGGCTGGCCGGAGCGCCCGTGCTGCTGGTCGACAGGCTGGCGCGGCGCAGCGCCCTGTCGAAGGCGGGCGGCGTGCAGTCCCGCGTGCTGGAGGTCTTCGACCAGCGCGGCCTGCTGGAGCCGCTGCTGGCCACCGGTGACCACCCGACCGGCGCCCCCCACTTCGCGGGCGTCGCGCTCCCGCTCACCGGGGCACGGCGCCGCCACCCGTGGCGCTCGATCCCGCAGGTGGTGGTCGAGGGCGTCCTGGAGCAGCACCTCGCCGAGCGCGGCGTGCACGTCCGGCGCGAGCACGAGCTGACCGCCCTCGCCCAGGACGGGGAGTCCGTCACCGCCACCTTCGCGGGCGGCGCCGCTGTGCGCTGCCGCTACCTGGTCGCCGCCGACGGCGCCCACAGCACCGTGCGCTCCCTGCTGGCCGTCGGGTTCCCCGGTCGTCCCGGCACGCGCACCGTCGTCGCCGCCGACGTCCGGCTGGCGGGCCACGACAGCACCAGCACCCACACCAGGGGCGCCGACGGCAACTGGGCGTCGGTGTTCCCGCTGGGCGTCGACCAGCGGGAACGGCCGCTGCACCGGCTCTCGTTCGGCGGCCCCGGCCGTTCCCTGCCGCGCGAGCGCCCCGTCACCGAGGACGAGATCCGCGACGGCCTGCGCGCCGTCTTCGGCGACCGGGTCCGCCTGCTCGACCTGCGCTACGCCAGGCGCATCACCAACGCCGCCCGGCAGGTCGAGAACTACCGCCACGGCCGCGTGCTCCTGGCGGGCGACGCCGCCCACGCGCACCTGCCGATCGGCGCGCAGGGCATGAACACCGGCATCGGCGACGCGGTCAACCTGGGCTGGAAGCTGGCCGGCGCCGTGCACGGCTGGGCCCCGGAGCACCTGCTCGACACCTACCACGCCGAACGCCACCCGGTCGGCGCCGCCGTGCTGCGCAACGTCCAGGCGCAGAGCCTGCTCATGGACCAGGAGGGCGCGGCCGACCCGGACCTGATCGCCGCCAGGGACCTGTTCACCGACCTGGCGCACCTGCCGCAGGTGCAGCACCACCTGGACGACGTGCTGTCGGGCACGGGGATCCGCTACCCGATGCCGAACGCAGGCGCCGACCCGCTGGTCGGCCTCCCCGCCCCGGACCACGACCTCGGCCCGGTCCGCTCGCACGAACTGCTCCGCTCCGGACGCGGCCTCCTGCTCGACCCGACCACCCGGTTCGCCGACGTGGCAGCCCCCTGGGGGGACCGGGTGGACCGGGCGGGGGAGGGGACCGCGGTCACGCCGGTGCTCATCCGCCCCGACGGCTACACGTGCTGGACCGCAGGCCGTCACGACGACGCCCGCACCCTCGGCGCGGCGCTGCGCCACTGGTTCGGCGACCCCCGCTGACCGGTGGCCCCGGCCGCGCGGGAAGGGGCGGACCGGCACGCGCCGGTCCGCCCCCCTGTGATGAGCGTCAGGCGATCCGCGAGCGCCCCCACTCCCACACGCCCGCGCCCGAGTCCCACCACGACAGCGGCCACACCAGGGCCGTGCCGGTCGAGCGGGCGACGAACGCGGTGGTCCGGTCGCCGGGGTAGCCGTAGAGCAGGGTGGCGTCGACCAGGCCGTCGCCGGTGTGGTCGCCGAGGACGAGCTTGGTGCGCCCGGCCTCCCACACGCCCGCCCCCGAGTCCCACCAGTAGGCGGGCCAGTCGAAGGACGTGCCGGTCGAGCGGGCCACGAACGCGGCGGTGCGGGCGCCGGGGTAGTCGTAGAGGATCACCACGTCGGCCTTGCCGTCGCCGGTCGTGTCGCCGACCGACAACTTGCTGCGCCCCGCTTCCCAGGTCCCGTTGCCGGAGTCCCACCAGTAGGCGGGCCAGTCGAACTTGGTCCCCGTCGACCGCGCGACGAACGCCGCCGTCCGGGCGTTGCCGTAGTCGTAGAGCATCACCAGGTCGGCCTTGCCGTCGCCGGTGGTGTCGCCGACCGACAGCTTGGTGCGCCCGGCCTCCCACACCCCGTTCCCGGAGTCCCACCAGTAGGCGGGCCAGTCGAACTTGGCGCCGGTCGAGCGGGCGACGAACGCGGCCGTGCGGGCGTTGCCGTAGTCGTAGAGCACCACCAGGTCGGCCTTGCCGTCCCCGGTCACGTCACCGACCACCGGGCGGCTCCGCCCCGCCTCCCACACGCCCGCCCCCGAGTCCCACCACGACACGGGCCACTCGAAGGACGTCCCGGTGGAGCGGGCCACGAACGCCGCGGTCCGGGCGCCGGGGTAGTCGTAGAGCAGGACGAGGTCGTCCTTGCCGTCGTCGTCCACGTCCCCGACCGACAGCTTGGTGCGCCCCGCTTCCCAGGTCCCGTTGCCGGAGTCCCACCAGTAGGCGGGCCAGTCGAACTTGGTCCCCGTCGAGCGCGCGACGAACGCCGCCGTGCGGGCGTTGCCGTAGTCGTAGAGCATCACCAGGTCGTCCTTGCCGTCCCCGGTGAAGTCGCCCCGGACCTGGGTCTCCCCGTTCGCGACCGGCGTGCTGTCGACGATGTTGAGGTACCGCAGCGCGCGGAACCCGTCGGACGCGTAGCCCGAGCGCGACCGCTTCACGTGCTGCGCCACGTCGCCCCAGGTCCGCTCCTGGTAGATCCACATCTCGGTGCGCCCGGCGTCGGCCCACTTGTCGAACAGCACGACGTGCCCGCTGCTGAGCAGCGCGTCGCCCGGCTTGAGCTCGTCGTAGCTGCTGAGGAAGGTCTTCCCGCCCCACGCGGCCAGGTCGCCGGTGTTGAGGTCCCAGCCGTCCGACTTCTTCGGCAGGTGCCAGGCCATCGACACGTACCCGGAGCAGTCCGGGCGGTACTTGTGCCCATCGCCGTCGTCGACGGCCTTGGCCTGGTCCTGGCTGTAGGGCACCCTCTGGTCCACCCACCGCTGCGCGCGGGCGAGGACCTCGGCCCTGGTGATCTGCGGTCCGAGGTCCGGCAGCGCCGCGGCCGACGACGGCGCTCCGACCTGCTCCCGCGCGCTCGGGTCGGCGTGGGCGACGGCCCCGCCGAGCGCGGTGCTCGCGGTCAGCAGGAGCGCGCTGAACGCGGTGGCGATCTTGCGTCTGAAGTGCACTGGTTCTCCCCCCGTGGTGCTTGTCCCCGTTGTGGAGGCACCCTCGGACATAGACATTCACGGGGTCTTGCGAAATCCTTAACGCCGCTGCGCGGAAGTGGTGCCTGGGGGGCGCGATGGAAGTCAGGCTGCTGGGCTCGGTCGGGGTGTGGGAGCGCGACCGCGAGGTGGCGCCCGTGCAGCCGCGACAGCGGGCGGTGCTGGCCGCGCTGGCGGTGGAGGCGGGCAGACCGGTCGCCGTGGACACCCTGCTGCGCCGCGTCTGGGGCGAGACCCCGCCCGCCCGCGCCCGCGACGCGCTCTACGTGCACATCACCCGCCTGCGGCGGACGCTGGGCCCGGCGGTCCCGCTGCCGCGCCGATCCGGCGGCTACCTGCTCGACCTCGCCCCTGACCACGTCGACGCCCTGCGGTTCCGGGCCCTGCTCAAGCGCGCGGAGCGCGCCGGACTGCCGGTGGCCGACCGCGTCGAGCTGTTCGACCGGGCGCTGCGGCTGTGGCGGGGCACGCCGCTGGCGGACCTGGCCGGGGACTGGGCGGTCCGCACGCGCGAGACGTGGCAGCGCCTGCACGTCGACGCGCTGGTCGGCTGGGCGGGCGCGCACGTCGAGGCGGGCTCCCCGGAGTCGGTGGTCGGCCCGCTGCTGGACCTGGTCGAGCGCCACCCGCTGATGGAGCGACCGGTGGGCGTGCTGATGCGGGCGCTGGCGCGCGGCGGCCGGTCGGCCGAGGCGCTGGAGCAGTACGCGCGGGCGCGCACCCGCATCGCCGACGAGCTGGGCGTCGAACCCGGCCCCGAACTGCGCCACCTGCACGAGGCCCTGCTGCGCGACGGCGTGGACCGCGCGCCCCGCCCGGTCCCGGTGGCCCCGGTGTTCCAGCTGCCGCCCGACCTGCCCGACCACACCGGCGGCGAGGACCTGCTGGCCGAGGCGGGCGACGGCCTGCGGCGCCGCTCCCCGGTGCTCGTGGTCTCCGGTCCGGCCGGGGTGGGCAAGACCGCGTTCACCGTGCGCCTGGCCAACCTGGTCCGCGCCGACTACCCCGACGGCGCGCTGTTCCTGAGCCTGAACGGCGCGCTCGGCACCCCCATGTCCCCGGCGGAGGTGCTCGGCCGCGCGCTGCGGGCGCTCGACCCGACCGGCCCCGACGCCGGTTTCGACGCCGACCTGGCCCGCTACCGGGCCATCACGCACGACAGGCGGGTCCTGGTCGTGCTCGACGACGCCGCGGGCGCCGAGCAGGTGCGCCCCCTGCTGCCCAGCGGTCCGGGGTGCGCGCTCCTCGTCTCCACCCGCGCCTGGCTGACCGCGCTGCCGGGCGCGTCACGGGTCGAGCTGCGGGTGATGGACGACCGCGACGCGCACCGGTTGCTGGAGCGCGTGGTGGGCCACGACCGCCTGTCCGCCGAACCCGAGGCGACGGCCCGCCTGGTCGCGCTGTGCGCGGGGCTGCCGCTGGCGCTGCGCATCGTCGGCGCCCGCCTGGCCGCCCGCCCGCACTGGCCGGTGGCGAAGCTGGTGACCCGCATGGCCGACCGCGGCAGGCGCCTGGACGAGCTGGCGGTGGACGACCTGCGCGTGCGGACCGGCATCGACGTCGGCTACCAGGGCCTGTCCGGGCAGGCCCGCCGCGCGCTGCGGGCCGTCGGCGCGGTGGACGTCGGCGAACTGGCCCCGTGGCTCCTCTCCGCCGCGCTGGGAACCGGCGCCACCACCACCGACGACCTCCTGGAGCACCTGGTCGACGCCAGGCTGGTGGAGGCGGCGGCGGGCGACGGGACCAACCCCCGCTACCGCGTCCACGACCTCGTCCGCCTCTACGCCGCCGAACGCGCGCAGGCCGAGGAACCCCCCGAGGAGTCCGTCGCGATGCTGGACCGCGTGCTGGCCGCCGCCGTGCACCTGGTGCGCGGTCACGACACGCGGCGCGCGTACCTGGTGCGCCACGAACGCGACACCCCGCTGCCCGAACCGCCCGCCTGCCGGGGGGTCGCCATCGACCTGGCGGCCGAGGAGCCGACGCTGGTCGTGCTGGTGGAGGTGGCCGCACGACGGGGGCTGGTGCGGCAGGCGGCGGCGCTGGCCGACGCGCTGGTGTTCGCCTCGTTCGCCAAGACCAACGACTTCGCCGGCTGGGAGCGCGTCCGCGACGCGGTGGCCGCGGCGGCGACGGCGGCCGGTGAGCGGGGCGTGCTGGCCGGAACCTGCTACGGCCGCGCCCAGCTGCGGTACGCGCAGGACCGCTTCACCGAGTCCGCCGACCTGTTCGAGCGCGCGCGGGTGCTGTTCCTGGAACTGGGCGACGCCGCGGGCGCGGCCTCGGCCGCCACGGGGCTGGCCACCGTCCACCGGGAGTTGGGCGACCACGGCAGATCCATCCCGCTCCTGTCGGAGCAGCTGGCCGAGTTCGACCGCCTGGGGTTGGCGGAGGGCGGCGCCAACGCCCACTACGGCCTCGGCTACGCCTACCGCGAGCGCGGCCTGGACGAGCGGGCACTGACCCACCTGCGCGCGGCGGTCGACCGCTACCGCGCCCTCGGGCACCGCGCGGGGGAGGCGATCGCGGTGCGGGGCATCGGTCTGGTGCACCGGGCGCGCGGCGACCTGGCCGAGGCGGCCGGGTGGAGCGAGCGGGCGCACCGCCTGGCGCTGGCGTCCGGCGAACAACTGCTGTCGTCGTACACCGCGCAGGCCCTCGCCAAGGTCTGGATCCGCACCGGCCACCCCGAACGCGCCCTGCGACCCCTGCTGCGCGCCCGAAGGGTCTGCGCCGAGCACGGCGACCGCCTGGGCGCGGCGCTGGTGCAGCGCACGCTCGGCGAACTCCACCTGGCGGCAGGCCGCCTGCCGGAGGCGCTGCGGGAGCTGACCGGCGCCCTGACGACGTGGACCGAGCTGGAGCACCGGCTGTGGCAGGCCCGCACCCGGCGCGACCTGGGCGCGGTCCACGCGTGCGCGGGCGACCCGGCCGCCGCCGCCGCGCACTGGCGCGCGGCGGCGGAGGTCTTCCGGGCGCTGGGCACGCGGGAGGCCGGGGAGGTCGACGAGTGGCCCCGCCGCTGGCGGCCGGGCGCGCGCGGTGGCGCCCCACTGGCGGCAGCCGCCGCGACTACGGCCGCGCCAGCTCCCTGAGCGCCCGGTCCACCTCCAACGACGGCTCCGCGACCCGCGCCGCCCGCAGCACCCCCGCCAGCACCGCCATCAGCATCTCCACCACCGTCTCCTGGTCGAACGGGTGCTCGCCCAGCAGGTGGTCGCGCGCGAGCTGGTCGGCCGCTTTCGTGTGCATCCGCAGCGCGGCCCGCACCGCGGGCAGCCCGAAGTCCAGCCCCAGGTTCTCCGCCAGGTTTCGGTTGCCGTCGTCGCGCACGCGGTCGAACGACTCCACCACGCCCCACGGTTGCAGCACCAGGTTCAGCGCCAGGTCGCGGTGCGCCGCGAGGTAGGACAGGTGGGCCGCGTGCGACCGGCGGATCCGCCTGCCCAGCGGCACGGCCGGGTCGTTGACGTGCAGGTCCAGCACCTCGCGGCCGATCGTGCACAGGACCTCGCCGTAGAGCCCCTGCTTGCTGCCGAAGTGGTGGAACACCAGGCCGTGCGCGACGCCCGCCGCTCGGGCGATGTCGGCCGCCTTCACGTCCTCGTACCTCGACGTGGTGAACAGCTCGCGGGCCGCCTCCAGGACCTTCTCCCTGGTGGCGGCGGCGGTGGCGGCGCGGGTCATGGTCCCACGCTAACAGCTCATTGACTCGAAGTCAGCGAAGCGGTACTCCTTGATTAAGAGTCATTGACTTCAAGTCAACGGAGTGGGACATGACCAAGACCCTGATCATCGGCGCGACGGGAACCGTGGGCGGCCTGGTGCTGCGCGAGGCCGTGCGCCGGGGCGTGGACGTGCGGGCGCTGGTGCGCGACCGGGCGCGGGCGGACCTGCCCGGCGCGGTCGAGCCCGTGCAGGGCGACCTCGCCGACCGCGAGGCCGTCCGAGCCGCGCTGCGCGGTGTCGACTCGGCGTTCTACGTGTCACCGCACGAGAGCAACGAGGTCGAGATCGCCACCCTCTTCGGCGAGGAGGCCCAGCGCGCGGGCGCCCGCCTGGTGTTCGGCGGCTTCCACGTCGAGGACGACGCCGCGCGCGAGGCCGCGAGCCGCGCGATCCCGGCCTACGCCCCGAAGCTCAGGCTGGCGGCGTTCCTGGCGCGCACGGACACCCGGCCCGCGATGTTCAGCCTCACCAACTTCGACCAGAACGACGAGGTCTTCCGCGCCGACATCGAGGCGGGCGTCTTCCCGACGCCGCTGCACCCCGGTGGCGTCAACCGGATCGACCTGCGCGACGCCGCCGAGGTGATCACCACCGCGCTGACCGACGCGGACTTCGCCGCGGGCTCCCACCAGCTCCTCGGGCCCGAGTCGCTCAACGGCGAGCAGAGCGCCCGGATCTGGGCCGAGGAGCTCGGCCGCGAGGTCGTCTACACCGGCGACGACCCCGAGTGGCGCCAGGCGTTCGCGCGCAGGCTGTCCGGCCGCAAGCTCGCGGACTGGATCCGCAGCTTCGAACTCCTGAGCTCCGCGCCGATCCCGACCGACCCCGCCGAGGTCGACACCATGACCGAGCTGCTCGGCCGCGCGCCCCGCACCCTGCGCGACTACGTGCGCGACTCCGTCGTGGGGGCGAGGTGAAAATCGGGTTCACGCTGCCCCAAGCCGGAAACGTCGCCTGGCAGGCCCCGCAGGCGGCGAGGTGCGCTCGCGAGCTCGAACAGCTGGGAGCCGACAGCCTCTGGGTGATCGACCGCCTGCTGTCCCCGGTCAACCCCACCGTCGGCCACAACGGCGGCGAGGGCTTCCCCGAGGAGTTCCGCGCCGTCCTGGACCCGTTCGTCCTGCTGGCCGTGGCCGCCACCGCGACCGAGCGGGTCCTCATCGGCAGCAACGTCCTCAACGCCCCCTGGTACCCGCCCGCGCTGCTCGCCCGCGCGCTCACCACGCTCGACGTGCTCAGCGGGGGCCGCCTGGCGCCCGGCTTCGGCGTCGGCTGGTCCCCGGACGAGTTCGAGGCGGTGAACGTCCCGATGTCCGAGCGCGGCTCCCGCCTGGACGAGACCCTGGACGTGCTCGACCAGCTGTGGACGGCGGATCCCGCCGAACACCGGGGAAAGCACTGGACCCTCCCCGCCACCCGCGCCGCCCTGAAGCCGACCCGCCGCCCGCCGGTCTACCTGGCGGCGTTCGCGCCCGCGGCCATGCGCCGCGTCGCGACCCGCGCGGACGGCTGGCTCCCGGCACTGGTCCCGCCCCGCAGCACGGACATCGAGGCGGCGGTGACCAAGCCCTGGGCGCTGATCCGCGCCATGGCGGCGGAAGCGGGCCGCGACCCGGACGAGCTGGACGTGATCCTGCGCGTCTACCCGTCGGTCCGCTCCGACACCGCCGTGGCGGAGGTGGTCGAGCTGATCAAGCGCGTGGAGGCGGAGTCCGAGGTCCGCCACGTCCTGGTGGACCTGATGCACCTCGCCGACGACGTCGACCGGGTGCTCGACCTGGCCGCGACGGTGCTGTCGAGCGCGCGGGGGTAGCCGGAGAAGGGGGCAGGCCGATCAGGCGCGGCGACGTCCCCTGCGCGGGGAAGGCGCTGTTCACGCCGGAGCGGATCGCCGGGGTGGATCGCCGGGGTGTGGCGCGGTGGGCGCCACCAGCCAGTCGTCGGGGATGGGCCTGGACGAGGAGGACCCGCAGTTCTTTGACACGGGGCTGACCGTGGTGGAGTCCCGCGCGCTGACGAGCGCGAACCGCCGAGGTCCGGGTGGACGGCCCTCCCGCCGGTCACCCGCGCCTCGTCGTCCACCGCGACCGCTCTGATCACCCCTGGGACAGTTCCCCGGAAGAGGCGGAAAGCGTTGCCATGCGCAGATCGCGCCTCTGCGGAACTGCTCGAGGTCGTCGCTCGGCCCGGCGGAGCGTGATCGACCGCGTCGGAGGTCAGAGCCGGGACAGGGCGAAGGCGGTCAGGAACCCCGCGACGGTGATCAAGCCGCTCCACAGCCTGGCGTCCTCGAACGCCTCGGGGATCATCGTGTCGGCCACCATCGCGAGGATCGCCCCGCCCGCCAGCGCGGTGATCCCGGCCAGCACCTGCGGTGAGGCGCCGCCCAGCACCCCGTGGCCGAGCATCGCGGCCAGAGCGCTGATCAGCGCGATCCCGCCCCACAGCGCGAACACGTACCGGGGACCGCGCCCGGCCCTGCGCATCCCGGAGGCGCTCGACAAGCCCTCCGGGACGTTGCTGATGAACACCGCCGCCACCGTGGCCGCGCTCACCGACCCGCCGCCGAGCAGGCTCGTGCCGATCACGATCGACTCCGGCACCCCGTCCAGCAGCGCGCCCAGCGCGATCGCCCCGCCGGACCCGGCCTGCTCGTCCTCCGAGGGCTGCTGCCCGCCCGAGCGCTTGCGGTGCCGGGCCCCGCGCCCGGCCAGCACCACGTTGGCCAGCGTGTAGACCACCGCGCCCACCGCCGTCCCCGCCGCGGTCGCGGCCAACCCGCCCCGCTCGTGCGCCTCGGCGACCAGCTCGAACGACACCGCCGACAGCAGCACCCCGCTGCCGAAGGCCATCACCCCGGCCACCACCGCCGCCGGGACCCGCGCCAGGTACCCGACCAGCGCCCCCAGCAGCAGCGCCGACCCGGCCAGCAACCCCCACCCGCCCGCCACCCACAACCCCGGCACCGGCGCCACCCCCTCGTTAAGCCGACCCGAGCGACTACCCGATCCACCGCCGCCGAAACCATCCCCATCCCTCCACAGTGGACTGAAAGCGCTTGCCTGAAACCCGTGGGAAAATGCCCGTATTCGCTGCCGGCAAGAATATTTCCCATCACCCCCCGATCTTGTTCCCCCGCCGAACACCGCTACAGTCGCCCACCACATCAGCACGCAGCGCGCGGACCACCACGGGGGAACGAGGTGGCGCGCGCCGTTTCCAGTTCAGGGGTGGAAGATCGTGACAGGCGGGTACGACGTCGCTCCGGAGGAGCTCCGGGCGCACGGAAGTCATCTGGACGGCCTGGTCGACAGGTTGCGCACGGCGGTCGACGCGGCTCGCATCGCGAGCATGTCCGACGACTCGTACGGGCTGCTGTGCTCGTTCCTGCCCGCGGTCGTGGACCCGGTGGAGCGGAGCGCGGCCGACGCGCTGGACGCGGCGGTCGAGGGCGTCACGACGACGGCCGACAACGTGCGCACCACCGCGCGCGACTACGACGAGCAGGAGAGCGCCCACGCCGACGCCTTCCAGGGCATCGAGCGCACCTCCCTGGGCGGTGGCGCGTGAGCGGGGACCCGACGAGGTTGTCCGCCGGGCTGGTCGGCGGGGCGGAGGACGCCGAGGCGCGGATCGCCGCGTGGGCGCGGGAGGCGCAGGCCAAGGCCGAGCGGTACCGGCAGGTCGGCGAGACCGCCCAGGAGCTGCGGCTGACCGCGACCAGCCGGGACGGCGCGGTCCGGGTGACCGTGCGGCCGGACGGCGTGGTCACCGACCTGGTGCTCGGGGAGCGCTCGCGCGCCCTCCCGCCGGACGGCCTGTCGGCGCTCGTGCTCGACACGATGCGCCGCGCCCAGGCGGGCATCGCCGACCAGGTCTGCGAGGTGGTGGACGCCGGGCTCGGCGACGAGGCCCCGGAGACCCGCTCGATGCTGGTGGAGGAGCTGCGGACGCGCTTCCCCGCCGTGGAGGACGACGAGCCCGACCCGTACGAGGACGAGGACGACCTCTCGCGCGCGCCTCGGGACGACGACGAGGACGTCCCGCCCCGACCGGCCGCGAACCCGCCCGGCGCGTCCCCGCCCCTGGCGCCCCGTCCGGGGCGGGCGCAGGCTGACGACGAGGGGAACGAGCCGTGGTGAACCCGCTGGTGGCCCCGCCGAAGGACTCCACCACCGCCTACTCCGGCATCCACCTCGCCGAGAGCGGCGTCGAGCTGCGCAAGGCCATCGAGAGCGGCGACTGGGCGTCCGCCGCGCTCGGCGCCGTCGACGTCGCCCTCAGCGCGCTCGGCGCGGCGCTGGACCCGTTCGGCGCGATCCTCGCCGCTGGCGTCGGCTGGCTGCTGGAGCACGTCGGCCCGCTCAAGGACGCGCTGGACGCCCTCGCGGGCAACCCGGACGAGATCACCGCGCACGCCGACACCTGGCAGAACGTCGCCACCGAGCTGGCCGCGGTGTCCGGCGACCTGTCCGCGATGGTCATCGCGGACACGGCGGGCTGGACCGGCGAGGCCGGTGACGCCTACCGGCAGCGGGCCACCGACCTGGCCGCGCTGATCAGCGCCGCCGAGCACGGCGCGGCGGGCGCGTCGAGCGGGGTCAGGACGGCGGGCGAGGTCGTCGCCGCCGTGCGCACCACGGTGCGCGACGTCATCGCCGAGGTGGTCGGCCACCTGATCAGCTGGGCGCTGCAGGTGCTGCTCACCCTCGGCATCGGCCTGCTCTGGGTGGTGCCGCAGGTGGTCGCGCGGGTCGCCCAGACCGTCGCGCTGATCGCCAAGCTGACCAGCCGCGTGGTCAAGGCCCTCAAGGCGCTGGCCCCGCTGCTCAAGCGGGCCGGTTCGGTCTTCGACGAGGCCGCGGGCGCGCTGCGCAGGATCAAGCCCGGCAAGGGCGGCCCCAAGCCGAAGCCGAACGACCCGCCGCCGCCGGTCAACCGCAGCGACAAGCCGGGCGGCGACGGCACGACGTCGACCTCGGGGGCGGGAGGTGGTGGGCCGAACCGGAGCGACGGGCCGCCGCCGACCTCGCGCGGCGGCGACGGGCCCGGCAGCGGCGGCGCCACGTCGACCTCCGGAGCGGGAGGCGGACCGAGGCCCGGAGGCGGCAACGGCGGCAGGCCGGGTGGCGGGAACAACGGGAGAGGCGGGAACAACGGCAGCGGCGGCAGCGGCGGGCCGACCGGCAACCGGGGCGGCGACACCGGCCCCTCCTCCACCAGGGGCAACCCGAACAAGCCCGACAACCCGCGCGACACCTCGCAGAGGCCCGACGACCGCACCTGCAAGAGCGACCCGGTCGACGTCGCCAGCGGCGAGGTCGTCCTGGAGCAGCACGACCTCCGGCTCGGCGCGCTCGCGCTCACCCGCACCCACGTGTCGAGCTACCGCGCGGGCCACTGGTTCGGCGTCTCCTGGTCGTCCACAGTGGACCAGAGGCTGGAGGTGGACGACGAGCACGTCTGCTACTTCCCGCCCGACGGCACGATCCTGGTCTACCCGCGCGGCGACGGCCCGCAGCTGCCCCTGGAGGGCGCGCGCTGGCCGCTCACCCGCGACGGCGACGCGTACACCCTCGTCACCGACGACGCCGTGCTCGAGTTCTCCGGCGCCGGCCGCGTGATCCCGCTGCGCGCCTTCGAGGGCGAGCAGCGCGTCGAGGTGTTCTACGACGACTCCGGCGCGCCGAGCCTGCTGCGCCGGGACGACGGGGTGCGCGTCGCGCTGCGCGCCCTGCGGGGCCGCGTGGTCGAGATCGCCGTGCCCGGCGACGGCCAGCCCGACGTCCCGGTGCTGCGCTTCGACTACGGCCCCGAGGGGCACCTGGTCGCGGTGACCAACTCCTCCGGCCGGTCGCGGCGGTTCGAGCACGACGGGGCCGGTCGCCTCACCTCCTGGCAGGACCGCAACGACGTCCGCTACCGGTACGCCTACGACGAGCTCGGCCGGTGCGCGCGCACCACCGGCGACGGCGGTTTCCTCAACGGCTCCTTCGAGTACGGCGACCACGTCACGCGGCACACCGACTCGCTCGGCAACGTCACCGAGTTCCACCTCAACGGCGCGCGCCAGGTCGTGCGCGAGGTCGACCCGCTGGGCGGTGTGACGCTGTCCGAGTGGGACCGCCACGACCGGCTGCTCTCCCGCACCGACCCGCTGGGCCGCACCACCGGCTACGGCTACGACGAGGACGGCGCGCTCACCGAGGTGCGCAGGCCCGACGGCTCCACCCTGCTGTTCCAGGGCGAGGTGGGCGCCGCCGCCACGGTCACCGTCCACGGCGCGGAGCGCACCTGGCGCCGCACCTACGAGGACGGCGCGCCGGACCCGCGCACCACCCCGGTCGGCGTGGCCACGCCGATCTCGGCCGCGGGCGGCCCGGTCGGCGAGCCCGAGCCCGAGGGCGTGGAGCGCGACCAGTTCGGCAGGCCCAGGACCGCGCCCGGCGCGGGCGGGCGGGTCGCGCTCGGCTGGACCGTCGAGGGCCGCCCCGCCTCGCGGGTCGGGCCGGGCGGGGAGCGCGCCTCCTGGCGCTACGACGGGGAGGGCAACGAGGTCGAGCACGTCGACGAGCTCGGCCGCGCCACCCGCCGCGAGCACGGGCCGTTCGACCTGCTGACGGCGGTCACCGACCCGTCCGGCGCGCGCACGGCGTACGGCTACGACACCGAGCTGCGCCTGACCTCGGTGACCAACGCCCACGGCCGCACCTGGACCTTCCTGCGCGACCAGCTCGGCCGCGTGCGGGCGCAGACCGACTACGCGGGCCGCACCCACTCCTACGGCTACGACGCGGCCGGTCAGCTGGTCCGCGCCACCGACCCGGCCGGGCTCGTGACCACCTACCACCACGACGCGATCGGCAACCTGGTGCAGGTGCGCGCCCCGGAGGGCGTCACCACCTACCGGTACGACCCGGTGGGCAACCTGGTGCGGGCGGAGAACGCCGAGTCCACCGTGGAGTTCGAGCGGGACGAGTGGGGCCGCGTCGTGCGGGAGACCGTGGACGGGCGCAGCGTGCTGTTCGAGTACTCCGACTCGGACCACGTCGTGCGCCGCACGCCCGGCGGCGTCGAGAGCGCCTGGTTCTTCGACGACCTGGACCGCCCGGTCGGTCTCGTCGCCGGGGCCCGCGCGGTGGTGTACCGCCACGACGAGCGCTCCCGCGTGGTCAGCCGCGACGACGGAGCCGCGCGGCTCGACCAGGGCTTCGACGGCGGCGGCGCGCTCACCCGGCAGACCGTCACCACCGGCGGGGTCCCGGTGCTGCGGCGCTCGTTCGACCACCGCGCGGACGGGGCGCTCGCGACGCTGCACGACGACGCCACCGGCATCACCTCGCTGGCGCGCGACGCGGCGGGGCGGGTCGTCGGGGTCGTCTCGCCGCAGGGGCGCGAGGAGCACCGCTACGACGTCGGCGGCGCGCTGCTCCCGCCCGCCGGGTTCGCGGCCGAGGAGGACGCGCGCGGCAGGCGCGTCGCCCAGCGCGCCGGGGCGTTCGCGCTCACCTGCACCTGGTCCGGCGACCGCCTCGTCGCGGTGGCGACGCCGGACGGCGCGGTGTGGCGCTACCGCTACGACCCGCTCGGCAGGCGCACCGCCAAGACCAGGCACGGCGCGGACGGGTCCACCGCCACAACGCTCTACACCTGGGACGGGACCACCCTCGTCGAGGAGGCCGCGCCGGGCCGCACCACCACCTGGGACCACCTGCCGGGCACGAGCACGCCGGTCGTGCAGCGCGAGCAGGACGAGCGGGGGGCGCGGTTCCGCACGTTCGTCACCGACGCGATCGGCACGCCGACCGACCTGCTGGACGAGCGGGGCGCCCCGGTGTGGAGCAGCAGGCGCACCGCGCACGGCAGGGAGCTGACGCCCGCGCCGTCACCGCTGCGCTTCCCCGGCCAGTACGCGGACGCCGAGACCGGCTTGCACTACAACGTGTTCCGCTACTACGACCCGGTGACCGCGCGCTACCTGAGCCAGGACCCGCTGGGGCTGGAACCGGGGCCGGACCCCTACGCGTACGTGCTCGACCCGTACGCGGAGTTCGACGCGCTGGGGTTGATGAACTGCGGCACCACCTCGTCGTCCTCGGCGGGCGGCACGGGCGGCAAGGCCCCGCAGCCGCCCGGCGGCGGGCACAACGCGGGCAACACCGGCGGCAGCTCGACCAAGCCCGCGCCGCCGCCGGTGCCGCCGAGGGACAAGAAGCCGAAGCTGGACAAGCCCGCCCCGCCGCCGAGGCCGACCAGGCCGAAGCCGGACATGTCGCGGCCCCAGGGCAACCAGGGGCCGTCGAACAACGGCGGTCCGTCGAACAGCTCGCCCGGCGGCCGGCCGGGAACCTCGGGCAACCCGTCGCCGACCCCGCCGCCCGGCAGGGACGGCTTCGCCCCGCCCCGCCCCGGCGCGGGCCGCAGGGTGGAGGGCGAGTTCTCCTACAACCCCCCGCCGCAGCGGATCGGCGGCAGCCGCTTCGACCACGTGACCCCCATGCAGGAGCACGTCTTCCGGGGCGCGATCGACAACAAGATCGCGGACTGGCGCGCGAACGGGCTGATGGACAAGCCGATCGACATCGGCGTCTACTACCCGAAGGGCTCCGACAAGCTCAAGCTCAACGGCGACGGCCACCACAGCTTCGCCGCCGCGGTGGAGAGCGGGCGTCCGATCAACCTCCAGCTGATCAAGCAGCCCGGTTTCGGGATGCCCAACTCGCAGAGCAGCTGGCTGGACACCACCGAACTGCCGGGCAACCCGCCGGGGAAGGGGAAGTGGGTGCCCTAGCCCGACCCGACAGCGGCGGCGGGTCCCCGGACCCGCCGCCGCCCCGCCCGGCGCGGGGGAGCGATCGCTTACCCTTCCGGGGTGCGGGAAGAGGACGCGGTCTGGCAGGTGGCGCTCACCGAGGTGCTCAACCGCGCGCACCTGGCCACCCCCGACCAGGTCGCGGACATCGTGGACCTGGCGGTGGCGCCGCTGGCGATGGCGGTGGAGCTCTACCTGGTCGACCTGGGCCAGCGCGAACTGCGCCCCGTCCGCCGGGCGGGGGAGCCCGCGCTGTCGGTGCAGGCCACCGCGGCCGGGCGCGCGTTCGCCCGCTTGGAGATCGTCGTGGCGGCCGAGGACGGCGCGGCGGTGCTGTGGGTGCCGGTGCTCGACGGCACCGAACGCCTGGGCGCGGCCCGGATGGCGCTGCCCGCGGGCGCCGACCCGCACGACCCGGCCCTGCGCGAGCGCTGCTGGACGCTGGCCGGTCTGATCGCGCACCTGGTGGTGGGCAAGCAGGCCTACGGCGACCTGTTCCACCGCGTGCGCCGCACCAAGCCCCTGTCGGTGGCCTCCGAACTCCTGTGGCAGCTGCTCCCGCCGACCGCGTTCGCCTGCGACCGGGCCGTGATCGCCGCGGCGATGGAGCCGTACGACCGGGTCGGCGGCGACGGCTACGACTACGCGGTCGACGACGGCCTCGCCCACGTCGCGATCTTCGACGCGATGGGCCACGACCTGCCGGCCGGGCTGATCACCTCCCTGGCGCTGGCCGCCACCCGCAACGCCCGCCGCGCCGGAGCCGACCTGGTGGCCGCCGCCGCTCTGGCCGACGAGACGATCACCGCGCACCGCCGGAGCGGAACGCTGGTCTACGCCACCGCGTTCCTGGCGAGCCTGGACCTGGACAGCGGCAGGCTGGACTACCTCAACGCCGGGCACCCGCCGCCCGTGGTGCTGCGCCAGGGCAGGGGCGTGCGCCTGCTGGACGAGCCCGGCCGCACCCCGCTGGGGCTGGCGGACTTCCAGCAGGCCGCGCCACCGGTGCTGCACGAGCAGCTCCAGCCCGGCGACCGGGTGCTGTTCTACAGCGACGGCGTCGTGGAGGCCCGCGACGCCGCGGGGACCACGTTCGGCCTGGACCGCCTGGTCGACCTGACCGAACGCCACGAGCACGCCGGCCTGCCCGCCCCGGAGACCCTGCGCCGCGTGGTGCGCGCGGTGCTCGACCACCAGGGCGGCGAGCTGCAGGACGACGCGACCCTGCTGATGCTGGAGTGGACCACCACCGACCAGGCCAGGATGCTCCCGGCCCTGTGACGGTCGTCGCCGGTCGGGCGCGCCCGCCCAGGACGGGGTGGCCTCGGCGGTGGTCCGGTCGGCGAGCGGGGAGAGCGCCTTCGCGGTGGGGGAGCGGGGTTCCGCGGTGTGGCCGACCGGGGGCCGGGGGTGGCCTGGCGCGCCGGGGACCCGGTCAACAACGCCTGACCTCCCTGGCGCACTCGACCAGGGCGCGCACCACGGGCAGGTCCGCGTCCCGCGTGCGCCAGACGGCCACGTCGGCCAGCCGGACGTCCAGGTCGGCGATCGGGAGCCACACCACCGACGTGACCGGGGTGACGAGGGCCGCCGTCCGCCGCGCGAGGAGCGTGACGCCGTCGCCGATCGCCACCAGGGCCAGGAGCACCTCCAGGTCGGCGACCTCCGTGATCGCGCCCAGGTCGACGTTCCGCGCGGCGGCGGCGAGCTGGGCGTGCAGGCGGGGGTCGACCTCGCGCGGGCCGAGGACGATCCGCTCACCCGCCAGGTCGCGCAGTCGGACCTCCGCGCGCGAGGCCAGCGGGTGGTCGAGCGCGACCAGCAGGCCGAGGTGGTCGCTGGTCAGCTCCAGGCAGGACAGGTCGGCGGCGTCGGGCGGGTGCGACCCGCAGGCGAGTGCGATCGTCCCGTCGCGCAGGGCGGCCCACTGCTCGGCGCCGCCCATCGGCACGAGCTGGAGGGCGACGCGCGGGGCGCGCCTGCGGAACGCGGCCATGAGCGAGGCCAGCGCGCCGGTGAAGGTGGCGCCCTGCTCGAAGCCGATGGCCACGGCGCCCCGCCTGCCCCGCGCGACGTCCCTGACCTCCTCGACGGCCGCGTCGACGCCCGCCAGCACCCCGCGCGCCCGCTCCGCGAACACCTTCCCGGCGGCGGTGAGGCGGACCCCGCGCCCGGCCTGCTCGAACAGCGCGACGCCCAGCTCCTCCTGGAGGTCCTTCATCTGGCGGCTCAGCGGCGGCTGGGAGAGGTGCAGCCGCTCGGCGGCCCTGCGGAAGCTCTGCTCCTCGGCGATCGCCACGAAGTAGCGCAGGTGCCTCAGCTCCACGGGAACAACCGATGCTTCAAAGGTCTCACAAACCCGCATCCTATGTCTTGGACAGATCAATCCGGGGCTCATAGCGTCGTTCCCATGACGACCACGGCCCACGGGCGCTTCACGTCGCTGCTCCTCGACCTCGCGACGCACGAGGCCGAGGTCGCCCGCGCCGAGGAGGTGGGCGCCGGGCTGCGGCTGGTGTCGATCGCGGGCGACGGGCTGCGGAAAGCGGCTTGGGCGCCCGGTGACGTGGTGCAGGTCGTCGTCGTGGGGGAGGCGCTGCTCGGGCCGTGGGAGGTCCGCTGCTACACGCCGCTGGCGCTCGACCCGGCGACGGGGACGGCCGAAATCCTGTGGCACGTCCACGGCAACGGGCCCGGTTCCCACTGGGCGGCGTCGGCGGTCGAGGGCACGCCCTGCAGGGTGGTGGGGCCGCGCCGGGACGTCCGGCTGCCCGCGTCGCGCGGGCCGCTGGTCCTCTTCGGGGACGAGACGTCGTTCAGCACGGCCGTCGCGGCTCACCGGGCGCGTGACGTGCGGGTCGTCCTGGAGGTGGGCTCGGTCGAGGAGTCGCGCGCCGTGCTCGGCCGGTTCGGGCTGCTCGACGTCGCGCTCGTGGCCAGGGAACCGGGTGACGCCCACCTGGCCGAGGTCGAGCGCGCGGTGCTGGCCGCCCAGCGGTCCGGCCCGGACGCCACCCCCGTGCTGACCGGCAAGGCCTCGTCGGTCCAGCGCCTGCACCGGGCGCTCCGGGGCGCGGGCGTCCAGGGGCGGCGGATCGGCAGCGTCCCCTACTGGGCGCCCGGCAAGAAGGGCCTCAAGGGGCACTAGGCGGGCGGGCGGCTGCCGCCCACGCATCCTCGCACCACCGGCCTCACCTGGTCAGGTGAGATCGGGGGCCGGCGCGGCACCCGGAGCAGCACGGGCTTGGGCCATCGGGATGGCGGCGCTCGTACGTCCGGCTGTTCGCGGGCCCTCGGGCTTCCGGCGGCCCGGCGCGCGCCCCAACACTTCCGCTCAGCCGCCGCCCCACCAGCCTCCCCGACCGGCGGCGCGGGAACCCGGCGGAACGGAGACACCCATGTCGCCCGCGGAACTCGAGGACGTCCTGACCCGAGTCGTCCACCCCGACGACCCCGACCGCCGGGTGCTGCTCCCCGACGAGCTGCTCGACACCCCGCTCGACGACCTCGACGTCGACTCGCTGTCCAGGGCCGAGATGGTCGCCGTCCTCGGCGACACCTACCGCATCGACATCAGCGACGAGCAGGCCGCCGCGCTCGACACCCCGCGCGCGGTGCTGGAGTTCGTCTCCGCCCGCGCCACACCGGGCGGGCCGTGAGCCCGCGGGCGTGCCGGGTGCTGGCCACCGGCGCGCACCGGCCCGCGCCCGTCGACTCCGGCGAGGTCGCCACCCGGCTCGGGCGCCCCCGCGAGTGGGTCGTGGAGCGCACCGGGATCGAGACCCGGTGCGTGGCCTCGGCTCGCGAGTCGGTCGAGACCATGGCCGTGCTCGCCGCGACCGACGCGCTCGCCGCCGCGGGCACGCCCGCGAGCGCGGTGGACGTGCTCGTCGTCGCCACCTCCACCAACCCCCGGCCGTGCCCTGCGGTCGCGCCGAGGGTGGCCGCCGCGCTGGGCCTGCGGGCGCCCGCGTTCGACGTCAACGTGGCCTGCGCCGGGTTCTGCTACGCCCTGCACCTGGCCCGCTCCCTCATCGCGTCCGGGGACTGCGCGACGGCGCTGGTGGTCGGAGCCGACCGGATGCTCGACATCGTCGACCCCGACGACCCCGGCACCGCGCCGGTGTTCGCGGACGGGGCGGGCGCGCTGCTGATCACCGCGACGGACGGCCCGCCGGGGGTGGGGCCGGTGGTGTGGGGCTCGGAGGGCGACCGGGCGGCGGCGCTGGAGGTGCGGCCCGCGCTGCTCGGCGAACCGGCCGGGCCCACCCGGCCCGCGCTGCGCATGGACGGGCTCGCGGTCATCCGCTGGGCCTGCGCCACCGTGCCCGACGCGGTGCGCCGCATCCTCGCCGCCACCGGCCTCGGCTGGGACGACGTCGGCGCGCTCGTGCCGCACCAGGCCAACTGGAAGCTCATCGAGCGCGTCACCGCCCGGCTCGACCCGCCCGCGCACGTCGTGGTCGCCGACGACGTGCGCGCCACCGGCAACACCAGCGCCGCGTCCGTGCCGCTGGCCCTGGACCGGCTCGTCGCCGACGGGCGGGTCCGGGCGGGCGACTGGGCCGTGCTGATCGGCTTCGGCGCCGGCCTGGCCTACGCGGGCCAGGCCGTCCGCATCCCCGGCTGACCCCGCCCCCAGGAGGGACCGCAGCGATGACCATGACCGGGATCGACGCGCACGCCCCGCGCGGCGCGCCACCGCCGGGACCACGCCTGCCGTGGCCGGTGCAGACCGCCCTCTACACCCGCCGCGACCGCTGGGCCCGCCGCCTGCGCGCCAAGTACGGCGACGTCGTCGCGCTCGACATCTGGCCGTGGCGCGCCGTGGTCTTCCTCTACGACCCCGCCCACGTCCAGGCGATGACCGGCTCCCCGCCGTCCCGCTTCCACGGCGGCGAGGGCAACCTGCCGCTCAAGCCCGTCATGGGCGAGCACTCGCTGCTCAGCGTCGACGGCGACGAGCACCGGCGGGCGCGGGCCCTGCTGTCGCCGCTGTTCACCAAGCCCGCCGTGCGCGGCTACCGGGACGCCGTCCGCGAGCTCGCCGAGCACGAGATCGCCACCTGGCCCGTCGGCTCGCCGTTCCCCAGCTACCCGAGGGTGCGGCGACTCGCCCTGCGGGTGATCTCGCGCGTGGTGCTCGGCGCGGACGACGACCCGCGCCTGACCCGGCTGCGCGAGCTGTTCGACGTGCTCCCCGCCGTGGACATTCCCGTCCTGCTCGGGCTGCCCAGCCCGGTCCTGCGCCGCTGGGGGCGGTGGCGCCGGGCCGCGCTGACCCTGGCCCGCCTCGACGCGCTCGTCCACGCCATCACCGCCGACCGCCGCGCCGACCCCCGGCTGGCCGAGCGGACCGACCTGCTCTCCCGGCTGCTCGTCGCGGCCGGGCCGGGGGCGCTGAGCCCGCAGGAGCTGCGCGACCACGTCGTCACCCTCGTCATCGCGGGCTACGAGACCACCGCCAGCACCCTGGCCTGGGCGCTGCACGAGCTGGCCCGCCACCCCGCCGCGGCCCGCGCCGCCGCGCTGGCCGCCGCGTCCGGCGACACCGACCACCTGGAGGCGGTGGTCAAGGAGACGCTGCGGCGGCACCCCCCGATCTCCGAGCTGCCGTGGACGCTCACCGAGGACGTCGAGCTGGCCGGGTACCGGCTGCCCAGGGGCGCCACGCTCATGCCGGTCATCGGCGTGGTGCACAACGACCCCGCGCACCACCGCGACCCGAGCGCGTTCCGGCCCGAGCGGTTCCTGGAGCAGGGGGCGGTGCCCGCGCACACCTGGATGCCGTTCGGCAACGGCGTCCGGCGCTGCGTGGGGGCGAACCTGGCGGTGCTGGAGGCGGTGGAGGTGCTCCGGGTCCTGCTCGCCCGCCACGCGCTGACCGCCGACCGGCGCCGCCCCGAGCGCCCAGCCTCCCGGCTGGTCACCAGCGCCCCCGCGCGCGGCGCCCGGATCGTCCTCACCCCGACCGGCGGGGGCGCGCGGTGAGGCTGCGGGCGGTCGCCGCCGAACTGCCCTCGCGCGAGGTCGGCAACGCCGACGTCGTCGCGCTGATCGCCGAGCACAGCGCCGACTCCTTCACCGGGGACCTGGACGCCCTGCTGCGCCGGGTCGACACCTACCTGCGGCACACCGGCTCGCGCACCCGCCGCTGGCTCGACACCGGCGAGCGGCCCGTCGACCTGCTGCGCGCCGCCGCCCGCACCGCGCTGCGCCGGGCCGCGCTGGAACCGGCCCAGGTGGACCTGCTGGTGTACACCGGGGTCGGCCGGGGCTTCCTGGAACCGGCGGGCGCCTACCACGCCGCCGCCGCCCTCGGCGCGGACCGCGCGCACTGCTTCGACCTGCTCGACGCGTGCATGAGCTGGACCAGGGCCGTCCAGGTGGTCGAGTCGCTGTTCCTGGCGGGCCACCACCGGACGGCGCTGGTCGTCAACGCCGAGTTCAGCATGAGACCCGGCGGGGCCGTGGTGCCCGGCGCGTTCCGGCTGCCGCGGGCGAAGGCGCTGGCGTCCACGTTCGCCGCCTGCACCCTCGGCGAGGCCGCCACCGCGACCGTGCTCACCGCCGAGGACGGCGAGCCGTGGCGGTTCAGCTTCCGCTCGCGCCCGGACCTCGCGCCGCTGTGCAACGTCACCCTGCACAACTACCGGGACTTCTGCGACCCCACCGGCAAGGAGGCCCGCAACGGGGTCGGCGTGTTCACCTCCTTCGGGCTGGAGATGCACGCGCGCGGCCGGGACGAGGCGCTGGCCGCGCTCGCCGCGCTGGACGTGCCGCCCGAGCGGGTGGACGCGCTGTTCACGCACGCCTCCAGCAGCAGCTACTGGCAGGGCCTGGCGGACGAGGCGGGCCTGGGCCCGGTGGCGCACCACGTCTACCCGCGCACCGGCAACGTCGTGTCCGCCTCGGTGCCCACCGCGATGGCCTCGGGGATCGAGGCGGGCCTGCTCACGCCGGGGCAGCGCGCGGTCGGCTGGGTCGGCAGCGCCGGGATGTCCTTCGGCGCCTTCACCTTCGTGCTGTGAGATCGGAGGCGGTCGTGCTCGCACACCTCGCCAGAGCGGTCGCGGCCCTCGCGCTGGAGGCCGCCCGCCACCTGCTCCTGCCCTGGCTGCGCGACCGCGGCCGGGGCCGGGGCGGTCCCGACGGGCAGCGGCGCAGGGCGCGGGCCGCGCTGGCGTTCCTGGTGCGCATGGGGCCGATCTACATCAAGCTCGGCCAGATCGCCGCCACCCGCTCCGACCTGCTGCCCCCGGAGTGGACCGACACCCTGCGGGCCCTGCAGGACCGCGCCCCGCACATGCCGCCCGGCCCCACCCGCCGCGCGCTGGAGCGCGAGCTCGGCGGCAGGCTCGACGAGGTGTTCCGCGACCTCGACCCGCGCCCCATCGCCAGCGCCTCCGTCGCCCAGGTGCACGTCGCGCACCTGCACGACGGCCGCAAGGTCGCCGTCAAGCTGGTCAAGGACGGGGTGCCCGAGGAGATCCTGCGCAGCCTGCGCGCGCTCGGCTCGCTCGTGCGCGCCGCCCACCTGCTCGTGCCGCGCCTGCGCCACCTGGACCTGCCGCACCGCTTCGACGAGGTCGCCCGCCTGCTGCTGCCGCAGGCCGACATGCGCCGCGAGGCCCGCCAGCAGCAGCGGGTGCGCGCCGACTTCGCCGGGCACCCGCACGTGCGCGTGCCCGAGGTGGTGCCGGAGCTGGTGACCGCGCGGGTGCTCGTGATGGAGCACGTCGACGGCATCCCCGGCCGCGACGCGCACCTGGTCGACCTGCCGCGCGCCCAGCTCGCCCGCCGCCTGCAGGACGCCGTCTACACCATGCTGTACATGCACGGCCTCAGCCACGGCGACCCGCACCCCGGCAACGTGCTGTTCACCCCGTCCGGCGAGCTGGTGCTGCTCGACTACGGCGTCACCGCCGAGCTGACCGAGGACGAGAAGTGGGGCCTGTCCTCGTTCTACTACGCCTGCACCCGCAAGGAGTGGGCGCTCGCCGTCGACCGCTTCACCCGGCACTTCGTGCACGTCGGCCCCGACCTCGCGGCCCGGCGCGCCGGGTACGAGCGGCGGATGGCCGAGGTGCTGCGCCACCACTTCGACACCAGCGCCAGCCGGTGGTCCACCGTCGCGTACTTCGCCGACGTCAACGAGGTGCTGCGCGCGCACGGCTGCCGGTACACCACCACGTTCACCAAGGTCGAGCTGGTGTTCCTGTCCTGCGAGGGCTTCGCGGGCCAGATCGACCCGGACATCGACATCTGGGCGAACGCGCGCAGGTTCACCGACCGCTACTCGCCCTACACGAGCGCCGAGGTGGAGGAGCGGTTCGCCGAGGACTTCGCGGTGCGCGCGCCCACCTCGCTGCGGCTGCGCGAGCGCGCCCGCTCCACGCTGGTGGCCCCGACGCACGTGGACCGGTACTTCTTCCCCAGCGCGTTCCCGGTGTTCGTGCGGGAGGCGTCGGGCGGGCGGGTGCGGGACTTCGACGGCAACGAGTACGTCGACCTGTGCGGCGGCTACGGGCCGCACCTGCTGGGGTACGGGCACCCGGACGTGGTCGCCGCGGTCACCGAGGGCGTGCGGCGCGGGCAGGTCAACGGGGTGGGGAACCTGCCCGAGGTGGAGCTGGCCGAGCTGCTGGTGGACGCGCTGCCCGGCGCGGAGCGGGCGGTGCTGTGCAACTCCGGGTCGGAGGCGGTGCTGCTGGCGGTCCGGATGTGCCGGGGGGCGCGCGGGCGCGCCAAGGTCGCCAAGTTCGAGGGCCACTACCACGGGCTCACCGACCAGGGCCTGGTCAGCTCGTGGTTCCGCTTCGCGGGCGAGCGCGACCGGCCCGAACCGGTCGCGGGCTCGCACGGCGCCGACCCCGCCGCCGTCGCGGGCACGCTGGTGCTCCAGTACGGCGACGTCCCCGGCCTGGAGCGGCTGCGCGAGCACGCGGACGAGCTGGCCTGCGTGCTGCTGGAGCCGATGCCCACCTCGGTGGTCGCGCTCGACGCGCCGTTCCTGGTGGCGCTGCGCCGGGTGTGCGACGAGACCGGCGTGCCGCTGGTGTTCGACGAGGTGGTCAGCGGGTTCCGGGTCGCCTACGGCGGGGTGCAGTCGGTGGTGGGGGTGCGGCCGGACCTGACCTGCCTGGGCAAGGTGATCGGCGGCGGGCTGCCGTGCGGGGCGGTGGTGGGGCGGGCCGGGCTGGTCGACGTCGCCAGGAGCACCCGCGACCCGTTCCAGGACTACGAGCGCAAGGTCTTCGCGGGCGGCACGCTCAGCGGCAACTCGCTCAGCTGCGCCGCCGGGGCGGCCGTGCTGCGGCGGCTGCGCGCCGACCCGGACGTCTACGCGCGCCTGGAGGCCGGGACCGATCGGCTCGCGGGGGCGCTGCGCGAGGCCGCGGGGCAGCGCGGGATCGCCTGCCGGGTCTCGGCGCGCGGCTCGATCTTCTCGCTGACCTTCAGCCACCGCCCGGCGCGGCTGTACCGGGACCGGCTGACCGGCAGCGACTTCAAGGCCACGATCGCGCTGGCGTACTACATGCGCAGGCACGGGGTGCACCTGCCGGAGCTGCACGCGTTCCTGATCAGCGCCGCGCACACCGCCGAGGACCTGGAGCTGGTGGCCGCCGCGTTCGCCGAGAGCTTGGACGAGATGACCGTGGACGGGTTCTTCACCGCGTGAGGGGTGGTTGTCGTGGCCGGGTGCGACGTGCTGGTCGTCGGGTGCGGGCTGATGGGGTCCGCGCTGGTCCGGGCGTTCGCGGGCGCGGGGCGTTCGGTGGTGGCGTGGAACCGGACCCCCGAGCGGGCGCTCGCGCTCGCGGGGGAGCGGGTGGCGGCGGCGCGGGACGTGGCCGGGGCGGTGGCGCCGCTGGTGGTGGCCTGCACGTCGACCTGCCAGGCCGCGCTGGAGGCGCTGGAGGCGGTGCGGGACTGGCGGGGGCGCACGCTGGTCACCCTGTCCAGCGGCACGCCCGGCGACGCCGAGGCCGCGCGCGACTGGGTCGTCGACCGGGGCGGGGAGCACCTGGACGGGGTGGTCCTGTGCTACCCGCAGGAGATCGGCTCACCCGACGCGGTGATCCTCTACGCGGGCCCGTCCGGGACGTGGGCCGCGCACGGCCCGGTGCTGGGCGCGCTCGCGGGTGCGTCGCGGCACGTCGCCGAGGAGGTCGGGACGGCCAAGCTGCTGGACGCCGGGATGACCGGCGCGTTCTACGTCAGCGCGCTCGTCGCGCACGCGGAGGCCGTCGGGCACCTGCTGGACCGGGGGGCGCCCCCGGACGTGCTGCGCGCGCTGACCGCCGTCGCGCTCGACGTCCTGCGGCGGGCGTCGGACGAGGTCGTCACGGCGCTCGCGAACGGCGAGCACACCACCGACCAGGCCACGATCACCACCTTCGCCGAGGGCGCCCGCGCCGCGCTGACCGCGCTGCGCGCCACCGGCAGCCCGGCCCACCTGCTGACCGCCGCCGCGCACCGCCTGGACGCCGCCGTCGCCGAGGGCAGGGGCGGCCTGGGCGTCTCGGCCCTGGGCCTGCCTCCCCGCTGACGGCTCCGCCCGCTGACCGCGCCTACCCCAGCACCGGCGGCGCCAACGCCCAGTCCGGCTCCTGCTCCACCAGCTGCTCGGGCGCCGACAGCCGCCACGCCTCGTACAGCAGCTCGGCCAGCTCGTCCGCCTCGACCCCGTCCAACCGCACCACCACCCACCCGAACCCGGCGATGGCGTACTGCGGCTCGAACACGTCCGGCCGCTCCGCCACGAGCGCGAGCTGCTCGCTGAGCAGCTGCTTGAGCCCGACCGTCTCGGTGCGCGGCCAGTGGTAGGCGAACTTCACCCCCCGCACCTCGAACGCGCTGTACTCCCGCCGATCCAGCCGCTGGACCTCGGCCAACCGCCCCACGAGGGAGAAGAACCCCTCCGACCCCACCGCCACCACGACCCCCTGAGTTGTGGTGGCAGTGTAGGAGGGGGCACCGACAGAACCCGGCCGGCCGCGCCCACCCGGCACCGGCCAGGCGGGGGACCGGTCCACCGCGCGCCTGCGTTCCCGCCCAACCGGGAGGACCGTCCACAGCGGAGTCGGGCAGCCGGGGCGGCGCGGCCTCGCGGGGCGCCGGACCGGTCCGCGCGGCCTCCCGGCCGATGTCCTTCCGTGGCCACGACCGCCACGGGCCAGTCGCTACCGCTGCCCCCGCTCCGCGCGCTGTGCCAGTGTCCCCACGGGTCGGCCCCGCAACGGGGAACGCGCTGGGAGACGAGGTGCGGTGGTGGGTGGATCGGCACGCTTGGCCCTGGTGACCGGGGCGAGCCGGGGGATCGGCAGGGCCGTGGCGGAGCGGCTCGGGGCGGGGGGAGCTGCTGTCGCGGTGCACTACCGCGCGGACCGCGACGCGGCCTCGGAGGTCGTCGCGCGGATCGAGGCCGCGGGCGGGGTCGCCCGCGCCTTCGCCGCCGACCTCGCCGAGCTGCCGGGCGTCACCGCGCTCGCCGACGAGGTCCGGGCGTGGGCCCGCGACCGGTTCGGCCGCGACGCGGTCGACGTGCTGGTGAACAACGCGGGCATCGGTTGCCCCGGCGACATCGCCGCGCTCGCGCCCGAGCGGTTCGACCTGGCGTTCGCGGTGAACGTCCGCGCCCCGGTGTTCCTGGTGCAGCGGCTGCTGCCCGCGCTGGGCGAGGGCGCGCGGATCGTCAACGTCTCCTCGCTCGCGACCAGGGCCGCGCACCCGCGCATCCTCGGCTACGCCATGAGCAAGGGCGCCCTGGACGTGTTCGGCCGCGCACTGGCCGACCAGCTCGGCGCGCGCGGCGTCACCGTGAACACGGTCGCGCCCGGCCTGATCGACACCGACTTCCACGGCGACCGGTTCCGGGGCGACCTGGCCGCCGCCGGGCAGGCCGCGGCGCAGGCCGCGCTGGGGCGGATCGGGGAGCCCGCCGACGTCGCCGACGTCATCGCGTTCCTCGTCTCGCCAGGAGCCCGGTGGGTGACGGGGGAGCGGGTCGAGATCTCGGGCGGCACCCGCCTGTGACCCGCCCCGGCGCGACCGGCGCCCGCTGAACGGGCGGTGCGGTCGCGCCCGCGAGCGCCCCCGCCCGCCGTGTGGACAGCCCGCCCGCCGTGCGGACAGCCCGGCCGCCGTGTGGACAGCCCGGCCGCCGTGTGGACAGCCCGCCCGCCGCCCGCCCCGCCGAGGTCCAGGGCGCCGCGCGGAACCGGACCGCGCCGACCACCCGCCCCGACCACCCGCCCCGACCGCCCGCGCCCCTGCCCGCCGCCCCGCGACCACGAGGAGCACCACCCATGCGCCTGACCGACATCCACCTCGACGCGATCGGCGCCCGGCTCGGCCGCCCGCTCGACCTCGCGGACGCGGTCGCGGACGGCCGCTACGCCGAGGACGAGCACACCGCGAACGGACTCCTGGGCGTGGTGGTCGCCGACGACGGCCAGTACGCGCCGGACATGGCGGTGGAGGCGGTGCGGGCGGCCATGTCCCACTCCTCGACCACCCCCGAGGACATCCGGCTCATCCTGCACGCGAGCGTCTACTTCCAGGGCCAGGACATGTGGACCCCGGCCACTTACATCCAGCAGCGCACCATCGGCGGCTCCGCGCCGTCCGTGGACGTGGACCAGAAGTCCAACGGCGGCATGGCCGCCCTCGCCCTCGCCGCGGGCTACCTGTCGGCGTGCGACCACGACGCGGCCGTGCTGATCACCACCTGCGACCGGTTCTGCCTGCCGGGGTGGGACCGGTTCCGCAGCGAGTCCGGCACCGTCCTCGGGGACGGGGCCACCGCCACCGTGCTGACCCGGCGCCCCGGCTTCGCGCGCCTGCTCTCCGTCGCGATGACCGCCGACCCGACGCTGGAGGAGATGTACCGGGGCGACGGCCTGCGCGCCGAGGCCGCGCCCACCGACCGGCCGCTGAACCTGCGCTCCCGCAAGCAGAGGTACATGCGCAAGCACCTGCGCGAGCTGGACGCCATCTCGCGCCGCATCGCGGGCGGCGTCGTCACCGCCATGACCACCGCGCTCGACGAGGCCGGGGTCGGGCTGGCCGACGTCAAGCGCGTCGTGCTGCCCAACATCGGCAAGACCGTGCACTGGTGGACCCTGCTGGCCGAGCTGGGCGTGACCGAGGAGCGCACCACGTGGGACTTCGGCCGCACCATCGGCCACCTCGGCGCGGGCGACCAGTTCGCCGCGCTGCACCACCTGGTCCGGCGCGGCGAGCTGGAACCGGGCGACCGGGTGCTGCTGGCGGGCAGCGGCCACGGCTTCAACTGGGCGGGAGCGGTCCTCGAGGTGAGCGAGGCCCCCGACTGGGGCAGCGAGGACTGACCGCCGGGCAACCACTCCACCGACCCCCAGGGGGAACGCAGTGACCGTCGTGAACCGCACCGCCCACCGGGCCCCGGCCGAGGAGCAGTCCCCGGCGCGATCGCGCACCCCGCTCGCCGAGGTCGTCGGCGCCGACCTGCGGGTGCCGCTCGTGCAGGGCGGCTCGGTCCGCTACGCGAACCTCGACCACGCGGCGAGCACGCCCGCGCTGCGCGCCGTCGCCGACCACCTGGCGGAGATCACCCCGTACTACTCCAGCACCCACCGGGGCGCCGGGTACGCCTCGCAGGTGACCACCGCGCTCTACGAGGGGGCGCGCGCCACCGCGGCCCGGTTCGCGGGCGCCCGGCCGGACGACGTCGTGGTGTTCACCCGCAACACCACCGACTCGCTGAACCTGCTCGCCGGGTGCGTCCCCGAGGGCGGGCGGGTGCTCGTCCTCGACACCGAGCACCACGCGAACCTGCTTCCGTGGCGGGCGCGAGGGCACTCGGCGCTGCCCGCCGCGCCCACGTTGGCGGGCACGGTCGAGGCGCTGGAGCGGGAGCTGGCGGGCAGGCCCGCGGCGCTGCTCGCGGTGGCCGGGGCGTCGAACGTCACCGGGGAGGTGCTGCCCGTGGACGAGCTCGTGCGGATCGCGCACCGGCACGGCGCCCGCGTCGTCGTGGACGCCGCGCAGCTCGCCCCGCACCGCCCGTTCGGCCTGGCCTCCTCGGGCGCCGACTACCTGGTGTTCTCCGGGCACAAGACGTACGCGCCCTACGGCGCGGGCGTGCTCGTGGGCCGGAGGGACTGGCTCGACGCGGCCCCTCCGCACCTGGCGGGCGGCGGGGCGGTGCGCGAGGTCACCGGGTCGTCCGTGCGGTGGGCGGACGCGCCGGAGCGGCACGAGGCGGGCAGCCCGAACGTGCTCGGCGCGGTGGCGCTCGCGCGGGCGTGCGAGGTGCTCACCGGGCTGTTCCCGGCCGCGGAGGCGCGTGAGGCCGAGCTGCGCGCCCAGCTGGTGGCCGGGCTGGAGCGGGTGCCCGGCGCGCGGGCGCACCGGCTGTGGCCGGACAGCCGGGACGCGATCGGCGTGGTGGCCTTCGACGTCGCGGGGCACGACTCCGGGCTCGTCGCCGCCTACCTGTCGGCCGAGCACGGCATCGGGGTGCGCGACGGCCGGTTCTGCGCGCACCCGGCGGTGGCCAGGTTGGGCCTGCCGCGCGCGGGCGCGGTGCGCGCCAGCTTCGGCCTCGGCAGCTGCCCCGCCGACGTGGACCGGCTGCTCGACGCGCTGGCGCTCCTGGTCGAGCGCGGCCCCTCGGCCCGCTACGAGCTCGTCGCCGGACGCCACGTCCCGGTTCCCGACCCGCGCCCGCTGCCCACGTGGCTCCCGGTGGGCATTGCCGCTGTGGCGCGCCCGTGCGTGTGACGGAACGCGAATTCGAGTAAAGCTCATCTCGCTGTGGATGCTGGTACCACGGCAGGTGTCCGGCGCTCTCGGCGGGGCCTGTTAATTTCGCGTGAGGTGCGACCGGTGTTCGGCGTTCGTTTCCCCGAATGATCGGGGGAACGAACGCCGAAAACATTTCATCAGCTGAGTTCGATTTCCACCGGATGGCCACCCGTCTGGGCCAGCAGCCCCGGTGTCCGGGTGGCCGCCATTCCCGCTTCGAACCGGCTGCTCACCCCCAGCTTGCGCAGCAGCGAGGACACGACGCGGCGCAGCGTGCGCGGGGAGATCCGCAGCTCGCGGGCGATCGTGGCGTCCTTGCGACCGCGCGCCCACAGGCGCAGGATCAGCAGTTCCTGGTCGGTCAGCGCCTGCGCCGTCCCGCTCTCGCCGAGGTCGTCGCACCCGAGGGGCGCGACGGCGGGCGCGGTGGTCGTCAGGTTCCAGCAGTGCTCGAAGACCCGCCGCAGCAGCGCCACCACCGACGGGCAGCGCACCAGGGTCAGGTGCGGGGCGGGACCGCCCCTGCCCACCATCGCCATCGTGTCGTCCACCACCGCCAGCGGGAACGGCACCAGCGGCGCCGTGCGCACCCGCACCCCCATCTCCTCCAGTTCGCGCTGGTAGGCGGTGCCTGCGGTGTCGTCGCACCCGCTCTGCCTGATCCCCCGCACGGTCACCCCCTTCGCCAGCGCCGAGGAGTTGCGCGCGAGGCTGACCTCGAAGTCCTGCTTCGTCGGCGCCTGCCGCATCCACAGCAGCTCCCGCGTGGCCAGCACCGGCGCGTTGTCGACCATCCGCAGCGCCACCTCGGGGTCGTGGATCTCCTCGACGCCGTTGATGTCCGATTTCTCCACTTTTTCGTAAAGCGCCAGAGCGGAGACCTGCATTCGGACGGAGTTGGCGTGCCCGGTGGCCGCCGCGAGCGTCGCGTGCTGCCGTTCCAGCAGCTCGATGAGCTGATTCCACTGGTGATCGCCCGTTGTTCGGGCATTCGTGTTCGTCGACACGACAGTGATGCTCCCCCAGTTGCCGCATGTCCTTCCGTGGCCACGTCCGCCACGGGCCACAAATACCTCTACACGAGAGGTATCTTCTCTGACAAGGTCGTGGCCAGTGCGATTCGGGGCGATTACGCCGAAAGCAGTAGGTGGCTAACAGCGAATCTCTCCCATAACCGGTGAAACCGACACCCCCGACCTGGTGGTGCGTCTCGCGCTCATGACGAAATGCCCCATTCGGGTGGGAGTTCGGGGCAGGTAATGAACGGTTTGGGGAACTCTCAACCGCCTTTTACTGGAGGAAGCCGTGGCGAACGTTGAGGTTGTGCGGACGGCCGCGGGCGGACCACCGGCCGTCGACGGCTCCTGGCTGTGGGACCGGCTCGCGCTCTCCGCCCGCGGGAGGCCGGGCACCACCCCCGGCGCGATCCCCGCCGAGCTGGCCCCGGTGCTGCGGCTGTTCGACGCCGCCACGGCAGGCTCGCTCACCGGAGGCCCCTCGGTGCCCTCCGCGGGCGCGCTCTACCCGTACGAGCACCTGGCCGTCGTGACCGATCCCGACGGCGTCCCCTCGGTCTACGCGGTCGACCCGGCGCGCAGGCGCTGCCGACTGGCCGCCCGCGGCAGGCAGGTGCGCGCGGCCCTGGTCGACGGCGGCCTCGCGGACCCCGCGCAGGCGCTCGTGCTGGTCGTGCTGCGCCCCTGGCTGTCGATGCGCAAGTACGGCGACCGGGGCTACGTCTACGCCCAGCTGGACGCCGCCCACGTCGCCACCCACCTGCTGTGCCTGGCCCAGGAGCTGGGGGAGCGCGCCGAACTGCGCTCCAGGGCGTGCGGCGCCCCCCTCGGCGCCCTGCTGGACCTGGAGCGCGGCTGCCGCGCCGTGCACAGCGCGCTCGTCGTCACCGGCTGCGCCGCCGACCCCGTCCCCGGCTGGACGGTCGTGGACGGGCGCGGCGACCCGGTGTGGACGGAGACCCCGTCCTGGCTGGAGGTCGAGTGCTGGCGCTCCCTGGAGGCCTACCGCGCCGCCCCGCCGCCCGCCGCCCCCGGCGCGCTGCCCCGCCTGCCCCTGCTCGCGGGCGACCGGGCCGAGCACGGCTTCCCCTCGGGGCAGGCGGCCACCGCGCTCGCCGCGCGCCGCCGCTCCAGCAAGGACTTCGCCGCCGTCCCGCTGCCCCTGGCCGACCTGGAGCGCGCGCTCGCCGCCCTGGGCACCCCGCTGGCGCTGGACGCGCCCCACGACGCCCGCGTGCGCGCCACCCTCGTGGCCCGCAGGGTCACCGGCGTCGCCCCCGGCAGCTACCCGCTGCCGGACGGCCTGCCCGGCACCAGGCTCGTGGCGGGCGCGCCCGGTGACGAGGAGCTGGTCAGCACCTGCATGGGCCAGGAGCACCTGCGCAACAGCGCCGCGCTGGTCCTGCTGCACACCGACCGGGAGTCGCTGCTGCGCGACGGCGCCGCCAGCATCGAGGCCGCGCTGCTGCGCGCGGGCGCGCTGGCGCACCTGCTCTACCTGGGGGCGGCGGGCGCCGGGGTCGCGGTCACCGCGATCGGGGGCTTCGACGGCTGCCGGTGGCGCGCCCTCGCGGGCCTGCCCGGCACCACCGAGGTGCTGTACGCGGTGCTCCTCGGGGGCGCGGAGGGCGCGGCCCCCACCAAGCTCGACCGGCTCCAGCCCGCCTACGCCCACAACGCGCGGTGAGCCCGGTGCTGGCAGAGCTGACCGCACGGGCGCTGCGCGCCCACGCCCACCGACCGCTGCTCTCCGACGACGGCGGCGTCCTCACCGGCGCCGGGCTGGACGCCGCGGCGAGCGCCGCCGAGACCGGGCTGCGCCCGTTCCTGCCCGAGGTCGCCCCCGCCAGGGTCGGCCTGCAGGCGGGCAACTCCACCGCCTACGTGGTGGTGTACCTGGCCCTGCTCCGCGCGGGTTGCCTGCCCTTCCTGCTCGACCTGGCCACGGCGCCCGCCGAGGTCGCGGGCATCGCCGAGACCTGCGGGCTTGACCTGCTGCTGCACGAGCAGGCCACCGCGCCCCCGCACGGCGTCCACCGGGGCCGGGTCGCGGGACTGGAGGTCACCGCGCTCACCCCCCGCCCCGACCGGCCCGACACGCACCCGGACACCGAGGTGTGCCGCTTCACCTCCGGCTCGACCGGCAGCCCGCACTGCATCGAGTTCTCCGGCCGGGCCGTGCACCGCGCCGCCGCGAACTGGGCCCTGGGCACCGGGCTGACCGGCTCGGACACCATCGCCTGCTTCGCCTCGCTGTCCAACGGCCTGGCGTTCAACACCTCCCTGCTGTCGGCGTTCCTGGTGGGCGCCCACCTGCGGCTCGGCCGGGGCCTGCCCACGGCGGGCCGGGTCGCGCGGCTGCTCCAGGCCACCGGGGCCACCCGCCTCACCGGGTTCCCGGCCCTGTACGAGTCCCTGGTCCGCCGGGGCGGGGCGGTCGGCGCTGGGACGCTGCGCATGGCGGTGTCCTCGGCGGCCCCGCTGCCCGCCGAGGTGAAGCTGCGGTTCACCGAGCTGACCGGCGTGCCCGTGCAGAACTACTACGGCGTCGCCGAGGCGGGCCCGCTCACCTTCGCCGCCGACCCGCGCAGCGATCCGGGCCTCGGCCAACCGCTGCCCGGCGTCTCGCTGCGCGCCGGCGAGCCGGGCGACCCCGGACCGGTCCGGGTGCGCAGCGAGTCGATGGGCACCCGCTACCTGGGCTCGCCGGGCCTGCTGGAGGGCCGCGTCGACGACGAGGGCTTCTACCGCACGGGCGACCTCGGGCACCTCGAAGGCGGCAGCCTCGTGCTCGCCGGGCGGGCCGACCAGCTGATCAACGTCGGTGGCCGCAAGGTCGACGCCGCCGAGGTCGCGCGGGTGCTGCGCGGCGCCGAGGGGGTCCGCGACGCCGTCGTGCTGGAGGTGCCCGACCGGCACGGCTCCCCGGCGCTGGCCGCCGTGCTGTGCGGCGGCGACCCGGCCGCCGCGCGCGGGCACGCGGCGGGCCTGCTGGCCGCCCACAAGGTGCCCACGCTGCTGCGCGTCGTCGACGAGATCCCGCGCGGCACCACGGGCAAGCCCGCCCTGTCCGCGCTGCGCAGGCTCTTCGCCTGACCTCCGACCACACCACCGAGGAGCACCCATGCCGGTTCCCGACGACCTGCGCGGCCGGATCGCGCGCATCGTGATCGACTCCGCCGAGGGCGACCTGACCCCGGCCGAGCTGTCCGCCGCGGGCGGCTCGCTGGCCGGGGTGGGCTACTCGTCGCTGTCGCTGATCAGGATGCTCGACGCGATCGAGAACGAGACCGGCGTCTTCATCGACCCCGAGGAGGACGGCGAGCGGGTGGGCAGCGTCGACCAGCTCGCGGAGCTGGTCGGCGAGCGGCTGGCGGCGGTCACCGGTGCGTGAGCGGGCAGCGGCGGGGCCCACCGCCCCCGGACCCCGGCAGAGCGGACCGGGAGCGGCGGGACCGAGGGTGGCCGTGGTCGGCCTTGGCAGGCTCGGCGCGGCGGTCCTGCGGCGCTGCGCCGAGGAGGGGGTGGCCGCGCTGATCCTGGACAGCAGGCGGCCGGGCACCTGGCCCGCGCCCGGCGGCGCGGTCCTCGGCCCCCGCGACGTCGTCGTCGACTGCTCCGCCCCCCAGGCGACCCGCGCCGTGCTCGACCTGTGCGCCGCCTCCGGCGCGGCGCTGGTCGAGTGCGTGTCGAACCTGGACGCCGACGGCTCGCGCGGCTGCGCCGACCTGGCGGCCACCCGCCCGGTCGTGCTGGCCACCAACCTGTCCCTCGGCAACTACCTCCAGCACCAGGCGCTGCTGCGCGTGACCGACCTGCTCGCCGCGCTGGGCGTCGCCCTTCCGGAGGCCACCGTGCTGGAGCGGCACCCGACCACCAAGGCGCACCGGCCCAGCGCCACGGCCGCCGCCCTCGGCGCCCTGTGGGAGGGCCGCACCGGACAGCCGCCTGCCGACGTGGCCTCGCTGCGCGCCGGGGCCCCGGTCAGCGAGCACGGGGTCCGGCTGACCTGGGCGGGCCAGGAGCTCCACCTCGCCCACGACGTGCGCTCGCTCGACGCCGCCGCCGAGGGCGCCGTCCTGCTCGCCCGCTGGGCCGCCGGGCGCCCGCCCGGACTGCACCCCGCGCACGCCGCCTACGACGAGCTGGCGCGCACCGGACAAGGAGGAAACCCATGACCGCCGAGCGGGTTCCCGCGCGGATCGCGGCGCAGATCGCGTTCGGGGCGCGGATGCTGTCCCTGGACGGCCACGACGACTTCAACCAGGGCCAGATCTCCGCCAGGACACCGGGGTCGGACACCTTCTACATCAAGAACGCGCTGTGCGGGTTCGACGAGGCGGCCCCGACCCAGGTCGTGGCGGCCTCGGTGCGCGCCGACCACGTCCCCGACCCGCTCGCGCCGCCGGAGCTCCCGCTGCACCAGGCGATCTACCGCGCCCGCCCGGACGTCAACGGCATCGTGCACAGCCACGCCCCGCACACCCTCGTGTTCGGCGCGACGGACCTGCCGCTGCGACCGGTCTCCCACGAGGGCGCGCACTTCGCCGACCGGCTCGGGCTGTTCACCGAGACCAGCAACACCGTGCTGGACCAGGCCACCGGCGAGGCCATCGCCAAGGCCCTGGACGGGGGTGAGGGGGTGCTGCTGCGCAACCACGGCGGGGTCGTGGTGGGCAAGAGCGTGCGGCACGCCGCCGTGTTCGCCCAGGTGCTGGAGCGCGCCTGCCGGCTCCAGCTGCTCGCCGAGCAGTCGGGCGCCCCCTACGCGTGGTCCAGCGAGACCGACGTGGCGGCCAAGCGCGACTTCGTCTACGCGGACCTGTCGGTGCGCTCGTACTGGGACTACGCGGTGCGCAGGGTCGCCAGGGCGTGGCCCGAGGCGCGCGAGTGGGGGCGGGCGTGAGCGCCACCCGGACCACCGCCCCGGACCACGTCGCCGACCACGTCGCCGACCGCGCGGCCGACCGCACCGCCACCGCCGACCTGCTGGAGCTGGCCCGCGACCTCGCCGAGAACGAGCTCGCCCCCAGGGCCGACGACTTCGAGGCCCGCGCCGAGTTCCCCCGCGACCTGCTGCGCCTGCTCGGCCGGTCCGGTCTGCTCGGCCTGCCCTACCCCGAGGAGCACGGCGGCGGCGGCCAGCCGTACACCACCTACCTCGCCGTGCTGGAGGTGCTGGCGCGGCACTGGCTGGGCGTGGCCCAGTCGGTCAACATCCACGTCCTCTCCTGCTACCCGCTGGCCGCGCACGGCACCCCCGAGCAGCGCGAGCGCCTGCTGCCCGCCGCGCTCGGCGGCGACCTGCTCGGCGCCAACTGCATCACCGAGCCGGACGTGGGCTCCGACGTCGCCGCCATCGCCGCCACCGCCCGCCGCGACGGGGACGACTACCTGGTCACCGGGACGAAGGCGTTCACCAGCCACGCCGGGCACGCCGACTTCTACAACCTCTTCTGCCGCACCGGCGGCCCCGGACCCGCCGGCCTGTCCGTGCTGCTGGCCCCCGCCGACGCGCCCGGCCTGTCCGTCCTGGCCCCCGAGCGGAAGATGGGGGTGCGCTCCTCGCCGACCGCCACCGTCGCGCTCGACGACGCGCGGGTGCCCGCCGACCGGCTGATCGGCAGGCCGGGCAAGGGCTTCCTGGCCGCGGCCGGCCTGTTCGACCGGGGCAGGCTGGGCATCGCGGCCTGCGCGGTCGGCCTCGCCGACGCGGCCACCCGCTACGCGGTGCGCTACGCCAGGACCCGCACCCAGTTCGGGCGCCCCGTGCTGGAGTTCCAGGGCGTCGGCTTCCTGCTCGCCGACATGGACACCCAGGTCCACGCCGCGCGGGCGCTGGTGCGCGAGGCCGCCGCCGCGCTCGACGCGGGCGCGCGGCCCTCGGAGGTCACCGCCGCCGCGGCCAGGGCCAAGCTGTTCGCCACCGAGGCCGCCATGCGGGTGACCACCGACGCGGTGCAGGTGCTGGGCGCCTACGGGTACGTGCAGGACCACCCCGTGGAGCGGTGGATGCGCGAGGCGAAGCTGCTGCAGATCATCGAGGGCACGAACCAGATCCAGCGGGTGGTGATCTCCCGCTCGCTGTGACCGGCCGCAGGCGGCCACGGCCGCTTGCGGCCACCGCGCGCGCCCTGGGCGCACCCCGCCCTCTGCCAGGGTCAACTGCGCTCTGCGCACACCCGGACACGGATCGCGACATTTCAGAGGAATCCCCCATGAGTGAGAAGACCGGTGACGACGCGCGCGCCGCAACGGCGGCCACCGGACCCGAGGAGAGCGGGGGCGCGCCGCCCGCCGACCGGGTCGACGCGGCGCTGCTGCGCACGGCGGCCGTCGTCGTGCTCGGCGCGTTCACCACGCTGCTCGACACCACCATCGTCGTCGTGGCGATGGACGCCCTGGGCGCGGAGTTCGGCGCCTCCCTCGCGGCCGTGCAGTGGGTGGCGACCGCCTACCTGCTGGCGCTGACGGCGGTCATCCCGCTCACGGGGTGGGCCGCGCAGCGGTTCGGCGTCCGGCAGGTGTGGCTGCTGTCCATCGCGCTGTTCACGGCGGGGTCGCTGCTGTGCGGGCTGGCCTGGTCGCTGCCCAGCCTGGTGGTGTTCCGCGTGGTCCAGGGCCTGGGCGGCGGCATGGTGATGCCGCTCGGGCAGACGCTGCTCGCGCAGGCCGCCGGGCCCGCCCGCATGGGCCGGGTCATGTCGCTGGTCGGCATCCCCGCGCAGCTCTCGCCGATCCTCGGCCCGGTGCTCGGCGGCGTCTTCGTCGACGGTCCCGGCTGGCGCTGGATCTTCTTCCTCAACGTGCCCGTCGGCCTCGTCGCGCTCGTCCTGTCGCTGCGCGTGCTGCCCGCCACCGCCCCCGAGGGCGGCCGGTCGCTCGACGTGCTGGGCGCGGTGCTGCTGCCACCGGGCGTCGCGGCGCTGGTGCTGGGCCTGTCGCAGGTCAGCGAGAGCGGCGGCGCGCTCGGCGCGCCCGTGCTGCTGCCGTGCGCCGCAGGCCTGCTGCTGGTCGCGGGCTTCGCCGTCCACGCCCTGCGGGGCCGCGTCGAACCCGTGGTCGACCTGAGGCTGTTCTCCCGCAGGGCCTTCGCCGCCCCCGCGCTGACGATGTTCTTCTTCGGGTTCTGCTACTTCGGCCCGATGCTGCTGCTGCCGCTGTTCTTCCAGCGCGCGGACGGGCAGGACGCGCTGTCGGCCGGGCTGCTGCTGGCCCCGCAGGGCGCGGGCACCCTGGTGGCCGCGATCCTCGCGGGCTCGCTCGCCGACCGGCTCGGCCCGCGCCCGCCGATCCTGGTCGGGCTCACCACCACCCTGCTCGGCACGCTGGCGTTCACCCAGGTCGGCTCGGGGCTGGGGGAGCCGGTGCTCGTGGCCTCGCTGTTCGTGCGCGGCCTCGGCATCGGGGCCGCCGTCATCCCGATCATGGCCGCCGCGTACACCGGGCTCGACCGCGCGGCCATCCCCAGGGCCACCAGCGTCGTCAACATCGTCCAGCGCGTCGGCGGCGCGCTGGGCACCGCGATCCTCGCGGTGGTCCTCCAGCGCGAGCTGGCGGGCTCCGCGACCGCCGAGGCCGTGGCCGCGGGGTTCGGCCGCACCTTCTGGTGGACGGTGGCGTTCAGCGCGCTCGCGCTGGTGCCCGCCGCCCTCGTCCCCGCCAAGCCGAAGGGCGCGCGGAACTAGCCGCGCGCCCCGGCCCCGGGGGACCGGACAAGACCGCACAGACCGAGGGGGAGCACGTGCACGCAGGACCGCTCGACCCACCGCGCGGACGGCTGGACGCGCTCACCGGAGCCCGCTTCCCGGCGGCGCTGGCGGTGTTCGCCTTCCACGTCGCCACCGCGGGGTTCTTCGACCCGGACAGCGGGATCCCCGCCGCGCTCACCGCCGCGACGCGCAGCGCGGGCACCATCGGCGTCTCGTTCTTCTTCGTGCTCAGCGGTTTCGTGCTGACCTGGTCGGCGCGCCCCGGCGACACCTGGGGCCGGTTCGCCCGGCGCAGGCTGGTGAAGGTCTACCCCAACCACCTGGTGACGTTCGCCGTCGCGATGGCCCTGTTCGCGGCGGCGGGCACCCCGCCCGCCACGGCGCTGGCGAACCTGCTGCTGCTGCACGCCTGGGTCCCCGACCCGGAGGTGTTCCTCAGCGTCAACGGGCCCAGCTGGTCGCTGTCCTGCGAGCTGCTGTTCTACCTGCTCTTCCCGCTGCTGCTGCGGCTCACCGGCCGGATCGCCCCGCACCGCCTCGGCCGGTGGGTCGGCGGGGTCGCGGTCGTGGTGGCGCTGCTGCCGCTGGCCGCGACCCACCTGCTGCCCGCCGAGCCGCGCTTCGGCGCGGGCCTGGAGGGCACCGCGCTGCACGGCGAGCCGGTGGTGGGCATGTGGTTCCTCTACGCCTTCCCGCCGGTGCGGCTGCTGGACTTCCTGCTCGGCGTGCTCGTGGCCAGGGCGGTGCTGTCCGGGCGGTGGCGCGGCCCCGGCGTCGGCCTCGCGGGACTCCTGGTGCTCGCGGCCTACCTGCTGGGGCTGGTCACGCCGATGCTGGTGACCGTGGACGCGCTGACCGCGCTCCCGCTGGCCCTGCTCGTCGCGGCGCTGGCGGCCCGCGAGCGCGCCGGTCGCGCAGGCGCGCTCGGCGGGCGGCTCCCCCGGTGGCTCGGGGAGGTGTCGTTCGCGTTCTACCTGGTGCACCAGATCGCGCTGGTCCTGGTGCGCGTCGCGCTCGGCGCGGACCGGCGGCTCGGCTGGGCGCAGGGCCTGTCGGGCGTGCTCGCCGCGCTCGCGCTGAGCCTCGCGGCGGCGGCGCTGCTGCACCGGTTCGTGGAGAAGCCCGCGGTGCGGCGGTTCTCCACCGCCCGCCGCGACCGGGCGGACGCCGAGCCCGCCGCCGACCACGTCCCCACCGGTCCCTGACCGGCCCCTGCCCCCGACCGCCCTCCGGCAGTCCGCACCGGACCGCCCGTCCCCGGCCGGTCGGCGCACGACAGTCCCCATCAGGCGGCGCGCCCGGCGCTCCGCCGCGCGAGTGAAAGGTGCGGCCCCATGCGCGTGCTAGTCGTCACCGGCGGCAGCCCGGCGACCGTGTTCCCCCTCATCCCGCTGGCCACCACCGCCCGCAACGCCGGGCACGAGGTGCTGGTCGCCTCCACCCGCGAGACGATGCCCGCCGTCGCGGGGGCGGGGCTGCCCGGCTTCCCGGTCTCGGAGAAGCCCATCCGGCAGTACATCACCACCGACCGGGACGGCCGCCCCACCGAGGAGCCGGAGGACCCCGACGAGCACATGCGCTACATCGGGCGCGCCTTCGGCCGGATGGCCGCCGCCTGCCTCGACCCGCTCCTGGAGCTGGCCGAGGCGTGGAAGCCGGACGTGGTCGTCGGCGGGATGCTCTGCTTCGCCGCCCCGCTGCTCGCGAGCCGCCTCGGCGTCCCCCACGTCCGGCACTCCTGGGACACCGGGGAGCCCCCGGTGGTGGACGTGGCCGCCGAGGAGGAGCTGGCGCCCGAGCTGGAGCTGCTGGGCCTGTCCGGCATCCCAGGGCACGACCTGTGGATCGACATCTGCCCGCCCAGCATCCGCCCGCCGGACGCGCCGCCCGCCCAGCCCATGCGGTTCGTGCCGTGCAACCTCCAGCGCACCCTCGAACCGTGGATGCTGGCCAGGCCGAAGTCCCGCCGCGTGCTCGTCACCGCGGGCACCAAGGTGGCGCGCGACAACTTCTGGGACTACCTGGTCGAGCTGGCCGACAAGGTCAAGGCGCTCGACGCCGAGATGGTCGTCGCCGCGCCGGACCGGGTCGCCGAGGAGCTGACCGCGCGACTGGGCGTGCCCGCGGGCTGGTTGCCGATGGACACCCTCACCCGCTCCTGCGACCTGCTGGTGCACCACGCGGGCGGCGGCACCGCGCTGACCGGCATGGCGTTCGGCGTGCCGCAGCTGCTCATCCCCAACATGCCCAAGCTGCTGGGCCCGTCGAGCAGGCTCGCCGCGTACGGCGCGGCCAGGACCCTGCTGCCCGGCGAGGACACCCCGGACGCGATCGTCGCCGCCTGCGAGGAACTGCTCACCGAACCCCGCTACCGCGAGCGCGCCGAGGACCTCTCCCGCGAGATCGCGGCCATGCCCTCGCCGGTCGAGGTGCTCGACGTCGTGGAGGCCCTGCGATGACCTCGTTCTACCACGTCTGCTTCGTCGTCCCGGACATCGAGCGCGCGATGGCGGACCTGACCGGGACCGTCGGCGTCGAGTGGGGGGAGGTGCGCGACGACGAGCTCGGCGGGTGGGCCTACCGCATGGCCTTCTCCCGCACCGGACCGCCGCACTTCGAGCTGATCCAGGGACCCGAGGGCAGCCCGTGGGACTCGACCCTGGGCGCGCGCTGCGACCACGTCGCGTTCTGGACGCGGTCGGTGGACGAGAGCGCCGGGCGGGTGACCGAGGCCGGGTTCCCCGCGGACTTCTCCGGCTGCCCGTTCGGCAGGCCCTACACCTACCACCCGATCCCCAGCCTGGGGACCAGGGTGGAGCTGATGGACGTCTCCCGGCAGGAGCGGTTCCTCCAGGCGTGGAACCCCGGCGGCGCGGCGATGCCGACCTTCGACTGACCCCGGACGCGGGTGGGGCCCCGGACCACCGGGTCCGGGGCCCCACCCGCGCGCCCTACCGCGCCAGCACGGCGGTCATCGCGCGCAGCAACCCGCCAGCCGGGTCCGCGCCCGCGCGCTCCGCCCGCCACGCCACGAACCCGTCGGGCCGCACCAGCAGCGCCCCGTCCGCCCCGATCCCCGCGACGCCGGGCCAGCGCGCCTCCGGGACGAGCCCGCTGCCACCGCCCAGCACCCGCGCTCGCACCGGCACGCCGAGCGCCCCGGACGCCAGCGCGGCGGCCTCCACCCACGCGGCGCCCTCCGGCCCCGCCAGCACCGCGAACCCGCCCGCCACGAGGTCCACCGTGGACACCCGCCCCTCCGGCCCGTCCACCCACGCGTGCGGCACCCGCGAACCGGGGTCACCGTTCAGCGCCAGCGCCACGTCCTCGGTGGACGGAGGCTCCGCCCCTCCGCCGAGGACCGCCGAGGACCGGTACCGGTACCCCAGGTGCACCAGCGGCGCGTTGACCGCACCCGCCGCCGCCCGCTTGGCGGCGCCCTCGGGACCACGCGCCCAGTGCAGCGACGGGTCGCCCAGCCGCAGCACCGACTGCCGCAGCGCCTCGGCCGCCACCGGCCGCCGCTCCGCGCCGTACGTCCCCAGCAGTTCCCCGCCCGCCTCGCCGCGCAGCACCGCCGCGAGCTTCCACGCCAGGTTGTGCGCGTCCGCGACCCCGGTGTTCAGCCCGAACGCGCCCACCGGCGGGATCACGTGCGCCGCGTCGCCCACCAGGAACACCCGGCCCGCCCGGAAGTCGTCGGCGAGCACGCCGCGCGCCTGCCAGGGCAGCACGCTGACCACCTCGACCTCGCGGTCGGGGTCGCCCACCGCCGCCCGCACCAGCGCGCGGCACCGCGACGGCGTGAAGTCCTCCACCCGCTGCCCGGCCGAGGGGTCGAAGCGGGTGTGGTAGATCCACTCGTGACGGCCGTCCACGGGCAGCAGGCCACCGGGCGCCTCCGGCGTGGTGACGTCGCAGACGATGAACTGGCGCCCGCCCGTCAGGTCCAGCAGGTCCGCGCGGAACAGCGCGCTCACCAGCGGCAGGCCGATCGGCCCCGGCCCCGAGACGCCGATGCCGACCGCGGGGCGCACCGCGCCCCGCACGCCGTCCGCGCCCACCAGGTAGCGCGCCCGCACCCGAGCGCCGCCGACCTCGGCCGTCACCGAGCGGTCGTCCTGGTCGAGCGAGGTCAGCTCCGCCCCGAACCGCACCTGGGCGCCCAGCCGCCGCACCTCGGCCAGCAGCACCTCGTCCAACCGGTTCTGCGGGCACGTCCCGCGCAGCGCCCCGGGGGAGACCGCGTCGAACTCGGCGGCGCGCGGCGGCGCGGCGGCGGCCAGCGCGGGCAGGTCGGCCTCGGCGAGCGTGCGCGCCGAGAACATCCCCAGCCCGCTGCCCCGCATGTCCACGCACAGCGCGTCGACCGCCTCGTGCAGCCCCGCCTCCCGCAGCACCTCCACCGTCCTCGGTCCGATGCCCATGGCGCGCGGGTGCCGCTGCGGCGCCGCCGCGCGCTCCGCGACCACCACCCGAACCCCCCTCCTGGCCAGGAACAGCGCGGTGAGCAGGCCGACCGAGCCGCCGCCCGCGACCAGCACGTCGGTGTCGAGGTGGTCGTGCATCGCCGAGTGGACCTCCGATTCCGGGGCGGGGGGCGCGGCCCACCCGCCGGTGCGGCCAACCCTAGGCAGCGGGTCCCCGCGCGCGGCCCCGCCGCCGTGTCCGCACAGGGCCACGTCCGCCACGGGCCAGCGCGAGCGGCTACACCTGACCGCCCCCGCCTGCCAAGGTCGGTTCCGGCCGCCCACCACGACGACGACCGGGGCGCGCGGTCCCGCCGAGTCCCGCCCGCCCGTCGAGGGGGCGGCGCCGTCACCGAGAGCGAGTTGGGGAACGACATGGTGTCCGAACGCACCGCCGGCGCCCCACTGGCCGCCGATCCGGTGGCCGCGCCCGCGCGGCAGCAACCGCAGTGGCCCGACCCCGCTGCGGCGCGCCGGGTCCGCGAGGAGCTGGCCCGGCGGCCCCCGCTGGTCGCCGAGGCCGAGGTGGCCGCGCTGCGGGCCGCTCTGGCCGAGGTCGCGCTCGGCCGCGCCAGGGTCGTGCAGGCAGGCGACTGCGCCGAGGACCCCGACCGCTGCGGCCCCCGCGACGTGCGCGCCAAGGCCGACCAGCTCGACCGGCTCGCCGCCGTCGTGCGCGAGCGGACCGGGCGGCCGGTGCTGCGGATCGGCCGGATCGCGGGCCAGTTCGCCAAACCCCGCTCGCACCCCACCGAGCGGATCGGCGACCTGGAGCTGCCCGCCTACCGGGGGCCGATGGTGCACGGGCCCCGCCCCGACACCGCCGACCGGGTCGCCGACCCCCGGCGGATGGCGCTGTGCCACGACCGCTCCGCGCGGGTGCTGGCCCAGCTGCGAGCCAGGGGCCGCACCGGCGGCGACGAGGTGTGGACCAGCCACGAGGCGCTGGTGCTGGACTACGAGCTGCCCCAGGTGCGCCCCGCCGACGCGGGCGGCCTGCTGCTCACCTCCGCCCACCTGCCGTGGGTGGGCGAGCGCACCCGCCAGCCGGGCGGGGCGCACGTGCGGCTGCTGGCCTCGGTGCGCAACCCGGTGGCCTGCAAGGTCGGGCCCACCACCTCCGAGGCCGAGCTGCTGGAGCTGTGCTCGGTGCTCGACCCGTGCCGCGAACCGGGCAGGCTCACCCTGATCGCCCGCATGGGCGCGGACCGCGTCCTCGGCGCGCTGCCCCCGCTGGTGCGGGCCGTGCGCGCCCAGGGCCACCCGGTGGTGTGGTTGTGCGATCCCGTGCACGGCAACACCTCCCGCGCCCCGGACGGCCGCAAGACGCGCGTGGTGACCGCGGTCGTCCGCGAGCTGGAGCACTTCCAGGACACCGTGCTCGCGCACGGCGGCGCGGCGGGCGGACTGCACCTGGAGACCACCCCCGACGAGGTCGCCGAGTGCGTCTGGAGCGCGGACCAGCTGCCGGGGCAGCCCTACACCACCCTGTGCGACCCCAGGCTCAACCCGGCCCAGGCCGTGGACGTGGCGCTCGCCTGGATCGCCTGACCAGCCGGACCAGCAGGAGGAGGAACGCGATGACACCGGGGTTCCAGGGCAAGGCCGCCGTCGTCACCGGCGCTGCCGGGGGCATCGGCCGCGCGGTGTGCGCGGCCCTGGTCGACTCGGGCGCCCGAGTGGCCGCCGTCGACCTCCGCCGGGACGCGCTGGAGGAGCTGGAGCGCGAACTGGCGGGTGGGCCGGGCGCGCTGCGACCGTTCCCGGCCGACGTCGGCGACGCCCGGCAGGCGCGCGCCGTCGTCGACCAGGCCGCCGAGGAGTTCGGAGGCCTCGACTTCCTGGTCAACGGGGCGGGCGTGCTGCGGCCGGGCCGCGCGGACGAGCTGTCCGCCCAGGACTGGGACGACACGTTCGCGGTCAACGCGCGCGGGGTCTTCCTGTTCTCCGCCGCGGCCTCCCGGCACCTCGTGGAGGGGGGCGCCGTGGTCACCATCGCCTCCAATGCGGCGGGCGTGCCCAGGGCGGGCATGGCCGCCTACGCGGCGTCCAAGGCGGCGGCGACCGCCTTCACCAAGAGCCTCGGCCTGGAGCTCGCCGGGCGGGGCGTGCGCTGCAACGTCGTGGCCCCCGGCTCCACCGACACCCCCATGCTCCGCGCCCTGTGGGCCGACGAGAGCGGGCCCGCCCGCTCGCTCGACGGCTCCCCGCCGGACTACCGCGTCGGCATCCCGCTGCGCAAGTTCGCCACCCCCGAGGACGTGGCCGACTCGGTGCTCTTCCTGCTGTCGGACCGGGCGGCGCACATCACCCTGCACGACCTGTACGTCGACGGCGGCGCCGCGCTCGGCAGGTAGCCGCAGGCGCCGGACGCGGACGAGAGAGGCGAACCCATGACCATCCCCACCATCGCGCCGTACCCGCTGCCGGGAGCGGACGACCTGCCCGCGAACACCGCGCGCTGGCGGATCGACCCGCGCCGCGCCGCGCTGCTCGTGCACGACATGCAGCGCTACTTCGTGCGGCCCTTCCCGCGCGGGGAGCAGCCGGGGGCCGCGCTCGTCGCCAACACCGCCGCGCTGGTGCGCGCCGCCCGCGCCTCGGGCGTGCCGGTGCTCTACACCGCGCAGCCCGGCGGCATGACCGAGCGGGAGCGCGGTCTGCTCAAGGACTTCTGGGGTCCGGGGATGACCACCACCGCCGAGGACCGCCAGGTGCTCGACGAGCTGGCCCCGGACGAGGACAGCCGCGTGTTCACCAAGTGGCGCTACAGCGCCTTCCACGGCAACGGGCTCGCCGAGCACCTGGCCGCCTCGGGCCGCGACCAGCTCGTGCTGTGCGGCGTCTACGCCCACGTCGGCTGCCTGATGACCGCGGTGGAGGCGTTCACCAGGGACCTGGAGAACTTCTTCGTCGCCGACGCGGTCGCCGACTTCACCGAGCGGCACCACCGGATGGCCTTGGAGTACGCCGCCGCGCGCTGCTCGGTCGTGCTGACCGCGGCCGACGCGGTCACGCGGCTCACCGCACTGCGACCAGCGACCGCGCAGCCCGTGACCGCGCAGCCCGTGACCGCGCAGCCCGTGACCGCGCAGCCCGTGACCGCGCAGCCCGTGACCGCGCAGCCACGGGGCGCCGACCTGGCGGGCCGCGCATGACCGGCGCGATCTCCTGGGACAGCCTGGCCTTCGCGCCCGCCCTGGCCGACGTCCTGGAGGGCGCCGCCCGCGACTTCGCGCTGCTGCACCGCCCCGAGGCCACCGGGGACCGGGTGGAGGTGCTGCTCGGCGACGCCACCGCCGTCCCCCGCCTGGCCGACCTGCCCGCGCCGCGGCCGGGACCGCCCGGCGCGCCGCGCCACGACGTGTTCGCGCTCGTGCCGTACCGGCAGCTCGCCGAGCGCGGCTTCCGCTGCCGCGACGACGGGGCGCCGCTGCTGGCCATGGCCGTGCACGCCCAGGCGTCCTGCCCGCTCGCCGAGGTCCTGCCGCTGCTGCCCGACGAGCCGCCCGCGCTCACCGGTGGCGACTTCGACGTCCCCGACGACGAGTACGCCCGCGTCGTGGCGGACGTGCTGCGCGAGGAGATCGGCCGGGGGGAGGGCGCGAACTTCGTCATCAAGCGCTCGTTCGTGGCCGAGGCCCCCGGCTTCACCGCCGCGTCCGCGCTCGCCCTGTTCCGCGCGCTCGCCACCGGTGAGCGCGGCGCCTACTGGACGTTCGTGGCGCGCCTGGGCGACCGGGTGCTCGTCGGCGCCACCCCGGAGCGGCACGTGAGCCTGGTCGGCGGCGCCGCCGTGATGAACCCCATCAGCGGCACGCTCCGCTACCCCGACGGCCCACCCGATCCCCGGCGGCTGCTGGAGTTCCTCGCCGACCCGAAGGAGACCTCCGAGCTCTACATGGTGCTCGACGAGGAGCTCAAGATGATGGCCCGCGTCACCGCGTCCGGCGGGCGCGCGGTCGGGCCGTTCCTCAAGGAGATGGCCGCGCTCGCGCACACCGAGTACCTGATCGAGGGGCGCAGCCCGCTGGACCCCCGCGAGATCCTGCGCGAGACCCTGCTGGCCCCCACGGTCACCGGCAGCCCGCTGGAGAGCGCCTGCCGGGTCATCCACCGCCACGAACCGGAGGGGCGCGGCTACTACAGCGGCGTGGCCGCCCTCATCGGGCGCGACATCAACGGCGACCACGCCCTGGACTCGGCGATCCTGCTGCGCACCGCCGAGATCACCGGCGGGCGGCTGCGCCTGTCGGTCGGCGCGACCCTGGTCCGCGACTCCGATCCCGACTCCGAGGTCGCCGAGACCAGGGGCAAGGCCCAGGGCGTGCTGCGCGCGCTCGGCGTCGAACCCGGCGCCGGGGCCGGGACCGGGGCGGCTCCCGGTGGCCTCGCCGAGCAGCCCGGCGTGCGCGCGGCCCTGGAGGACCGCAATCGCGGGCTGGCCCGGTTCTGGCTGCACCGCGACCACCCCGACGCGCTCCTGGCCCCGGAGCTTGCGGGCAGGCGCGCGCTCGTCGTGGACGCGGAGGACGCGTTCACCGCCATGCTGCGCCACCAGCTCGTCGCGCTCGGCCTGGCGGTCGACCTGCGCCGCCACGACGAGGTCGCCCACGCGCGCGGCCACGACCTGGTCGTGCTGGGACCGGGCCCCGGCGACCCGCGCGACCTGGGCGACCCGCGCGTGGCCACCGTCCACCGCCTCGTGCGCGGTCTGCTCGACGACCGCGCGCCGTTCCTGGCGATCTGCCTGAGCCACCAGGTGCTCGCCGCCCAGCTCGGCCTGGACGTGGCGCGCCGCGACCGGCCCCACCAGGGGGTGCAGCGCGAGGTCGACCTGTTCGGCAGGCGAGCGCTTCTCGGCTTCTACAACAGCTACACCGCGACCTGCCCCGCCGACCGGTTCGCCCACCCCCGCGAGGGACTGGTCGAGGTGTGCCGGGACGCGGGCACCGGCCAGGTGCACGCCCTGCGCGGCGGGCGCTTCGCGTCGTTCCAGTTCCACCCGGAGTCGGTGCTCAGCCGCGACGGGTTCGACGTCCTGCGCGGCACGGCCGCCGCGCTGCTGCTGCCGGAAGCCGCCGCGCGCGGCGTGGGGAGGTGACCCGATGGCCACGTTCGTGATCGCGGGCGGCGGGATCGGCGGGCTGTCCGCCGCACTGGCCGTCGCGCGGGCCGGGCACGAGGTCCTGGTGCTGGAGCGCGCCCCCGCGTTCACCGAGATCGGCGCGGGCATCCAGCTGGCCCCCAACGCCTTCCACGCGCTCGACGCCCTGGGCGTCGGCGACGGGGTGCGCGAGCGCGCCGTCCTGGTGGACGCCCTGCGGCTGCTCGACGGCGTCACCGGCGACCAGCTGGCCGCCCTGCCGCTGGACGAGGGCTACCGGGCCCGCTTCGGCAACCCCTACGCCGTCGTGCACCGCCGGGACCTGCACGACCCGCTGCTGCGGGCCTGCCGGGAGCACCCGCGCGTGCGGCTGCGCGCCGGGACCGCCGTCACCGGCTACGAGCAGGACTCCGGGGGCGTGCGCTGCGCGCTGTCCGGCGGCGGGACCGTCGCGGCGGACGGCCTGGTCGGCGCGGACGGCATCCGCTCCGCCGTGCGCGCCCGCCTGCTCGGCGACGGAGGGCCCCGCGTCTCCGGCCACACGATCTTCCGCACCACCGTGCCGCTGGAGCGGGTTCCGCCGGAGCTGAGGTGGAACTCGGTGTGCCTGTGGGCCGCGCCCGGCTGGCACTTCGTGCACTACCCGATCGCGTCCGGCGACCGGCTCAACCTGGCGATCATCCGCGACGACGGGGCGGCGACCGCCGCGTCCGGCGTGCCCGCCGACCGCGCCGAGGTGCTGGCGGGCTTCCCCGACCTGGCCCCGACCGCCCGCGCCCTGCTGGAGCTGGGCGAGGACTGGCGCCGCTGGGTGCTGTGCGACCGCGACCCGGCTCCCCGGTGGCACGACGGCCGGGTCGTCCTGGTCGGCGACGCCGCGCACCCGATGCTCCAGTACGCCGCGCAGGGCGCCTGCCAGGCGCTGGAGGACGCGGTGGTCCTCGGCGGGCTGCTGAGCGGTGCGGACGGCGGTGCGGTGGCGGGCCGCTTCGCCCGGTTCACCGCCGAGCGCGCCGACCGCGTCGCCCGGACCCAGCTCGTCGCCCGCTGGATGGGGGACCGGGTCTTCCACGCGCCCCCGGCCGAGCGCGCCGCCCTGCTCGACGGGCTGAGCGCCGCCGACCTGGTCGAGGCGGTCGCCTGGCTGCACGCCGAACGCGCCACCGCCCCCGCTGCTCCGACAGCCCCGGCCGCTGCGGGGTGACAGGGGCGCGCGGCCCGAACCGGCCGCTTGCCGCGAGCCACCCGTCCCGCCTGCCGACTCACCCGTGTCCACCACCCGCGACTCCCACCGCGCGCGACTCCCACCGCGCGCGACCGGTTCCCGGTCATGCCGATCCCCGCCCGCCGTCCCGCCGGTTCCACGCCGCCCGGTGGTGGTGTGGTGCGGGGCCTGCCACACCCGCCCGCCACCGCCCACCAGCACTCCGGCCGGGGCCGCTCCCACCACCTCCGCCCGTCACCGCCCCCGCCCATCACCGCCCTTCCGCCCCAGCCGTCCCCACGGCGCCGACCACGCGGCCGGTGCGGGCCGCCGAGCACGAGGAGATGCCGAGATGCCCTTCCACCCCCTGGTCGAGCCGGCCGCGGACCTGGCGGACGACTACGTCGCCCGCACCGCCCACCAGCTGATCCTCGCCGAGGTCGGGGCCGTCGGGCAGCGCAGGGTGCGCGCTGCCCGCGTGCTCGTCGTGTCGGCCGACGAGGTCGGCGGCCCCGCGATCGCCGCCCTGGCCGACGCGGGCGTCGGCGCCCTGGACGTCGTGGACGGCGCCGCCCTGCGGGACTGGGACCGGTGCGGCGGCGTGCCCTCGGGCGGCGGTCCCCGCTCGACCGCCTGGGCGCGGGCGCTGCGCGAGACGCACCCGTGGCTGACCGTCACCGCCCACGAGTCCCGCTTCGACGTCGCCACCGCCGCCCTCGTCGCCGAGTGCGACCTCGTGGTGTGCGGCAGCGAGGACCCGGCGGTCTGCTACCTGGTCGACGACGCCTGCGCCGAGGCGGGCAAGCCGTGGGTGTGGGCCGGGCTGGGCGCCGTCGAGGGGCGGCTGTCGGTGTTCTGGGCCGAGCACGGCCCCACCTACCGCCACCTGCACCCGCAGCCGCCCGCCCCGCACTTCCGGGGCATGGCGGGCGCCCTGACCGCGCTGGGCGCCTGGCTGGGCGCCGCCGCAGCAGCCGAGGCGGTCAAGCTGGTCACCGGTCGGGGCGAGCCCCTGGTCGGCCGGGTCGCCGCGTACGACGTCGCGGCGGGCGAGCTGTCCACCCGCGCGCTCACCGGCGGTGGACCGGTGCAGCGGCCGTCGCCGCTGACCTCGGCCCCGCCGTTCTTCGGCCTGCTCTCGCCGCAGGCCGCGGAGGCCGCGCGCGAGTCCACGATCTCGGCGACCGAGCTGAAGCAGCTGATCGACAGCGGCGCGGACCTGCACATCGTGGACGTGCGGGAGGCGGACGAGCACGCCCTGGTCGACCTGCCGGGGTCGGTCCTGGTGCCCAAGGCGCGGTTCCTGGAAGGCGACGCCGCGCGGGACCTGCCGGTGGACCGCAAGGTGGTCCTGTTCTGCCGCATGGGCATCCGCTCCGCCGAGGCGCTGGCCGTGGTGAAGGCGCACGGCCACCCCGACGCGGTCCACCTCGGCGGCGGTGTCCTGGCGTGGGTCAAGGAGGTCGACCCCTCGCTGCCGGTCTACTGACGCGTGTCGGCGGGGGCGCCGCAGCGACCCCGCCGACACGCGGAACGTCCACTGCGGAGCGCCTTGGCGCTCAGCCGTCCTTGCGCCACACCGAGACGTGCTTGCGGCTCTCGTGGTGGAACGGCGAGCGGTCCCAGTCGGTCCAGCGGTGCTCCAGGCGCATCCCGGCGATGCGGGCCATGAGGTCCAGCTCGGCGGGCCAGACGTAGCGGAACGGGATCGTGCTCACGGTGGCGCGGCCGTCCCGGACGGTGAAGCGGTTGTTGCTCATGGACTGGGTGGCGATGTCGTAGCGGGAGAACGCCCAGGTGTCGGGACCGCTGTCGAAGGGCACGTCGGTCCGGCCGCGCGGCAGCTCGCGCAGGTTCGGCAGGACGTTCTCGACCAGGAACCGGCCGCCGGGGGCCAGGTGCGCGGCGGCGTTGCGGAAGGTCTCGACCTGGGCGTCCTGGGTGGTGACGTTCTGGATCGTGTTGTAGACGAGGTACACCAGCGAGAACCCGCCCGCGACGCGCGTGGTGGAGAAGTCGCCGACGGCGCACTCCAGCGCGTCCCCGCCGGGCTTGGCGCGCAACCGGGCGAGCATGGCCCTGGACAGCTCGATCCCGGCCACCTCCACCCCGCGCTCGGCGAGCGGCAGCGCGATCCGCCCGGTGCCGATCGCGAACTCCAGCGCCCGACCGCCCGCGGCGAGCTCGGCGAGCACGTCGACGGCCGCGACGACCTCCGGTCCGGGTGGGCCGGGGGCGTCGTAGTGGGCGGCGACCGCCTCGCCGAAGTAGCCGTCCTCGTCGGTCGCGTCCTGTCGCAGCGCTGCGAAGTCCATGCGCCCGAAGCTAACGGGAGCGCGGTGCGGGGCGCACCGGGTTTTCCCGGCCTCGGCGGGGCCGCGCGGCGCCACCCTCGTTCATGATCATGGAGGTGGCGCGGTGACGACCCCGCTGGTCGGCTTCGAGCTCGGCCGTCACGACTGGTCCTCGCTGGCGGTCAGCTCGCCGGACGTGGAGCTGCGGCGGCGGGTGCCGGAGAGCCTGGCGGGGCTGCTGTCGGCGCAGACCGATCCCGAGGCCGCGGGGCGGGGAAGCGGGGACCTCGGACCTGAGTGCCGAGCGCTCGCCCGTGACGGACTGTGGCTGCTCTACCGGGACCCGGGCCACCGGTTCGACGAACAGGTCTGCGCCATCCTGGAGATCCTGGACGGGGACTCCGGGCGGGTCGGCGCGGTTCCCGTGCGGGTCAAGCGGAAGCAGGGGCGGTGAGCGCGGCGGCGTCCCGGTGGTCGGGGCGCCGCCGCGGCGCCTCGCTCAGGCCAGACCGCCGTTGACGAACACCGTCTGCGCGTTCACCCACCGCGCGCCACCGGCCAGCGCCGACACCACCTCGGCGATGTCCTCCGGCGCGCCCAGCCGCCCCATCGGGTTCTGCGCGGCCAGCTTCGCGACCAGCTCGTCGCTCTTGCCGTTCAGGAACAGCTCGGTCGCGGTCGGGCCGGGGGCGACGGCGTTCACCGTCACGTCCTTGCCCGCCAGCTCCTTGGCCAGGATCGGCACCAGGGTCTCCACGGCCGCCTTGCTCGCCGCGTACGCCGCGTAGGTCGGCAGGTTGGTCTTGGTCACCGTGGTGGAGAACAGCACCACCGCGCCGCCCCGCCGCACCCGGTTCGCGGACTCGCGGGCGACGGCGAACGCGCCGCGCACGTTGGTGCGGTGGATGCGGTCCAGCTCGGCCAGGTCCAGCTCGGCCACCGGGCTCAGCGCCATGATCCCGGCCGAGTTCACCACCACGTCCACGCCGCCGAAGTGCTCCTCCGCCGCGTCGAACAGGGCCTTCACGTCCGCCTCGTCGCCGACGTCGCCGCGCACCGCCACGGCCCGCCCGCCGCGCGCGGTGATCGCCTCGACGACCTCGCGCGCCGCCTCCTCGTTGCCCGCGTAGTTCACCACCACGGCCTGCCCGTCCGCCGCCAGCCGCTCGGCGACGGCCCGGCCGATGCCCCTGGACCCGCCGGTGACGATCGCGACGCGCTCAGTGCTGCCCACGTGCTTCCTCCCACGCTCTGCGGCGCCGGTCCCGGCACCTCCTGTTGTCAACGGTAACAGCTACCAGCTAGCGGCGCTATTCAGTGGCAACGCCTCCACGTTAACGGCGCTACCAAACGTCGTTCCGCCCGTTATCGTGTCCGGGTGAAGCGAGACCTGACCCGCGACCGCATCGTCGCCGCCGCCTACGACCTGCTCCTGCAAGGCGGCCGGGAGGCGGTGTCCACGCGCGCGGTCTGCGCGGCGTCCGGGGTCCAGTCGCCCACGATCTACCGCATCTTCGGCGACAAGGACGGCCTGCTCGACGCCGTCGCCAGCCACGGCTTCGCCTCCTACCTGGCCGACAAGACCTCCCTCGCCCGCTCCGCCGACCCCGTCGACGACCTGCGCCGGGGCTGGGACCTGCACGTCGGGTTCGGCGTCGCCAACCCCGCCCTCTACTCGCTGATCTACGGCGACGCCCGCACCGGCGTCTCCTCGCCCGCCGCCAGGCAGGCCGCCGACGTGCTCGCGGGCACCGTCCGCCGCATCGCCGAGGCGGGACGGCTCAAGGTCGCCGAGGAGCGGGCCGCGCACCTGGTGCACTCGGCGGGCTGCGGGCTCACGTTCACCCTGATCGCCACGCCCGAGGACGAGCGCGACCCCGAGCTGTCCACCACCGCGCGCGAGGCGGTCATCGCCGCCGTCGCCACCGGGCCCGCGCCCGCCGACGCCCCGGCGGGACCGGTCGGGGCGGCGATCGCGCTGCGGGCCGCCGCGCCGGAGCTGACCGCGCTCAGCGCGGGGGAGCGGGCGCTGCTGGCCGAGTGGCTGGACCGGGTCGTCGCCGAGGGGTGAGCCCCGCCGCGTGCCGGTCGCTCGGAGGAGTCCCCGGCCTCACCCGTTGGCCCGAACGGCGTCACCCGGACCGGTGGAATCGTCACCAGGCCGATCGGCCGTGTGGTTGAGTCCTGCCCGATTTACGCATCGGCCCCGGCACCACTGGAGGCACGCGGTGACGCCCTTCCGCACGTTCGCCCGGCAGCTCCGCATCAGGCGGATGCACCAGCACGGCGGCCCCCGCCTGCTGCTCGTCCCCCTGGAGCAGCCCGCCGCGGGCTGCGGCAGCCTGGCGCGGACCGTCGCCGAGGTGATCGACGGCGGCGCGGACGCGGTGGTGCTGCACAAGGGGCTGCTGCGGCACGTGCACCCCGAGTCGTTCACCTCCGCCTCGCTGGTGGTGAACCTCAGCGCCAGCACCAAGCACGCCCCCGACTCCACGCACCTGGTCGCGCACGTGGAGGAGGCGGTGCGGCTGGGCGCGGACGCGGTGTGCGTGAGCGTGGACTTCGGCTCGGACGGCGAGAACCGGCAGATCGCGGACCTGGCCACCGTCGCCGAGGAGTGCGACCGGTGGAACGTGCCGCTGCTGGCCTCGGTGCACCCGCGCGGCCCCGAGCAGGGCTCGCCGGAGCTGCTGGCCCGCGCCGCCGGGCTCGCCGTCGACCTCGGCGCCGACCTGGTGGAGCTGCCCCCGGTCGCCGACCACGCGGCGCAGGCCGACGTGATCGCCGGGTGCGCCATCCCGGTGCTGGTCGCGGTCACCCACCACCGGGTGGACGCGGAGACCGTCGCCGAGGCGCGGCGCGCGCTGGCCGCCGGGTCCGGTGGCATCACGGCCGGGCAGGCGGTCGCGGACTCGGGCGACCCGGCGGCGCTGGCGCGCGTGCTGGCGAACGTGGTCCACGCCGACGCCCCGCGCGGCATCCCGTCCGCCCGCAGCCGCCCGCACGGGGTCTGAGCCAGCCGTCGCCCGAAAGGGGTTCACCCGGTCGTGGGCATGGCGAAGCGGCCCGGTGGCCGCCACCACCGGACCGCTCCACGTCCACCACGAGCCGCGAGCGGGCGCGCCGAGGGGCGGCGCGCCCGTCGCAGGACTCAGCCGCGCGGCAGCACGACCGCGCGCCCGCGCACCTGACCGGCGTGCAGCCGCTCGTAGGCCAGCGGCGCCTCGTCGATGCCGAAGGTCTCGGTGTGCACGGTCAGCGCGCCGGACCGGGCCAGGTCCAGCACCTCGATCAGCTCGCCCCGGCTGCCCCAGTACGGGGTGGACACCGACACGTCGAACGGGATGGTGCCGAAGCCGACCGGCACGGTGCCGCCGCCGATGCCGACCACGGTCAGGTCGCCCTCGACCGCGACGACGCCCGCCGCCGTGGCCACCGTCGGGCCCACGCCCACGAAGTCGAGCACGACCTCGGCGCCCAGGCCGCCGGTCAGCTCGCGCACGGCCTTGGTGGCGTTCGCGTCGGACAGCACGGTCTCGTGCGCGCCGACCGCCGCCGCCAGCTCCAGCTTCTCCTTCGACACGTCCAGCGCGATCACGCGGGCCGCGGTGGTGGCGCGCAGGATCTGGATGGCCATGTGGCCCAGGCCGCCGGTGCCGATGACCACGGCGGTGCTGCCGGGGACCAGCTTGGGCAGCGACTTCTTGATCGCGTGGTACGGCGTGAGACCCGCGTCGGTGAGCGGGGCGGCCGAGATCGGGTCGAGGTCGCCCAGCGGCACCAGGTGGCGGGCGTTGTCGATCAGCATGTACTCGGCCATCGCGCCGGGCGCGCCCAGTCCGGGCGGGTTGATGCCCAGCTCGGCGGCGCGCAGGCAGTAGTTCTCCTTGCCCTCGGCGCACTTGGCGCACGAGCCGCAGCCCTGCGGGCCGTAGACGGCGACCATCTCGCCGACCTCGAGGCCCGTGACGCCCTGGCCGAGGGCGGCGACCTTGCCGACGCCCTCGTGGCCCAGGGTGAGGGGGAAGCCGTAGTTGTAGACCTCGGCGGGCCACTCCATCACGGCGATGTCCGAGTGGCACACGCCCGCGGCGGCCACCTCCAGCACGACCTGGCCGGGACCGGCCTCGGGGTCGGGGACGGTGACGACCTCGGGGGCCTTGCCGATCTCGCGGTACTGCACAGCCTTCATGGCGCACTCCACTGCGTTGTAGGTATGGCGAGCGCCCCGACCAGGGCGTCGAACGCGCGGTCCACCAGCACGGGCAGCTCCTCGTCGCCGAAGAGCCACAGGCGGGTCGCCGCCACCAGCGCGCCCGCGCCCGCGCCGACCACCACGGCGGGCCGCAGGTCGTCCTCGGGCACGCCCATCCGCTCCGCGAGCACCCGCACCGACTCGGCCTCGGCGAGAGCCCGGAGGTGGTGGTGCGCGCCGAACAGCGTGGGCTCCCGCTCGGTCAGCCGCAACAGGTCGCGGACGCCGGGGCGGCGGTGCCAGGCGGGTTCGTCCTCGTCGTCGAGCCAGTCCCGGACGGCGGCGCGGTAGGCCGTCACCGGGTCCTCGCCCTCGGGGCGGGCCCGCAGGGCGGCGTTGATCCGGTCGCCGTCGGCCCGCACGCCGTCCAGGACGGCGGTCTCCTTGCCCGCGAAGTAGCGGCTGAAGGTGCGCCGGGTGACGTCGGCCCGGTCGGCGATCTCCTCGACGGTGACCGCGCGGAGTCCGCGCGCCACCACGAGCTCCACCGCCGCCGAGGCGAGTGCCTCCCGCGTGCGCAGGGTCTTCCGCTGCCTCCGGCCGTCCACGACCGGCTCTGGTCGAACGCTCACGGGACAAGCGTACTGCTGGAATGTCCCAGTGGGACAGTTGTCCCGGTGTGACATGCGGATCAGTGCACGGGTACTTGCGGAAACGGTGTTGATCAGGCATACGGGGGTGCGGGCGCGCGGCTGGACGGGGGAGTGGAGCGCGGTCCGGCGGTCTCGCCGCAGGACGTAGGATCAGGGCGGCGAGGTCGGCTGTCGGCCGCCACGCCGTCGTGCCGGGGCAGACTGGGGTCTCCGCCGGAGAGCCGAACCCCGCAGGAGACGAGCGTGCGCGAGCGGATGACGCCCACCGCCGAGGTCTGCCCGCCGTAACGCCCGGCGTCCGGGAGCGCGGCGCGCCGCGCCCGTTCCCACCTCCGCCCGGTCCCGCGCCGCCCGTCCCGCGCCGCGCGCGGCCGTCGCCTCGGGGCGCCCTTCCGGCGCCCCCGCCTCATCCCCGCGCGCCCCCGACCCTTCCGGTGGCGTGCCCGAGCACGACAGGTGACCCTCCCGTGTCCTTCGCCCCCGCGCGCCTGCGCGCACTGGCCCCCGACTGGCTGCGCGACCCCAAGGTGTGGCGCACCGAGGTCCTCGCCGGCCTCGTCGTCGCACTCGCGCTGATCCCCGAGGCGATCTCGTTCTCGATCATCGCCGGGGTCGACCCCGCCGTCGGCCTCCACGCCTCGTTCACGATGGCCGTGGTGATCTCGGTGGTCGGCGGCAGGCGGGCCATGATCTCCGCCGCCACCGGCGCCATCGCGCTGGTCGCCGCCCCGCTCAACCACGAGCACGGCCTCGGCCACCTGGTCGCCGCCGTCGTCCTCGCCGGGATCTTCCAGGTGCTGCTCGGCGCGGTCGGCGTCGCCGGGCTGATGCGCTTCATCCCCCGCTCGGTGATGGTCGGGTTCGTCAACTCGCTGGCGATCCTGATCTTCCTGGCCCAGCTGCCGGAGCTGGTCGACGTGCCGTGGGCGGTCTACCCGCTGCTGCTGGGCGGGCTGGCGCTGCTGGTGCTGCTGCCGAGGCTGACCACCGCCGTGCCCGCGCCGCTGGTGTCGATCGTGGCGCTGACCCTGATCACGGTCGGGGCCGGGATCGCGGTGCCGACCGTGGGCGACAAGGGCGCGCTGCCCTCGTCGCTGCCGGTGCCCGGCCTGCCGGACGTCCCGCTCACCTGGGGCGCCCTCACCACCATCGCCCCGTACGCGCTGGCCATGGCGCTGGTCGGGCTGATGGAGTCGCTGATGACCGCCAAGCTGGTGGACGAGATCACCGACACCCGCTCGAACAAGACCCGCGAGTCCATCGGCCAGGGCATCGCCAACATCGTCACCGGCCTGTTCGGCGGCATGGGCGGCTGCGCGATGATCGGCCAGACGATGATCAACGTGAAGGTCTCCGGGGCCCGCACCCGGCTGTCCACGTTCCTGGCGGGCGCGTTCCTGATGGTGCTGTGCGTGGTGTTCGGCCCGGTCGTGTCGGACATCCCGATGGCGGCGCTGGTCGCGGTGATGGTGATGGTCTCCTTCGCGACCTTCGACCGGCACTCCGTCGCGCCCGCGACGCTGCGCCGGATGCCGCTGGGGGAGACCGCCGTCATGGTGGTCACGGTCGCCTGCGTGGTGGCCACGGACAACCTCGCGATCGGCGTCGTGGTCGGCTCGGTCACCGCGATGGTGGTCTTCGCCCGGCGGGTGGCGCACCTCGCCGAGGTCGAGGCGGTGCCCGACCCGGACGGGGCGGCGGTGGTCTACCGGGTCACCGGGGAGCTGTTCTTCGCCTCCTCCAACGACCTGGTCGGGCAGTTCGACTACCCGAACGACCCCGACCGGGTGATCATCGACCTGAGCGCGGCGCACGTGTGGGACGCCTCGTCGGTGGCGGCGCTGGACGCGATCGAGACCAAGTACGCGCAGCGCGGCAAGACCGTCGAGATCACCGGGCTCAACCCGCGCAGCGCCGACCTGCACGGCAGGCTCAGCGGCGCGCTCGGCGCGGGGCACTGAGGCAGGCCGTTCGGCGGCGGTCGCGCGGGTGGCGCGGGGCGGTGCACTACCTTGCGCACGTCCGCGCGAACCCGCGCGACCGGCCCGTCGAACGGAGACCACGAATGACCGACGCCCCCGACCTCAAGCGCTTCCTCGCCGGTGCCCGGATCGACCCCGAGGTGCTCGCGCTGCGCCCGGACTACCGGGCCGCGCTGCTCGTCGTCGACGGGATCGACCCCGCCGCGAGCACCGCCCTCGGGGACGCCCTGGTGGCCGAGGCCGAGGCGAGCGCCCGCGAGCTGCTCGCCGCCGGGCCCGTGGAGGAGGAGCCGCACGTCGCGGCGTGGCGGGAGGCGTACCGCGGGTTCGGCGCGAAGCCGCAGCGCACCCGCAACAGCCTCGAAGCGCTGCTGCGGCGCGCCGGTGACGCCGGGCTGCCCAGGGTCAACGCGCTCACCGACGTCTACAACGCGATCTCGGTGCTGCACCGGGTCCCGCTCGGCGGCGAGGACCTGACCCGGTACGCCGGTTCCGCCCGCCTCGTCCGGGCGACCGGCGCGGAGGAGTTCGACACGGTCGCGGGCGGGGTGGAGGTCGTCGAGCACCCGGAGCCGGGCGAGGTGGTGTGGCGCGACGACGCCGGGGTGACGTGCAGGCGGTGGAACTGGCGGCAGGGGCGGCGCACCGCGCTGACCGGGGGCACCACGGCGGCGCTGTTCGTCCTGGACGCGCTCGCCCCGATGGACGACGCCGCGCTGGACGCCGCCGTCGACCACCTCGCGACGGCGCTCGGCGGGCTGGGGGCGGACGTGACCGCGGCGACCAGGGTCGTGGGCGCGGTGTGACTCCGGGGCGCGCGCCCGCGTCGCGCGCCCCGGCCGTGCGGTGCGCTGGGGACGTGCCGGTGCTCGCGGGCGCATCGGGCTGCGGTGCGCGCGCCCGCAGCCCGATGCGCCCGCCGGTGTTCCCCCGACGGCCACGTCGGCAGGCTCGCCACCGGCCACGCCGCGGTCCGGCAGGTGCTCGCCGACACCCGGTTCAGCTCCCGGCTCGACCTCGGCGCGGCGGGGCGCTCACCCCTCCCGCAGCCCGCCCGTCACCATCCGCACCAGCAGCTCGTAGCTCTCGTCCAGCTCCTCCGGCCACTGGAACGCGTTCTGCGCCTCCAGCACCGCCCACCCGTGCACCGCCGCGCGCAGGCAGCGCACCGCGTGCACCGCCCGCGCCTCGTCCATCCCGTACGCCCGCATCGCCCCCAGCAGGATCTCCACCAGCCGCCTCGCCGCCTGCTCCACCAGCGGCTGCGAGCTCTGGAGCATCGCGGAGTAGCGGTGCGGGCGCTCCTTCGCGTAGTCGCGCCACGCGAGCATCAGGGCGCGCACCGCCTCGTCGGCCGAGCGGCCCAGCGCGGCGTCGCCGATCCGGTCGGACAGCTCGGCCGCGATCCGCGCCGACATCAGCGCCCGCAGCTCCGCGAGGCTGCGCACGTGCTTGTACAGCGACGGCGTCGCCACCCCCGCCCGCGACGCCACCGCCGCCAGCGTCAGCGCGCCCTCGCCCTCCTCGTCGACCAGGCGCAGCGCGATGTCCACCACCGCCTCCGCCGACAGCGCCGCCCTAGCCACGGGCCACCTCCCGCTCGACACCGCGCACCCGCGACCTCCAAGCTAACAATAGTAGCTACCAAGCTAAGTTTGTTAGCTCGACCTGTCAACCCGGCCGCGCAACCGCTCCGCCGCCCGCGCCACCAGCGGCCCGCGCGCCGCGGCCAACCGGGCCGTGATCGCCGCGACCTCGTCGGGGTCCACGTCCGGGCGGGTCGGGCCGCCCGCGTCGAACGGGGGCCTCGGGTCGTACTCGATCATCAGCTGCACCCGCTTGGCCTCCGCGTCGCCGAACAGCTCGGCGGCCAGCGACAGCGCGAAGTCCACCCCGCTCGACACCCCCGCCCCGGTCACCACGTTCCCGTCCCGCACCACCCGCTCCGCCACCGGCACCGCACCCAACCCCGCCAGCAGCGGCAGCGAACCCCAGTGGCTCGTCGCGCGCCTCCCGGTCAGCAGCCCGGCCGCCGCGAGGACGAACGAGCCGGTGCACACGCTCGTCACGAACCGCGCCCGCCGCCTGGCGGCGCAGGAACCCCAGCGCCACCTCGTCCTCGAACAGCTCGAACGCGCCCTGCCCGCCGGGCACGAACAGCACGTCCGCCTGCCCGGCGTCGGCCAGCGTCGTCGTCGGCACGATCGAGAACCCCGCGTCGGTGGGCACGGGCCCCAGGTCGTGCCAGGCCAGCTCGACCCGCGCGCCCGGCAGGCGGGAGAACACCTGCGCGGGGCCGGTCAGGTCGAGCTGGGTGACGTTCGGGAACAGCAGGCACAGGAAGCGGGTCACCCCGCCAGTGTCCACCCGCGGGCGATCACGCGGGCCACGGCTGCCCGTCCTCCACCGGCACGAGCACCCCGGTCACCACCGCGCTCGCCCCTCACCCCGTCAACCACAGCGCCCCCGTCGCCGCCGCCACGGTCAGCACCGCCACCAGCACCCCCGACGCCACGAACCGCGCCATCGGCACCCGCACCCCGGCCCGCGCGCACGCCTCCAGGCAGATCAGCGTCGCCAGCGACGCCCACGGCAGCGCCACCGACCCGGCGTTCACCCCGATCAGCACCGCCAGCAGGTGGTCCGCGTCCGCGCCCGGCAGCGCCGCCTCCACCGCCGTGTAGGCGGGCAGGTTGTTCAGCGCGTTCGCCAGCCCCGCCGACACCGCCGCCGTGCGCGCCAGACCGGTGCCGACCAGCGCGCTCACCGCGTCGCCCACCCCGTGCAGCACCAGCGCGGGCACCAGCAGGAACAGCCCCGACACCAGCACCAGCAGCCGCCACGGCACCAGCGAGGGCCGCAGCGCCGACCGGTCCAGCGCCGCGAACGCCGCCACCAGCGCCAGCGCGATCCCGGCCGCCACGAACGCGATCCCGTCGTGCACCACCGGGATCGACGCCGCGAACAGCAGGCACGCCGCCAGCGACACCCCGAACAGCCTGCGGTCGCGCGGTCGCACCGGCTCCGGCACCCGGTACGGCTCGACCTTCCGCCAGTGCAGCACCCACAGCACCCCGGCCGTCACCAGCACCGACGCCAGCTGCGGCGCCCACATGCGGGCCGCGAAACCGGTCGCGGTCAGCCCGACCCGGTCCGCCGCCAGCAGGTTCGTCAGGTTCGACACCGGCAGCAGCAGGCTCGCGGTGTTCGCCAGCCACACCGCCACCATCGCCAGCGGCAGGCCGGGCACGCCGGTGCGCACCGCCAGCGCCAGCAGCACCGGGGTCAGCAGCACGGCGGTGGTGTCCAGGTTCAGCAGCGCGGTCAGCGTCGCCGCGAACAGCACGCACAGCGCGAACAGCGCCCACGGCCTGCCGCGCGCCGCGATCGCCATGCCGGTGGCGGCCACGTCGAACACCAGCGCCTCGCGCGCCAGCTCGGCGATCACCACGACGCCGGTCAGGAACAGCAGCAGCGGCGCGACGCGGGACAGGCTCGCCAACGCCTGGTCGCCGGGGAGCCAGCCGGTGGCCACGCACGCCACCCCGGCCAGCAGCACCCCCGCGGCGACCTTGTCGCCGGTCTTCACCCTGCCCGCAACGTCAGCAGGGAGACCTCGTTCGGCGCGAACACGCGGAACGGCGGCCCCCAGAACCCGGTGCCCCGGCTGGTCCACAGCAGGGTGCGCTCGCCGTGGCGGCTCAGCCCGGACAGCACCGGCTGCTGGAGGCGCACCAGGAGGTGGAACGGCCAGATCTGCCCGCCGTGGGTGTGCCCGGACAGCTGGAGGTCCACGCCCGCCGCGACGGCCTTGGTGATCTCGCTCGGCTGGTGCGACAGCAGCACCACCGGGGCGCCCTCGGGCGCCCCGTCCAGCGCGGCGGCCAGGTCCTGGCGGTGGCCGGGCTCGCCGGAGTGCGCGGCGGTGATGTCGTCCACGCCCGCGAACACCAGGCGGGCGCCGTCGCGCTCCAGCACGCGGTGCTGGTTGTGCAGGCTCGTCCAGCCCAGCTCGGCCAGGTGCTCCAGCCAGGCCTGCGCGTTGGACAGGTACTCGTGGTTGCCGGAGACGCAGAACCGGTGCGGGGCCTGGACATCGCCCAGCGGGGTGGACTGGTTCCGGCGCTGCCCGACGGTGCCGTCGGCGATGTCGCCCGCGTGCACGACCACGTCCGCGCCCAGGCCGTTGACCCGCTCGACCAGGCCCCTGGACCACGCGGAGCGGTCGATCGCGCCGTAGTGGGTGTCGGCGATGACGGCGATGGTCAGGCCGTCGAACGCCCGGTCCAGCCGGGGGAGCACGACGTCGGCGCGGCGCACCGGCGGCACGCGCATCGCCTGGCGGTTGCCCCACACCGCGACCACCACGATCAGGACCAGCAGCAGCACCGCGACCACCCTGGCGCGCAGCGGGTTCTCCACCCCGGCCACGGCCAGGACCAGGCGCAGCAGGTCGGTCACCAGGGTCCAGGCGAACGCGATCCACACCAGGCCCAGCAGCAGGTGCGCCAGGCGGGTGCCGCGGTCGGTGCGCCTCGCGCCCAGCGAGCGGGCCATGAGCAGCGGGAACGCCACGTACGCGCCGCCGATCACCAGCGTGCCGACGGCGGTCACCGGCCACGGCCACTGCGCGCTCGGCGCGAGCAGCCCGAACCACGGGACGGCGAACAGCAGCGTGGTGATCGCGATCAGCACCGCGGCGAGGGTGATCCGCCGCCGGGCGCCGCGGCGGGGCGCGGGGGGTTTGGGGGGTGCTGACATGACGGCTCCTGGTTAACGAACCAACGGTCCTGCTATCAGCGGAGCGTACGGGAGCCCCACGGGGCTGTCAGCACAGTGGAGGGGGCGCGCCGGTCCCAGGACCCGGCGGGCTCAACTGGCGCGGGCGGCCAGGCCGATCAGCTGGTTGACCAGGCTCTCGGTCAGCGCCGCCCGGAACGCCTCGTCGGCGGCGGGCAGCCCCAGGTCGGCGCTCGCCCGCGCCACCTCCTCGGTCGGCCTGGCCCGCCCCCACAGCCCGGCGGTCACCACCACGACCGACTCCGCGAAGTGCCGAGTCCCCGCCGCGCCCAGGTGCGGCAGGCGCTCCGCGACCAGCCCCGCCAGCCGGTCGCGGCGCCGCCCGGCCGCCGCCGCGAACCCGCGCGCCGCGTCCACGTCCACGTTGCGCTCCAGCACGCTGGCCATCGAGCCGAACAGCTCGCACAGCGGCGGGTCGGCCACCAGCGCCCCGGCGACCGCCGTCGCGACCGCGACCGCCCGCCCGTACGGCACCGGCTCCGGCGCGCACGAGCGCAGCACCGGTTCCAGGCCGTCCAACCAGGACGACCAGCGCCGCCGCAGCACCTCCAGGTAGACGGCCTCGCGGGTGCCGAAGTAGCGCAGCACGTTCGACTTCGCCAGCCCCACCCGGCAGCTCAGCTCGCGCAGCGTGATCGCGTCCAGCGGGCGCTGCTCCAGCGCGGCCTCGGCGGCGTCCAGGATGGCGGCCCTGCGCGCCTGCACCTGCTCGGGCCTGCGGGCGCGCTGGAAGTCCACCACGGGGGGAGGTTACCGCCGTGCTGCGGACGACAACAGAACGCCGTTCCGCTGCGTGGTCGGCGTTCGCCCGATCCGGGGATCTCGGTGCCCCGCCCCACGTGGTTACTCTCCGAACACGACCGAGAGCGGAGACGTGGTGGCGATGGGCTGGACGGGCAGCGCGGGGCGCGGTGGCGGAGCGGAACCGGCGCTTGCCGCGACGGGGGGCGGCGGCGCGCTGGTGCGAACGGGGGTGGGCCGTGGACCGGGGGCGAGCACCGCGCCGGACGAGCCGCGGCACGGGGGCGCGGTGCGGCGGCCGGTCATCTCGCGCCGCCGCGCGCCGCGGCGCCTGAGACGCGCCGGGGCGCTGCTGGCGGCGCTGTGCGCCGCGGCGGGCCCGGTCACCGGCACCGCGTCCGCCGAGGTGGCGGGGACGGTGGTGGGCCGGGTGTGGTTCGACCGCGACGGCGACGGCGCGCGCGACCCCGAGGAGCCCGGCCGGGCCGGTGCGGTGGTGCACGCGCTGGGCGCCATGGCGTTCCGGACCACCACCGACGTCAACGGCGAGTTCCGCGTCCCGCACCTGCCGGTGGGGGAGTACCGGCTCACCGCCGAGTCCGAGGGCTACGAGGTGATCGGCGCGCGCGAGGTCGTCGTCCAGGTCGGCGCGGACCCGGTGGACGTCGGGTTCGCCCAGCGCGGCGGGGAGATCAGCGGGTACGGCTGGTGGGACACCAGCGGCAGCGGGGCCTTCGACTCGGGCGAGGGCATGGTCGCCGCCACCTGGAAGATCGCCGGCTTCAGCGACTACGAGGGCTGGATCAGCAGGCAGGTCGCCGCCCCCGGCCAGTACGCGCTCCGCGACCTGCCCGCCGGGGTGTACCGGGTGGAGGTCGACGGCCCCGGCTGGCCCACGAAGTACCGCGCGGACAAGGACATGCGCAACTCGGACGTCCTCGGCGTGCCGCCGTCGACCGTGCCGATCCGGGTCGCGGAGGGTCAGCGCTACCCGTACGTGTCGGCCGGGTTCACCGGGACGAGGCGGGACGTGGAGCTCACCAGGAACCTCCGCACCTGCCTGGACCAGGAGCACCCCGGAGGCTCGCCCACGAACCGGGTCGGCGCGTGGGAGTGCAACGGCGGCGCGAACCAGCGGTGGGCGCTGCACTGGCTGGGGCTGGACCGGGTGGCGGTGGTGAACACGGCCACCGGCGACTGCCTGGACCAGGAGACCCCCGGGGGCGCGCCGACCAACGTCGTGGGGGCGTGGGGGTGCAACGGCGGGTCGAACCAGAAGTGGGTCATCGGCAGCCCGGCGTACGACCGGCCGGAGCTGCTGGTGAACGCGGCCAGCGGCCTGTGCCTGGACCACGAGCACCCGACCGGGACGCCGACGAACCGGGTGGGGGCGTGGTGGTGCAGCGGGGCGGTCAACCAGGAGTGGGACATCCGGTAGGAGGGGTGGGGCCGTCCGCGTGGGGCGGCCCCTCCCCGGCGGGCGCGCTCAGCCCGCCGCGCCGCCCGGTGGCCTGCGCACCACCCGCTCACCGCGCCCCGCCGGGGTGTCGGCCCACGAGTCGACCAGCGCCGCCGCGTCCTCGGCGGTGACCGGGCCCCACCAGGCGTCGTCCGGGTGGACGACCACCACGGGCGCGTGGTTGCACGGGTACAGGCAGCCGGTCTGCGCCACCAGCACCGCGTCGTCCCCCAGCCCGCGCTCGCGCAACCGGGCCGCCAGCGCCGCCGCCGTGCCCGCCGCGCCCCGCGCGGTGCAGCGCGGGCCCCGGCACACCAGCACGTGCCTGGCGTGACCGGGCACCTCCGCCCACGCCGGTGAGGTCAGACCGGCCTCACCGCCGGTCACCGCCCGGTCCACGACCCGCACGCGCAGCGCCTCCGGGTTGCGCCGCACCCAGTCGCCCGCGACCCGCCGCAGCCACGACCGGGCGGGCGCGGGCGTCCCGGCCGACGGGGCGGCCACCAGGTCGACCGCCGAACCGGGCGCGTCCCGCGCCAGCGCGTCCAGCGCGTCGTCCAGCGCGGGCTCGCCGAGCTGGAGGTACGCCACGCGGGCGCCGACCGCGTCGGCCAGGGCGGTCAGGTCGGCCTCGCGGGCGTGCGCGTCGGCGGCCAGCCCGACGAGCAGCAGGTGGTCAGCCACGGGGCCTCGTCCGTCGTGCGCGCACGCTCCAGCGCTCCCCTTCCCCCGGTGCTCCGCCGGGTGCTCGAAAGGCGCGCGAGGGCGGCGGTCCGGCTCGCGGGACGTCGGACGTCCCCGCTCACGGTGGCGGTACCGCGCCGGAATCGCACCGGCTTCCCCGGACCCCGCGCGGGTCCACCGGGAACGTAGCAGGCGGCGGGCGGGGCGCGGTGCCGCCGAACGGCAGGCTGGGCGTGGATCGTCCACTGAGGACTCGACCCGGCCTGCCCCGCCGTTCGGGGGTGACCGCGCGAGCGTGCTCCGCCGCCGGTTCGCGTGATACCCCACCCCGCCCCGACGCGCCGATGTGGGGGTGTCGTCCACGCCCCTCCACAACATGTAGTGTCTCGCCCGTCAGCGGTTCGCCGCTCCCTCCCGAGGGGGCGGCGAGGCAAGAGGGAACCCGGTGGGAATCCGGGACTGCCCCGCAGCGGTGAGTGGAAACGACCGCCGTCACACAGCACTGGGCCCGTTCCGGGCCTGGGAAGCGACGGCCAGTAGGTCCGGTGGGAACGCCGGGTGTCCGCGAGTCCGAAGACCTGCCGTCGACGCGCGCGCCGACGCCTTCGGCGCGCGCTCGTCCGGGGCCTCGTGGGAGGGCCTTCGCGGACAGCCGGCGTGCGCGTTCCCCCGCGTCCCGGCTGCGGCGCGCCCTCCTCGCGAGCACCCCGGCGGTGTCCGGCTCGCGAGGAGAGAGAGGGCTGTGCCAACCACAACCACACCCGCCGCTGTCGCCAAGGCCCCGGTTCGGGTGGTCCGCCGCGACGGGGCGGTGTCGGCGTTCGACGCCACCAAGGTCTCGGTGGCGATGACCAAGGCCTTCCTGGCGGTGGAGGGCGACGGCGCGGTCGCGTCGTCCCGGCTGCACCCGCTGGTGGAGGAGCTGACCGGGCAGGTCGAGGCCGCGCTGCTCAAGCACGTGCGGCCGGACGTGGCCCTGCACGTCGAGCAGATCCAGGACCAGGTCGAGCTGGTGCTCATGCGCGGCGGCCACCACGCCGTCGCCCGCGCGTACGTGCTCTACCGGGAGGAGCGCGCCGAGGTCCGCGCCGCCACCGCGAGCGCGCCCGCCCCGACCATCCGGGTCACCCACCCGGACGGGCAGGTCAAGCCGCTGGACTGGGACCGCGTCGCCGCCGTCGTGGCCGAGGCGTGCGCCGGGCTGACCGACGTCAGCGCCGAGACCGTCCTGGCCGAGACCCGCCGCAACCTCTACGACGGCATCACCGCCGACGAGCTGGCCACCGCGCAGATCATGGCCGCCCGCACCCTCGTGGAGACCGAGCCGGACTACTCGTTCGCCTCGGCCCGGCTGCTGCTGGACAAGCTCCGCCGCGAGGCGCTCAGCCACGTCGCGGGGCAGCCCGTGGAGGCCACCGGCGAGCAGATGTCCTACCTGGACTACTTCCCGGCGTACGTGGAGCTGGGTGTGTCCGTGGACCGGCTCGACCCCGAGCTGCGCGCGTTCGACCTGCCCCGCCTGGCGCGGGCGATCCGGCCCGAGCGGGACCTGGCGTTCGACTTCCTCGGGATGCAGACCCTGTACGACCGCTACTTCCTGCACGACGACGGTGTGCGCTACGAGCTGCCGCAGGCGTTCTTCATGCGCGTCGCGATGGGCCTGGCGCTGCGCGAGGACGACCGCGAGGCGCGCGCGATCGAGTTCTACGAACTGCTGTCCTCGTTCGACTTCATGTGCTCCACCCCGACCCTGTTCAACTCCGGCACCACCCGCCCGCAGCTGTCGTCCTGCTTCCTCACCACCGTGGACGACGACCTGGACGCGATCTTCCGGGGCTACCGCAACAACGCCCTGCTGGCCAAGTACTCCGGCGGCCTGGGCAACGACTGGACGCCGGTGCGCGGCATGGGCGCGCACATCAAGGGCACCAACGGGCGGTCGCAGGGCGTCGTGCCGTTCCTGAAGATCGCCAACGACACGGCGGTCGCGGTCAACCAGGGCGGCAAGCGCAAGGGCGCGGCGTGCGCGTACCTGGAGACGTGGCACGTCGACGTCGAGGAGTTCCTGGAGCTGCGCAAGAACACCGGTGACGACCGGCGGCGCACCCACGACATGAACACCGCGAACTGGGTGCCGGACGAGTTCCTGCGCCGGGTCGAGGCGGACGCGGAGTGGACGCTGTTCTCCCCGGACGAGACCCCGGACCTGCACGAGCTGTGCGGGACCGCGTTCGCCGAGCGGTACCGCGCCTACGAGGAGGCCGCCGACCGCGGTGAGATCCGGGTGCACCGCAGGGTGCGCGCGGTCGACCTGTGGCGGCGGATGCTGACGGTGCTGTTCGAGACCGGGCACCCGTGGATCACCTTCAAGGACCCGTGCAACCTGCGCTCCCCGCAGCAGCACGCGGGTGTGGTGCACTCGTCCAACCTGTGCACCGAGATCACCCTGAACACCAGCGCGGACGAGGTCGCCGTTTGCAACCTCGGGTCGATCAACCTGGCGAACCACGTGACGTCCTCGGGTCTGGACCGGGACCGGTTGGCGCGCACCACCCGCACCGCCGTGCGGATGCTCGACAACGTCATCGACATCAACTTCTACACCATCCCCGAGGCGCGCCGCTCCAACCTGCGGCACCGGCCCGTGGGCCTCGGGCTGATGGGGTTCGCGGACGCGCTGTTCGCCCAGCGGATCCCTTACGCCTCAAGCGAAGCGGTGCAGTTCGCGGACCTGAGCATGGAGCTGATCAGCTTCCACGCGCTGGACGCGTCCGCCGACCTGGCCGCCGAGCGCGGCTCGTACGAGTCGTTCGAGGGCTCGCTGTGGAGCCGGGGCGTGCTGCCGATCGACTCCATCGCGCTGCTGGCCGACGCGCGTGGCGGCGACCTCGACATGGACACCTCCACCACGCTGGACTGGTCCGGGCTGCGGGCCAAGGCGCGCGCGGGGATGCGCAACTCCAACGTCATGGCGATCGCGCCCACCGCGACGATCTCCAACATCTGCGGCGTCGGCCAGTCCGTCGAACCGCTGTACCGCAACCTGTTCGTCAAGGCGAACATGTCCGGGGACTTCACCGTGCTCAACCGGTACCTCGTCGCGGACCTGAAGGCGCGTGGGCTGTGGGACGCGGCGATGGTGTCGGACCTGAAGTACTTCGACGGCTCGCTCGCCGCGGTCGACCGGGTGCCCGCCGACCTGAAGGCGTTGTACGCCACCGCGTTCGAGGTCTCCTCGAACTGGCTGATCGAGGCCGCGTCGCGCAGGCAGAAGTGGATCGACCAGGCGCAGTCGCTGAACCTGTACCTGGCCTCGCCCAGCGGTCGGGCGCTGGACGAGCTGTACCGGTCGGCCTGGCGCAAGGGGCTCAAGACCACCTACTACCTGCGCGCCACGGCGGCAACCAGCGTGGAGAAGTCCACGCTGAGCGGCACCGACGGCAAGCTCACCGGCGTCGCGCTGCCGCCCGCGCCGGTTCCCGCCCCCGTTCCCGAGCCGGTGCTGCCCGCCGGGGGCGCGGCCTGCTCCATCACCGACCCCGACTGCGAGGCCTGCCAGTGACCACCACCCCCGACGCCGCCGACACCACGGGCCTGGGCGAGATCGAGCGCGGCGCGGGCCGCGTGCACGTCGACGACAAGGCGATGATCAACGCCCGCGCCGACGTGAACCAGCTCCTGCCGCTGAAGTACCACTGGGCGTGGGAGAAGTACCTCGCGGGCTGCGCGAACCACTGGATGCCCACCGAGGTGTCCATGCAGGCCGACATCGCCCTGTGGCGCTCCCCGAACGGCCTGACCGCCGACGAGCGGCACGCGATCAAGCGCAACCTCGGCTTCTTCGCGACCTCGGAGTCGTTGGTGGCCAACAACGTCGTGCTCGCGGTGTACCGCAACATCACCAACCCCGAGTGCCGCCAGTACCTGCTGCGCCAGGCGTTCGAGGAGGCGGTGCACACCCACACCTTCGAGTACATCTGCTCCTCGCTCGGCCTCGACGAGGGCGAGCTGTTCAACATGTACCGCGAGGTGCCGTCGATCACCGACAAGGCCGCGTGGGCGCTGAAGTACACGAAGTCGTTGGAGGACCCGGAGTTCCGCACCGGAACGCCCGAGGCGGACCAGGCGTTCCTGCGCGACCTGGTGGCGTTCTACGTGGTGTTCGAGGGCATGTGGTTCTACACCGGGTTCGCGCAGATCCTGTCCCTGGGGCGGCGCAACAAGATGGTGGGCATCGCCGAGCAGTACCAGTACATCCTGCGCGACGAGTCGATCCACCTGAACTTCGGCATCGACGCGATCAACCAGATCAAGATCGAGAACCCGCACCTGTGGGGCGAGGCGTTCCAGGCCGAGGTGCGCGCGATGCTCGCCGAGGCGTGCGAGCTGGAGATCGCCTACGGCCGCGACACCATGCCGAACGGGCTGCTCGGGCTCAACGCCGAGCTGTGCGAGCGGTACATGCGGTTCATCACCAACCGCAGGTGCGCGCAGCTGGGGCTGGAGCCGGTGTTCGCGGCGACCGAGAACCCGTTCCCGTGGATGTCGGAGGCGGTCGACCTGAAGAAGGAGAAGAACTTCTTCGAGACCAGGGTCACCGAGTACGCCTCCGGCGGCACGCTCGACTGGGACTGAGCTGCTCCGGGCCGGTCCGGTGGCCTGAGCCGGGCGGGGCCGTCGCCTTCGGGCGGCGGCCCCGCCGCGTCCCTCGGGGCGGACCGGGGGAGTGGTCCGCCCGCGTTGCTGCCAATAATGTGCAACAGCCACTCAAGTGCAACTGGAGGGAGGGGCGCCGTGGCGACCACCCGCGTCACCCGTGCCACCCGCGCGACCCGGCTCCGCTCGGGAACGGCCCTGCTCGGGCCCGCGTTCGTCGCGGCCATCGCCTACGTCGACCCCGGCAACGTCGCCACGAACACCGCCGCCGGGGCCCGGTACGGGTTCCTGCTGGTCTGGGTGCTGGTGGCGGCGAACGTCATGGCCGGGTTGGTCCAGACCCTCTCCGCCAAGCTCGGCCTGGTCACCGGCCGCTCGCTGCCCGAGGCGGTGCGCGACGGCCTGTCCAGGCCCGCGCGGCTGGCCTACTGGGCGCAGGCCGAGGGCGTGGCCGCGGCCACCGACCTGGCCGAGGTGGTCGGCGGCGCGATCGCGCTGAACCTGCTGTTCGACCTCCCGCTGCTGCTCGGCGGGGTGATCACCGGCGTGGTGTCGACGGTCCTGCTGGTCCTGCGCGACCGCGGCGGGCAGCGCGCGTTCGAGCGGGTGATCACCGGGATGCTGCTGGTCATCGCCATCGGCTTCGCCGCGGGCCTCCTGCTCTCCCCGCCGCCCGCCGAGGCGCTGGGCGGGCTCGTGCCGCGCTTCGACGGGGTGGACAGCGTGGTGCTGGCGGCCGGGGTGCTCGGCGCCACGGTCATGCCGCACGCGGTGTACGTGCACTCGGCGCTGGCCCGCGACCGGCACGGCCGCACCACCGGCGACGCCCTGCGCCGCCTGCTGGCGGCCACGCGGGTGGACGTGGTGCTGGCGATGGTCGTGGCGGGCGCGGTGAACCTGGCCCTGCTCCTGCTCGCGGCCACCGCGCTGCGCGACGTGCCCGGCCTGGACGGCCTCGACCAGGTGCACGCGGCCATCGGCGACGCCCTCGGCGGCGGGGTGGCGCTGCTGTTCGCGGTGGGCCTGCTGGCGTCGGGGCTGGCGTCGACGGCGGTCGGGTCGTACTCGGGGGCGGTGGTGCTGGAGGGCCTGCTCGACGTGCGCGTCTCCCCGCTGACCAGGCGCCTGGTGACGCTGGCGCCCGCGCTGCTGGTGCTCGCGGTGGGCGTGGACCCGACGCGGGCGCTGGTGTGGTCGCAGGTGGTCCTCTCGTTCGGCATCCCGTTCGCGCTGGCGCCGCTGGTGCGGCTGACCTCGTCGCGGGCGGTGATGGGGGAGCACGTGAACGGGCGCGGCACGGTGGTGGCCGCGTGGGGCGCGGCGGTGGCGGTGATCGCGCTGAACGCGGTGCTGCTGGTGCTGCTGGCGATCGGCTGAGGGGCGCCGGGACGCGCTTTCCCTCCCCGTCCCGCCCTCCCACCACCACTTTCGTCGCCACCCACCCAGGTGACCACCACCGTCCACACCGGACCAATCACCGGAAAGTGTCCGTTCACCGATCCCCTCCGACGGGGAATTCTGATCCGGGACATCAGGTGGTGAAAGGACCAGTGGCATGGCGACCTTCCTGCACCGGCTCGGCTCGGCCTCGTACCGGAACCGGGGGGCGGTGGTGTTCGCCTGGCTCGTGCTGCTGATCGGGCTCGGGGTCGGGTCCGCGGTGTTCGCGGGCAAGACCGTCACCACGTTCTCCATCCCCGGACAGGAGTCCACGACCGCCCTGGAGCGGATGCGGGCCGAGTTCGGCAGCGGGCCCTCCGGGGCGTCCGCGCAGGTCGTGGTGCGCGCGCCCGAGGGCGCCCGGATCACCGACCAGGTGATCGCGGGCCGGGTCACCACGCTCGTCGGCGCGCTCAACAAGCTCCCCGGCGTCGTCTCGGCGACCAACCCGCTCAACCCGGCCGCCCCCGTCGTCTCCGCCGACCAGGCCGTCGCCTACAGCACCGTCACCTACGAGGCCCAGGCCCCCGACATCACCGACGAGCAGCGCGCGGCCCTGCTCGACGCCCTCGACGGGGCCCGGCAGGACGGGCTCGCGGTCGAGGTCACCGGCGAGGCCACCAGGGAGGTCGTCGGGATCGGCGGACCGGCCGAGGTCGTCGGCGTCGTGGTCGCCCTGCTCGTGCTGGCCCTGACCTACGGCTCCCTGGTCACGGCCGGCATGAACATGCTCACCGCCGTCGTCGGCGTCGGCATCGGCGCGCTCGGCATCACCCTGCTCACCGGGTTCGCCGAGCTCCAGTCGACCACCCCGGTCCTGGCCGTCATGCTGGGCCTGGCGGTCGGCATCGACTACGCGCTGTTCATCGTCACCCGCTTCCGCCACGAGCTGCTCGACGGCCGCGACGTGCCCTCCGCCATCGCGATGGCCGTCGGCACCGCCGGGTCCGCCGTGGTCACGGCGGGCATCACCGTCGTCATCGCCCTGACCGGCCTGGCCGTCGCGGGCATCCCGTTCCTCACCGAGATGGGCGTGGCCGCCGCCGCCACCGTGGTGGTCGCGGTGCTCATCGCGGTCACCCTGGTGCCCGCCGCGCTCGGCTTCATCGGCCGCCGCGCCCTGCCGCGCCGCCTGCGCTCGGGCGCCCGCCCGGTCGACCGGGGCGTCTACCGCCGCTGGGCCGCCGCCACCACGAGGAACCGCTGGCCGGTGCTGGTCGTCGCGGTCGCCGCGCTCGCCGTCGTGGCCGTCCCGGCGTTCTCCATGCAGACCAGCCTCGCCCAGCGCCCCGCCGAGGGCAGCACCCAGGCCAGGGCCGTCGAGATCGTCTCCGAGCACTTCGGCCCCGGCTTCACCGGCCCGCTGCTGGTGCTCGTGGAGGGCGACGAGGTCGCCAAGCACGCCCTGGAGGTGTCCAGCCGCGCCAAGGAGCTCGGCGACGTCGCCGTCGTCGGCCAGGCCCAGGTCAACTCGGACGGCACCGCCGCCCTGGTCAACGTCGTCCCCAGGTCCGCGCCGGACAGCGCCGAGACCATCGCCCTGGTCGACGAGCTGCGCTCGGCCGTGTCCGGCGTCGACGGCGCCCAGGTCTACGTCACCGGCACCACCGCCGTCGGCGTCGACGTCTCGCACCGCCTGGACGAGTCGCTGCCCACCTACCTGGTGCTCGTCGTCGGCCTGGCGCTCGTGCTGCTGGTCCTGGTGTTCCGCTCGCTGCTGGTGCCGGTGGCGGGCGTGCTCGGGTTCCTGCTGACCGTCGGCGCCTCGCTCGGCGCGACCACCGCCGTGTTCCAGTGGGGCTGGCTCAAGGACGTGGTGCGCGCCGAGACCACCGGGCCGCTGATGAGCCTGGCCCCGATGATGGTCACCGGCATCCTGTTCGGCCTGGCCATGGACTACCAGGTGTTCCTGGTGTCCCGGATGCACGAGGCGCACGCGCACGGCGCGCCGCCGCGCGAGGCGGTCGTCACCGGGTTCCGGCAGGCCGCGCCGGTCGTGGTGGCCGCCGCCGCGATCATGTTCGCGGTGTTCGCGGGCTTCGTGCCCGAGGGCGAGGCGACGATCAAGCCCATCGCGTTCGCGCTGGCCATCGGCATCCTGGTGGACGCGGTGGTGGTGCGCATGGTGGCGATCCCGGCCGCGCTGGCGATCATGGGCTCGGCCGCGTGGTGGCTGCCCCGGTCGCTGCGCCGGCTGCCGGTGCTGGACGTGGAGGGCGCGGCGCTGGAGCGCGGGGGCGCCTCGGCGGTGCCGCAGCAGGACCGCGCCGAGCCCGCGGGCGCGGCGGGCACGGGCGCGGTCGGCGCGCGGGAGGAGGACGCCGGGCACGACGTGCCCAGCCGCTGAGCCGGGGGCTCTGCTCCCTTGGGGTGGGCCGCGCGCACACCCCGCGGCGAATCCGTGGACATCCCCGGTGGACCGTCCTTACAGTGGCGGCCCAGCGTTCTCGGCGCGCACGATCCGGGTGGGGCAGTTCGCCGAACCGCCGCCTCGAGCCGTTCTTCCCCGGTGTGCTTGGGGAAAGGCGGTTCCGACCATGGGGTGCTCACCCCGGAATGCCCTGTCATCCGCGCTGCTCGTCCTGGTCACGGCCCTGCTCGGGTCCCTGCTGGTCGCCCCCGGCGTCGCCGCGGCCGAGTCGAACGGCGGCACCCGGGTCATGCCGCTCGGCGACTCCATCACCGACGGCTGGAACGTGCCCGGCGGCTACCGGGTCGGCCTGTGGCGCAGGCTCGTCGACGAGGGCTACTCGGTGGACTTCGTCGGCTCGGGCTTCAACGGGCCGCCGGAGCTCGGCGACCACGACCACGAGGGCCACCCCGGCTGGCGCATCGACGAGATCCACGCCAGGGTCGACGGCTGGCTGCGCGCCACCAGGCCCAGGGTGGTGCTGCTGCACATCGGCACCAACGACATCGGGCAGGACTACGACGTCGCGAACGCCCCGGCCAGGATGCGCGCGCTGCTCGACCGCGTCCAGCTCGCCGCGCCCTCGGCGTGGGTGTTCGTCGCCCGGATCACCCCGATCGAGGACCCGGTGCTGGAGGCGCGGGTGCTGGCGTTCAACGCCGCGCTGCCGGGCGTGGTGGCGGACCGGCGGCGGGTGCGGCTGGTCGACATGCACGACGGGTTCGTCCCCGGCGACCTCGCCGACGGCGTGCACCCGTCCACCGCGGGCTACGACAAGATGGCCGCGCGCTGGCGGGCCGCGCTGGCCGCCGTTCCGGAGAGCCTGCCCAGGACCCCGGCCCTGACGGGCTGACCTGCGGTTTCCCGCGCGATCGGGTGGGCGGCGCCGGTGCGGCGCGGCCCACCCGAAGCGGACGTGAACATCTGTCGTGTCGCGCGGCCCGAATCGGGGCATCATTGTGCCGTGACATCTCCCGAGACCCACGCCATCACCGGGGAGGTCGTCGACGGCGTGGCCGTCGTGCGCGCCTCCGGCGAGATCGACATGGCCAACAGCGACGACCTGCGCGTGATCGCCACCGACCTGGTCGACGGCGGGGCGCAGGCCCTGGTCGTCGACCTGTCCGAGGTGACCTTCTTCGCCTCCTCCGGCATCGCCGCGCTCGCCTACCTGCGCGACCGCGTCGGCCGGGGACTGGTGCGGGCGGTGCCCAGCCGCAGCGTGCGGCGCTCGCTGGAGGCGACCGCCGTGGACAAGCTGATCCCGCTGCACGAGAACCTGGAGGAGGCGCTGACGGCCGCGCGCTGAACCCCGGAACCCCTCGAAGCCCGGAAGCGGAGTGGGGACGTCCCCGGCCGTCGAGGGGGAAGTCGCGGCCGGGGACGTGCTCCCGGTGGCCGGTGGTGAACCGGACCGGTCGAGCGCGCGCTCGTGGGGCGGGTAGCCGCGGTGGGAGTTGATCAAACCCGGCTCGTTGATCAAGGGCGGGGTGGCGGAGCGGCCACGGGAGGGACCGCCAGACCCCGCGGAAGCGCGACCTGCGGGGTTGTAGTGCCAGGTCGCGGTGTGCTGATCGGTGGTTCGCGCTGCTCCGCAGCGCGGGGAAGTGGTCCCAGTGCCTGACGTGGTCATCCGGGTGGAGCGCGGGCTCGGCCGGATCACCCTCAACCGGCCCGGCGTGATCAACGCCCTGAACCGGGGCATGGTCGTGGAGATCCACGCCGCGCTGACCCGGTGGGCCGGTGACGACTCGGTGCGCGCCGTCCTGCTCGACGGCGCGGGGGAGCGCGGCCTGTGCGCGGGCGGCGACATCCGCTCCGTGCACGACGACGCGCGCGCCGGCGGCAGCGAGTCGATCGGCTTCTGGACCGACGAGTACCGCATGAACGCCGCCATCGGCGCGTTCCCCAAGCCCTACGTCGCGCTCATGGACGGCGTCGTCATGGGCGGCGGGGTCGGGGTCTCCGCGCACGGCTCGGTGCGGGTGGTCACCGAGCGCACCCGGCTCGCCATGCCCGAGGTCGGCATCGGCCTCGCCCCCGACGTGGGCGGCGCCCACCTGCTCTCCCGCGCGCCCGGCGAGCTGGGCACCTACGCCGCGCTCACCGCCGCGCACCTGTCCGCCGCCGACGCCCTGCACTGCGGCCTCGCCGACCACTTCGTGCCCTCCGCCGCGCTGCCCGCGCTGGTGGACGACCTGGAGTTCGGCGCGCACCTGGGCGTGGGCGTCGAGGCCGTCGTGGCCAGGCACACCGCCGACCCCGGACCGTCCGCGCTGGCCGGGCGCGCCCCCTGGGTCGACCACTGCTTCGCCGCCGACACCGTGGAGGAGGTCCTGGCCCGCCTGGAGGCCGCGGGACACGCCGACACGGCCGCGCTGATCACCACCAAGTCGCCGACCGCGCTCAAGGTCGCCCTGGAGGCGCTGCGCCGGGCCCGCGAGCTGCCCGACCTGGACGCGGTGCTCGCCCAGGACCTGCGGGTGTCCTCGGCGTGCCTGCGCGACCACGACCTGGTGGAGGGCATCCGCGCGCAGATCGTCGACAAGGACCGCGCCCCGCGCTGGTCGCCCGCGACGCTGGCCGGGGTGTCCCGCGAGGCGGTGCTGGCGCACTTCTGACCCCGCCGCCCACCGGTTGGGCCGGTGCCAGCGGTGTGTGATTGCTTGCGGTTCGCGGGCGCGCCGGTCGGGCATCCTGGGGCGTTGAGGGAGCGCCACCGGAACGAGCGAGGAGTTGACCGCTGTGAGCAGAGCGCAGCACCAGCCGACCGACCCCGACCGGCCGCAGACCGCGGTGGGCACCTACGACCGGTACGCCGAGGCCGAGCGCGCCGTCGAGCTGCTGTCGGACCGGCACTTCCCCGTCGACCGGGCCACGATCGTCGGCCGGGGGCTGCACAGCTTCGAGCAGGTCGCGGCCGGTCCCGGCTCGCTGAGGGTCGCGTCGACGGCCGCCGGGTTCGGCGCGCTGATCGGCGCGCCGCTGGGCTGGTTCTTCAGCGCGTTCGGCTGGGTCGACCCGGTCGTGTCCACGCCGCTGCTCATCGGCTACGGCGCGTTGTGCGGCGGGCTGCTGGCAGGGGTGGTCGGGCTGGTCGCGCACATCGTCCGGGGGCCGGGTGGCACGCCCGTGGTGCGGATGCGCGCGGACAGCTACGACGTGCTGACCGACGCCGAGTTCGCCCCCAGGGCCGCCCAGCTGCTCGACTCCCCGGACGCGCCGGTGCGCAGGGTGGAGACCTCCACGCCCTCCGCGACCATCCGCATCCGCCAGGAGGACCTGCCCGTCCACGCCCAGGACACCCCGCTGACGCACCCGCCCAAGCGCGGCAGGCTCACGACCGACCCCGACGGGCACGACCCGGTGTGAGCCGTGCGCGTGGAAACCCCGGTCGGGCGGTTGACGCGCGGAGCGCGGGGCTACCCGCTGGGGTGACCACCGGGAGGAGGCGGCGGATGAGGGCCGTGGCGGCGCTGCTGGCCGGGGTGGTGGTCGCGCTCGCCTGGCGCGGGCGCCGGGCGAGCGGCGAGCGGTGGCTGGTGGTGACCGTGGAGTGCGACCGGGTGCCCGCCACCTGGCCCGGCCCGCTGGGCGCCCTGGGCGACCGGGTGGAGATCCGCAACCGGCCCACCGCGCGCGGGGACGGCATCGAGCTGCTGGCCCGGCCGGTCGACGGCCGGGTCTCCCGCGCCGAGCTCAAAGCCGCGCTGCAGCGGGCGAAGGAGCTGGTGGAGGGCGTCGACGGGCGGGTGCCGCCGCCCCGCTCGGACGTGGACCGGCCGGTGGGCGGTCGGGAGGAGCGGCGCTGACGCCGTGACCGGGCCGCCGGTGGGTGGTCGCGCCGCGCGCGAACCCGCCCGTCGGGGACCGTGATGGGGTTGTTGTTGCGGTGGACTGCTTCCGTGACCCCCTCCGCGAGAACCGGGGTAGCGTCAAGATCGTGACGACTAACCCGGATCGCGGCCGGACCCGCTCCCAGGTCGTGGGCGCGCTGTCGGTCGCGGTCCTGTCCGCGCTGAGCTGGTTCGCCTGGTTCGGCTGGGACACCGAGTACGACCTGTCGCCCGACGGGCTCGACCGCACCGGGCCGTACCAGGTGTGGCAGGGCGTCGGGTGCGCGGTGTGCCTGCTGCTGGTGCTCGTCGGGGCCGTGGTGCTGCGCGGGGTGCGGCCGTCGTTCGCGGCGGCGGGCACGACGGTCGGGTTCACCCTCGGGTTCACCGTCTCGGCTGCGATCATCTCCGACGACGGGCTGTTCGTGATCGGGTCCGTGCTCGCGTTCCTCGGCGCGGCGGCCTGCAGCGCGCTGGTCGCGTTCGGGGCGCAGCGGTTCGCCGGGCGGAGCCGGGTCGCGCCCGGCCCGTGATGGCCGGGGCTCGCCGGAAAGCGTGAACCCCCGGCGCTCCGGGGGAGGGTTCCCGGCCGCTGCGCTAGCGTTGGGGCGCAGGCGATGCGCTCGTCCGCGCGTCCACCGCTCGGGGAATCGGGGAGCGCCATGCCCAACGCCCTCGCGGGGCTCCGGGTCCGCTCGGTCGTCCCCGGCCGCCAGCGCTGGCAGGTCCCGCACCTGCGCGCGAACCCCCGCGCCGCGTTCGCCCTGGAGACCGCGCTGCTGCGGCTGCCCGGCATCACCCACGTCCGGGCGAACCCGGTCACCGGTCGGGTGCTGGTGCTGCACCGCCGGTCGCTGGGCGTCACCGAGATCGGGGCCGCGCTGCGGGACGCGGTGACGGCGCTGTCCGGGGTCCTCCCCCCGGCCGAGACCGCACGCCACCCGTTCGTGCGGCTCGGGGTGGCCACCGGGGTGTCGTCGGTGGTGCTGCGCGGGGTCGTCGGCCGCGCGGCTCTCGGGGTGCCGCTGCTGCTGGTCGTGGGCGGGGTCGTCGTCCTGGCGGCCGAGGCGCGACGGCGCCCGCCGGGGCGCGGCGCGCCCGCCCGGCTCACCGGGCAGCGGCGCGAGGGCGCCCCGCGTTCACGACCTGAACGACCCCGACCCCGGCGCGAGCGGCCCGGTGACGTCGACGGATCGCGCTCGTTCTCCACGAGCGCGGCGGGCGCGGCGGGCATGACGGGCGCGGCGCTCCGCCCCGAGCCACCCGACCGGCCCACCCGGCAACGCCGAGACCGCGACCCCGCCCCGCCCGCCCACGCGCTCGTGCCCGCGCAGGCGCGCCCGCTGCACCGCCGGGTGCCCAGGCACCGGTGAACCGGGGCCGCCCACCCGCCGCGCGTTCGGGCCGGCCGCCGGTGCGCGCTCCCGGCCCGAACCGCGACACCCGCAGACCGCGCGCGTTCGGCTTGGTTGTCGGCGAGCGGCGCGGTTCAGGATCGCCTGCCGCCCGCGCCCGTCTTGCTTGGTTGTCGGCGCGTGGGCCCGGTTCAGGATTGCCCGCCGCCTGCGTACGTCTTGCTTGGTTGTCGGCGCGTGGGCCGGGTTCAGAATTGCCTGTCGCCCGCGTGCGTCCGGCTCGGTTGTCGGCGCGTGGGCCCGGTTCAGGATTGCCTGCTGCCCGCGTGTGTTCGGCTTGGGTGTCGGCGTATGGGCCGGGTTCAGGATTGCCCGTCGCCCGCGCGTGTCCAGCCGGTCGTCGGCGACCGGGCCCGGCTCAAGATCGCCCGCGGATCGCGTGCGTCCGGCTCGGTTGCTGGTGGCCGGGCGCGGTTCAGGATTGCCCGCGGATCGCGCGCTTCCTGCGCGGTCGTCGGCGCGCGGGTTCGGTTCAGGATCACCCGCCCCCCGCCCCCCGCCCCCGCCCCCCGCTCAGCCCGGTCGTCGGCGGCCCCGCTCAGATCACGATCACCCGTCGCCCCCGCGCGTGCCCGGCCTGGCTGTCGGCGTGGGCCCGCGCCGTCTCGGCGAGCGGGTAGGCGCGTTCGACCGGGATGCGCAGGGCGCCCCTCGTGATCAGGTCGACCGCCTCGGCCAGCGCGGCGGGCACGTCGTGCGCCGCGCCGGAGAACCGGACGCCGTGCTCGGCGGCGGCCCGGTCGGCGATGGTGATCACCTTCCGCGGGTCGCCGGTCAGCGCGACCAGGTCGGGGAGCACCCCCGCCCCGGCCAGGTCGAGCGCCGCGTCCACCGGGACCAGCGCCCGCACCCGCTCGACCCACCCCGGCCCGTAGGTCGTCGCGGTCGCGCCCAGGTCGCGCAGGTAGTCCTGGTTCGCCGCGCTCGCGGTCCCGACCACCCGCACGCCCCGGTCGCGCGCGATCTGGAGCACCGCCGACCCGACACCCCCGGACGCGCCGCTGACCAGCAGCGACTGCCCCTCCCGCACCCCGACCTCACGCAGCACCCGCAGCGCCGTCTCCACCACCGACGGGTACCCGGCCGCCTCCTCGAACGAGAGGCCCTCGGGGAGGTGGGCCCACGCCGTCAGCACCGCGAACTCCGCGCAGGTCTCGATCCCCTCGCCGAACACCCGGTCGCCGACCGCGACCCCGTCGACCCCCGCGCCGACCCGGTCCACCACCCCGGCCGCGTCCCGCCCGGTCCCGGCGGGCAGCGGCACCGGGAACTGCCCCTCGCGCACCCGCCAGTCGAACGGGTTCACCCCCGCCGCGCGCACCGCGATCCGCACCTGCCCCGGCCCGGCGCTCGGCTCGTCGGCGTCCACCAGGCGCAGCACGTCCGGACCGCCGTGCTCGCTGTAGCTGATCTTCTTCATGCCCCCGACACTAACCCTAACGGTTAGGGTTTTGGAACAGCTACGATTTAACACCTGATAGCATCCCGCCGTGACCGCGCCACCGGGCCGTCGCGAGCGCAAGAAGGCCGCGACCCGTCAGAAGATCGCCGACACCGCCCTGCGCCTGTTCCTGGAGCGCGGCTACGACGCGGTCGGCGTCCGCGACGTCGCGGCCGAGGCCGACGTCGCCGTCACCACGGTCTTCGCGCACTTCGACAGCAAGGAGGCCCTGGTCTTCGAGCGCGACGCCGACTTCGAGCACCGCCTCGTCCGGGCCGTCGCCGAGCGCGGGCGGGACGACCTCGTCCCCGCACTGCGCCACGAGGTTCACGCGATCGTGCGGCACTGCACCACCGACAGGTCGGCCGCGCTGGGGGAGTTGATCCAGTCCTCACCGGACCTGCGCGGCTACAACGAGGCCATGTGCGCCCGCCACGCCGCCTCCCTCGCGACCGCCATCGCCGCCGAACTCGGCCTGCCGCCGCGCACCACGGCCTGCCGGGCGATCGCCCGCTTCGCGGTCGACGCCCACGTCCTCGCGCGCGAGGCCCAGGACCCCGAGGCGGCCGTGGACGAGGTCTTCCGGATGATCCAGGCCGCCTGGGACGCCGCCGACCTCAGCGCCGACCCCCACGCCGACCCCCACGCCGATCCCCACGCCGACCTCAGCGCGGGCGCGCCGCAGGACCGCTGAACCGCCCCGCGCGGCGGGAGGCCCACCGCGCCCCGCCCGCGCGCGCCGTCCACCGGAAAGTGTGAACCCCCGGTCGATCGGGCGGGATCACCCGCCCACTCCACTAGCGTGCTGCCCAAGCGCTGATCGTCTTCGCGCGTCCACCGCCTGAGGGATCGGGGAGCACCATGCCCTTCGTCGCTCCTCTCCTGCTCGGTCTCCTGACCGTCCCCGTGGCCAGGAGGGTCGCCAAGCCGCTCGCCCGCGGCGTCGTCCGGACCTCCGCGGGCATCGTCGCCGGTGCCCGCCGCGCCGCGCACGCCGTCGGCGAGGAGCTCCAGGACATCACCGCCGAGGTGACCGCCGAGCTGGAGGCCGCCCGGCTCGCCGCCGACGTGGTGGAGCCCCCGAGGGGCGCGCCCGCCGGGACCGGGCCGGACGCCAGAGCGCGCTGACCCCCGACCCCGAGCCCCCGCCCGGAGAGAAGGCCCCACCGTGACCCAGCTCCTCGACGCCGCCCCGACCACCAGGCTCACCGGGTTCCGGGTGCGCTCGGTCGTCCCCGGCCGCCAGCGCTGGGACGTCCCGCGCGTGCGCAGGAACCCGCGCGCCGCGCGCGCCCTCGAAGCCGCGCTGCTCCGCCAGCCCGGCATCACCGGGGCGCAGGCCAGCCCCGCGACCGGCCGGGTGCTGGTGCTGCACGACCGGGCGCTCGGCGTCGCCGAGGTCGGCGCCGCCCTGCGGGACGCGGTCGCCGCCGCGGCCAGCGCCCCGCTGGTCGTCGAGGGCAGCACCACGACGAGCCCACCGGCCACCGCCGCGAGCACGTCCGGCGGCACGTCCGAGGTCGCGCTCCGGCCCGCGAGCGCCGTCCTGCGCCGCCCGCTCGCCCTGGTCGGCGTGGTCACCGGCGTCTCGTCCGCCGTCCTGCGCCACGCCTGGCGCGCCCTCCTGCGGCCCCTGCGCCGCACCGCCGCGGGCACCCGGCTCTCCGCCCACCCGCTGGTGCGCGCCCTCGGCCGCCGCCGGTCGGCGCTCGCCGCCGCCGCCGCGCTGACGGTGGCCTGCCAGCTCGCCGAGCTCGGCCTCGGGCTGTTCCTCGGCTGGATCCTGCTGGTGCTGATCAAGGGCGAGTACGCCCCGCTCACCGCGCTCGGCGTCACGAGCGCCCCCGCCCAGCTGCTCGCGCTCGCCGCCGGGGCCGCCGCGACCTGCGGGGTCGTCGTCGTGCTCTCCGCCGCCTCCGGCGCCCGCTGGCGCGCGCTCGGCCAGGGCGTCCGGCGCGACCAGCGCGCCCGCCTGCACCGCCACACCCAGCGCCTGGAGATGCGGCACATCCAGCGCGAGCGGCCCAGCCGCGTCGCGGGCGTGCTCGCCGACGACGTCGACCAGCTCGGCGCGTTCTTCTCCGGCCCGGCGGGCGAGGCGGTCCAGCTCGCCACCAGCGCGCTGATCCTGGTCCCGTCGTTCCTGGTGCTCGTGCCCGGCATCGCCTGGATCGCGTTCCTGCCCCTGCCGTTCGTCGCGGCCCTGTCCCTGCGCCAGCGCGACCGCTCCGCCGCCGACTACGCCAGCGCGGGCGAGCAGGCCGCCCTGCTGCGCAGCAGGCTCTCCGCCGCACTGGAGGCCGCCGCCACGGTCAAGAGCGCCTGCGCCGAGGACCACGAGGCCGAGCTGGTCGACCTGCTGGAGCTGGCGGGCGCCGACGCGGCCACGCGCACCCAGCAGCACGCCGTCCGGTTCGGCGAGGGCATCCGCGCCTGGACCACCTGCTCCATGGCGGGCACCCTGCTCGTGGGCGGGCTCAAGGTGCTCGACGGCACGCTCCCGTTCGAGCGGTTCAGCCCGCTGATCGGGCTGCCGCAGCAGATGGTCATGCGGCTGACCCGGCTGGGCCCGATCGTCGACCAGTACCAGCGCACCCTCGCCGCGCACGACCGGGTCGAGCACCTGATGTCCCTGCCCACCGAGCCCACCGGTGGCCGCGCGCTGGCCCGCGAGCGGGTCGCGGGCGCCATCGCGCTCGACCGCGTGTCCTTCTCCTACGAGGGCCGCCCGCGCGTGCTGGACCGGTTGTCGCTGCGCGCGGCGGCGGGCCGGGTCACCGGCATCGTCGGCGCGACCGGCTCGGGCAAGACCACCGTCGCCAAGCTGCTGATGCGCTTCCAGGACGCGGACACCGGCCGGGTGCTGCTCGACGGGCGGGACGTGCGCGGCCTGCGCCTGCCCGACCTGCGCGCGGCCGTCGGGTTCGTCGCCCAGGACCCGTTCCTGTTCGACGGCACGATCGCGGACAACATCCGCTACGGCACGTTCTCCGCCACCGACGAGCAGGTCCGCGAGGCCGCCCGCACGGCCGAGGCCCACGCGTTCGTCGAGTCGCTGCCCCTGGGCTACGACACGGTGGTCGGCGAGCACGGCGCGGCGCTGTCCGGCGGGCAGCGGCAGCGGATCGCGCTCGCCAGGACCGTGCTGAAGAACCCGCCCGTGGTGGTCCTGGACGAGGCCACGTCGGCGGTGGACAACGAGACCGAGGCGGCGATCCAGCGCGCGCTGGCGACGTTCGCGCGGGGCCGCACCCTGATCGTGATCGCGCACCGGCTCTCCACCGTCCGCAACGCGGACCACATCTACGTGCTGGAGCGGGGCGGCGTCGTCGAGCAGGGCGCGCACGAGGGCCTGGTGGCCTCCGGCGGGCGCTACGCCTCGCTGTGGGAGCTCCAGGCGGGGGCGAGGGGCTGAGCGCGCCGGTGGCGGCCCCGGCGGGCGACTCGCTCGTCGCGCTGCTGTTCCTCGACCTCGCGGTCGTCCTGGCGCTCGGCGCCCTGCTCGGCGCGCTGGCCAGGCGGCTGGGGCAGCCCTCGGTGGTGGGGGAGGTCGCGGCCGGGATCGCGCTCGGCCCCAGCCTGCTCGGCCTGCTGCCCGGCGACCCGGTGGCGCTGCTGTTCCCGCCCGAGGCGCGCCCGCCGCTGGCGTTCGCCGCCCAGCTCGGCCTGGTGCTGTTCATGTTCCTGGTCGGCTGCGAGCTGGACGTCGCGGAGCTGCGCGGCGCGGGGCGGGTGGTCGGCGCGGTGTCGGCGGGCTCGGTCGTGCTGCCGTTCTGCCTCGGGCTGGGCGTCGCGGCGCTGCTGTGGCCGCAGGGCGGTGACGCGCTCGCGCTGTTCACCGCAGCCGCCCTGTCGATCACCGCTTTCCCCGTGCTGGCGCGGATCCTGGCCGAGCGGCGGATGCAGCGCACCCGGTCCGGGGTGGTCGCGCTGGCGAGCGCCGCGGTGAACGACGTGGTGGCGTGGTGCGCGCTCGCCGTCGTCGCCGGGATCGTGACCGCGCGCGGCCCCTGGTCGGCGGTGGCCACGCTGGCCTGGACGGCGGCGCTGGTCCTGGTGGCGGTGCTCCTCGTCCGGCCGCTGGTGGGGTGGGTTGCCCGGACGGTGGGCGGCTCGCCGCGCGCGGACGCGGTGCTGTTCGCGGTCGTCGTCCAGGGGCTGCTGCTGTTCGCGCTCGCCACCACGGCCATCGGCCTGCACGCGGTGTTCGGGGCGTTCCTGTTCGGGGCGGTTGTGCCCAAGGACGCGCTCCGGGAGGCCGCGCCGACCCTGGTGGACCGGGTCGGCGGGCTCAGCTCCCTGCTGCTGCCGGTGTTCTTCGTCGTGGCCGGGCTGTCCGTGGACGTCGGCGGCCTCGGCTGGTCCGGCGCGGCGGAGGCGCTGCTGGTGCTCGTCGCCGCGTGCGTCGGCAAGCTGGTCGGCGCGGCGGGCGGCGGTCTGCTCGCGGGGCTGCCCGCGCGCGACGCGGCCGAGGTCGGCGTGCTGATGAACGCCAGGGGGCTCACCGAGCTGGTGGTGCTGGGCGTGGGGCTGGAGCTGGGGGTGCTGGACGGGCGCCTGTTCACCGTCCTGGTCGTGATGGCGCTGGTGACGACGGCGGCGACCGGCCCGCTGCTGACGCTGATCGCCCGGCGGTCCGGGCGGGAGGTCGCCGCGCTCGAAGGACTCCGGTAGTCCACCCCCTGTCCACAGCGACTTGGCGGGCTTGCCGGTCCCGACCACCGCCAGACCGAACTGGTTGGTCAGCGGGAACCGCGCCGGGCTCACGAACGCGACGCACCAGACGTCCTCGCCGGCCAGGCGCCTGCCCTCGAAGGCGACCGACTCCAGCGCGGTCAGGCAGTTCTCGGCGCCCGCGTCCGCGATGGCGACCGTCGTCGACCCGCTCTCGCTCGACGTCGCTCGGAACGCGGGTCCCGCCACCGGGGCGCGGACCACGCCGACCACCGGGATCGTGCTCCGCGCCCTGCGGCTGTCGTGCGGCCGGTAGGGGCGCCCGACCACCCGCGGCGGCGGATCCCGCGAACGGTCCGGCGAACAGGTCAGGTGGGGCGGCGGTCAGCGCGGACCGAGTCGAGCAGAGCAGCACCAGTGCGGCCCGGTGAGAGCTGACGATCACCCGTCCGTGCGCGGGCTCAGGCGTGGGGCGCCCTCCAGCAGGTGGTACGGCGTCCCGGTCGGGGTGACCGAGCGCAGCTCCAGCCCGGCCCGGTCGAACAGCTCGGCGAACTCCGCCGTCGAGCGCTCGCGCCCGCCGCACAGCACGAACAGCCGCAGGCTGCTGTGCGCCGCGTAGGTCCGGTTGGCCTCGTCGTCGGAAAGCGCTTCCACGACCACGACCCTGGCGTGCGCGGGCGCGTCGGCGCGGACGTTGGCCAGCGCCCGCACGGCCTGCGCGTCGTCCAGCACGTGCAGGACCGTGCGCAGCACGTAGACGTCCGCCGCGCCGACCCGGTCCGCGAACAGGTCGCCCGCCCTGATCTGGACCCGGTCGTCGCCGCGCAGCTCGGGAACCGCGTCCCGGACCGCCTCGGGCAGGTCGAACAGCACGCCCGAGAGCACGGGGTGCTCGCGCAGCAGCGCGGCGAGCAGCCTGCCCCGCCCGCCGCCGACGTCGACCACCCGCGCGGCCCCGGTCAGGTCGAGCGCGGAGCGGATCGCCTCGTCGAACGGGTCGCCGGGGCCGGTGGCCACCGCGTCGTGGAACACCGCGGCGGCGGCCGGGTCGGCGGCGAGGAGGTCGAACAGCGGGCGGCCGTGCACCAGCTCCAGCGGGGAGGTGTCGGTGCGCACGCCCTCCGCGAGCCCGCGCCACGCCTCGTCCGCCCAGCCCGCCGTGAGCAGGCGGGTGAGCGCCAGGCCGTCGGTCGAGCGCAGGGCGCGGGAGAGCGGCGTGTGGCGGACGTGGGCGCGCTCGTCCAGCGCGAGCACGCCCACGTCGGCGAGCACCGCGACCAGCTGCGCGAGCCGCGTCGGCGCGACGCCCGCCAGCGCCGCCAGGTCGGGGACGGCGGTGGGGGCGTCCGGGAGCAGGTCGGGCAGGCGCAGCTCCACGGCGGCGCGCAGCGCGCCCCAGCCTGCGGCGGCGGTCGCGAGCGCCTGGAAGGCCGCGGCGCCCTCGTCGTGCCGGTGCGCGGTGTGCTCGTCGTCGGTCAACGTCACGGTGGTCGCCTCCTGGAACGGGTGCGGGGGTGCGCTCAGGAGTGTCCGACCTGGGACGCCCGCGCGGCAGGGGACTTCGTGGTTTTCCCGGCGCGGGTGGGCGGCCAGTGGGGGTGCGGTGGTCGGGGCGTGGACAAGACGACTGACAGGGCTGTTGACATGCCTGAAGGTCGGCGGGGCGGACGCGGGGGAGGCGAGGGATGCGGCTGGTGGACCGCGACGGGCAGTGCGAGGCGCTGGCTGCCCTGCTGGAGGGCGCGGCGGGCGGGTGCGGGGGCGCGGTGCTGCTCAGGGGCGCGCCGGGGCACGGGAAGACCGCGCTGCTGGGGCGCCTGGTCGTGATGGCCGAGGGCGCGGGGTTCCGGTGCCTGGTGGTCGAGGCGGACGCGCTGCCCGAGGTCGCGGAGGTCGCGGCGGGCGGCGGCGCGCTGCTGGTGGCCGTGGACGACGCCGGGGGCGCCGACGTGGGCGCGCTGTTCGACCTGGTGGCGTGGGCGAGACGCACGACCGCCGTCCTCGCGCTCACCGACCTGCCCCGCCTGCCCGACGACGACCCGCTGGGCGCCGTGGCGCGCACGCCGGGCGCCCTCGTGCTCGACCTCCCGCCACTGCGACCGGAGACCACCGCCGCGCTGCTCGGCGGGTCCCCGTGGCCGGTGACCGGGGGGAACCCCGCGCTGGTGCGCGGGCTGGCCCACGACCTCGTGGCGGGGGAGGCGGGACCGGGGGCCGCCTACCGCGCCGCCCTCGCCGGGGTGCTCGACCGCTGCGGCGCCGAGGTGGCCGCCGTCGCGCACGCCACCGCCGTGCTCACCGGGCCCGCCGTTGGGCTTCTCACCGCACCCGCCGCCGCGCTTCCCGCCGGGCTTCGCGCCGCACCCACCGCCGCGCTTCTCACCGCACCCGCCGCCGTGCTTCCCGGCGGGGTGCTTCCTGGTGCCGCGCTTCCTGACGGGGCGCACCCTGCTGCGGGCCCTGGTGAGGCGTGCGAAGGCACCGCGCCTGCTGGCGAGGCTCTTTCCGCTGCTGTGCGCCCTGGCGAGGCGTGCCCAGGCACCGCGCTTCCCGACGGGGTGCTTCCGGGGGTCGCGTCTCCCGGCGGGGCGTTCCCCGCCGCCGACGTTCTCGGCGGGCCCTTCCCCGCCGCCGTGCGTTCCGCCGCCGCGCTTCCAGACTGGGCCCTCCCCGCCGCCGTGCGTCCCGGCGAGGCGTGCCCTGGCACCGCGCTTCCCACCGACGCGCCCCCTGGGGCCGCGCCCCCTGGCGGGGCGCTTCCCGACGGCGGGGCGCGACCGCTCACGTCTGGCGAGGTGGGCGTCCGGCAGGGGGGAGTGGGGCCGGTCGCGCCCGGTCGCGCCGGTGCCTCGCCGGGGGGCGCTGAGCCGCTCGTGCCCGGCCCGGTGTCTGGGGTGAGGGCTGATCCCGCCGGGGGGGACGGGGCTTCCGCGTTCGGTCGGGTGGCTGCGGATCACGTCGTTCCCGCTGGGGTCCGCCCCCGCGCGTCCTCGGACCCCGCCGCGCCCGTCGACCTGGTCGCCGACCTGCTCGGTCGGGCCCCCGCCTCCGTCGTCGACGCCCGCGCCCGCCTCGCGGGAGCCGGGCTCGACCGGGCCGATCCCGCCGCTGTGCTGGACGTGCTGCCCGCCGCCCGGCGCGCCGAGCTGCACCTGCGCGCCGCGCGGACGTTGCACGAGCGCGGTGAGTCGCCCGCCGTCGTCGCCGACCACCTCGTCACCGCCGGGCTGCCCGCGCCCGCCTGGGCCGTCGACGTGCTCGTCGCCGCCGCCGACCACGCGCTCGCCGCCGACGACGTGCCCACCGCCGTCGCACGGCTCGCCGCCGCCCACCGCCGGGACGACGCGGACCAACCGCGGGCCGTCCCCCCGCGCGCAGTCCCGGACCCGCCCGTCGCCGCCCACCGGTGCGGGTGCGCGGACCGGACGGCCGCGCCCGCCGAGCGCCGCACGTCGCCCGAGGCCGCCGCCGTCGCCGGGCCCGCGCTCACCGCCCGGCTCGCCCGCGCGCGCTGGCAGCTCAACCCGGCTGCCGCGCTGTGCCACCTCGACCCGCTCGCCGACGCGCTCGCCGCCGACCCCGACGCGCTCGCCCCGCGGGACGCCGCCGCGCTGGTGCGCCAGCTGGTCTGGCACGGGCGCACCACCGCCGCCGGGCGCGTGCTCGCCGCGCTGCGCGCCCGCGAGCACGCCGCCGAGCTGCCCGACCTGGAGACCTGGCTCTCCCTCGCCTGCCCGCCGCTCGCCGCCTCCCGCCGCCCCACAACCCTCCACGCCTCCGCCCCGCACACCTCCGCCCCGCGCACCTCGGCCCACCCCACCCCCCTCGCCCCACCCCCGAGCCGCGTCGACCCGTGGTTGCGCGAGGCCGCCAGCCTGGTCGGCGGGTTCGCGCTCGGGGACCAGCGCCGGGCCGCCGCCGAGGCCGCGCACTACCTGCGCCACGCCCACCTCAGCCACACCTCCCCGTGGTCCGAGGAACCCGCGCTGCTCGCCCTGCTAGCCCTGGTGCGCGCCGACCGCGCCGCCGACGCCGACCGGGCCTGCGCCCGGCTGCTCGACGAGGCCCGCGCCCGGCGCGCGCCCACCTGGGTCGCCTCCTTCGCCGCCGCCGCCTCGGTGATCGCGCTGCGGCTCGGCGACCTCGCGGGCGCCGCCGGGCACGCCCGCGCCGCGCTCGACGCCGTCCCCTCGCACGGCTGGGGCGCGTCCGTGGGCCTGCCGCTGGGCTCGCTGATCCTCGCCGACACCCTGCGCGGGCGGCGCCGGGAGGCCGGGCGGCACGTCACCGCGCCCGTGCCGGACGCCCTCTTCGACGGCCCCGCCGCCCCGCACTACCTGCACGCGCGCGGCCACCACCACCTCGCGTCCGGGCGGGACCACGCGGCGCTCGCGGACTTCCTGGCGTGCGGCGACCTCCTGCGCTCGTGGGGCCTCGACCTGCCCGGCCTCGCGCCGTGGCGCACCGGGGCCGCCGAGGCGTGGACCCGCCTGGGCAACCACGACCGCGCCCGGCGGCTGGTGTTCGACCAGCTCGCCACGACCGGCGCCGACGCGGGCCGCCCCAGGGCGCTGGCGCTGCGCGCGCTCGCCCCGCTCAGCCCGCCGACCCGCCGCCCGCACCTGCTCGCCGAGGCCGCCGACGCCCTGGAGCGCTGCGGTGACCGCTACGAGCTGGCCGCCACCCTCGCCTGCCTCGGCGCCGCGCACCACGCCCTCGGCGACCACCGCCGCGCCCGCGCCGTGCTGCGCAGGGCCTGGCACCTGGCCAGGGCGTGTGGCGCGCGACCGCTGTGCGCGCGCCTGGAACCGGACGCGGCCGACCCCGTCGAGCACGACACCAGCGGCCTCACCGGCTCCGAGCGCAAGGTCGCCGCCCTGGCCGTCACCGGCCTCACCAACCGGCAGATCGCCGAGAAGCTGTTCGTCACCCCGAGCACCGTCGAGCAGCACCTGACCAGGGTGTTCCGCAAGCTGCGCGTCACCCACCGCGCCGACCTGCCCACCACCCTGCACGCCGACCTGACCACCCCCGCCTGACCACCCCCGCCCGACCACCCGACCACCCGCCCGAGCCCTGGAGACGCGCACACCCATGACCGACGGGACCCACGAGAAGCTGGTCGACTACCTCCGGTGGGTCACCGCCGACCTGCACGAGACCCGGCGCAAGCTCGCCGACCTGGAGTCGGCGGGCCACGAGCCGATCGCGATCACCGGCCTGGCCTGCCGCGCCCCCGGCGGCGTCCGCACCCCGGAAGCGCTGTGGGAGCTGGTGGACGGCGGCGTCGACGCGATCACCGGCTTCCCCACCGACCGGGGCTGGGACCTGGCCGGGCTCTACGACCCCGACCCGACCAGGCCGGGCACCTGCTACACCCGCGAGGGCGGGTTCCTGCACGACGCCGCCGAGTTCGACGCCGGGTTCTTCGGCATCGGCCCGCGCGAGGCCGTCACGATCGACCCGCAGCACCGGATGCTCCTGGAGACCTCCTGGGAGGCGGTCGAGCGCGCGGGCCTCGACCCGCTGTCGCTGCGCGGCACCGGAACCGGCGTCTTCTCCGGCGTGGTCTACCAGAACTACGGCAACCGGCGGCGCGTCGCCGAGGAGTTCGAGGGCCACCTGGCCATCGGCAGCTCCGGCAGCGTCGCCTCCGGCCGGGTCGCCTACGCGCTCGGCCTGCACGGGCCCGCGATCACCGTGGACACCGCCTGCTCGTCGTCGCTGGTCGCGATCCACCTGGCCGCGCAGTCGCTGCGGCGCGGCGAGTGCGCGATGGCGCTGGCGGGCGGCGCGACGGTCATGCCCCTGTCGGACGTGTTCGTGGAGTTCGCCCGGCAGCGCGGACTGTCCCCGGACGGGCGCTGCAAGGCGTTCTCCGCCGACGCCGACGGCACGGCGTGGGGTGAGGGCGTCGGCGTGGTGCTGCTGGAGCGGCTCTCGGACGCGCGCCGCGCCGGGAGGCCGGTGCTGGCGGTGATCCGGGGCAGCGCGGTCAACTCCGACGGCGCGTCCAACGGGCTGACCGCGCCCAACGGGGCCGCGCAGCAGCGCGTCATCGAGGCGGCGCTGGAGGACGCGGGGCTGCGGCCGTCCGACGTGGACCTGCTGGAGGCGCACGGCACCGGCACCCGCCTCGGCGACCCGATCGAGGCGGCGGCGCTCCAGGCCACCTACGGGCGCGCCAGGCCCGAGGGCAGGCCGCTGCTGCTCGGCTCGCTCAAGTCCAACATCGGGCACGCCCAGGGCGCGGCCGGGGTGCTGGGCCTGGTCAAGGTCGTGCAGGCGCTGCGCCACGGCGTCGCGCCGCGCACCCTGCACGCCGACCGGCTCACCCCCGAGGTCGACTGGACCTCCGGCGCGCTGCGCGTGCTGACCGAACCCGCGCCGTGGCCGCGCGGGGAGCGGCCCCGGCGCGCGGCGGTGTCCGCGTTCGGCATGAGCGGGACCAACGCGCACCTGGTCGTGGAGGAGGGCGACGCGCCGTCCGCGCCGGGGGAGCGGCGTCCGGCGGGCGCGCTGCCGCTGCTGCTGTCCGCGCGCGGGGGCGCGGCGCTGCGCGCGGCGGCGGCCGACCTGGTCGAGCTGCCGGGGGAGCCGGTGGACGTGTGCTGGTCGCTGCTCACCGGCCGCGCCCGGCTGGTCGACCGCGCGGTGGTGGTCGCCGCCGACCGGGCCGGGTTCACCGCCGGGCTGGAGGCGCTGGCCGCCGACCGGCCCTCGGCCGCCGCGGTGACCGGGCGGGCCGACGTGGCGGGCCGCACGGTGCTCGTGTTCCCCGGCCAGGGCGGCCAGTGGGTGGGCATGGGCGCCCGGCTGCTCGACGAGTCGCCGGTGTTCGCGGCGGCCGTGGCGCGCTGCGCGGCGGCCGTGGAGCCGCTGGTGGACTTCCGCGTGGTGGACGCGCTGCGCGGCGGCGACCTCGGCCGGGTGGACGTGGTGCAGCCGGTGTCGTTCGTGCTGATGGTGGCGCTGGCGCGGCTGTGGCGCTCGGTCGGCGTCGAGCCGGACGTGGTCGTCGGCCACTCGCAGGGCGAGATCGCGGCGGCCTGCGTGGCCGGGGCGCTCTCGCTGGAGGACGCGGCGCGGGTGGTGGTGCTGCGCAGCCGGGCCATCGCCGCCGAGGCGGGCGGCGGCGGCATGGCCTCGATCCCGCTGCCGCGCGCGGAGGTCGAACGCCTGATCACCGGCACCGGGGTGTCCGTGGCGGCGGTCAACGGACCCGGATCGGTGGTCGTCTCCGGCGACGTCGACCCGCTCGTGGCGCGGGTGGAGGGCGCGCGCAGGCTGCCGGTGGACTACGCCTCGCACTCGCCCGCCGTCGACGTGCTGCGCGGGCGGCTGCTGGCCGACCTCGCGCGGGTCACGCCCCGACCGGCCGCGATCCCGATGCTGTCCACCGTCACGGGGAAGTGGCTGGACGGCGCCGAGCTGGACGCCGACTACTGGTTCGCCAACCTGCGCGAGCCGGTCCGCTTCGCCGACGCGGTCACCGAGCTCGCCGGGGCGGACTGCGCGGCGTTCGTGGAGGTCGGGGCGCACCCGGTGCTCACCGCCGCGATCCAGGACGTCCTGGGCGAGCGGACCGCCGTGGTCACCGGCACGCTGCGCCGCGACGACGGCGGCCTCGACCGGTTCCTGCGCTCCGCCGCCGCGCTGCACGTGCGCGGCGTGCCCGTCGACTGGGCCCCCGTCTTCGAGGGCCTGGACGCCCGGCGCGCCGACCTGCCCACCTACCCGTTCCAGCGCGCCCGCCACTGGCTCCAGGAGGCCGAACCCGACGCCCGGCAGGCGGGCGGCGACGACCCGCTGTGGGCGGCGGCGCGCGACGCCGACGGCCTGTGCGCCGAGCTGGAGCTCACCGAGCCCGACCAGCGCGCCGCGCTGCGCGCCGTCCTGCCCGCGCTGACCGCCTGGCACGAGCGCAGGAGCGAGCGGGCCCTGCTGGACTCCTGGCGCTACCGGATCACCTGGCGCACCCTGCCCGAACCGCCCGAGTCCGCCCCGCGCGGCGACTGGCTCGTCGTCGGACCGCACCCCGACCTGCTGGCCGACCTGCTGCCCGGCGCCGCGCTCGACCCCGGCGACGCCGACCGCGCCGCCCTCGCCGACCTGCTCCGCCCGCACACCGCCGTCGCGGGCGTCCTTGCCACGCCGGGCGCCGACGTGCTCACCCTGGTCCAGGCGCTCGGCGACGCGGGCGCCACCGCGCCGCTGTGGTGCGCCACCACCGGGGCCGTCGCGATCTCCCCGCACGACGGCCCGCCGGACCCCGCCCAGGCCGCCACCTGGGGACTGGGCCGCGTCGTCGCGCTGGAGCACCCCGGCCGCTGGGGCGGGCTGGTCGACCTCGCCGACCCCGCCGACCCGCGCCAGCGCCGCGGGCTCGCCGCCGTCCTCGCCGGACCCGGCGTCGACGACGGAGGTGAGGACCAGGTCGCCATCCGCGCGCAGGGCGTGTTCGCGCGCAGGCTCGTGCGCGCCGAACCGCAGGCCCCGGCCGCCCCGTGGACCCCGCGCGGCACGGTCCTGATCACCGGCGGAACCGGCGGCGTCGCCGCGCACGTGGCCCGCCGCCTCGCCGCCCTCGGCGCCGACCACCTCGTCCTCACCAGCCGCCGCGGCCCCTCGGCCCCCGGCGCGCCCGCGCTCGCCGCCGACCTGGAGGCGCTGGGCGCCCGCGTCACCACCGCCGCCTGCGACGTCGCCGACCGCGCCGCGCTCGCCGCCCTGCTGACCGGCCTGGAGCGCGCGGGCGAGCAGGTCACCGCCGTCGTGCACGCGGCGGGCGCCAACGCCCAGACCCCCGTCGCCGACACCACCCCCGAGGAGCACGCGCGCGTCCAGGCCGCCAAGGCGCTCGGCGCCGAGCACCTCGACGAGCTGCTGGGCGGGCGCCCGCTCGACGCGTTCGTCCTGTTCTCCTCCAACGCGGGCGTGTGGGGCAGCGGCGGCCAGTGCGCCTACGCCGCCGCCAACGCCCGCCTCGACGCACTGGCCCAGCGCCGCCGCGCGCACGGCCGCGTCGCCACCTCCGTCGCCTGGGGCGCCTGGGACGGCGGCGGCATGTCCAGCGCCACCCCGGACATCGCCGCCCAGCTCGCCCAGGCTGGCCTGCGCCTGATGCCCCCGGACCTGGCGGTGTCCGCGCTGCTCGACGCCGTCGCCCGCGACGAGAGCACCACCGTCGTGACCGACGTGCGCTGGGAGGCGTTCGCCGCCCGGTTCACCGCCCTGCGCCGCAGCCCCCTGCTCGCCGACCTGCCCGAGGCCCGCCCCGAACCGGTCGCCGCCACCGCCGAGCCCGACCGGGGGCTGGCGGGCGAGCTGGCCGCGCTGCCCGCGCCCGAGCGGCTGCGCAGGCTCACCGACCTGGTGCGCGCGCACGCCGCCGCCGCGCTCGGCCACCCCGGACCCGAGTCGGTGCCCGCCGACGTGGCCTTCCGCGACCTCGGCGTCGACTCGCTCGCCGCCGTCGAGCTGCGCAACCGGGCCTGCGCCGCGACCGGCGCGAAGCTCACGCCCACCGCGGTCTTCGACCACCCCACCCCGCGCGCGCTCGCCGAGCACCTGGCCGAGCACCTCGCCGCCGCCAGGGACAGCGCCGCCCCCGACGCGGCCCCGGACGCCGAGGACCCCACGTCCGCGCTGCGCGACCTGGACGCCCTGGCCGCCGCCCTGCCCGCCGCCGCGGGCGACGACGCGCTGCGCGAGCGGGTCACCGCGCGCCTGCGCGAGGTCCTGGGCCGCTGGGAGGAGCTGACCGGCGGACCCGGCGGACCCGACGACCTCGATCTCGACCACATCAGCGACGACGAGCTGTTCCGCCTGGCCGACAGCAGGCTCGGCCCGACCGGCGCCTGAGAGGGACACGTGTCCGACGAGAAGAAGCTGCGCGACTACCTCAAGCGCGCGCTGGCCGAGAACGAGCGGGTCCAGCAGCGCCTGCGCGCGCTGGAGACCGCGCACCGCGAGCCGATCGCGGTCGTGGCCACCGCCTGCCGGTTCCCCGGCGGCGTCGCCTCGCCCGAGGACCTGTGGGACCTGGTGGCGCGCGGCGGCGACGTCATCTCCGGGTTCCCCGCCGACCGGGGCTGGGACCTCGACGCCCTGTTCGACGGGGACCCCGAGGCGCAGGGCCGCTCCTACGTCCGCGAGGGCGGGTTCCTGCACGACGCCACCGAGTTCGACGCCGCCTTCTTCGGCATCAGCCCCCGCGAGGCGCTGGCGATGGACCCCCAGCAGCGCGTGCTGCTGGAGACCGCCTGGGAGGTCGTCGAGCGCGCCGGGATCGACCCGACCTCGCTGCGCGGCAGCCGGACCGGCGTGTTCACCGGGGTCGTCTACTACGACTTCGCCACCCGCCTGCACCCCGTGCCCGAGGGCATGGAGGGCCACCTGGGCACCGGCATCGCCCCCAGCGTCATCTCCGGCCGGGTCGCCTACGTCCTCGGCCTGCACGGACCGGCCGTCACCCTGGACACCGGCTGCTCCTCCTCGCTGGTCGGCCTGCACCTGGCCGCGCAGGCGCTGCGCTCGGGCGAGTGCTCGCTCGCGCTCGCGGGCGGCGTCACGGTCATGTCGCTGCCCGGCGCGTTCCCCGAGTTCTCCCGCCAGCGCGGGCTCGCCCCGGACGGGCGCTGCAAGTCGTTCGCCGACGCCGCCGACGGCACCGCCTGGTCCGAGGGCGTCGGCCTGGTGCTGCTGGAGCGGCTGTCCGACGCCGAGCGCGCCGGGCACCCGGTGCTGGCCGTGCTGCGCGGCAGCGCCGTCAACTCCGACGGCGCCTCCAACGGGCTGACCGCGCCCAACGGCGTCTCCCAGCAGCGGGTGATCCGCTCCGCGCTGGAGGTCGCGGGCCTGCGGCCGTCCGACGTGGACCTCGTGGAGGCGCACGGCACCGGCACCCGGCTGGGTGACCCGATCGAGGCGCAGGCGATCCTGGCCACCTACGGGCAGGACCGGGCCGAACCGGTGCTGCTGGGCTCGGTCAAGTCCAACCTCGGGCACACCCAGGGCGCGGCGGGCGCGGCCGGGCTGATCAAGGTCGTGGAGGCGCTGCGGCGCGGCGAGGTCCCGCGCACCCTGCACGTCGACCGGCCCAGCGCCCAGGTCGACTGGAGCGCCGGGAACGCCGCGCTGGCCACCGAGCACGTCCCGTGGCCCGACCGGGGGCGGCCCCGGCGCGCCGCCGTGTCCGCGTTCGGCGTCAGCGGCACCAACGCCCACGTCGTCCTGGAGGGCGTCCCCGCCCCCGACCTGCCGCCCAGGGACGACCGCGCGCTGCCGCTGCCGCTGTCCGCGCGCGCCGAACCCGCGCTGCGCGCGCTCGCCGGTCGGGTGGGCGCGCTCCTGGACGGGCCGGTCGCGCTCGCCGACGTCGCCGGTTCCCTCGCGGACGGCCGCGCCCGGCTCACCCACCGCGCCGTGGTCGTCGCCGCGGACCGCGCCGGGGCGCGGACCGCGCTCGACGCGCTCGCGGCGGGCGAGCCCCACCCGGACCTGGTCACCGGGGTGGCCGACGTGGACGGCAGGACCGCGTTCGTCTTCCCCGGCCAGGGCACCGCCTGGGTCGGCATGGGCGCGCGGCTGCTGACCGAGTCCGCGGTGTTCGCCGACTCGGTCGACCGCTGCGCCGCCGCGCTCGCCCCGCACACCGACGTCGACCTGCGCGCCGCCCTCACCGGCGGCCCCCTCGACCGGGTCGAGACCGTGCAGGTCGCCGCGTTCGCCATCGCCGTGTCCCTCGCCGGGCTGTGGCGCGCGCACGGAGTCGAACCGGACGCCGTCCTCGGGCACTCCCAGGGCGAGATCGCCGCGGCCTGCGTCGCGGGCGCGCTCACCCTGGAGGACGCCGCGCTGGTCGTGGCGCTGCGCAGCCGCGCGGTGGCCGAGCACCTGTCCGGGCGGGGCGCGATGCTGTCCGTCGCCCTGCCGCCGCACGAGGTCGAGTCGTTCGGGCTCGCGGTCGCGGCGGTCAACGGGCCGGAGTCCGTCGTGCTGTCCGGCCCCGTCGCGGACGTGGAGGCCGTGCTCGCCGCGCTGACCGCGACCGGCGTGCGGGCCCGGCGCGTCCCGGTCGACTACGCCTCGCACTCGCCGGGGGTCGACGTGCTGCGCGAGGTCCTGGCCACCGCGCTCGCCCCCGTCCGGCCCCGGCGCGCGCACGTGCCGTTCCTGTCCAGCACCACCGGCGCCTGGCTGGACGGCCCCGAGCTGGACGCCGGGTACTGGTTCGCGAACCTGCGCGGCGCGGTCGGCTTCCACGCCGCCACCACGACCCTGCTGGACGCGGGCCACCGGGCGTTCGTCGAGGTCAGCGCGCACCCCGTGCTCACCGGCGCGGTGCAGGACAGCGCCGACGGGCGCGCGCTCGTCACCGGCACGCTGCGCCGCGACCACGGCGGGCTGCACCGGTTCCGGCTCTCGGCCGCCGAGCTGCACGCGCGCGGCGTCCCCGTCGACTGGAACGCCGGGTCCGGTGACCGGTGGCGGCGCGTGGACCTGCCCACCACCCCGTTCCACCGGCAGCGCTGCTGGCCGGACGCCCGCCGCGCGGCCACCGACCAGCCGGGTCTGCGCGCGGCGAACCACCCGCTGCTCGACACCGTCGTCGTGCTCGCGGGCGACGACGGCGTGGTGTGCACCGGTAGCGCCTCCACGCGCGCCCACCCGTGGCTGGCCGACCACGCCGTGTCCGGGACCGCGCTGCTGCCGGGCGCCTGCTGGGTGGAGCTCGCGGTCCGCGCGGGCGACGAGGTCGGGCTCCCGGTGCTGGACGAGCTGGTCGTGGAGCAGCCGCTGCCGCTCGGGCCGCGGACCACGCCGCTGCAGGTGCGGGTCGGCCCGCCGGACGCCACCGGCCGCCGACCGGTCGAGCTGCACTCGGGGGAGGGCGGGGACTGGACCAGGCACGCGCGCGGGCACCTCGCCGCCGCGGCGCCCGTGACCGCCGAGGATCCCGCCGAGTGGCCGCCGCCCGGCGCGCGCGAGGTCGACCTGACCGGGTTCTACGAGCGCCAGGCCACCACCGGCTACGGGTACGGGCCCGCCTTCCGCGGCCTGCGCCGCTGCTGGACCCGCGACGGCGAGGTGTTCGCCGAGGTCGTGCTGCCGGGCGAGCCCGGCGCGTTCGGCGTGCACCCGGCGCTGCTGGACGCGGCGCTGCACGCGGCGGCCGTCACCGCGCCCGAGGGCGTCCCGGTGCTGCTGCCGTTCACCTGGACCGGGGTGGCGCTGCACGCCACCGGGGCGCGGGCGCTGCGCGTGCGGCTGACCACCCCGAGGGCGGGCGAGCTGGCGCTGACCGCGTCCGACGGCGACGGCAGGCCCGTGGTCACCGTGGACTCCCTGGTGCTGCGCCCGGCGGGCGACCTGACCGCCACGCGGGCGCCGCGGTCGCTGTTCGAGGTGGTGTGGACCGAAACGCCCGCCCTGACCCCGGCCGCGACCGCGCCCAGGCCGGTGCTGCGCCACGACGTCCCCGCGGCCTCCGCCGAGGACGCGGTGTGCTCCACCCTCGCCGTGGTGCAGGGGTTCCTCGCCGATCCCCGGCACGCCGACTCGGTGCTGCTCGTGGTCACCAGGGGCGGCGAGGGCCCGGACGGCGCGACCGCCGCGACGTCCGCCGTGCACGGCCTCGTCCGCTCCGCCCAGGCCGAGGAGCCCGGCCGGATCGTCCTGGTGGACACCGACGGCTCCGCCCCCGACGACCTGATCACCGCGCTCGCCGCCGGACCGGAGCCCCAGCTCGCCGTGCGCGCGGGCCGGGTCACCGCGCCGAGGTTGCGCCGCGCCGCCCCCGAGGGCGCCGCACCCGTCCTGGACCCCGAGGGCACCGTCCTGGTCACCGGCGGCACCGGCGTGCTCGGCGCGGCCGTCGCCCGCCACCTCGTCACCGCCCGCGGCGCGCGCCACCTGCTGCTGCTCAGCCGCCGGGGCCCCGACGCGCCCGGCGCGGCCGACCTGGTCGCGGAGCTGACCGGCGCGGGCGCCCGCGTGGTGGTCCGCGCCGTCGACGTCGCCGACCGCGCCGCCCTCGCCGCCGCGCTCGACGCGGTCCCCGCCGCGCACCCGCTCACCGGCGTCGTGCACCTGGCCGCCGCGCTCGACGACGGCACGATCACCGCGCTCACCCCCGACCGCGTGCGCCGGGTCCTCGCCCCCAAGGCCACCGCCGCCGCCCACCTGCACGAGCTGACCTCCGACCTGGCGCTGTTCGCCCTGTTCTCCTCGGCCTCCGGCGTGCTCGGCGCGCCGGGCCAGGGCAACTACGCGGCGGCCAACGCCTACCTGGACGGGCTGGCCCGCGAGCGCCACGCGGCCGGGCTGCCCGCCACCTCGATCGCCTGGGGCCTGTGGGCCGAGGCGACCGGCCTCACCGGCTCCCTGTCCGGGACCGACCGGGAGCGCATGGCCGCGTCCGGGGTCCGCCCCCTGACCGAGGCCGAGGGCCTCGCCCTGTTCGACGCCGCCCTCGCCGGACCGGCGTTCGTCGCGGCGGGCCTGGCGGGGACGGCGACCGGGCAGGTCCCGCCGGTGCTGCGCGACGTCGTGCGCGCCGCCCGCCCCGCAGCCGCCGCCGTCCGACCCGCGCGCACCCCCGCCGACCTGCTCGCCCTGGTCCGCGCCGAGTCCGCCTCGGTGCTCGGCCACCCGGCGGGGGAGCCGGTCGACGCGGACCGGGCGTTCAAGGAGGCCGGGTTCGACTCGCTCACCGCCGTGGAGCTGCGCAACCGGCTCACCGCCGCCACCGGCGTGCGGCTGCCCGCCACGCTCGTGTTCGACCACCCCACCCCGGCCGCGCTCGCCGCCCACCTGGTGGAGCGGATGGGCGCCCCGCCCGCGCCCCGGCCGGAGCGCGCCGCCAGGGCCGCGTCCGGCGAGCCGATCGCGATCGTCTCGATCGGGTGCAGGCTGCCCGGCGGGGTCACCTCGCCGGACGGGCTGTGGCGGCTGCTGCTCGACGGCGTGGACGCCACCACCGGGCCGCCCGACGACCGGGGCTGGGACCCGGCGACCCCGTACCGGGGCGGGTTCCTGGACGGGGCGACCGCGTTCGACGCCGGGTTGTTCGGCATCGGGCCGCGCGAGGCGCTGGCGATGGACCCGCAGCAGCGGCTGCTCCTGGAGACCTCCTGGGAGCTGTTCGAGCGCGCCGGGATCGACCCGACCTCGCTGCGCGGCACCGACACCGGGGTGTTCGCGGGCGTGATGAACCAGGACTACCTCAGCCGCGCGGCGGGGGCGCCGCCGGACGCCGAGGGGTTCCTGAGCACCGGCAACTCCGGCAGCGTCGTCTCCGGCCGCCTCGCCTACACCTACGGGCTGGAGGGGCCCGCGCTCACCGTCGACACCGCGTGCTCGTCCTCGCTGGTGGCCGTGCACCTGGCGGTGCGGTCGCTGCGCTCGGGCGAGTGCTCGCTGGCGCTGGCGGGCGGGGTGACGGTCATGGCCACCACCGGCCTGTTCGCCGACTTCGACCGCCAGGGCGGGCTCGCGGCGGACGGGCGCTGCAAGGCGTTCTCCGCCGACGCCGACGGCACCGCGTTCGGCGAGGGCGCCGGGCTCGTGCTGCTGGAGCGGCTGTCCGACGCCCGGCGCAACGGGCACGCCGTGCTGGCCGTGCTGCGCGGCACGGCGGTCAACTCCGACGGCGCGTCCAACGGCCTGACCGCGCCGAACGGCCCGGCCCAGCAGCGGGTGATCCGCGCGGCCCTGGCCGACGCCGGGCTGTCCCCGGCCGAGGTGGACGTGGTGGAGGCGCACGGCACCGGTACCCGGCTGGGTGACCCGATCGAGGCGCAGGCGGTCCTGGCGACCTACGGGCGGGACCGGGGGGAGCCGGTGCTGCTGGGCTCGGTGAAGTCCAACCTCGGGCACACCCAGGGCGCGGCCGGGGTCACCGGGCTGATCAAGCTGGTGCTGGCGCTGCGGCACGGGGTCGTGCCCGCGACCCTGCACGCCGGGCGCGCGTCGGCCGAGGTCAACTGGGAGGCGGGCGCGGCGGAGCTGGTGACCGGGACGCGGCCGTGGCCGCGGACCGGGCGGCCCCGGCGCGCGGCGGTGTCGTCGTTCGGGATCAGCGGGACCAACGCGCACGCCGTGCTGGAGCAGGCGCCGCCCGGCCCCGAGGCCGCACCGGTGGGCGGGCCGCGCGCGGGGGCGGCCTCCGCCGGTTCCGGCGCGGTGGGAGCACGCGGGGCGGAGCCGGTGGGTGTCGCGCGGGCCGCGGGCGCGCGCGAGCCGGAGGCGGGGGGCGCGGTCGATCCCGGCGGGGTGTGTCCGGCGCCTGCGGTGGGCGCCGCGACGCGCGCACCCGACCCGGAGGCGGCTGCGCCCGGCGTGCCGGGCCCGGCGGCGCGGCCGGTGGGCGCCGGGCCGGACGGGTCCGCGCGGACCGTCGACGTGGTGGGCGCGTCCGGGCCGCTGGTGCCCCTGGTGGTGTCCGCGCGCGACGAGCGCGCGCTGGCCGCCCAGGTCGAGCGGATCACCGCGCTGCCGCACGACCCGGTGGACGTGGGCTGGTCCCTGGTCACCACGCGCGCCACCCTGCGCCACCGCGCCGTGCTGCTGGACGGCGAGGTCGTCGCCTCCGGCGTCCCGGCGCCGGGCGGCACGGCGTGGCTGTTCACCGGGCAGGGCGGCTACCGGCCGGGCACCGGGCGGGCGCTGCGGGCGCGGTTCCCCGCGTTCCGCGACGCCTTCGACGCCACCTGCGCCGAGCTCGACCGCGCGCTCGACGGCCGCGCCGAGCACCCGGTGCGCGCCGTCGCGCTGGGGGAGCGCCCCGGCCTGGACGGCACCCTGCACGCGCAGACCGCCGCGTTCGCCCTGCAGACCGCGCTGGCCGCCCAGCTGGGCGCGTTCGGCCTCGCGCCGGACGCGGTGGCGGGCCACTCGGTCGGCGAGATCGCCGCCGCGCACGTCGCGGGCGCGTTCCCGCTCGACGCGGCGTGCGCGCTGGTCGCCGAGCGCGGCGTGCTCATGCGCGACCTGCGACCGGGCGCGATGGTCGCCGTCGAGGTCACCGAGGAGGAGGCGCTGGACGCGATCGGCGACCTGCCCGTCGCGGTCGCCGTCGTCAACGGCCCGGAGGCGGTCGTGCTCTCCGGCGACGCCGAGGCGGTCGTGGCCGTCGCGGCCCGCCTCGGCGGGCGGCGCAAGCGGCTCCCGGTGGACCGGGCGTTCCACTCGCCGCACGTCGACCCGGTGCTCGACGCCCTGCGCGGCCTGGCCACCGGGACCCCGACCACACCCCTGATCTCCACCACCACCGGCCGCACGCTGACCCACGTCGGCCACGACCACTGGGCCGACCACGCGCGCGGCGCGGTCCGCTTCGCCGACGCCCTGCGCGCCCTGGCGGGCAGCGGCGTCACGACGGCCGTGGAGCTGGGCCCCGACGCCGTGCTCACCCCGCACGCCGCCGAGGTCCTGGCCCGCGCGATCCCCGCCCTGCGCGCCGACCACGACGAGGTCGTCGCCCTGCTCACCGCGCTGGCCGTGCTGCACGCGCGCGGCGCGGCCGTCGACTGGCGGCCCGCGTTCGAGGGCGCGGGCGCGCGCCGCGTCGACCTGCCCACCTACCCCTTCCAGCGCACCCGCTACTGGCTCGACGCCGCACCCCGCGCCACCGCGACCGGTCACCCGCTGGTGGACGCGCTGGACGTGCTGCCCGGCGACGAGGTCCTGCTGTCCGCGCGCTGGCACGCGGGCCGGGCCGGTCTGGGCGCGACCCCGCTGGCGGCGCTGCTGGAACCGGTGATCAGGGCGGGCGACGAGGTCGGCTGCCCGGTGGTGGCCGAGCTTGACCTGGCCACCCCGGTCCCGCTCGACGCGGGCCCCCGGCACGTCCGGGTCCGCGTGACCGCCCCGGACGCAGACGGCCGCCGTGCGGTGACCGTCCACTCCCGACCGGACGACGAGCCCGCCTGGACCGGGCACGCGACGGGCGTGCTCGCCCCGGCGGGCCACCCGGAACCGCTACCGCACGACTCCGAGGCGCTCGCGGTGGGGACCAATGGCGCGTGGCCGCCCGCTGGGGCTGATGTCCCGGCGGCGGGAGCCAATGGCGCGTCCTTGCCCCACGGGGCCGGCACCCCGGCGGCAGCGACCAACGGTGCGCGGTCCGCCCTGCCCGCCGCCGGACCGGCGCCGGGCGCTGAGCTCGTGCTGCCCGACGGCGCCGCGCCCGACGGCTTCGGCCTGCACCCCGCGCTCTGGGAGGCGCTGCTGCCGCACCCCGCCCGCTGCGCCGACGTCGTCCTGCACGCCACCGGGGCGACCGCGCTGCGGGTGCGCGGGACCTCGCCGCTCCTGGCGGTCGACGGCGCGGGCGACCCGGTCGTGTCGGTGGGGGGTGTCACCCGAGTGGCGGCGTCCCCGCGCGCCGTCACGCGGGGGTCGCTGTTCGAGGTCGTCGAGGTCCCCCTGCCCGCCCCCGCGCCCCCCGGCCCGTCCACCGCCCTGTCCGCTGACCTGTCCACCGCCCTGTCCGCGGACCTGCGCGGGGTCACGCCCGCCGAGGCGCTCGACGTGCTCCAGCGCTTCGCCGCGAGCGACGCGCCCCGCCTGGTCGTGCGCACCGACCGCCCCGACGACCCGTGGCAGTGCGCCGTGCGCGGCCTGGTGCGGTCCGCGCAGGCCGAGGAACCCGGCCGGATCCTGCTCGTCGTCCAGGACGGCGACGGCCCCGAACCGCCGCCCACCACGCGGGAACCCGAGGTGGTCGTCCGCGACGGGGCGCTCCGCGTGCCGCGCCTGCGCCGCACCGCGCCCCGCCACGACGGCGTGCGCGCCCTCCCCGACACCGTCCTGATCACCGGCGGCACGGGCGCGCTCGGCTCCACCCTGGCCCGCCACCTGGCCGCCGGGGGAGTGCGGACCCTCGTGCTCGCCAGCAGGCGCGGCCCCGCCGCGCCCGGCGCGCCCGAACTGGCCGCCGACCTCGCGGGACTCGGCGCGCGCGCCCACCTGGTCGCCGCCGACCTCACGGACCGGGCCGCGCTCGCCGCGCTGCTCGCCGAGCACCGACCCGGCGGCGTCGTGCACACCGCGGGCGTCCTGGACGACGGCGTCCTGTCCGCCCTCACCCCCGCCCGGCTGGACGCCGTGCTGGCGCCCAAGGCGCTGGTGGCCGCCCACCTGGACGAGCTGACCCGCGACGGCACCACGACGCTGTTCGTGCTGTTCTCCTCGGCGGCGGGCGTGCTCGGCACCCCCGGCCAGGCCAACTACGCGGCGGCGAACGCCTTCCTGGACGGCCTGGCCGCACGACGGCGGGCGGCGGGTCTGCACGCGCTCTCCCTGGCCTGGGGGCCGTGGCGCTCCGGCATGGCCGCCGGGGTCGACGCCTCCCGCGCCGGGCTGCACCCGCTGGACGACGCCGAGGCCACCGCCCTGTTCGACGCCGCCCTCGCCGACGGCCGCCCGCTGCTGGCGCCGCTGAGCCTGGCCGCGACGCCGCAGGACGCGGACGTGCCGCCGCTGCTGCGCCAGCTCGTGCCCGTGCGGCGCAGGAGCGCCCGCGCCGAGGTCGCCCCGGACCCGGTCGATCGGCTGCGCGGGGCCGCCGACCACGAGCTGCCGGAGCTGCTGCTGACGCTCGTGCGCGCCGCCACCGCCACCGTCCTCGGCCACCGGGGGCCTGAGTCCGTCGACCCGGACGAGCCCTTCTGGGACACCGGGTTCACCTCGCTCACCGCCGTCGAGCTGCGCAACCTGCTGGCCGAGCGCACCGGCGTGCGCGTCACCGCCGCCGCGGTCTACGAGGAGCCGACCCCGAGGGCGCTGTCCGCCCACCTGCGCGCCGCGCTGCGCGCGCCCCACACCAGCGGGACGGTCTGACGTGTACGACACCAACACCTACCTGGCCCGGCTCGGCGTCGAGGTCACCCGCCCCGACCGGGCCGCGCTGACCGCGCTGCACCGCGCCCACCTGCGGGCGCTGCACTACGACAACACCGCCGCCGCCACTCAGGACGGCCCCGTTCCCGACAACCTCGCCGACCTGGACGTGGACGCGACCTTCGACGGGCTCGTCACGGCCGGGCGGGGCGGCATCTGCTTCGAGCTGAACCTGCTGTTCCACCGGCTGCTCACCGACCTCGGCTTCACCACGACCGTGCTGTCGGCGGGCGTGGCCGACGAGGAGGGCGGCTTCAGCCCCGACCTGGCGCACCGGTTCACCGCCGTGCACCTGGACGGCGAGGTGCTGCTGGCCGACGTGGGCTTCGCCGGACCGTCCTACCTGGACCCGATCAGGCTGGCCCCGGACGAGCAGGTCCAGCACGGGTGCGCGTTCCGGGTGGTGGAGCAGGACGGCAGGCACCTCGTGCTGCGCAGGAGCCGCACCACCGACTGGCGCCCGCTCTACGAGTTCGCCACCACCCCCAGGACGCTGTCCGACTGGGACGGCTTCACCCCGAGACTGCGCCGCTACCTGGACCGCGCGGTGATCGCGGGCACCACCCTGCTGTGCCGCGCGGTCGACGACGGCCACCGGGCCCTGGTGGGCAAGCGGCACCTCGTGGTCCGTGACGGCCACGAGACGGTGACCACCCTGCTGGACCCGGCCGAGCACGCGCGCGTGAGCGCCGAGATCCGCACCGGGATCTGCGCCGACTGAGCCGGGCCGCGCCGCGGAGCCGGGTCACGCAGAGGAGGCGAGCCACGCCGCAGAGCCGGGCCACGCTACGGAGGTGGACCACGCCGCAGAGGTGGACCACGCCGCGAAGGTGGGCCGGGGCTCGGCCCTGTCCCGCCCAGCCCGGTCCTGCTTGGCTCGTCCTGCTTGGCTCGGCGCTGCTCAGCTCGGCTTTGTCCCGCCCGGCTTTGTCCCGCCCTGCCCGTCCCCGCCCGGCCCGCCTCCCGCTCGCCTACCCCAGCTCGGCCTCGAACAGGATCGTCGCGTTCGCCCGCCGCTCCGGCACCCGGAACAGGGTCGGCGCGGGCCGCCCGTGCCGTGCCGCCTCCGCCACGACGTCGTACTCCGCCACCCGCCACCCGTGCCGCGCCAACCACGCCCCGCCCGGCTCCCGCGGACCCCCCTTCACCAGGTCGGCCAAGCAGACCCCGGTCCCCTCCAGGTACCCGCCCAGCGCCTCCCCGGCCTTCCACCCGTCGTGGGTGTGGTCGAGCGCGAACCGGCTCCCCGCCGCGGAGGCCCCGAGCACCGCCGCCATCAGCTCCTCGCACCCGGCCTCGTCCAGCAGCCCCAGCGCGCCCTCCGCCAGCCAGGCCACCGGGGCCTCCCGGTCCAGCCCGGCGGCGACCAGCGCGGCCACCCAGTCCGAGCGCAGGTCCGCCGCGACGACCCGCCGGTCGCACGAGGGCTCCGCCCCGACCTCCCGCACCACGCGCTCCTTGAACCCCAGCACGTCCGGCAGGTCCACCTCGAACACCACCACCCCCTCGGGCCAGGGCAGCCGGAACGCGCGGGCGTCCAACCCGGCGGCCAGCAGCACCACCTGCCGCACCCCGGCCGCCGCCGCCCGCGCCAGCACCGCGTCGAAGAACACCGTCTTGACCACGATGACGTCCGTGATCTGCCCGAGCAGCCCCGGATCACCGCCACCCCGGTCGGGCAGCAGCGGGTTCCCCGTCCCCGCCGCGTCCAGGAACGCCCGCGCCAGCGGGTCGTCGAACAACCGGTCGGCCCGCGCGGACTCCTGCGCCCGCGCCCCCGCGTTGCCCAGCGACGTCCAGCTCTCGTCGGGCATCTCCACCGGCCCCGGCGGTGGTGAGTCCGCTGGGAGGCTCATCGCAGCGCCCCCTCCCCGACCAGGCTCAGCGCCGACCCCAGCCACGCCGCGACCCCCTCGGGGTCCGGCCGCCCGCGCCACGCCAGGTGCCCGTCCGGCCGCACCAGCAGCACCTCCGCCAACCCGCCCGCCACCGGCGCCAGCCCCACCACGGCGTCCACGCCGAGCAGCCCCCGCACCGCTTCCACGGTCGACCCGCCCACCCCGTCCGGCGCCAGCACCGCCCACCGGCCGCGCAGCGCCGCGTGCAGCGTCGTCCGCCCGCCCCCGTCGTGGCACGCCAGGTCGGGCACCCGGTCGCCGGGCACGGGCCCCGATCCCCGCCGGGCGCCCGGAGCGGCCAGCGGCCCGCGCCGGTACCCGACCCCCAGCTGGGAGGCCCTGCGCCACAGGAACCCCTGCGCGAGCCGGGTGTTCAGCAGCGGCATCACCACCCGGTCCCGCACCAGCGCCACCAGCGGGTTGTCCGCCGCGACCAGGCCGGTGGTCACCCCGGTCCCCGAGAGCACCCCCGCCGCGACGGGCCTGCGCTCGGCCGCGTAGGTGTCCAGCAGCTCCTGCCCGGCCCGCCCGCTCGCCACCAGCGCCAGCTTCCACGCCAGGTTCTCCGCGTCGCCCAGCCCGGTGTTCATGCCCTGCCCGCCGAACGGGTGGTGGATCGCGGCGGCGTCCCCGGCCAGCAGCAGCCTGTCCCGGCGGTGCGCCTCGGCGAGCCTGCGGTGGATCCGGAACGACGACAGCCACTCCACCCGCGTGATCGCCTCGGCGGGGTGCGGCGTGCAGCGCGCGAGCTGGCGCAGCACCAGCTCCCGCACCTCGTCGTCGCGCAGCCGCCCGGCCGTCCCGGCGGGCGCGGGGCCCATGAGCCGCCACCGGTCCTCGCCGGGAAGCGGGCACACGCTGACCATGTCGCGCCCGCGCGTCCAGCTGCCCATCACGCCCCGGTCCACCGCCCAGTCCGCGCGCACGTCGGCGATCAGGAAGTGCTCGGCCACCTGCTCGCCGGGGAACCCGATGCCCGCCAGCTCCCGCACCAGGCTGCGCGCGCCGTCGCACCCGACCACCCAGTCCGCCCGCACCCGCCGCTCACCGCCGCCGTCGCGCAGCAGCGCGGTCACCCCGGAGGCGTCCTGCGCGCAGTCCAGCAGCTCCACGCCCCACTCCGGCGCGCCGCCCAGCGCGGCCAGCCGCTCCCGCAGCGACGCCTCCACCTCCACCTGGGACACCAGCAGCGGCGCGCGCCCCGACGCCTGCGCCATGCGCGCCATCGGCATCACCGACACCAGCCTGCCCTCGCTGTGCATCCGCACCTCGCGCAGCGGGATCACCAGCCCCGGCAGGTCGCCCAGCGCGCCCAGCCGCAGCAGCACCTCCACGCCGCGCGGCTGCACGCCCAGCGCCCGCGAGGTGGTCGCGGGACCGCCCGCCCGGTCGACCACCAGGGCCTCCACCCCGAGCGAGCGCAACCCGCACGCCAGCGCCAGCCCGGTCGGCCCCGCGCCGACCACCAGCACCGGGACCCGCTCGACCACCCCGTCCCGGCTCACCGGCCGACCGTGCCCGCGAGCCCGCCCAGCTCCGCCACGTCCAGCTCGGGGTACACCGGGCAGCGGTGCACCGGCTCGAACGGCGAGAACGTCGACCACGCCGGGTTCGCGCGCAGCGCGTTCGCCACCGGGTTGCGCGCGCTCCAGAAGTCGCCGCCGAGCAGCCGCACCACGTACATCTCCATGTCCGCCTCGGAGAGGTTCCCCGCCTCCGAGTGCGCCTCGGCCAGCGCGGGCAGCAGCTCGCCCTCGTAGAAGGAGAAGATCAGCCGCACGTACGTGTCGTAGCCGGTCTTGAAGAAGTTCGAGTAGCCGGTGAGCGCCTGCTCCTCGTCGGCGGGCGAGTCGAGCGCCCGCCCGAGCGCCTCGGCGGCCTCCGCGCCCGTGGCCATGCCCACCAGCACCCCGCCGGAGAACATGGGGTCGCCGAAGCAGCCGGCGTCCCCGACCATCACCCAGCCGGGGCCGGTGACCTGGTCGGAGTGGTAGCTGTAGTCGGTCTCCACCCAGAAGTCCGAGGTCGCGGAGGTGCCGGTGAGCCGCTGGTTGATCCTGGGCACCCGCTCGACGTGCTCGGCGAACGCCTCGGCCGGGGTGCGCCCGCGCAGCCGGTCGCGGTGCATGACCGTGCCGACGCTGATCCGGTCCGCCGACAGCGGGATCGCCCAGATCCACCCGTCCGAGTGGCTGCCGACCTGGATGTCGCCCTCGTGGCCGGGGTTGTGCGCCTCGTCCAGCCCGTCGCGGTGGTGGAACACCGCCACCATGCGCAGGTCCTCGATCATCCGCCGCAGCCCGAACCGGTTGGCGACCACGCCCGCCCGGCCGGTGGCGTCCACCACGTACCGGGCGCGCTCCTCGCGCTCGACCCCGCCCTCGCGGTAGCGCACGCCCACCACCCGGCCGCCCTCCTCCAGCAGCCCGACGACCTGCGCGCCCTCCCGCACGGTCGCGCCCGCCGCGCGCGCCTGGTCCAGGTTCACCCGGTCGAAGTGCGAGCGCTCGACCTGGAACGTCTCGTGGTGGCGGCCGTCGCCGGTCTTGGCGAAGTCGGCGCGGAACACCCCGGCGCGGAAGAACTTCGTGCCGGTCGGGTCGATGAACTCGCCGCCGCGCTTGACGACGTAGCCCTGCTCCCGCACCGCGTCGAGCAGGCCGTGCCGCTCCAGCAGGCCCACCATGTACGGCAGCATCGACTCGCCGATGTGGAAGCGGGGGAACTCCTGCCGCTCCAGCACCAGCACCGAGCGGCCCTGCCGGGCGAGCACCGCGGCGCAGACGGACCCGGCGGGCCCACCACCCATCACGATCGCGTCGAGCATCAGGCCACGACCTCCCCGGCCGTCGGGCGGCGCGAAGCCGGTTCCCCGCGCGGCGGTGACGATCCGCAGCCCACGCTAGGAAGCCCGCCGGGCAGCGGCAATCCGCGGTTCCACCACCGGGTAACGAACCGCCCACCGGCGAGCTGGTTGCCGGGGTGTGGGCGTCCGGTGGAGCCGACCAGTGCGGGAGGGCCTCGCGCGGTGCTCGACTGTCCACAACCGACCCGGTCCCCAGCTCCAGCCCCTCGGAGGCCCCGTGCCCGGCGACACCGACGACCCACCGGCCCGAGCGCTCGCCAGCCCGTCACCCGACGGCCCGCCACCCGACGGCCCGTCGTCCCTCGGTCCGTCCTCCGGCGGCATGTCGCCCGGCGGCGCGGCGCGCGGCGGCGCGTCGCCCGGCGAACCGGGCCGCCCGGCCGGGGAGCGCCCGCTGCTGGTGCTGGGCGCGGGCGTCATGGGCTGCGGGATCACCGCGCTCGCGCTCTCCAGGGGCCTGCCCGTGCTCCTGGTGGACCCGGACGCCGACCGGCTCGACGCGGCCCGCGCCGACGTGCGCGCGCACCTGCGGACCGCCCAGCTGCTCGGCGTCGCCGCCGGGCCGCTCGGCGAGCTGACCACCGCGACCGACACGGGCGGCCCCCGCGAGGTGGTCGCCGTGGTCGAGGCGGTCACCGAGGACGCCGAGACCAAGGCCAAGGCGCTCACCGGGGTCTGCGCCACCGTCCCGCCGGGCACCCCGCTGGTCTCCAACACCTCCTCCATCCCCATGGGCGAGCTGGCCCCCGCGCTGCCCAGGCCCGGCGACCTCGTGGGCGCGCACTTCATGAACCCGCCGTACCTGATCCCCGCCGTCGAGGTAGCGCGCGGCCCGCTGACCTCGGACGCGGCGTTCGCCGGGCTCACCGCCCTGCTCGCGCGCCTCGGCCGCGCCCCGGTACAGGTCGGCGACGCGCCGGGCTTCGTCACCAGCCGCCTGCTGCACCCGATGATCAACGACGCGGCGCGCGTCGTGGAGTCGGGCACCGCCGACGCCGCCGCCGTCGACGCGCTCATGCGCGACTGCCTCGGCCACCGCGAGGGCCCGCTGCGCACCGCCGACCTGATCGGCATCGACAACCTCGTCGACTCGCTGCGCGTGCTGCGCAGGCGCACCGGGGACGAGCGGTGCGAGCCGTGCGACCTGCTGCTGGCCAAGGTCGACGCGGGGCACCTCGGGCGCAAGAGCGGCCGGGGCTTCTACGACTACGGCCACCCCGGCCGTGAAGGGACGGGGCGATGACCTCGGGCACGGAGTCGCGGACCGACGACGTCCAGGGCGCGGTGCTGGACTTCCTGCGCGCCCGCACCGGCGCCGAGTGGGACGCCGAGCGGGACCTGTTCGCCGAGGGCGGCCTGTCGTCGCTGTTCGCGATGGAGCTGGTCGTGCACCTGGAGCAGTGCTTCGACGTCGAGATCGCGGGCCCCGACCTGCGGCTGGACAACTTCCGCACGGTGCGCGCCATGACCGCGCTCGTGGACCGGCTCCGCGCGGGCGGCGCCGGTGGCTGACCGGGTGGACGAGGCGACCGCGCTGGTCGAGCGGGTGGTCGCCGACCGGGCGGGGGAGTGGGACCTGGCGGGCGAGCTGCCGGTGGCCGCGCTCCGCGAGCTCGGCGCGGCGGGCGCGCTGTGCGGTGAGGTCGCCGAGCGGCACGGCGGCCTCGGGCTCGGCAGCCTGGACAACGGCGAGCTGACCGCCCGCACCGGCGCGCTGTGCGGCTCGGTGCGCAGCGTCCAGACCTCGCAGGGCATGGCCGCCTGGACCGTGCGCCGCCTCGGCGACCAGGCGCAGCGCGCCGCCGTGCTGCCCAGGCTCACCGGGGGCTCGCTGGCCGCCGTGGCGCTCAGCGAGCCCGGCGCGGGCAGCGACCTGTCCGCCATGGCCACCACCGTCGAGGACGACCCCGGCGAACCGGGGACGGTCCTGGTGCGCGGCCACAAGGTGTGGACCACCGCGGCCCGCTACGCCGACCTGCTCCTCGTGGCGGGCAGGCGCGGCGACGGCGCGGCGGTCGCGCTGGTGCCCGCCACCGCGCCCGGTGTCACGATCACCCCCGTCGCCAACCCGATGGGCTGCCGGGCCGCGGGCCACGCCGACGTCGAGCTGGACGACGTGCGCCTGCCCGCCACCTCGGTGCTGGGCGGCGACGGCGTCTCCACCGCGCTGCTGGTCACCACGGTCCTCGCGCACGGCAGGCTGTCCGTGGCGTGGGGCTGCGTCGGCATCCTGCGCGCCTGCCTGGCCGCGTCCGCCGAGCACGCCCGCACCCGCCGCCAGTTCGGCGTGCCGCTGGCCGCGCACCAGCTCGTCGCGGGCCACCTCGCCGACCTGCTGGTCGCCGAGCAGGTCTCCACCAGGGTGTGCGAGCACGCCAGCCGCCGCTGGGACGAGAGCTCGGCCGAGCTGGTCACCGCCACCGTGCTCGCCAAGCACGTGAGCGCGGGGCACGCGGCGCGCGCCGCCGCCACCGCCGTCCAGGTGCTCGCCTCGGCGGGCGCCCACGACGGCCACCCCGTCGCGCGCGCCTACCGGGACGCCAAGCTCATGGAGATCATCGAGGGCAGCAACGAGCTGTGCAGGCTCGTGCTGGCCGAGCACGCGGTGGCGACGGCGTGAGCGGCGACCTGGTCAAGTGCCTGGTGTGGGACCTGGACGACACGCTCTGGCGCGGCACCCTCGCCGAGGGCGACGCGCCCGTGCTGGACGAGCGGGTCCGCGCCGCGATCGTCGAGCTGGACGCGCGCGGCGTGCTCCAGTCGGTGGCCAGCCGCAACGACCCCGAGCCCGCCCTCGCCGCGCTGGAGGCGCTGGGCGTCGCCGAGTACTTCGTGCTGCCCGAGATCGGCTGGGGCGTCAAGTCCGCCGCCGTCGCCCGCATCGCCGACCGGCTGGGCTTCGCGCACCGCGCCATCGCGTTCGTCGACGACCGGCCCGCCGAGCGCGCCGAGGTCGCCTTCCACCTGCCCGAGGTCCGCTGCTACCCGGCCGAGCGCGTGCTGGAGCTGTGCTCGCTGCCCGAGTTCAGCCCCGCCGTCGTCACCGAGGACGCCCGCAACCGCCGCGCCCTCTACCGGGCCGGGTTCGCGCGCGGCGCCGAGCAGGCCGCGTTCACCGGGCCCGACGAGGAGTTCCTGCGCTCGCTGGGACTGGTGCTGCGGATCGACCGGGCCAGGCCCGAGGACCTGCACCGGGTCGAGGAGCTGACCGCGCGCACCAGCCAGATGAACGCGACCGGCGTGCACTACCCGCACGGGCAGTTGCGCGCCCTGCTGGACGACCCGGCGCACGAGGTGCTGGTGGCGGGCCTGACCGACCGGTTCGGGCCGCACGGCGCGATCGGCATCGTGCTGCTGGAGCGGCACACCGCCGCGTGGCACCTGAAGCTGCTGGCGACCTCGTGCCGGGTGGTGCCCTACGGCGTGGGCAGCGTGCTGCTGGACTGGCTGTGCGGGCAGGCGCTGGAGGCGGGCGCGCACCTGGTGGCCGACTTCCGGCGCACCGACCGCAACCGCATGATGGAGATCGCCTACCGGTTCGCCGGGTACGACGACGCCGACTGCGCCTGCCGCGCCGAGCTGGCGGCGGTGGGCGGCGGCCCCGAACACCTCGCTGCGGCAGGCGCCCCAGGCGCGGGCGCTCCGGGGATCGGCGCCTCGGGAGCCGGTGCTTCAGGAGCCGGTGCTCCCGCGGGCGGTGCTCCCGCGGGCGGTGCTCCAGGAACCGGTGCTGCCGAGACTCGCGCTGCCGAGCCTCGCGCTGCCGAGTCTCGCGTGGCTGAGCCCCGCGCTGCCGAGTCTCGCGTGGCTGAGCCCCGCGCTGCCGAGTCTCGCGTGGCTGAGCCCCGGACCGCCGAGCCCCGCGCCGCTGATGTCCCCGTCGCCGAGGTTCCCGAGGCGCGTGCCAGCGGGAACCCGGTGCGGCGGCTGCACCTGCGCCCCGCGCCCCGACCCGCCCCGCGCGCGGTCACCGTCGAAGCCCCGTCGCTGCTGGAGGTGCCCACCCGTGGGTGAGCAGGTCGTCGTCACGCCCGCGCTGCTCGACTACCTGCGCGAGGTCTCCCAGCCGGAACCGGCGGCGCTCGCCGAGCTGCGCGCCGAGACCGCGCTGCTGCCCGGCGGCGGCGTCCTCCCCGTCCCACCGGGGGAAGGCGCTTTCCTCGCCATGCTGGTCGCGCTCACCGGGGCCCGGCTGGTCGTGGAGGTCGGCACCTTCACCGGGTGCAGCACGCTGTGCCTGGCCTCCGCCCTCCCCGACGGCGGCCGGGTGATCACCTGCGAGCTGAGCCCCAAGTGGCCCGCGATCGCCCGGCCGCACTGGGAGCGCGCGGGCGTCGCGGACCGGATCGAGGTGCTCGTCGGCGACGCCGCGGGCAGCCTCGCCGGGCTGACCGGCGAGCTCGCGGGCCGGGTCGACCTGGTGTTCGTGGACGCGGACAAGGCCGGGTACCCCCGCTACTACGAGCTGGCCGTCGAGCTGGTGCGCCCCGGCGGGCTGGTCGTCGTGGACAACACCCTGTTCTCCGGCCGGGTCGCCGACCCCGCCGCGGTGGACCCCGACACCGAGGGCGTCCGGGAGCTCAACCGCAGGATCGCCGCCGACGACCGGGTCCAGGCCGTGCTGCTCGCGCACGCCGACGGCATGACCCTGGCCCGTCGCACGCGCTGAGCTCTCCGCACCAGTGCGCACGGTGAGCGTTCCGATACATACGGTAGGGGGAAAAAGCCGCTGCGAACTCCCGGCCGCGCGATGGCCGGGGGTACCGTCCCGACGGTCCAGAGCGGAACCGTCCCAGCGCAGCGGCGGGAAGCGACCCGGAGCAACCACGCGCCTTGGAGACCAGTGATGCGCTTTCAGCTCTTGGGTCCGCTCGAAGTCGTCGACCGGTCCCGACCGGTGGCGCTCGGCGGCACCAAGCAGCGCGCCGCGCTCGGCTACCTGCTGCTGCACCCGAACAGCGTGGTGCCCACCAGCAGCCTGCTCAAGGCGCTGTGGCCGCAGGACATGCCGCCCACCGGGCGCAAGATGCTCCAGAACGCGGTCGCCGCCCTGCGCGGCGTGCTGACCGCCGCCGGTGACGCGCCCGGCGCGCCCGCCCTGCTCACCCACACCCCCGGCTACCTGCTGCGCGTCGACCCGGAGGACGTGGACCTGAGCCGCTTCCGCAGGCTCGTCCACGCCGGGCGCGCCGACCTCGCGGCGGGCTCCTGGCAGCGCGCCGCCCGCACCCTGCGCGACGCGATCGGCCTGTGGCGCGGGCCGCTGCTGGCCGACCTGGTCGAGCAGGGCGTCGACTGGCCCGAGCTGGCGGCCGTGCGCAACACCCGGCTGGCCGCGCTGGAGGACTGCGTCGAGGCGGAGTTCGCGTCCGGCCGCTACGGCGAGATGATCTACGAGCTGGAGCGGTGGGTCGAGGCCGAGCCGCTGCGCGAGCGGCTGTGCGGCCAGCTCATGCGGGCGCTCTACCACTGCGGCAGGCAGGCCGACGCGCTCGGCGTGTACCGGCGCACCAGGGCCAGGCTGGTGGACGAGCTGGGGCTCGACCCCGGCCGCGAGCTGCGCGAGCTGGAGCGGGCGATCCTCAACCAGGAGGTGCCGCACCGGCTCCCGGCCCGGCGCGAGGCGGCGCCCGCCGCGCGGTCCGGGGCGACCGAGGGCGGTGGCCCGGTCGCGGCGCCCCCGGTCGCGGCGCCCCCGGCCGGGATCGTCCCGCAGCGGCAGGCGCCCCCGGCGCCCGCGCCTGCCCCCGTCGCGCTCGCGCCCCTCCCCCCGGCGTCCGCGCCGACCGCCGAGCTCAAGCACGTCAGCGTCCTCATGGTCCTCACCCGGTTCGAGCACGACGTGGCCGCCGCCCCGCCCGAGGAGGTGGACGACGCGCTGAGCGACGTCGCCACCGCGGTGCGCGAGGAGGTCGAGCGGGCGGGCGGCGTCGTCACCGCCAAGGCCGCGTCGCTGATCGTCGCCCTGTTCGGCTCCACCCGCAGCGGCGAGGACGACGCCACCAGGGCGGTGCGCGCCGCGCTCGCCGTGCGCGACCGGCTCGCCCACGGGCCGCGCGGCGCCGGGCCCGCCGCGCTGGGCGTCACCGCCGCCGTCGCCACCGGGCACGCCCTGGTGCGGCGCCACCCAGGGCGCGCGCCCGAGGTCGGCGGCGGCGTGCTCGACCGCTGCATGAGGCTGCTCGCGCACGTCTCGCCCGGCGAGGTCAGGGTGTGCGAGGAGACCAGGGGCGCCAGCGAGGGCGCCATCGGCTACGACGGCCCCCACGACCCGGTGCGCGGGTCCTGGGCCACCGGGGCCAGGCAGGGCGCGGGCGGGCCCCCGGCCACGCCGCCGCTGGTGGACCGGGACCGCGAGCTGGCCCTGCTGCGCGGCCTGCTGGAGCAGGTCGGCCGCAGGTCCCGGACGCACCTGGTGACCGTGCTCGGCGAGCCCGGCATCGGCAAGAGCAGGCTCGTGGACGAGTTCCAGCGCGTGGCCGAGACCTCGGCGACCGTTGTGGTCCGCTGCCCCCGCCTCGGCGGAGGGGGCGACCTCGCCCCGCTCGCCGACGCGCTCGCCCCGCGCATGGGCATCGGCCCGGCCGACCCGGTCGGGCTGGTCGCCGCCAAGCTCGCCGCCGCCGCGCGCGGCAGCGGTGGCGCGGGCGAGCGCGCGGACCGGGTGCTGGCCAGCCTGCGCGTCCTGTTCGGGCTCGACGTGCCCGACGTGCTCCCGGACGGCTCGTTCGCGGCGTGGCGGCACGTGCTGGAGGACCTCGGCGGCGCGGACCCGCTCGTCCTGGTCCTGGAGGACCTGCACTGGGCGGGCGAGGCGCTGCTGGACTTCGTGGACCACCTCACCGCCGAGGCCACGTCGTCCCCGCTGCTGGTCGTGGTCACCGCGCGCCCCGAGCTGTTCGACCGGCGCCCCGCCTGGGGCGGCGGCAAGGCCGAGGCCAGCACGATCACCCTCGACCCGCTCGCCGACCAGGACGTGGAGCGGCTGCTCACCGCCCTGTGCGTCCGGCGCGGCCCCGCCACCGACGAGGCGAGCGCCGCCTACCGCGCGGTGATCGCCCACATCGGCGGGAACCCGCTGTTCGCCGTCGAGTACGCCAGGGTGCTCGCCGACGCGGGCCCGTCGTCCGGGGGCGGCGGGCAGTCGCCGCCGCTGCCGCCGCTGGTGCGCCGGGTCGTGGCGGCCCGCATCGACAGCCTGCCCGCCGACGCCAAGGCGGTGCTGCTCGACGCGGCCGTCCTCGGCGAGGACCTGTGCGAGGAGGGGGTGCGCGCGCTCGGCGGCGGCGCCGTGCCCGACGTGGCGCGCGCGCTGGAGCACCTGGAGCGGCGCGAGGTCCTGCGCCGGGACCGGGACGCCGAGCGCGCCACCGCCTACGCGTTCCGCAGCCCGCTCGTGCGCGACGTCGCCTACCTGACCATCCCCCAGCACGCCCGCGCCGAGAAGCACCGGCGAGCGGCCGACTGGTTGGAGCGCGTGCCCGGTCACGACGCGCTGCGGCTGGTCCACCACGGGCTCAGGTCGGGCGGGTGCCGCCCGACCGAGCCCTCGCCGGTGCTCCCGCAACCCCGGCAGCACGCGCGCTGATCCCCACAGACAGGGAGCCCAGCACATGACCCCCGGTCCCGTCCTCCCTCCTCGGCTTCCCTCCCTCACCGGCATCCGCGCGCCGCTGGCCCTGCTCGTGTTCGTGGCCCACGCGCTCGGCTCCGCCCGGTTCTTCGCCGACGAATCGGTCAACTCGCTCGGGTTCCTCCTGCCCTACGGGCCCGCGGCGCTGTCGTTGTTCTTCGTGCTCAGCGGGTTCGTGCTGGTGTGGTCGGAGCCGTGGCGCGAGGGCGTGGGCCCCTACTTCCGACGCCGGGTCGTGCGCATCCTGCCCACCCACGTGCTGACGTGGGCCGCGGTGCTGCTGCTCCTGGCGGCGCTCGGCCCGCTGCCGCTGCTGGGGCCGCTGCCCGAGGTGGGGCCCGCGCTGGTCAACCTGTCGCTGCTCCAGTCGCTCGTGCCGCTGCCCGACTACCTGCTGTCGGTCAACGGCATCAACTGGTCGGTGTCCTGCGAGGTGGTGTTCTACCTGCTGCTGCCGCTGCTGTCCCGGCCGCTGCTGCGGGTGCCCGACCACCGGTTGTGGGCGTGCTTCGGCGTGCTCGCCGCGGTGGTGCTCGCGCTGCCGGGCGTGATCGGGGCGCTGGTGGACGGGCCGCCGTGGGCGCTGTGGCCGCCGCTGTCGTTCGAGCAGGCGTGGCTGGTGAACTTCTTCCCGCTGACCCGGTTGCCGGAGTTCCTGATGGGCGTGGTGCTCGCCAGGATCGTGGCCACCGGGCGGTGGCGGCCGGTGCGGGCGTGGTGGCCGCTGCTGGGGGTGGCGGCGGTGTGGGCGCTGCTGCCGGTGCTGCCGCAGGTGTACGCGCGCAGCGCGATCGCGGCGGTCCCGCTGGCGCTGCTCGTCCCCGTCATCGCCGTGCGGGACCTGGAGGGGCGGCGGTCCGTGCTGTCCCGGCGGTGGGTGCGGGTCGCGGGGGACATGAGCTACGCGACCTACCTGCTGCACTGGCCGCTGCTCGCGGTCGCCAAGCACGTGGCGGGGGACCGGCTGCTCGGGCTGGGGGAGGGGCTGCTGCTGGTGGCGGCGCTGTACGCGCTCACCCAGGGGCTCAGCCTGCTGCTGCACCGGTGGGTGGAGCGTCCGCTGCTGCGGCGCGCCCACCGGCCGAGGCGGTCGCCCGCCCCGGACCCGGCGGGGTGAGCCCGCGGGCGCGTCAGACCACCGCGAGCGCCCTGACCTCCACCACGTTCAGCTTCGCGTCGGGCACGCGCGCGGCGATCTCCAGCGCGCGGTCCTCGTCGGCGCAGTCCACCACGAAGTACCCGGCCAGGTAGCGGTCGTCGTCGGTGAGCGGGCCGCGCTCCACGGCGGCGCGGCCGTCGCGCACCCGCACGGACAGCGCGTTCCTGCGGTGGGTCAGCGGGGAGCCGTGGCAGTGCTCGCCGGTGGACTCGATCTCCTCGGTGAACGCGGCGTACTCGGCCAGGAACTCCTCCTTGTCGGCCTGCGTCAGGGTCTGCCACCGCTCGTCGCTGGTGTGGATGAGCAGCATGTACTTCACGGGGGCCTCCTCGCGCCGGTGACGTGCGGACAGCAGTGAAACCAGGGCCTCGCCGGGGTGTCAATCGCCTGTGGCGCAAGGGATTACCGCTTTGTTCGCCAGCCGTGGAAGCGGCAACTGCCAACGGCGCCCGCGTGCCCTACCGTCCGAAGTGGAGTCCCGCGACCCGGTCTCCGCTCGTCCCTCCCACACGGATTGGCCCGGTGACAGAGACCATGCTCGTGCTCGGCCTGAACGGCAACTTCTCGACCGCCGCCGAGGAGCTGGTGCCGGGGATGCTGGAGTTCTTCTTCCACGACTCGTCGGCGAGCCTGGCGCGCGACGGCGAGCTGCTGGCCGCCGTGGAGGAGGAGCGGTACAACCGGATCAAGAAGACCACCCGGTTCCCCAGCGCGGCCGTGCGGGCCTGCTTCGAGGAGACCGGGCTGGGGCCCGACGACGTGGACGCGGTGGCGTTCTACTTCCCCGAGGACCACGTGGACAAGGTGCTCGGCCAGCTCTACTGCCAGAGCCCCGCCGTGCCGCTGCGGTACTCGCGCGACCTGGTGCGCGACCGGCTGCGCAGCGAGCTGGGCTGGGACCTGCCCGCGGAGAAGCTGCACTACGTGCCGCACCACCTGGCGCACGCGATGTCCTCCTTCGGGCACTCCGGGTTCGAGTCGGCGCTGACGGTCGTGTTCGACGGCCGGGGGGAGAACGCGTCCGGGACCGTCTACCGGATCGGGCCCGGCGGGGTCGAGTCGCTGGCCTCGTACCCCGTGCACCGGTCGCTGGGGTTCTGGTACCTGTTCGGCACGCAGCTGCTCGGCTACGGCTTCGGCGACGAGTACAAGGTGATGGGGCTGGCGCCCTACGGCGACCCGGCCCGCTACCGGTCGGTGTTCGAGTCGCTGCACTCGCTGGGCGAGGGCGGCGAGTACGAGCTGCTGGGCAACGTGGTCACGCCCAACGCCTTCCTCCCCGCGATGCTCGACACCGGGTTCGCGCCGCGCCGCAAGGGCGAGGAGTTCACCCAGGACCACAAGGACTTCGCCGCCGCGCTGCAGGAGACCGTGGAGCGGATCGCGCTGCACGTGATCCGGCACTGGGCCGAGCGGACCGGTGAGCGCGCGCTGTGCTTCGGCGGCGGGGTCGCGCACAACTCCAGCCTCAACGGGGTGATCCTGCGGTCGGGGCTGTTCGACCGGGTGTTCGTGCACCCCGCCTCGCACGACGCGGGCGCCGGGACCGGGGCCGCCCTGGCGGTGGAGCACCGGCTGACCGGGCGGGTGCCGCGCGTGGCGCTGCGCAGGGCGGACCTCGGTGGTGGGCTCGGGGACGAGCGGGACGTCGTGCTCAAGCTCAAGGGCTGGGACGGGTTCGTCGAGCTGGTGCACCGGGCGGCGGACCTGGAGGACCTGGTGGACACCTCGGCCCGGCTCCTCGCGGACGGCGCGGTGCTCGGGTGGGCGCGCGGGAGGTCGGAGTTCGGGCCGCGCGCGCTGGGCAGCCGCAGCATCGTCGCCGATCCCCGGCCCGCCGCGAACCAGACCAGGATCAACGCGATGGTGAAGAAGCGGGAGAGCTACCGGCCGTTCGCGCCCGTGGTCACCCCCGACGCCGCCGCCGAGTACTTCGAGATCCCGGACGTCGAGGCCGAGCTGGGGTTCATGTCGTTCGTGGTGCCCGTGCGGCCCGAGCACCGGGCCGGGTTGGGCGCGGTGACCCACGTGGACGGCACCGCGCGGGTGCAGGTGGTGACCTCGACGGCCAACCCGGCGTTCCACCGGCTGGTGGAGCGGTTCGGCGAGCTGACCGGCACGCCGGTGCTGCTGAACACCTCGTTCAACAACCACGCCGAGCCGATCGTGCAGACCTTTGAGGACGTGCTGACCAGCTTCCTGACCACCGAGCTGGACTACCTGGTGGTCGGCGACTCGGTGGTCCGCAGGCGCCCGGACTTCCTGGGCGCGCTGGACGACGCGGTGATCCGGTTCCGCCCCGAGACCAGGCTGGTGGGCCGGGTGCGGTTCCCGGTCGGTGGCGGTCGGGTGGAGGAGCACGAGGTCTTCCTGGACTACGCGGAGGGGCCGCGCAAGGCGATCTCGGCGCGGGCGCACGGGCTGCTGACGCGGGTGGACGGGAAGAGCGCGGTGGCCGAACTGGTGGACGGCGAGGTGGACGACGCCCTCCGACAGGAGGTCCTCGACCTGTGGACCGACCGGTACTTCACGCTGGGGCCTGTTTAGGGCTCGTGCGCGGGGCTGCGGCGTGTGTGGCACGGCGCAGTCCTGCGGGGCGTGGGTGCGGCGCTGCTCGGTGTGGGCATGGCCCGGTGTGTGCTGAGTGGTGTTGGTGAGGTTGCTGCTGACGGCGTCGCCGCGTGGTGGTTCGGGCGCCGGGTTCGGTGTGGAGGAGGGCGTGGCGTGGCCGCAGAGGTGCTGGGGCCTGTGCTGGCCAAGGCCGAGGTGGAGCGGATCGTCGCTCGGTTGGCGCTGGTGGGCGAGGGACGTGATCCGCTGGTCGTGGCCGCCACGTCCTGCCTGACCGCGTTCGTGCTGCTGTGCGAGGCGTGGGAGCAGCGGGGCGCCGAGGACGGGGGCGGCGCGCTCGAAGGTCGGGGTGCGCAGTCCTGCCGCGAAGCACTGGGCGCTACCAGGGCCGCTGTGGAGACGGCCCGGTTCGCGCTGGTGGAGACGAACGACCGGGCCCGGCGGGTGGCTGCTGAGCGGGCGGCTTCACGACGAGCGGGTGGCCTGCGGGTGCCCAGTGTGCGGACAGCGGCGGACTAGCTCCTGACCGGACAGCCTGCGCTGGGGTTGCTTGCTGGCGGTCGTGGGCCGGGAACACGGGGTGGGCTGCTGTGCGCCGGGATCAGGGGGGTGGGGTGAGCGGTTCGGGTACTGGCGGGGTGGTTGGAGTTGATCTTGGGGGGACGAAGGCCGCTGTTCGGGTTGTTGGTGCGGACGGGCGGTCGGGCGACAGCGTGGTGCGGTGGGAGAGCGGCGCTTCTGCTGGCGAAGACCTCGCCTTGCTCGTTCGGGCGGTCGAGCGGGCTGGTGGGGGTGGGGGTGTCAGGTCGGTTGGTGTCGCTGTGCCTGCCACGCTCGATCGGTCCGGCGTCGTGGTCGCCTGGCCGGGTCGGCCCGGGTGGGTCGGGGTGGACGTGCTCGGTGCGTTGGGGGCGATGTTCCCCGGCGCCTCGGTGCGGCACGGGGATGACGGTGACCTCGCGGCGCTTGCCGAGGCCGATGCCGCCGGGTGCGGTGAGCTGCTGTACGTCGGTGTGGGCACCGGGGTTGGTGGCGGGATCGTCTCGGGTGGACTGCCGCTGAACTCGGGTGGCTCGTGCGAGGTGGGGCACGTGGTCGTCGAACGGGGTGGGGGGCTGTGCGACTGCGGGCGGCGGGGGTGCGTGCAGGCGTTCGCGTCCGGGCCCGCGATTCTGCGCGGGGCCGTCGCGCGTGGTGGGCGGCCCGGTGGGCTGGGGGACGTCCGGGACGGGGTCGCGCGTGGGGAGCGGTGGGCGGTGGAGGCTTGTGAGGACGCCGCGTCCGCGTTGGCCGCGCTGGTGATCGGGGTGGGGGAGCTGGTTCGGCCCGAGTTGGCGCTGATCGGCGGTGGTGTCACCACCGCGCTGCCAGGGCTCGTGCCCGCTGTGGCCGAGCGGGTCGCCGGGCTGGGCAGGACCGGGCACCCGGTGCCATCGGTGCGACCGGCGGTGCTCGGGGCCGAGTCCTCGCTGCACGGGGCGCTTGTCCTGGCGCGTGGGGGAAACCGGGAGTAGCGCGCTGGTCGGGGGCGGCGATGTGGCAGCGCGGTGACGTGGCGGCGCGGTGACGTCGTTGGCCAGGGCAGCCCGCCGGTTGGCCAGGACGTGGGCCCACCGCGTCGGAACTGCGGAGCTAGCCGCCGGTCAGGCCACCAACCGGCTTGCCCCTCAGTCGACCCGCTCGCCAGCCGCCCGCCAACCAACACTCGCTCGCCAGCGGCCCGGTCCAGCAGCGCCCGTCCCCCAGCCAGCCCTCGCCCGCCAACCAACACCTACCCGTCAACCCCCGACCCGGTCCAGCAGCGCCCGTGCCGCCAGGCGGTAGCCCAGGGCGCCCACGCCCGCGATCAGGCCCGTCGCCAGCGGGGCGATCACGGACTGGTGGCGGAACGGCTCGCGGGCCCACACGTTCGACAGGTGGACCTCGATCCACGGGCTCGGGTAGTTCGCCAGGGCGTCCCGCAGGCTCCAGCCGGCGATCATGAGCGCGCCGGGGTTCACGATAGCGCCCACCGTGTCGTAGCTGTCCTGGATGGTCCCGATCATCTCGGCTTCGCCGTCGTGCTGCCTCGCCACCACCTTCCACCCCCGGTCCGCCACCTCGTCGGCCACCGCGTCCTCGATGTCGGCGAGCGTCGCGGTCCCGTACACCTCGGGTTCGCGGCGGCCCAGGATTCCCAGGTTCGGGCCGTTCAGCAGGAGCAGGTCGGGCACCAGGAACACCTCGCAGAGCGCAAAGACGTGAGTGGACGGTGCGATTGTGCTGACGGCCTGACCCCGGTGGTGGGGACCGCGGCGAACCGGCTGAACGCAGGGGGGACCTAGGGGGGCGTCAGGGGGTTGGGGGGCTCTTCCGGCCGCCGTTAGCTTCGGGCCGCGCACCGGCCCCCGGAGAGCGCGCCGGACCGAGAGCAGAGACGAGGGCGACCGACCGTGCACCTGAAGGCCCCGCAGAAGCTGGAGTTCCCCGCCTGGCCGCAGTTCGACTCGACCGAGCGCGAGGCCCTGCTGCGCACGCTCGACAGCGGCCGGTGGTGGCGGATCACCGGGGACGAGGTCGTCTCGTTCGAGCGGGAGTTCGCGCAGGCCCACGGCGCCCGGCACGCGCTCGCCGTCACCACGGGCACGCACGCCCTCGAACTCGTCCTGGAGGTCATGGGCGCCGGGCCTGGCACCGAGGTGATCGTGCCCGCGTTCACCTTCATCTCCTCCTCGCAGGCCGCCCAGCGGCTCGGCGCGGTCGTCGTCCCCGTCGACGTCGACCCGGACACCTACTGCGTCGACCCGGCCGCCGTGCGGGCCGCGATCACCGAGCGCACCAGGGCGATCATGCCCGTGCACATGGCGGGCCAGCTCGCCGACATGGACGCGCTGCGCGCCCTGTCCGCCGAGACCGGCGTCCCGCTGCTCCAGGACGCCGCGCACGCCCACGGCGCGCGGTGGCGCGGCGAGCCCCTCGGCGCGCTCGGCTCGATCGCCGCCTTCAGCTTCCAGAACGGCAAGCTGATGACCGCGGGCGAGGGCGGCGCCGTGCTGCTCCCGGACGGGGACCAGCACGAGGAGGCGTTCCTGCGCCACGCCTGCGGGCGCCCGCTCGCCGACCGGGCCTACCACCACCGCACGGCCGGGTCGAACTTCCGCATGAACGAGTTCTCCGCCGCGCTGCTGCGCGCCCAGCTCGGCAGGCTCCAGCAGCAGACCGACGTGCGCGAGCGGCACTGGCCCGTGCTGTCGCGGCTGCTCGCCGAGGTGCCCGGCGTCGTCCCGCAGGGGACCGACCCGCGCTGCGACCGCAACCCGCACTACATGGCCATGTTCCAGGTCCCCGGCATCGGCGAGGAGCGCCGCGCCCGCCTGGTCGACGCGCTGGTCGAGCGCGGAGTCCCGGCGTTCGCCGGGTTCCGCGCGATCTACCGCACCGCCGCGTTCTGGGAGCGCGCCGCCCCCGACACCACGGTGGACGCCCTCGCCCGCGCCTGCCCGGTCACGGAAGCGCTCAGCAGCGACTGCGTGTGGCTGCACCACCGGGTGCTGCTGGGGGCGGAGGAGCAGATGCCGCTGGTGGCGGAGGCCGTCGCCTGCGCGCTGGAGGAGGCCTGAGGGGGCGGGCTCTCGGCCGGGCGTCGGGCTCGGCCCGACCCCGGCCGAGAGCCACCGCTGTCGTCGGCCCGGACCCGGCTGCCCGCGCGCCACGGGCGTGACGGCGTCGGGTGAGGCCGCCGCTGGCCCTGGGACGGCGCTGCGCGCCCCCTCGGACCCACCGGAGCCGCCACCACCGCTTGTCCCCTTCCACCGGGTGGGGCGCGGTCGGTAATCCGGCGGCAATTCCTTCCCCCGTCCGGGCTAGCCAGGCCCGTGCGCCCGCGTCGCGCACGGGCCAAGGTGGGTGGCTGCGCGGATGACCGGGCCCCCGAACCGGATGTGGGAGAGATGCTGCGAAGCGACCTGATCCGTCCCCTGCCCGAACTGCTGCGCGAGCACGCGGCCGAGCGCGGCGACCGCGTCGCCTTCCGCGACGCGCGCCGCGCCGTCACCTGGGTCGACCTGGAGCTGCGCACGCGCAGGCTGGCCGGGCACCTGGCCGCGCGCAGGCTGCTGCCCGGCGACCGCGCCGTGATCCTGCTGGGCAACCGGGTGGAGACCGTCGAGTGCTACCTGGCGCTGGTGCGGGCGGGCGCGGTGGGCGTGCCGCTGAACCCGGTGTCCACCGACGCCGAGCTGGGCGCCCTCCTCGACGACAGCGGCGCCCGGCTCGTCCTCACCGACGCCGCGCACGCCGACCAGCTCGCCGGGCTCCGCGCCACCCGGCCCGCGCTGGAGGTCGTGCACGTCGACCGGGACTACGAGGCGCTCGCGGGCGTCGACGCCCCGCTGCCCGCGCACGACGCGCTGGAGCTGGACGACCTGGCGTGGATGCTCTACACCTCCGGCACCACCGGCGCCCCCAAGGGCGTGCTGTCCACCCAGCGCAACTGCCTGTGGTCGGTGGCCGCCTGCTACGCGCCCGTGCTCGGTCTGACCCCGGACGACCGGGTGCTGTGGCCGCTGCCGCTGTTCCACAGCCTGTCGCACATCGCCGGGGTGCTGGCCACCACCGCCGTCGGCGCCACCACCCGCGTGGTCGACGGGCGCTCCCCGCAGGACGTGCTGGCCGCGCTGCACGAGGAGCGCTCCACGGTGCTCGCGGGCGTGCCCACGACCTACCACCACCTGGTGCGCGCGGCCGGTGAGCGCGGGTTTCTCGCGCCCGACCTGCGGGTCGGGCTGGTCGGCGGCGCGATCACCACGGCCGAGCTGCGGGCCGCCGTCGAGCAGCGGTTCGGCGTGCCGCTCATCGACGCCTACGGCAGCACCGAGACGTGCGGGTCGATCACCGTGAACTGGCCGACCGGGCCCAGGGTCGAGGGCTCCAGCGGCCTCCCGGTGCCGGGTCTGGCGGTGCGGCTGGTCGACCCGGACACCGGCCTGGACGCGCCGACCGGCGCGGAGGGCGAGGTGTGGGTGCGCGGGCCGAGCGTCATGGTCGGCTACCACAACCGGCCCGAGGCGACGGCCGCCGCGCTGCGCGACGGCTGGTACCGCACCGGCGACCTGGCGACCAGGGACGAGTCCGGGTTCCACGCGGTCACCGGGCGCATCGACGACGTCGTGGTCCGCGGCGGCGAGAAGGTGCACCCGGCGGAGGTGGAGGCGGTGCTGCGGGCCGTGCCGGGCGTCGCGGACGCCGCCGTGGTGGGCAGGCCGCACGACGTGCTGGGCGAGGTCCCGGTGGCGTTCCTGGTGCCGGGGGAGGGGTTCGACCCGGCGCAGGTGCTGGCGGTGTGCCGGGAGCGGCTGTCGTACCACAAGGTGCCCGAGGAGCTGTACCAGATCGAGTCCGTGCCGCGCACGGCCTCCGGGAAGATCACCCGGAGGGTGCTGCTGGACACGCCGGCGCGGTTGCGGGCGAGCGGTGAGCGGGGGGCGCTGTTCCGCACCGACTGGGTGCCGCTGGCCGCAGCGCCCGGTGGCGCGACCGCGCCCGGTGCGGTGGCCGGGTCTGGTGCCGCGACCGCGTCCAGTGCTGTGACCGGTGCCGGTGCCGCGACCGGTCCTGCCCGTGCGACCACGCCCGCTGCTGCGACAGCGCCCGCGACCACGCCCGCCGAGGCGTCGACCCCGGTGGCGGCCGCACGGCCGGGCGGGCATCCGGTGGCCGTCATGGCGGAGCCCACCGCCCCGGCTCCCGGTGGCGCGCCGGTGGTGCTCGACCTGCGCGGCGACGACGCGCCCGCGCTGTCCGGTCGTCCCGACCTGGTGCTCACCCGAGGTGCGGTGGCCGTGGACGGCGGGCCGGTGCGGCTCGGGCAGCTCGCCGCGTGGACCGCCGCCTGCCGCGCCGGGATCACCGCGGTCGACGCCGACGACGACGGCGCGGTCGACCCGGTCGGGCTGCTCGCCGCCGGTGAGCCCCGGCTGCTCGTGCGCTCCGGGGTCGTGCTCGTGCCGCGCCTGCACGAGGTCCCCGGCTCCGTCGTCGGGCGCGGCGCGCTCGACCCCCGCCGGGCCGTCGCCGTCACCGGGGCGGACAGCGGGACCGCCGCGGCGCTGGCCCGGCACCTGCGCGGCGCGCACGGCGTGCGCGACCTGCTGCTGATCACCGCTCCCCACGGGCGAGCCCGCGCGGGCGCGCTGCGCGACGACCTCGTGGCCTCGGGCGCGCGGGTCGTGCTCGCCGTCGCCGGACCGGACGCGCTCGACCGCGCGCTCAGCCGGGCGCCGTCCCCGCTGGGCGCGCTCGTGCACACCGGCGACGGGGACCCGGAGGCCCTGCCCCGCCTGCTCGGCGCGCGGGTCGAGCTGGTGGTGTGCGCGACCGCGTTCGACTCGGCCGCCGCGGAGGACGTCGTGCTGCGCCGCCGCGCCGCCGGGATGCCCGCGCGGTGCCTGGCCTGGGGACCGTGGGAGGCCGAGACCGCGCAGGCCCGGCCGGGGCTGGCCGTGCTGCCGCTGCGGGACGGGCTGGCCGCGTTCGACGCCGCGCTCGGCGCCGACGAGCCGGTCGTCTCGGTGCTGCGCCCCGACCCCGACCTGGTCGCCGGGGACGTGCCCGCGCCGCTGCGCGACCTGCTGCACGTGGTCGCCGCCGAACCCGAGCCGGTCCGGGTGGCCGAGCTGCGGGCGAGCCTGGCCGGTCGCGGGGAGCGGGAGCGCAGGCGGCGGCTGCTCGACCTGGTGCGCGCCGAGACCGCGGCCCTGCGGCCCGCCGAGTTCCTGGTCGACGGGCACGAGCGCGGCTTCGCCGAACTCGGCTTCACCTCCGCCACCTCGGTCGCCCTGCGCAACCGGCTCACCGCCGCGACCGGGCTCGCGCTGCCCGCGACCGCCGCGTTCGAGCACCCCACCCCGACCGCGCTCGCCGCCCTGCTGCACGACGAGCTGTTCGGCGCGTCGCGGACCCCGGTCGCGCCCGCGCGCGCCGTCGAGCGCCCCGTCGAGCGCTCGGGAGAGCCGATCGCGGTCGTCGCCGCCGGGTGCAGGCTGCCCGGCGGCGTCGCCTCCCCCGAGGACCTGTGGGAGGTCGTGCGCTCCGGCGCGGACGTGGTGTCGCCGTTCCCGGTCGACCGGGGCTGGGACCTGGACGCGCTGCGCGGCGCCTGCGCGGGCGGCGGGTTCCTGGCCGACGCCGCCCTGTTCGACGCCGCCCTGTTCGGGGTGCACCCGCGCGAGGCACTCGCGATGGACCCGCAGCAGCGGCTGCTGCTCGAAGTCGCGTGGGAGGTGTTCGAGCGCGCCGGGATCGACCCGCGCTCGGTGGCGGGCGACGGGACCGGCGTGTTCGCCGGGCTGATGGGCCACGACTACGGGTCGCGGCCGGGGCTGGACCGGCAGCTCGTGGAGGGCTACCTGAGCACCGGCAACGCGGGCAGCGTCGCCTCCGGGCGGATCGCCTACGCGTTCGGGCTCACCGGGCCCGCGCTCACCGTGGACACCGCCTGCTCGTCGTCGCTGGTGGCGGTGCACCTGGCCGTGCAGTCGCTGCGGCGCGGCGAGTGCTCGATGGCGCTGGCGGGCGGCGCGACGGTCATGGCCACGCCCGCCGACTTCGTCGAGTTCGCCCGGCAGGGCGCGCTGGCCCCGGACGGCCGCTGCAAGCCGTTCTCGGCGTCGGCGGACGGGACGGCGTGGTCCGAGGGCGCGGGGTTGGTGCTGCTGGAGCGGCTGTCGGACGCGCGGCGCAACGGGCGTCGGGTGCTGGCGGTGATCCGGGGCAGCGCGGTGAACTCGGACGGGGCGTCGAACGGGTTGACGGCGCCGAGCGGTGCGGCGCAGCAGCGGGTGATCCGGGCGGCGCTCGCGGACGCCGGTCTGTCCACTTCGGACGTGGACGCGGTGGAGGCGCACGGGACCGGGACGCGGCTCGGTGATCCGATCGAGGCCCGCGCGCTGGTCGCGACCTACGGGCGGGACCGGGACGGCGAGCCGCTGTGGCTCGGCTCGCTGAAGTCGAACTTCGGGCATCCCCAGGGCGCGGCCGGGATCGCCGGGCTCATCAAGCTCGTGCAGGCGCTGCGGCACGGGGTGCTGCCGCGCACCCTGCACGTGGACGCGCCCACCCCCGAGGTCGACTGGGACGGGGTGGAGGTGCTGGCCGAGCAGCGCGCGTGGCCCGAGGTGGACCGGCCGCGTCGCGCGGCGGTGTCCTCGTTCGGGGTCAGCGGCACCAACGCGCACGTGGTCCTGGAGCAGGCGCCCGCCGAGACCGCCGCGCCCGCCGCGCCCGAGCGCGGGCCCGTGCCGCTGCCGGTGTCCGCCGTCGACGCGGCGGCGCTGCGCGCCCAGGCCCGGCGGCTGGCCGACTTCCTCGCCCCCTCCGACGTCACGGCCGCCGAGCTGGCGGGCGCGCTGAGAGCCGGCCGGGCCGACCTCGGCGAGCGCGCCGTCGTGGTCGCCGCCGACCGGGCGGGCGCGCTCGCCGCGCTGGAGGCGCTGGCCGCCGACGAGCCCTCGCCCGCCCTGGTCACCGGGCGCGCGGACGTCACCGGCCGCACGGTGCTCGTGTTCCCCGGCCAGGGCGGCCAGTGGGTGGGCATGGGCGCCCGGCTGCTCGACGAGTCCCCGGTGTTCGCCGAGCGGGTGGGCGAGTGCGCGGCGGCCGTCGACCCCCTGGTGGACTTCCGCGTGGTCGACGTGCTGCGCGGCGGCGACCTGAGCCGGGTGGACGTCGTCCAGCCGGTCGCGTTCGTCGTCATGGTCGCGCTGGCCCGGCTGTGGCGCTCGGTCGGCGTCGAGCCCGACGCGGTGGTCGGCCACTCGCAGGGCGAGATCGCCGCCGCCTGCGTCGCGGGAGCGCTCTCACTGGCCGACGCGGCCCGCGTGGTCGTGCTGCGCAGCCGGGCCATCGCCGCCGGGCTGAATGGCGGCGGCATGGCCTCGATCCCGCTGCCGCAGGCCCAGGTCGAGGAGCTGGTCGCGGGCACCGGGGTGTGCGTCGCGGCGGTCAACGGACCCGGTTCGGTGGTCGTCTCCGGCGAGGTCGACGCGCTGGTCGCCCGCGTGGAGGGCGCCCGCAGGCTGCCGGTGGACTACGCCTCGCACTCGCCCGCCGTGGACGTGCTGCGCGAGGGCCTGCTCGCCGACCTCGCGCCGATCACCCCCCGACCGGCCGCCATCCCGATGCTGTCCACCGTCACGGGGAAGTGGCTGGACGGCGCCGAGCTCGACGCCGACTACTGGTTCGCCAACCTGCGCCACCCCGTCCGCTTCGCCGACGCCACCGCGCTCCTGGTCGCCGACGGGTTCCGGGCGTTCGTGGAGGTCGGCGCCCACCCGGTGCTCACCGCGCCCGTCCAGGACCTGCTCGCGGGCGCGGGCCCCTCGGTCGCCACCGGCACCCTGCGCCGCGACGACGGCGGCCTCGACCGGTTCCTGCGCTCCGCCGCCGAGCTGCACGTGCGCGGCGTGCCCGTCGACCTCTCCCCGCTGGCGCCCCCGCCGGTCCGGGCGCTCGACCTGCCCACCTACCCGTTCCAGCGCGCCCGCTACTGGCTGGACGCCGACCCCACCGCCGCCTCCGCGCTGCGGCACCCGCTGCTCACCTCCGCCACCGACCTCGCGGGTGGCGAGGACCTGGTGTGCCAGGCGCGGCTGAGCACCGCGCGGCACCCGTGGCTCGCCGACCACGCGGTGCGCGGGTCCGCCGTCCTGCCCGGCACGTGCTGGGCGGAGCTGGCCATCCGCGCCGGCGACGAGGTCGGCGCGCCCGCGCTGGACGAGCTGCTCGTGGAGGCACCGCTGGTGCTGCCCGAGCGCGGCGCGGTGGAGGTGCAGCTCAGGATCGGCGCCCCGGACGCCGCCGGGCGCAGGCCGCTGGAGGCCCACGCCCGCGCCGAGGGCGGCGCGTGGACCCGGCACGCCAGCGGCTCCCTCGCCGCCGACCGCTCCACCCCGGTCCCGCTGACCGAGTGGCCGCCGACCGGCGCGCGCGAGGTCGACCTGGCCGGGTTCTACGACAGCCGGGCCGCCGAGGGCTACGACTACGGGCCCGCGCTGCGCGGGCTGCGACGGGCCTGGACCCGCGACGGCGAGGTGTTCGCCGAGGTGGAGCTGCCCGCACCGCTGAGCCCGGACGGCTGGGGCCTGCACCCGGCCCTGTTCGACGCCGCGCTGCACGCCACCGGCCTGCTGCCCCCGGCGCGGGTCGCCGCCGACGAGGTGCTGCTGCCGTTCTCCTGGCGGGGGACCAGGCTGCGCGCCACCGGGGCGACCGCGCTGCGCGTGCGCCTGACCGGGACCGCCGACGACCACGTGCTGCGCGCCTACGACCCCGAGGGCGCGCCGGTCGTGGAGGTCGACGCCCTGCGGCTGCGCCCGGCCCCGGCCACCGCGCTCGTCGGCTCGGGCGCGCTGTTCCGCGTCGAGTGGGTCGACCTGGACTTGCCGGTGTCCACACCGGACTCCACGCCGGGCGCCCCCGTGCTCGACCGGCCCGTGCTCGACCTGCCCGGCGGCGACGCCCGCACCCTCGTCGGCCTGACCCTGGAGGCCCTGCGCGAGCACGACGAGCTGACCGTCGTCACGCGCGGCGCGGCCGAGGACCCGGCCGCCGCGGCCGTGTGGGGGCTGCTGCGCACCGCCCAGACCGAGCGGCCGGGCCGCTTCGCCGTGGTCGACCTGGACGACGACCCCGCCTCGCGCGCCCTGCTGCCCGCCCTGCCCGCCACCGGCGAACCGCAGGTCCGGGTGCGCGCGGGCAGGGCGAGCGCGCCGCGCCTGGCGCGCACCCGCGACGACGGCCTGCCGCTGCCCGCCGCCCCGACCTGGCGCCTGACCTGCGACGGCGGCACGTTCACCGACCTGGCCGCGACCCCGAGCCCGGCCGCGAACCGCCCGCTGGAACCCGGCGAGGTCCGGGTGGGCGTGCGCGCCGCGGGCGTCAACTTCCGGGACGCCGCCGTCGTGCTGAACGCCGTGCCCGGCCAGCGCGGGCTCGGCGGCGAGGCCGCGGGCGTGGTCCTGGAGACCGGCCCCGGCGTCACCGGCCTCGCGGTCGGCGACCGGGTGCTCGGCACGTTCGACCGCGACTTCGGCGCGTTCGGCCCGGTCGCGGTCACCGACGCCCGGCTGCTCGCGCCCGTCCCGCCCGGCTGGGGGTTCGCGCGCGCCGCCTCGGTGCCGGTCGCGTTCCTCACCGCCCTCTACGGCCTGCGCGACCTCGCCCAGGTCGGGCCGGGCGACCGCGTCCTGGTGCACGCGGGCGCGGGCGGCGTCGGCGGCGCGGCCGTCAGGCTGGCCGCGCTGCTGGGCGCGGAGGTGTTCGCCACCGCGTCCCCGGCGAAGTGGCCGGTGCTGCGCGCGCTCGGCCTGGACGACGCGCACCTGGCCTCCTCCCGCGACACCGGGTTCGCCGAGCGCTTCCCGAACGTCGACGTCGTGCTGAACTCGCTCACCGGCGAGCTGGTGGACGCCTCGCTGCGGCTGCTCGCGCCGGGCGGGCGGTTCCTGGAGCTGGGCAAGGTCGACGTGCGCGACCTCGTGCGCGCCGACGTGACCTACCGGGCCTACGACCTGCGCGACGCGGGCCCGGACCGCACCGCCGAACTGCTCGCCGAGGTGCTGGGGCTGTTCGCGGCGGGCCGCCTTGAGCCGCTGCCGCTGACCGTCCGCGACGTCCGGCACGCCCCCGAGGCGCTGCGGCACGTCGCGTCCGGCGGGCACGTCGGCAAGGTCGTGCTCACCGTCCCCCGCCCGCTCGACCCCGAGGGCACCGTCCTGGTCCACGGCGGCGGCGCGCTCGGCGCGCTCACCGCCCGCCACCTGGTGTCCGCGCACGGCGCCCGCCACCTGCTGATCACCTCCCGGCGCGGCCCCGACGCGCCCGGCGCCGCCGAGCTGGCCGCCGACCTCGCCGAACTCGGCGCCACCACGCGGTTCGAGCGCTGCGACGCCGCCGACCGCGACCGGGTCGCCGCCCTGCTGGCCGACCTGGGCGGGCGCCCGCTGACCGCCGTCGTGCACACGGCGGGCGCGCTCGACGACGCCCTGCTCGCCGACCAGGACGCGGCGCGCGTCGACGCGGTCCTGCGCCCCAAGCTCGACGGGGCGCTGCTGCTGGACGAGCTGACCCGCGACGCCGACCTGGCCGCGTTCGTGCTGTTCTCCTCCGCCGCCGGGACGCTCGGCAACGCGGGCCAGGCCAACTACGCCGCCGCGAACGCCGCGCTCGACGCGCTGGCCGCCCGCCGCCGCTCCGCCGGGCTGCCCGCCACCTCCATCGCCTGGGGCCACTGGGAGCACACCAGCGCCCTCACCGCCGGGCTCACCGCCGCCGACCTCGCGCGCGGGGCCAGGCACGGCGCGGGCTCGCTCACCACCACCGAGGCGCTGGCCCTGCTCGACGCCGCGCTCGCCTCGCCGGAACCCGCCGTCCTCGCCGCCGCGCTCGACCCCCGCCGCGCCGCCGAGGTCCCGCCGCTGCTGCGCGACCTCGCCGGACCGCGCCGGGCGGTCGCGGCCCAGGCCGTCGCCGGCGCGGACCGGCCGCTGATCGACGTGGTCAGGGCGCACACCGCGACCGTGCTCGGGCACCGCGACGCCTCCGCCGTGGACGCGAACCGCGCGTTCAAGGAGCTGGGCGTCGACTCGCTCACGGCCGTGGAGCTGCGCAACCGGCTCGCCGCCGCGACCGGGCTCGCGCTCGCCGCCACCTCGGTGTTCGACCACCCGACCCCGGCGCTGCTCACCGCGCACCTGCTCGCCGAGCTCGGGCACGCCCCCGCCGCCGGGACCACCGCGCCCCCCGCCACCGCCGCCGTCACCGCCGACGCGGGGGAGCCCATCGCGATCGTGTCGATGGCCTGCCGCTTCCCCGGCGACGTGTCCTCCCCGGAGGACCTGTGGGACCTCGTCGCGGGCGGCGGGGACGCGCTCACCCCGTTCCCCGCCGACCGGGGCTGGGACCTGGCGGCCCTGTTCGCCCCCGACCCGGACCGCGCCGGGCGCAGCCACGCCCGCGAGGGCGGGTTCCTCGCCGACGTCGCGGGCTTCGACGCCGACCTGTTCGGCATCAGCCCCCGCGAGGCCATCGGCACCGACCCGCAGCAGCGGCTGCTGCTGGAGGTGGCGTGGGAGCTGTTCGAGCGCGCGGGCATCGCCCCCGACTCGCTGCGCGGCACCGACACCGGCGTGTTCGCGGGCGTCATCGCGCACGGCTACCCGGTGCTGCCCGCCCACTCCGACCAGGGGCTGGAGGGGCACCGGGTGACCGGGGTGTCCGGGAGCGTGGTGTCCGGCCGGGTCGCCTACGCCTTCGGGCTGCAGGGACCGGCGATGACCGTGGACACCGCCTGCTCGTCGTCGCTGGTGGGCGTGCACCTGGCGGTGCGGGCCCTGCGCGGCGGCGAGTGCTCGCTGGCGCTGGCGGGCGGCGTGACGGTGCTGAGCACGCCGGACCTGTTCGTGGACTTCTCCCGGCAGCGCGGGCTCGCCGCCGACGGGCGCTGCAAGGCGTTCGGGGCGGGCGCGGACGGCACCGGGTTCGGCGAGGGCGTCGGGCTGGTGCTGCTGGAGCGGCTGTGGGACGCGCGCCGCAACGGGCGCCGGGTGCTGGGGCTGGTGCGCGGCAGCGCGGTGAACTCCGACGGGGCCTCCAACGGGCTGACCGCGCCCAGCGGCCCCGCGCAGGAGCGCGTCATCGGGCGGGCGCTCGCGGACGCCGGGCTGTCGGCGGCCGACGTGGACCTCGTGGAGGCGCACGGGACCGGGACCCGGTTGGGCGACCCGATCGAGGCGCGGGCGCTGGTGGCGACCTACGGGCGGGACCGGGGCGGGGAGCCGGTGTGGCTCGGGTCGGTCAAGTCCAACATCGGGCACACCCAGGCCGCCGCCGGGGTCGCCGGGCTGATCAAGGCGGTGCAGGCGCTGCGGCACGGGGTGCTGCCCGCGACCCTGCACGCGGCCGAGCCCACCCCCGAGGTCGAGTGGGACGGGGTCGCGGTGCTGGCCGAGCAGCGGGACTGGCCCGAGGTGGGCAGGCCGCGCCGGGCGGCGGTGTCCTCGTTCGGGGTCAGCGGCACCAACGCGCACGTGGTGCTGGAGCAGGCGCCCGAGGAGTTGAGCCCCGAGGGGCGGATCCCCGAGGTGCGGATCCCCGACAGGCGGACTTCAGAGGGGCGGGTGCCTGAGGGGCGGGCGCCCGAGGGACGGACGTCCGGAGGCCGGGCACCCGAGGGCCAGACATCCGAGGGCCGGGCGTTCGGCGGCCGGGTGCCCGAAGACCAGACATCCGAAGACCGGACATCCGAGGGCCAGGCGTCCATGGGGCGGGCGCCTGAGGGCCAGGCGCCCCTGGGCCAGGTGTCCGAGAGCCGGGCGCCCGACCACCGGGTGCCCGCCGGGCCCGACCGGGACGTCCCCGGTCACCTGCCGCTCGTGCTGTCCGCGCACGACCCGGCCGCGCTGCGCGCCACCGCGGCCCGCCTGCTGCCGGTCGCCGAGCGCGTCCCGCTGCCCGATCTGGCGCTGTCCCTGGTCACCGGCCGCGCCGCCCTGCCCTGCCGGGCGGTGATCCCCGCCCGCGACCGGGGTCAGGCGCTGGCGGCGCTGCGCGACCTCGCGTCCGGCGCCACCGCGCCCGCCGAGCGGGACGGCGGGGGCGTGGCGTTCCTGCTGTCCGGCCAGGGCAGTCAGCGGGCCGGGACCGGGCGGCTGCTGGAGCGGCGGTTCCCGGTGTTCCGGGACGCGCTGCGCGAGGTGTGCGCCCTGCTGGACCGGCGCGTCGTCGGCGGTCCCGGCGTGCGCGCCGCGCTGGACGACCCCGGGCTGCTCGCCGACACCCGCTACGCGCAGGCCGGCCTGTTCGCCGTGCAGGTCGCGCTGGTGCGCCTGCTCGACGCGCTCGGCGTCCGCCCCGACCTGCTCGCCGGGCACTCGGTCGGCGAGATCGCCGTCGCGCACGCCGCCGGGGTGCTGTCCCTGGAGGACGCCTCCACCCTCGTGGCCGCGCGCGGCGCCCTCATGCGCGAGCTGCCCCCCGGCGTGATGGTCGCGGTCCGCGCGGGCGAGGACGAGGCGCGCGCCGCGCTGGTCGACGGGGTGGAGCTGGCCGCCGTCAACGGCCCCCGCGCCACCGTGCTCACCGGCGACGAGGCCGCCGTCACCGAGGTCGCCGCCCGCCTCGGGCGCGCCACGCGCCTGCGGGTCGCCCACGCCTTCCACTCGGCCGCCGTCGACGCGGTGCTGCCCGCGTTCGCCGACGTGCTGGCGCGCCTGGACTTCCGCCCGCCGCGCGTCCCGGTGGCCACCACCGCGCCCGGCGCGCTCGACGCGCCCGAGTACTGGCTGGGCCAGGCCCGCGAGCCGGTGCGCTTCGCCGACGCCGTCACCGACCTGCACCGGCGGGGCGCGACCGCGTTCGTCGAGGTCGGCCCCGGTGGTGGGCTGGCCGCCGCCGCGCAGGAGTGCCTGGACGGGCACGACGTGCTCTGCGCCCCCCTGCTGCACCGCGACCGGGACGAGGACCACTCCCTGATCACCGCGCTCGGCGCGCTGCACGCGAGGGGCGCGCGCGTCGACTTCGCCCCGCTGCTGGCCGACGCGGGCGGCCGGACCACCGACCTGCCCACCTACCCGTTCCAGCGCCGCCGCTTCTGGCTCGACCCCGCCCCGCCCACCACCGACGCCGCCCCGCTGGAGCACCCGCTGCTCACCGGGGAGCTGGAGATCCCCGGCTCGGACACCGCCGCGTTCACCGGCCGCGCCGCCACCGGCGCCCACCCGTGGCTGGCCGACCACCGGCTGCTCGACGCGGTCGTCGTGCCCGGCACGGCCCTGCTGGACCTGGTGCGGGCGGCCGGTCGCCAGCTCGGGCTGCCCGAGGTCGCCGAGCTGGTCAACGAGGTCCCGCTGGTGCTCGGCGACGGGGCGGCGCTGCTGCGCGTCACCGCCGCCGCGCCGGGACCGGACGGGCGGCGGGAGGTGGCCGTGCACTCCCGGCCGGAGTCGGCAGGGCCGCGCTCACCGTGGACCCGGCACGTCACCGGCCAGCTCGCCCCCGAGTCGGGGCCGCTCGCGTTCGACCTGGCGCAGTGGCCGCCGCCGGGCGCGCTGCCGCTGCCGGTGGCCGACCACCGGGCCGCGATGGCCGCCACCGGCCACGGGTACGGGCCCGCGTTCCTGGGGCTGCGCGCCGCCTGGAAGCTCGACGACGAGGTGCTGGTGGAGGCGGTCCTGCCGGACGAGGTCGCCGACGACGGGCACGCCGTGCACCCCGCGCTGCTCGACGCGGTGCTCCAGGCCATCGCGCTCACCGGCGTCGAGGACGGCTCGCAGGTGCGGGTGCCGTTCAGCTGGCGCTCCGCGCGCGGCGCGGGCCGGGCGGGCCGCGCGGTGCGCGCCTCCCTGCGGCCCGACGGCGACGGCGGCGTCCGGGTGCGCGTGGCCTGCCCGCGGGGCCGCCCGCTGCTGGAGATCGCCTCGCTGGTGTCCCGGCCGGTCACCCCCGACCGGCTGCGGCCGGGGGTGCTGCTGCGCCAGGCGTGGACGGAGGTCGGCCCGCCGCCCGGCGCCGCCGAGCCCGTGCCGCTGCGCGAGGTCGGCGAGCGGGTGCCGCCGGTGGTGCGGGTCGACGCCGGGCACGTCCGCGACCTGCTGCCGCTGCTCCAGGAGGTGGTGACCGAGCCCCGCTGGGAGTCGACGCGGCTGCTCGTGACGACCTCGGGCGCGGTGGGGCCGCGCGCCGGACGCGCCGAGGGCGCCGCGGTGTGGGGCCTGGTGCGGTCGGCCGCCGCCGAGCACCCAGGCCGGTTCGTCCTGGCCGACCTGGACGACCGGCCCGAGTCCGCCGCGCTGCTGCCCGCCCTCGCCACCGGCGCGCTGCCGGAGGCGGTGCTGCGCGCGGGACGCGTGCTCGTGCCGGGGCTGCACCGGGTCTCCGCGCCCGGCGCAGGCGGGGCCGTGCTCGACCCCGGCGGCGCCGCGCTGATCACCGGCGGTTCCGGCGCGCTGGCCGCGCTGCTGGCCGAGCACCTGGTGCGCGCGCACGGCGTGCGCTGCCTGGTGCTGCTCAGCCGCAGCGGGCGCGGACCGGACGTGCCGGGCGCCGACGTGCGGCACGTGCGCGGCGACGTCGCGAACCGGGCCGACGTGGTCGCGGCGCTGGCCGCCGTGCCGCCGGACCGGCCGCTGACGCTGGTGGCGCACCTGGCCGGGGTGCTCGACGACGGCGCCCTGACCGCGCTGACCCCCGAGCGGCTGGACGCGGTGCTGCGCCCCAAGGCCGAGGGCGCCCGGCACCTGGACGAGCTGACCAGGGACCGGGACCTGGCGGCGTTCGTGCTGTTCTCCTCGGTCGCGGGCGCGCTCGGCCACGCCGGGCAGGCCAACTACGCGGCGGCCAACGCCCACCTGGACGGCCTCGCGCACGAGCGGCACGCCCTCGGCCTGCCCGCCACGGCGCTGGCCTGGGGGCCGTGGACCGAGGGCATGGCGCGCGGTCGCGGAACGCTCTCGCCGCAGGTCGCGCTCGGCCTGTTCGACGCGGCCCTGCGCACCGGTCTGCCCGCGCTCGTCCCGCTCGACCGCGAACCGGAGCGCCGGGTCCCCGCCCCGCGCGCCGCGACCCCCGCCCCGGCCGGGCCGTCGCTGGCCGACCGGCTGCGCCCGATGCCGCCCGCCGAGCGGCGCGCCCACCTGCTGGAGCTGGTCACCGCCGAGGCGCTGGGCGTGCTGGGCCACGACGACGGGGCCGCGCTGCCCGCCGGGCAGGCGTTCCGCGACGCCGGGTTCGACTCGATCACCGCGATGGCGCTGCGCAACCGGCTCGTCCGGCTGGCCGGGGTGCGGCTGCCCGCGAGCGTGGTGTTCGACCACCCCACCCCGGCCGCCACCGCCGAGCGCCTGGAGGCCGAGCTGTTCCCGGCCGACCGGCTGCCGGGGCCCCGGCACGGCGACGACTTCGACGACATGGCCGCCGACGAGCTGGTCCGCCGCGCACTCGGCGGCGAGTAGCCGAACCCCCTTTGGAGGACCCGCGTGACCACCCGTGAGCAGCTCCTGGACGCGCTGCGCGCCTCGCTGCGGGAGAACGAGCGGCTGCGCGCCACCGGGGGCGCGGCCGAGCCGGTCGCGATCGTCGGCGCGGCCTGCCGCTTCCCCGGCGGGGTCACCTCGCCCGAGGAGCTGTGGGACCTGGTCGTCGGCGAGGTCGACGCGGCGGGCCCGTTCCCAGGCGACCGGGGCTGGGACCTGGCGGACCTGTTCGACCCCGACCCCGACCGGGTCGGGCGCTCCTACGTGCGGCACGGGGCGTTCCTGCGCGACATGGCCTGGTTCGAGCCGGGGTTCTTCGGGATCTCGCCGCGCGAGGCCCTGGTGATCGACCCGCAGCACCGGCTGCTGCTGGAGGTCGCGTGGGAGGCGTTCGAGCGCGCGGGCATCGCCCCGGACTCGGTGCGCGGGCGCGACGTCGGCGTCTTCGGCGGCGTGCTCAGCCACGACCACGGCTCGCGGTTCCGGCCCGTGCCGCCGGAGCTGGAGGGCTACCTGGGGACCGGCAGCTCCGGCAGCGCCGCGATCGGGCGCGTCGCCTACACCCTCGGGCTGGAGGGGCCCGCGATCACGGTGGACACCGCCTGCTCGTCGTCGCTGGTCGCGATCCACCTCGCGGTGCGGGCGCTCCAGCGCGGCGAGTGCTCGATGGCGCTGGCGGGCGGGGTGACGGTGATGTCGACGCCGGACACGTTCGTCGAGTTCTCGCGGCAGCGCGCGCTGGCCCGCGACGGGCGCTGCAAGGCGTTCTCCGCCGACGCGGACGGCACCGCGTGGGGCGAGGGCGCGGGTCTGGTGCTGCTGCAACCGCTCTCCGCCGCCCGGCGGGACGGGCGGCGGGTGTTGGCGGTGGTGCGCGGGTCGGCGGTGAACTCCGACGGCGCGTCCAACGGGCTCACCGCGCCCAGCGGTCCCGCGCAGCAGCGGGTGATCCGGGCGGCGCTGGCCGACGCCGGGCTGTCGGCGGCGGACGTGGACCTGCTGGAGGCGCACGGCACCGGGACCGTGCTCGGGGACCCGATCGAGGCGCAGGCGCTGCTGGAGACCTACGGGCGCGGTCGCGCGGGCGCCGGGCCGCTGTGGCTCGGGTCGGTGAAGTCGAACATCGGGCACACGCAGGGCGCGGCGGGCGTGGCCGGGGTGCTGAAGGTGGTGCAGGCGCTGCGCAACGGCGTCCTGCCCCCCACCCTGCACGCCGCGACGCCGACCACCGAGGTCGACTGGGACGCCGGGGCGGTGCGGGTGCTCGACCGGGCCCTGCCTTGGCGTGGGGGAGGGGAGCCAGGGAGTGCACTGGGGGATGCTGCTGGTGGCTTGGAGGGTGGTGCTGCGGGGGGCCGACCGGGTGGTGCTGCCGGGGGCGTGGCGGGTGGAGTCGGTGGGGGCGCCGCGGCGGTGCGGCTGAGGCGGGGGGCGGTGTCGGCCTTCGGGGCCAGCGGCACCAACGCCCACCTGATCCTCGAAGAGGCGCCCGTGGCGGAGGCCGTGGCGGAGGCCGTGGCACCCGCCACGACCGGCTCACCTGCCGCGCCCGGCGCGGTTGGCGCACCGGGCGTGACCGCCGCGCCCGGAACCTTCGCCGCGACCGCTGCCGTGCCCTCTGCGCCGCTGCCCGCTGCCGCGTCCGATGCCCCCGTGCCTGTGCCCGTGCCCGCCCCCGTCCCGGTCGTCGTGTCCGGGGCCACCACCGCCGGTCTGCGCGCCCAGGCGGCGCGCCTGGCCGGGCACCTGCGGGAGCGGCCCGCGCTCGGCCCCGAGGACGTCGCCCGGCCGCTGCTGCTCTCCCGCGCCCAGCGCGAGCGGCGCGCCGTCGTGGTCGCCCGCGACCGGGAGGCGCTGCTCGGCGGGCTCGACGCCCTCGCGGGTGGTGAGGCCGGGCGCCGGCTCGTGAGCGGCGCGGCCGACGTCACCGGGCGGGTGGTCCTGGTGTTCCCCGGTCAGGGCGCGCACTGGACCGGCGTGGCCGAGCGGTTGTGGCGGGAGGCGCCCGCCTTCGCCGACAGCATGGCCCGCTGCGCCGACGTGCTGCGCGACCTCGCCGGGTGGGAGCTGCGGGAGGTGCTCGTCGACCCGGTCGCGCTGGAGCGCGTCGACGTGCTGCAACCGGTCTCGTTCGCGGTCGTCGTGTCGCTCGCGGCGCTCTGGGCGTCGGTCGGCGTGCGGCCCGACGCGGTCGTCGGGCACTCGCAGGGCGAGGTGGCCGCCGCCCACGTCGCGGGCGCGCTCACGCTCGCCGAGGCCGCCCGGATCGTCGTGCTCCGCTCCGCGCTGATCGCCCGCGAGCTGTCCGGCCGCGGCGCGATGCTCACCGTCGTCGCCGACGTCGAGCGGGTCACCGCGCTGCTCGCCGGGTTCGAGGGGCGGGTGTGCGTGGCGGCCGTCAACGGGCCCGCGTCGGTCACCGTCTCCGGCGAGGACGCGGCGGTGCGCGAGTTCGAGCGGGTCCTGTCCGCCCGGCGGGTGCTGCGGTGGCGGCTGCCCGGCGTCGACTTCGCCGGGCACTCCCCGCAGGTCGACGCCCTGCGCGCGGAGCTGCTGGCCGCACTCGGCGACGTCGCCGCCCGCGAACCCGAGATCCCGCTGCTGTCCACCGTCACCGGTCGGCCCGCCACCCGGCTCGACGCCGAGCACTGGTACCGCAACCTGCGCGAGCCCGTCCGGTTCGCCGACGCCGTCACCGCCCTGCTCGACCGGGGGCACCGGGTGTTCGTGGAGGTGAGCCCGCACCCGGTGCTCACCACCAGCGTCGTCGACCTCGCCGCACCGCACCGCACCGCCGTCGTGGGCACGCTCCGCCGCGACGAGGGCGGGCTCGACCGGTTCCTGCTGTCCGCGGGTGAGCTGCACGTGCGCGGCGTGCCCGTCGACCTCGCCCGGCACGCGGGCGCGGGCACGGCCGAGGTGCCGACCACGGTCTTCCAGCGCGAGCGGTACTGGCTGGACGCGCCCCGCCCGTCCGGCGACGCGCGCGCCGCCGGGCTCGTGCCCTCGGGGCACCCGCTGCTGGGCGCGCTCGTGCCGCTCGCGGACGGCGCCGTCCTCACCGGGCGGCTCTCGCTGTCGGCCCAGCCGTGGCTCGCCGACCACCGGGTGCTCGGCGCGGTCGTCGTGCCCGGTGTCGCGCTGGTGGAGCTGGCGGTGCGCGCGGGCGACGAGGTCGGCTGCCCGGCGCTGGAGGAGCTGGTGGTGGCCGCGCCGCTGGTGGTCCCGGAGAGCGGTGACGTGGCGGTGCGCGTGGTCGTCGGCCCGCGCGGCGCGGACGGGACGCGCCCCGTGGACGTGCTCTCCGGCGACCAGCCCCCGGTGCTGCACGCGCGCGGCGTCCTCGGCCCGCCCCGCGCGCCCGAGCCGGTCGGGGGCCAGTGGCCGCCCGCGGGCGCCGAACCGGTCGACCTCGCCGGGCTCTACCCGGACTTCGCCGCCAAGGGCCTGGAGTACGGGCCGCACTTCCAGCGGCTGACCCGGCTGTGGCGGCGCGGCGACGAGGTGTTCGGCGAGGTCGAGCTGACCGGCGAGCAGCGCAGGGCCGCCGGGTTCGCGCTGCACCCGGCGCTGCTGGAGTGCGCGCTGCACGTGAGCAGCTTCACCGGGCAGCGGGTCGCGGGGGACGGCGGCGCGGTGGGGCTGCCGTTCTCCTTCTCCCGCGTCGCGCTGCACCGCTCCGGCGTGGACGCGGTGCGGGTGCGGGCGGCGCGGGTCGGGGACGGGGTCGTCTCGCTCGACCTCGCCGACGGCGCCGGCCGCCCGGTGGCGCGGATCGGCGAGCTGGCCTTCCGACGGGCGGGCGGGATCCGGTCCGGTCCACCGGGGGTGCTGCTGGAGACCGCGTGGCGCCCGGTGGAGCTGCCCGAGGCCCCACCGCCCGCCGACGTGACGACCGTGGTGGGGGACTCGGTCGAGCGGGTGCTCGCCGCCCTGCGCGAGACGCTCGCCGGGGACGGGCGGCTGCTCGTGCTCACCGGCGACCCCGGCGCGCCGATCGGCACGGCGGTCGGCGGGGCGGTGTGGGGGCTGGTGCGCTCTGCCCAGCTCGAGGAGCCCGGCCGGATCGTCCTGGCCGACCTGGACACCGCGCCCGAGCGGGCGGGCGCGGTGCTGGACCGGGTGCTGGCCTCCGGTGAGCCGCAGGTCGCGATCCGCGGCGGGGCCGTGCTCGTGCCCCGGTTGACGCCGGTCCCGGTGGTCGCCGGGCCCGCCGGGCTGGACCCGGCGAAGACGGTGGTGCTCACCGGCGGGACCGGCGCGCTCGGCAGGCTCGTCGCGCGCCACCTGGTCACCGAGCACGGCGCCCGCAGGCTCCTGCTGCTCGGGCGCGGCGGCCCGGAGCGGGCGCGCGACCTGGTCGCCGAGCTGACCGGCCTGGGCGCCGAGGTGGAGGCCCTCGCCTGCGACGTCGCCGACCGGGGCGCGCTGTCGACCGCGCTCGCCGGGCGCGCCCTCACCGCCGTCGTGCACCTGGCGGGCGCGCTGGACGACGGCGTCGTGACCGCGCTGACCCCCGAGCGCCTGGCCGCCGCGTTCGCGCCCAAGGCGCTGGCCGCCCGGCACCTGGACGAGCTGACCAGGGACCAGGACCTGGCCGCGTTCGTGCTGTTCTCCTCCGTCGCCTCGGTGCTCGGCTCGGCCGGACAGGCCAACTACGCGGCGGCCAACGGGTTCCTGGACGGCCTCGCGCACGAGCGGCACGCGCTCGGCCTGCCCGCCACGTCCATCGCCTGGGGGCTGTGGGACGTGGACAGCGCGCTGGTGGGCGAGCGCGGCGCGGCCGACCGGGAGCGGCTGGCCGCGTCCGGGATGCGCCCGCTGCCCGCGCCCGCCGCGCTCGACCTGCTCGACGCCGCGCTGGCCTGCGGGCGGCCCGCCGTCACCGCGCTGGCGCTGGCCCGCGCCGCCGACCGGGCGCCCGCCGCGCTGGGCGAGGTGGTCGCGTCGCGCCGGGCGCCCGCGCCCGCCGCGCCGGTACCAGGGGACCCGGCCGCGCTGCTCGCGCTGGTGCGGGCCGAGGCCGCCGCCGTGCTCGCCCTGCCCGTCGCGGGCGTCGACGAGCGGCGGGCGTTCCGCGACCTCGGGGTCGACTCGCTGACCGGGGTGGAGCTGCGCAACCGGCTCGCCGAGGCCACCGGGCTGCGGCTGCCCGCGACGCTGGTGTTCGACCACCCGACCCCGGTCGAGCTGGCCGCCGCGCTGCTGGAGCGGGTGGGCGGGACCTCGGGACCGGCGGGCGGCGCGTCCGCCCCCGCGCCCGCGTCCGCCCCCGGCGAGCCGATCGCGATCGTCGGCATGGCCTGCCGCGCGCCCGGCGGGGTCGCCTCGCCCGAGGACCTGTGGGACCTGGTCGCGGGCGGCGTCGACGCGGTCGGCCCGTTCCCCGCCGACCGGGGCTGGGACCTGGAGCGGCTGGTGCACCCCGACCCCGACCACGAGGGCTCCACCTACGTCGACCGGGCCGCGTTCCTGGACGACCCGGCCGGGTTCGACGCGGACTTCTTCGGCATCTCCCCGCGCGAGGCCCTCGCGATGGACCCGCAGCAGCGGCTGCTGCTCGAAGTCGCGTGGGAGGCGTTCGAGCGCGCGGGCATCGCCCCGGACTCGGTGCGGGGGACGGACGTCGGCGTGTTCGCGGGCGTCACCAACCACGACTACGACCAGGTGCTCCCGCGCGGCGACGACGGCTACCGGATCACCGGCGTGTCGGGCAGCGTCGTGTCGGGGCGCATCGCCTACGCGCTCGGGCTGGAGGGCCCCGCGCTGTCGGTGGACACCGCCTGCTCGGCCTCGCTGGTGGCGATCCACCTCGCGGTGCGGGCCCTGCGCGGCGGCGAGTGCTCGATGGCGCTGGCGGGCGGCGCGACGGTCATGGCCACGCCCAGGGGGTTCGTGGAGTTCGCCAGGCAGCGCGGGCTCGCCCCGGACGGCCGCTGCAAGCCGTTCTCGGCGTCGGCGGACGGGACGGCGTGGTCCGAGGGTGCGGGGTTGGTGCTGCTGGAGCGGCTGTCGGACGCGCGGCGCAACGGGCGTCGGGTGCTGGCCGTGGTGCGGGGCAGCGCGGTGAACTCGGACGGGGCGTCGAACGGGTTGACGGCGCCGAGCGGTGCGGCGCAGCAGCGGGTGATCCGGGCGGCGCTCGCGGACGCCGGTCTGTCCACTTCGGACGTGGACGCGGTGGAGGCGCACGGGACCGGGACCCGGTTGGGCGACCCGATCGAGGCCCGCGCGCTGGTCGCCACCTACGGGCGGGACCGGGACGGCGAGCCGCTGTGGCTGGGGTCCCTCAAGTCCAACCTCGGGCACATGCAGGGCGCCGCCGGGATCGGCGGTGTGGTGAAGACCGTGCAGGCGCTGCGGCACGGGGTGCTGCCGCGCACCCTGCACGTGGACGCGCCCACCCCCGAGGTCGAGTGGGACGGTGTCGCGCTGCTGGCCGAGCAGCGCGCGTGGCCCGAGGTGGACCGGCCGCGCCGCGCGGCGGTCTCCTCGTTCGGGGTCAGCGGCACCAACGCGCACGTCGTGCTGGAGCAGGCCCCCGCCGAGCGGACCGCAGCCGAAAACCCCGGTGGGAACGCAGCCGGGCGCGTTGGGGACTTTCCCGGCGTGCTGCCGCTGGTGCTGTCCGCGCGGAGCCCGGCGGCCCTGCGCGCCCAGGCCGCGCGGCTCGCCGACGTCCTCGACGACCTGCCGCTCCGGGACGTCGCCTCCACGCTCGCGCGGGGGCGCGCCGCGCACGAGCACCGCGCCGTCCTCGTCGCCGCCGACCGGGACGCCCTGCGCGCCGGGCTGCGCGCGCTGGCCGGGGGACGTCCGCACGCCGCCGCCCGCACCGGGGTGCGCGCGCCCGGCGGGCTGGCGTTCGCCTTCTCCGGGCAGGGCAGCCAGTTCGTCGGCATGGGGCGCGGCCTGCACGCCGCGTTCCCCGCGTTCGCCGAGGTGTTCGACCGGGTGTGCGCGGCGCTGGACGAGCGGCTGGGCGAGCTCACCGGGCGCTCCGTCCGGGACGTCGTGCTCGACGGGCCCGCCGAGCTGCTGGCGGAGACCGTCCACGCCCAGCCCGCGCTGTTCGCCCTGGAGGTCGCGCTGGCGCGGCTGCTGGAGGGGTGGGGCGTCGTGCCCGACGTCGTGCTCGGGCACTCGGTCGGCGAGCTGGCCGCCGCGCACGTCGCGGGCGCGCTGTCGGAGGCGGACGCCTGCGCGCTCGTCGCGGCCAGGGCGCGGGCCATGCACGGGGCCCGGCGCGGCGGGGCGATGCTCGCGGTGTCCGCCACCGAGGAGCAGGTCGCGCCGCTGCTGGGCGGGGGCTTGGCGCTGGCCGCCGTCAACGGGCCGGGCGCGGTCGTGCTGTCCGGTGACGGGGACGCGGTCGAGCGGGCCGCCGCCGAGTGCGCCGGGCGCGGGTGGCGGACCAGGGCGCTGCGGGTGAGCCACGCCTTCCACTCCGCGCACCTGGACGGGGTGCTCGGTGAGCTGGCCGTGGCCGCGCGGCGGGTCGAGGTCCGGCCCCCGCGCGTCCCGCTGCTGTCCACGCTCACCGGCGCGCCCGCCGACGTCGAGCTGCTCGCCGACCCGGACTACTGGGCTCGGCAGGCCAGGGAGGCCGTCCGGTTCGGCGACGGCGTCGCCCGGCTGGGCGAGCTGGGCGTGACGCGGGTGCTGGAGGTGGGGCCCGGCGGCGCGCTGGCCGCCCTGGTGCGCGAGCAGGTCGCGCCGGGGGCCGCGGTGGCGCGCGGGCTGGTCGACGGGGACGAGGTGGTCGGGCTGCTCTCCGGGATCGGCGACCTGTTCGCGTCCGGGGCCCCGGTCGACTGGACCGCGCTGCTGGGCGGGCCGGGGGCGGTCGTCGACCTGCCCACCTACCCGTTCCAGCGCACCAGGTTCTGGCCCGCGGCGCAGGCGCCCGGCGCGTGGTGCGAGGTCCGCCTGGAGCGGTTGCCCGCGCCTCGGGGCGGCGGGTCGGCGACCGTGCTGGAGGTGGGGCCGACCGCCTCGGCCGAGGAGCTGGCGAGCGTCGCCGACGTGCTGGCCGAGCACAGCGGCCCGCTGCTGGTGGTCACCGGGGACGGCGCGGTGGCCGGGCTGGTGCGCTCGCTGCCGGACCGCGCGGACGTCGTGCTGGCGGACGTGGACGACGACCCGGCGTCGGTGGCGCTGCTGCCCGCGCTGCACGGCTGCGGCGAGCCCGAGCTGGTGGTGCGCGCGGGCGAGGTGCTCGCGCCCAGGCTGCGGCGCGTCACCGCGACCGGCGCCGCCCCCTCGGGGCCGGTGCTGGTGGTCGGGGAGGCCGCGCGGGGCGTGGTGGCGGCCTGCGGGGTGCGCGAACCGGTCGTGCTGCCCGCCGACTCGGGCCGGGCGGAGCTGGTGGCCGCGCTGGACGACCACCGCCCGGACTGGGTCGTGCTCGCCGTCGCGCCGGACGACGCGGGCCTGGCGCTGGCCGCGCTGCTGGACGAGCTGACCCGCGACCGGCCGCCCGCGCTGTTCGCGCTGTGCGGACCGGCGGGCGCGCTCGGCGACGCGGCGCGCCCCGAGGACGCGGTGGCCGCCGGGGTGCTGGCCGCGCTCGTGCGCCGCCGCCGCGGGGACGGCCTGCCCGCGACCCTGCTGTGCGCGGGACCGGGCACGCCGCCGCTGAGCCCCGAGCTGGGGGTGGTCGTGTTCGCGCGGACGCCCGAGGTGGTGCTGCCCGAGCCGAGGACCGCCCAGCCCGAGCCGGACGCGGTCGACCTGACCGGCCCGGACCGGGACCGGGTGCTGCTGGCGCTGGTGCGCGACCACGCCGCCGCCGTGCTGGGCCGCGCGGACGGCCCGGTGGACGGGCGGGCCGCGTTCCGGGACCTGGGGTTCGACTCGATGACGGCGGTGGAGCTGCGCGACCGCCTGGCCGCCGCCACCGGCCTGACCCTGCCCGCGACCCTGCTGTTCGACCACCCGACGGCGGCCGAGGTCGCCGCCGTGCTGGCGGGGCTGCTCGACGGCGGCGACCCGGTGACCTCGGGCCTGGACCGCCTGGAGGCCGCGCTCGCCGACCCGCCCGCCGACCCCGCGCTGCGCGCGTCCGCCGCCGCCAGGCTGCGCGCCCTGCTCGCCGCCCTGTCCGACGAGGGCGACGGCCGGGACGGCGCTGGCCAGGACGGCGCTGCCGCGCTCCGGGACGCGGGCGTGGCGGAGCTGTTCGAGTTCATCGACACCCGGCTGGGCCGCGCCGAGCGGGCCTGACCGGTTCGGGGCCGCATCCGCGGCCCGTTCACCACCGGGGCCCGCCGCGCGGCGGGCCCCAGCACGGAGGAAGACAGTTGCGCGTTCTGTTCACCGTCACCGGGGCCCCGTCGCACGCGCACGAGATGCTCGTGCTCGGGCGCGCGGTCCTGGACGCCGGGCACGAGGTGCTCGTGGCCACGGCCCCCAGCGCCGCGCCCGGCCTGCGGGGCAGCGGCCTGCCCTCGGTCGAGGCGTTGCCCGACCAGGCGAGGTTCTGGGTGGAGCGGCTCGGGGGCGTCGCGCCACCGGCCAGGCCGGGCACGGACTACCCCGGCGTCGCCGCGATCGTCGACGTCATCGCGGGCAGGCCGCTGCTGCGGGAGGCGCTGACCGGGCTGCGCCCCGTCGTCGACCGCTTCCGGCCCGACCTGGTCCTGCGCGACGGCATGGAGCTGGCCGGCCTGCTCGTCGCGGAGGAGCGCGGGCTGCCCTGCCTGACCGTGCCCTCGGGCACGACGAACCAGCTGGACCCGGCCGCCGTGCTGCCCCGGCTCAACGAGCGCCGCGCCGAGCAGGGCCTGCCCACCTCGGCCGACCCGCTCGGCGCGCACCGGCACGGCCACGTCGACTGCCTGCCGCGCGAGTACTCGCTGCTCGGCGTCCCGCTCAGCCCGTGCCTGGCCTACCGGCCGCCGTCGCCCGACGGCCGGTCGCTGCCCGCGTGGGTGGCCGACCTGGACCCGTCCCGCCCGCTGGTGTACGGGGCGGTCGGCATCGCGCTGGCCGCCCTGTGGCGCCGCGACGACGTGACCGCGCTGGTCGCCGACCCGGTGGAGGCGCTGGGCGGACTCGTGGCGGCCCTGTCCGAGGTGGACTGCGCCGCGGTGGTGTCCACCGGGGGCATCCCGGTCGACCGCGTCCCGCCGGGCGCGCCGCACGTGCGCGTGGTCGAGCGGGCGCCCCAGCCGCTGCTGCTGGAGTGCGCGCAGCTGTTCGTCACCCACGCCGGGGCCAACAGCGTGCGCGAGGCGGTGCGGGCGGGGGTGCCCATGGTCGCCGCCCCGCTGTTCGGCGACCAGCCGCACAACGCCGCCAGGGTCGCCGCGCTGGGGCTGGGCGTGCGGGTGGTGGACGGCTCGCCCGCCGATCTGGCGGACGCCTGCCGGACCGTGCTGGCCGATCCCCGCTTCACCGCGAGGGCGCGCCACGCGCGCCGGACCCTGCTCGCGCTGCCCCCGGTGGGCGAGGTGGTGACCCGCCTGGAGCAGATCGCCGACGCCGCGCGGAGCGTCGCGGTGGTGTGATCGCGCGGGTCAGCGGGCGGGCGAGCGCGGTCCCCGGCCGACCCACCGGCCGGGGACCGCGCTGGTGCCCGCAGTGGACAGTCCTTTGCGGACGGTCAGCTCATCGCCGGGCCGGACTCGCTGCTGCCGGTCAGCTCGGCCAGGAACCGGTGGCACTCCTTGGCGCGCGCGGCGTCCTCGTCCATGACGCGGCGGAAGAAGTCCGCGATGTCCTGGCGGCCCGCGTTGTCGGCGTCGCGGACGTACTGGCCGTAGTCGTGCCCCGCCTTGAGGGAGTGGTACTGCACCGAGATCAGGTCGAAGCTGACGTCGTCGAAGCCGGTCTCACCGGTGGCCATGGGTCTCCTCCTCCGCTGGTCGGTCCTGCCTGTCGCGGTGGGAACTACCCGTGAACCGGGCGGCTATGCGCGGGGGAACCCGATGGCGCAATTCCTCGCCGGACACCCCTCCGGGACGCGTGGACGGCGTTCCTCCGGGTACCCGCCGCATTTCGCGATCCGGGACGAGGAGGGGCCACATGCCCAGGAGGTTGGCGGAGCAGGTCGTCGTCGTGGTGGGCGCGTCGTCGGGGATCGGGCGGGTCACCGCGCTGCGGTTCGCGGCGGCGGGGGCGCGCGTGGTGTGCGCGGCGCGCAACACCCGCGCCCTGGACGGGCTGGTCGAGGAGGTCCGGGGCGCGGGTGGGCGGGCGGTCGCGGTGACGGCGGACATCGCCGACGAGGCGGCCGTGCGCGCGGTCGCCGACGTGGCGGTGGAGCGGTTCGGGCGGGTGGACACCTGGGTCAACGCGGCCGGGATCGGGGTGTACGGGCGGGTGGAGGACACGCCCGCCGGGGAGTTCGACCGGGTGATGCGGGTCAACTACCTCGGGCACGTGCACGGGGCCAAGGCCGCGCTGCCCGCGCTGCGCCGGGCGGGCGGGGGAGTGCTGATCGGGGTCGCGTCCGTGCTCGGCCTGCGCTCGGCTCCGCTCCAGGCCCCGTACGCGGCCAGCAAGGCGGCGGTGCGGGCGTTCTACGACGCGCTGCGGGTGGAGCTGGCCCACGACGGCGAGTCGATCGCGGTCACCGCCGTGCTTCCCGCCGCGATCAACAGCCCGTTCTTCGAGCACTGCCGCAGCCGCGTCGGCTCGCTGCCCAAGCCGCCGCCCCCGGTGTACGCGCCGGAGCTGGTCGCCGAGGCCGTGCTGCGCGCCGCCGAGCGCCCCCGCCGCGAGGTGCCGGTGGGCGACGCTGCGCTCGCGTTCTACCTGGGGCAGCGGCTGTTCCCGGCGCTCACCGACGCGCTGATGTCGGTGCGCGCGGTCGGCCGGTCGGGGATGCGGTCCGAGCTGCCGGACAACGGGGTGGACAACGTGGACTCGCCGGTGGACGAGGACGGGCGGGTGCACGGGTCCTACCCCGGCCGGGTGCTGGACTCCAGCCCGGTGACGGCGCTGCTGGCCCGCGTGCCCAGGCCGGGGGAGCTGGCGACCTCGCTGGTGAGCGGGGCGCACCGGGTGGGCGGGGCGGTGCGGGGCGGGCTGCGCGCGGCCCGGTCCTGACCGCGGACGGGGGCCGACCGGGCTTTCCGGTCGGCCCCCGCTGCCGGTGGCGGGTCAGTCGTCGGACCGCGCCGCGCGGTAGTGCGCCGCGTTGCGGCCCAGCGCCGCGCCGAGGCCGATCATGCCGACGGCCAGGCCGAGGTGCAGCCAGTTGTCGGCGGCGTTGAGCGGCACGAAGTTGGCCGTGCTGTGCTCGTCCACGACCACGCCGTACAGCCACAGCACCGCGTAGATCGCGCCGCCGCCGATCAGGAACGCGCGGGCCCCGCGCGGGGCCTTGGACAGCCCCGCGGCGATGCCCGCCGCGCCGAACGCGAGGTGCACCAGGTTGTGCAGCGCGGAGACCTTGAACACGCCCAGCAGGGCGGCGTCCGAGTGGTGGCCCGCGAACTCCAGGCCGTCGTAGTTCGTGGTCAGGCCGGGGACGAACCCGGCGATGCCCACCAGCAGGAACACCGCGCCCACCGCTAAAGCGGCGTTCTGCACCGGCGTGCGGTGGCGCGTCGTCGTGTCGGTCATGCCTGCCTCCAGGGCGCAGGTGTGTCCGGACGTCCGGGCGGCTGCCCGGTGTGCGCGGCTACCCGTGCGGGCAGGGGGGTAAACGATCTGGTCGGCGCAGTGGCCCGAACGGGTCACCGGCCGGCCGGGCGCGGGTGCGCGCGGGGCTCAGCGCGTCAGGGCCGCGAACATCACGGCGAACTGGTCCAGCGACGCCTTCGCCAGCTCCCCGTCCCGGTGCGAGAACCAGGACGAGGCGACCCCGTCCAGCACCGACACCACCAGCTCCGCCAGCAGCGCCCGGTCCACCGAGTAGTCGAACCCGGCCTCCTCGGCGAGCCGGTCCAGGTGCGCGACCGCCTTGGCGACGTACTCGCGGTGCTGCCACGCGGGCAGCTCGCGCAGCTCGGGCTCCCGCTGGGCGAGGGTGACCAGCTCGCCCAGCACCAGCTCCGCCTCCGGGTCGGCCTGGAACGCGGTCCAGAAGGCGGCCAGCATCGTGCGGACGTTGTCCACGGCGGGCAGGTCCGGCGAGATCGCGGGCCACGCCGCGTCCAGGCTGGTGTTCAGGCCCGTGGTGAGCAGCGCGGTGTACAGCTCCTGCTTGGAGCGGAAGCAGTAGTGGAACGCGCCGTGCGGCATGTCGGCCTCGGCGCAGATCGCGCGCGTGGTCGCCGCGGCGATCCCGTCGCGCTTCATCACGCGCAGCGCGGCGGCCACGAGCTGCTCGCGCCGCACGGCCGCGCTCACGTGCTTCCGGCCCGCCCTGGCGTCCTGTGCCGTCGACATGGGGTCATCCTAACAGTCTGGCCAACTGACCAGGTCGCTTGACTTGGTCACTTGGCCAACTTTACCGTGGGGGCGACCCGGCACCCGTCGACCGAAGGGGGACCCCGTGGTCGCCACCGGCACGCGCATCCCCGGCCCCAAGCCCCTGCCCCTGGTGGGGAACCTGCTCGACGTCCTCACCTCCGACCTGGACACCGACGTCGACTTCCTCGACCGCTGCCACCGCGAGCACGGCGGCATCGTCGCGCTGACCTTCGCCGGGCAGCGCCAGGTCTTCGCCTCCAGCCACGAGCTCGTCGCCCGCATGTGCTCCGACCCGAGCTGGGGCAAGGCCGTGCACCCCGCGCTGGAGCAGGTCCGCGACTTCGCGGGCGACGGGCTGTTCACCGCGCGCGGCGACGAGCCGAACTGGGGCAAGGCGCACCGGCTGCTCATGCCCGCCTTCGGCCCCACCGCCATGAGGGACCACTTCCCGGCCATGCTCGACATCGCCGAGCAGATGCTCGTGCGCTGGCGGCGGTTCGGCCCCGACCACCGCATCGACGTCGCCGACGACATGACCCGGCTGACCCTGGACACCATCGCGCTGTGCGCCTTCGGCGCCCGGTTCAACTCCTTCTACCGCGACCGGGCCCACCCCTTCGTCGACGCGATGGTCCGCAGCCTCGTGGAGGCGGGCGAGCGCGCCGAGCGGCTGCCGGGCGTGCAGCCGTTCCTGGTGGGCAGGAACCAGCGGTACCGCGACGACATCGCCACCATGAACCGGATCGCCGACGGGATCGTCGCCGCGCGCGCCGCACTGCCCGCAGGGGAGCGGCCGGACGACCTGCTGGAGCGGATGCTCACCTGCGCCGACCCGGTCACCGGGGAGCGGCTGTCCGCGCGGAACGTGCGCTACCAGCTGGCCACGTTCCTGATCGCCGGGCACGAGACCACCTCCGGCCTGCTCTCCTTCGCCGTGCACCGGCTGCTGGCGCACCCCGAGGTGCTGCGCAAGGCCAAGGACGCGGTGGACGGGGTCCTGGGCGACCGCGTGCCCGCGTTCGAGGACCTGGCCCGGCTCGACTACCTCGGGCAGGTGCTGCGCGAGACCCTGCGGCTGCACCCGACCGCGCCCGCGTTCGCCCTGGCCCCCGACGAGCCCGCAGAGCTGGGCGGCCACGCGATCGGCGCGGGCGAGCCGGTGCTGGTGATGCTGCCGACGCTGCACCGGGACCCGGCGGTGTGGCGCGACCCCGACGTGTTCGACCCGGAGCGGTTCGCGCCCGAGCGGATGGACGAGATCCCGGCCTGCGCGTGGATGCCGTTCGGGCACGGGGCGCGGGCGTGCATCGGGCGGCCGTTCGCCCTGCAGGAGGCGACCCTCGTGCTGGCGCTGGTGCTCCAGCGGTTCGACCTCGCGCTCGCCGACCCCGACCACCGGCTGACGATCAAGCAGACGTTGACCCTCAAGCCGGACTCGCTGGTGGTCCGCGCCCGGCCGCGCGCCGACCGCCCTGGCGCCACCGCGACCGTCGAAACCGTTGTGCCGCACCAGGTTCCGGCCACCCATCGGCACGGAACCCCGCTGCACGTGTTCTACGGGTCGAACGGCGGCAGCGGCGAGGGCCTGGCGCGCACGATCGCCGGTGACGGTGCGGCTCGCGGGTGGGCGACTTCCGTCGCGCCCCTTGACGACGCGGTGCGCGCCCTGCCCGCGTCGGGACCGGTGGTGATCGTCAGCTCCTCCTACAACGGCGCCCCGCCGGACAACGCGGCCCACTTCGTGCGGTGGCTCACGCAGGACGGGCCCGACCTGTCCGGAGTGGACTACCTGGTGCTCGGCTGCGGCAACCTGGACTGGTCGGCCACCTACCAGCGCGTGCCCACCCTGATCGACGAGGCCATGGCGGCGGCGGGCGCCCGGCGGCTGCGCGAGCGCGGGGCCACCGACGCCCGCGCGGACTTCTTCGGCGACTGGGAGCGCTGGTACGAGCCGCTGTGGCCGCTGCTGTCGGCCGAGTGCGGGGTCGAGGTGGGCGAGATCGGGCCGCGCTTCCGGGTGGTCGAGTCGGACGCGGCCGACGGCCTCGGCGATCTCGCGTCGGCGGTCGTGCTGGAGAACCGGGAGCTGGTGCGCGGACCGGACGCCGGGTCCAAGCGGCACCTGGAGCTGCGGCTGCCCGACGGCACGTCCTACCGCACCGGCGACTACCTGTCCGTGCTGCCGCAGAACCACCCCGACCTGGTGCGGCGGGCGGTGGCGCGGCTGGGCACGCGCGCGGAGCGGGTCGTGACGGTCGAGTCGAGCGCGCCCACCGGGCTGGTGCCGGTCGGGCGCGCGCTGCGCGTGGACGAGCTGCTGACCCGGTGCGTCGACCTGTCCGCGCCCGCGGGCGCCGGGGTCGTCGCGCGCCTGGCCGAGCGCTGCCCCTGCCCGCCGGAGCGCGCCGAGCTGGCCGCCACGACCGGGGCGACGCTGCTGGAGCTGCTGGAGCGCTTCCCCTCGTGCGCGGTCGACCTGGCGCTGGCCCTGGAACTGCTGCCCGCGCCCAGGACCCGCCTGTACTCGATCAGCTCGGCGGCCGAGGAGCAGCGGGCCGAGGTGGCGCTCACCGTGTCGGTCACCGGCGTGACCTCCGGCTACCTGAGCCGGGTGCGACCCGGCGACCGCGTGGCCGTCGGGATCGCGTCACCGCCGGAGTCGTTCCGCCCGCCCGCCGACAACACCGTCCCCGTGGTGCTGATCGCCGCGGGCACCGGGATCGCGCCGTTCCGGGGGTTCCTGCGGGCGCGGGCCGCGCTCGGCGGCGAACCGGGCCCGGCGCTGCTGCTGTTCGGCTGCCGGGGGCCCGAGCTGGACGACCTGTACGCGGAGGAGTTCGCCGCGCTCGGCGACTGGCTGGAGGTGGACCGGGCCTACTCGCGCCACCCCGATGGCGAGGTCCGCCACGTGCAGCACCGGCTGTGGCAGCGGCGGGACCGGGTGCGCGAGCTGGTGGACGCCGGGGCGCGCGTGTACCTCTGCGGCGACGCGACGCGGGTGGGACCCGCGGTGGAGGAGGTGCTGGGGCGCATCGGTCCCGGCGCCGGGTGGCTGGACGCGCTCCGCGCCGGGGGGCGGTACGCGACGGACGTGTTCTGAGCGGGCCCTCGACCGAGGGGGCGCGTGCCCCGCGCCCCCTCAGTCCAGGTAGCCCTCCAGCCCGCGCGAGCGCGCCGGGTGCTGCAACTTCGCCATGGTGCGCGACTCGATCTGCCGGATGCGCTCCCGCGTCACCCCGTACACCCGCCCAACCTCGTCCAGCGTGTGCAGCACCCCGTCCGGGAAGCCGTACCGCATCCGCACCACGCCCGCCTCGCGCGGCGTCAGCGTCTCCAGCACCGCCCGCAGGTCCGCCGACAGCAGCGCCGAGCTGACCGCCTCCAGCGGGGCCACCGCGTTCTCGTCCGCGATCAGGTCGCCGATGGAGGTGTCCGCCTCCGCGCCGATGGTCTGGTCCAGCGACACCGGCGTGCGCGCGTGCTGCCGCAGCTCCACGACCTTCTCCGGCGTCACGTCCAGCTCGACCGCGACCTCCTCGGCGGTCGCCTCGCGCCCGTTGCGGTGCAGCAGGTCCCGCTCGATCCGCGCCAGCTTGGTGACCACCTCCACCATGTGCACGGGCAGCCGGATGGTGCGCGACTGGTCGGCCAGCGCGCGCGTGATCGCCTGCCGGATCCACCACGTGGCGTAGGTGGAGAACTTGAACCCCTTGGCGTAGTCGAACTTCTCGACCGCGCGCACCAGGCCCAGGTTGCCCTCCTGGATGACGTCGAGCAGCGCCATGCCCTTGCCGGTGTACCGCTTGGCGATGCTCACCACCAGCCGCAGGTTCGCCTCCAGCAGGTGGTCCTTGGCGCGCTGCCCGTCCCGCACCACCCGCCGCAGCTCGACCGGCCGCCGCGACCCGCGCGCCGCGGGCGGCAGGTCCAGCAGGTGCTCGGCGTACAGGCCCGCCTCCACCCGCCTGGCCAGCTCCACCTCCTGGTCGGCGGTCAGCAGCCGCACCCGGCCGATCGCCTTGAGGTAGGCGCGGGTGGAGTCGGCCGCGTTCGCCGCCTCCGCGTCGCGGCGCAGCGTGGCCGCCAGCTTGATGTCCTCGTCGGTCTCCCACGTGAAGGCCTCGGTCACGCCCCACCACCGGACCGGGCGGCGCCGACGGCCGTCCGCGGAATAGCCAATCCACAACCCATGATCGTGTGCCGCTCCTCCTGGGAACTGCCCGCGCCGATTCGGCGCGCACCACGCAGGAGTTCCACTGTACCCACCGCGGGGGCGTGCCCAGGGGAGTGGAATGTCGCGGTCGGGGGTGGTGACAACCGCCGACCTGCGGTTCCCGCACCAGCCGGGCCACTTCGGTGGAACCGCGCTCTTGCAGCAGCGCCAGCAGGGCGGCGGGTGACCAGCGGTAGGCGGTCACGACTTTGTGGTCGAAGGCCCGCGGTTCCGGATCGTCGCAGGCGAAGAAACCGAGCACGGGGTGACCGCCGGGTTCGAGCACCCGGTGGAACTCGGCGAGCACGGGCGGGAGTTCGGCGGGCCGGGGTGTGGATCACCGAGCAGAACGCCAGGATTCCGGCGAGGCGGTCGTCGGGCAGGTCGAACGCGCGCAGGTGCGCGGTGAGGTGGCCGAGGCCGCAGCCGAGGTCCGCCACGCGGGCGCCGGGGCCCAGGAGCTCGGCGAACGCGGACAGCAGGGCGCGTTCGAGGGGGAGGGACCCGAGGACGTCGCTGAACAGGTCCGCGTAGCGGTGGGCGACGGCGTCGTACGCGGCCCCGGTGGCGCGGCCGAGGCCAAGGCCGCCGTCCTGCTCGCGTCCACCACCGCCGCGCTGCCGGCCGGTGCGCTGCACGCCCGCAGGGGGCGGTGGCCCGCCCGTCAGGCCGGGCGGTAGGTGGTGACCACGCCGCCGTGGTCGAACGCGCGCACGTCGACCGGCCTGAACGCGCGCGGGGCGAAACCGGCGCGGAACAGCGGGGTCCCGCCGCCCGCGACCACCGGGTAGGTCTTGACCACCAGCTCGTCGATCTCCGGGAGCAGCTGCCCGGCCAGGTCCGCGCCGCCGCACAGCCACACGTCCAGGCCGTCCTCCCGCTTGAGCTCCCGCACCAGGCCGACCGGGTCCGCGCGCACCAGCGCGACGGCCGGATCGGCGTCGGGCAGGGAGCGGGAGACCACGTACTGGCGCAGGTGCGCGTACGGGCTGCCCACGCCCGCGTCGAGCGCGGGCTGGTAGCTGCCCCGGCCCATGAGCACGGTGTCGTAGCGTCGGTTCGGGGTGTCCAGGGGCATCCCGACGAGCGGGCGGACGTGGGTGGGCGTGGTCTCGGGGTACTCGGCGCGCAGGTGCTCGACCATCGGCTCTGCGGTCGGGTAGAAGTCGTGCTCGCCCTCCGGGCCCGCGATCACGCCGTCGATGCTCGCCGCGATGAAGTACACGAGCTTGCGCACGGGCTTCCCCCTCGTCTCGACCACTCCGGCCGTAGTACTCTGCTTGAAGTGGTTCGAACCGTAGTACTACGTTTGGAGTGGTGTCAATGGCGCGACGCAACCCGGAGCGGCGGGCCGCGCTGCTCGACGCCGCCGTCGAGGTGCTGGCGGGCGAGGGCGCGCGGGGGCTCACCTTCCGGGCGGTCGACCAGCGGGCCGGGGTGCCCGCGGGCACCGCGTCGAACTACTTCGCCGGGCGCGCCGAGATCCTCACCGGCGCGGGCGAGCGGGTCTACCAGCGGCTGCTCGACCAGGCCCCGCTGGGCGAGACCCCGGACGGCCCGCGCGACCGGTCCCGCGTCACCGAATTGATGCACGCCCTCGTCGACCGCGTCTCGGCCTTCCCGACCGGTTTCCTCGCCCTGCTGGAACTGCGCCTGGAGGCCGCGCGCAACCCGGAGCTGCGCGAGGTCCTGACCGCCCGCGTCCGCGCCGACCTGCGCTTCAACGCCGAGCACCACGCCGCCTCCGGCCTGCCCGGCGACGGCACCACCGTGGCGCTGCTGTGGCTGGCCCTCAACTGGCTGATCCTGGAACGCCTCACCCTCCCCGACCTGCTGACCGACCACCAGCGCCGCGACCTCGTCACCGCACTGGTCGACCGGCTGCTCGCGGGGCAGCCGGAGGAGGCGGGCAGCCCGTTCGACGAGAGCGGAAAATGAGTTAAACGGAAAAGGGAACGGCGCTAACGTCCGAGGTCCGGAGAATTCGCACCGGCGATTTCTCCGAATAATTCGAGGAAAGGTTACGGAACGCCATCGCGGGCGTTGCCGAAAACCCCTCGCCGACCTCGGGAGGACCGCGTTGGCAGTGGGAAAGGCCGACAGCGCGGTGGGCGGGTGGCTGCCCGCCCTGCTCATCGTCGCGCTCACCGGCACGATCATCGAGATCGACATGTCCGTGCCCAGCTTCCCGGACATCGCCCGCGAACTGGGCGTGGGCGGCCCGGCCGTGCAGCTCACCGTCACCCTCAACTTCCTCGGCTACTGCCTGGGCGCGCTGTGCCACGGCCCGCTCTCCGACCGGTTCGGCCGCCGCCCGGTGCTGCTCGGCGGCTCCGCCGTCATGCTGGTCGGGGCGCTGGGCTGCGCGCTCGCGCCGACGATCGGGCTGCTGCTGGCCGCCCGGTTCGTCCAGGGCATCGGGGCCAGCGCCGCCGCGGTGCTGGTGTTCGTGATCATCGGCGACCGCTACCGGGGCCCGGCGGCGTTGCGGATGTACGGCTTGGTGAACGCGGCCATGTCCGCGCTGATGACCTGCGCGCCGCTCCTGGGCGGGGCGATCAACCGGGTGGCCGGGTGGCGCGGCAACTACCTCGCCGTGTGCGCCACCACCGCGCTGTCCCTGCTGCTGGTGTTCCTGTTCCTGCCCGAGACGCGCACCCGCGCGCGCACCGCGATCACCGCCCGGTCGGTGCTCGCCGACTACCGGAGGCTGCTCGGGAGCCGCGCCTACCTGGCCGCGTCGCTGACGCCCAGCCTGCTGTTCGCCGCCTACCTGGTGTTCATCGCGGCCAGCCCGTTCCTCTACACCGCCGCGTTCGGCCTCGGCGTCACCGGGTTCGCGCTGCACCTGCTCGTCGTGGTCGCCTCGTTCGCGGTCCCCAGCGCGTTCGCCACCGGGATCATCCCGCTGCTCGGCGGCCCGGCGGGGGCGGTGCGGTGGGGCCTGGGGGCGGTCGTGGTCGGCGTGCTGGGGTTCCTGCTGCTCGGCGACGGCCCGGTCGCCGTGACCGGCTCGGTCGCGCTGTTCTGCGTCGGCTTCGCCGTGTGCTACCCGGTGGTGTTCGACCGGTCCATGTCGGTGTTCCCCGAGCTGGCGGGCGCGGCGTCCTCGGCGACCATGGGCCTGCGGGCGCTCCTGGTGACCCTGCTGACCGCCCTCGCTGGCGCCCTGTCCACGGGCGGGCCGCTCGCCCCCGCCGCGGTGATGGCGGGGGCTGTGGCCGCGGTGGTGCTGCTGAGCGCGCTCAGCCCCCGCTGACCCCGGCGTCCCGCGCCGCCGCCAGCTCCACCACCCGCCGGGCCAGCCCGACCAGCGCGGTGGCCTGCGCGGACCAGGGCGGGGTGGCCTCGGTCAGGGTCCGCGCCCGTGCCACGAGGGCGAGCAGCGCCTCGCGGAGCTGCTCGTCCTCGTGCTCGTGGGAGGCGCTGCCCGCTTTGCGGCGCAGGCGGTAGGCGGCCTGCTTGCAGGCGGTGGAGCAGAAGCGCCAGCGGGCCGTGGCGCCTGCGGGACGGGGCGCGCCGCAGCCCGCGCGGGCGCACAGGACCGCACTTGCGGTAACCATGTGATTACTCTCCGGATTCGAGTGTGGGCGGGGCTCTAGCGCTGGGCTGAGTCCCGGTTCACTGGATCCGGCTGGCGGACATGGGGCGCACCCTAGCGGCCCGCGCGCTCCGCGCACGAGCGATTACCCGCGCCCCGCGGCCTGCCTTACGACACCGTGATGGTCTGCTTCAGGTCGTTCAGCCCCGTCCTCGCGTCCCACAGGCCGGTGTTCGCCGTCTGGATCGAGTACTCCGGGCGGCCCGGCAGGGCGGGGTCGGCCAGTTCCAGCAGGAGCGCGTACTGCCCCGTCGCGAGCGACGGCGGGATCTGGGCGTCCTGCGCGATGGCGCGGGCGCCCGGCAGCCAGGTCCGGGGGTCCGCGGTGAGCGGGAGGCGGGTCAGGGCGCCGGTGGTGGTGTTGCGCAGCACCAGGTTCACGGTGCGCTGGTTCACCGCCGCGGCGTAGCCGTCGTTGGTCAGGTTCACCCGCACGGGCAGCGCGGCGCCCCTGGTGGTCGTCGTGGGGAACACCGAGTCGCGCAGGGTGAAGCGGTAGCCGAGCTTGGCCGTGACCTCCGCCAGGCAGCCCTGCGCCGACCACGCGCGCAGCACGTCCTGCTGGTAGTCGGTGTTCAGGTACGTCCAGTGGAAGCGGGACAGCTCGGCGGTCGCGGTCGGGCAGTCGGTGCGGGGCGGGTTCACCGCGCAGGTCTCGCCGCCCATCGGCAGCGTCCGCGTCTCCGCCTCCAGGTACGGGTATTCGGTCGCCGGGTCCTCGTAGGTGCCGAAGTCCGTGTCGCTGGCCAGGAAGCAGTCGTTGTGGTGGCCGATCCTGGTGCTGCCGCCCCCGTACAGGGCGCGCTTGAACTTCGGCGTGCGCAGCTGCACCGCCCGGTCCGCCGGGAGCGCGGTCAGGAGCTTGTCCACCACCGCCTTGCGGTTGGCCTGGTCGGTCGCGGAGACGACGCCCGCGTTGCCGAAGTTCTTGGTGTAGTACCACTCGCCCCACGCGCCGACGAACCCGGCCTGCACCACGGCGGTCACGTCCGCGTTCGCGCGCAGCAGCGGCGCGAGCTGGTCGATGTGCGCCAGGACCCGCTCCTTCGGCGCGTCCTCGCCGGACTCCGACGCGGTGTAGGCGAAGCGCAGCACCAGCTTCACGCCCGCGACCCGCGCGGCGTCGAACTGGCGCTGCAGGCGGTCGAGGGCGGTCTGGGCGATCGGGGACGAGCGGTGCTCGGCCAGGTAGAACACGCACATCGCGAGGGTGATGCCCTGCTCGGTGCGGTACCGGCGCAGCGCGTCGGCGGACAGGTCGGCCTTGTCGCAGTCGCCGGTGTGGTGGTAAAGACCGCGTTCCGGGTTGGGGACGTTCGCGCTCGACGGCTGGTAGGCGACCGAGCCGCCCGCGCCCGCGGTGTAGGTGTGGGTGACCTTCGCCGAGGTCTCCACCGGGGCCTCGACCTGGAACACCACGTCGACGTCGTTCGGGCTCGCCTGCTCGCCGAGGTCGGCCCGCTCGACGGTCCACCGCGCGACGCCCGAGGCGGAGGTGAACGGCACGGTCCGCACCTGCGTCCACGCCCAGCCGCCGCCGCTGTGGCGGTAGAGGGAACCGTTCTCCAGCAGGTGGTCCGCCCCGATCCCGCCCTGCGCGTAGCCGGTGGCCGCGCTGCGGTCGGTGTCGACGTAGACGCGCGAGAACGCGGGCGTCCCGGTGCGGCCGACCTCGAAGGTGACGGTGGTGGCGGTGCTGGTCACGGTGGGGCTGGTGATGGCGGCGCTCGCGGGGGCCGCGAGGACGCCGGTGGCGGCGAGGGCCACCACCAGACCCGGCACGATCTTGGGCACGCGTGTTCTCCTCGGTTGGCAGGGGAGACCATTGAAGCGCGATCGGGCGCGGGAATCCACAGTGGACCAGGGGTTGACGCAGGTCGGCCGGGGTGTCAGGGGACCCCTCAGGCGGGGGTGCGCGGAGGGCCCCGCGCGCCGCGCTCGTGCGGGCCCTGGCGGCGGGGGCGTCAGCCGCGCTGGTGGTTTATCGGCGAGACTGATAGGCCCTGGTGCAGTCCGCTGGCCATTCGTCGTGCGGAGAGGCCCGGTGGTCGCTGGCGCGTGTGCCTCGGGCGGAATCGGGCCTAGCGTCTGGAATCAGAGTCAGGTGGACGACGCGCAACGGGCGGCCCCGGTGGGCCGCCCGTTGGCGAATCCGGAACCGCGTCACCGGTCCCGACACGTCCCGCCTGACGCGGACCCCCACGAGGGGAGTCCTCTCGGCGGGGTGGCCGTGCTGCGCACAGACGTCTCGGCCGCCCCGCTGGTCAACCCGTCGGAAAGGGCGTGATGTGAGGACGATAGGACGCGGTGGTCGGCGAACACCATCCCGGAGGGGCATATGCGCGCCGACCAGCCGCCGTGACGCGCCGGGCGGAGGGCCGCTGCTTCGCCTGGGCCGATCGGTTCTGACTAGCTGGGCCGTAGTTCTGCGGCTGCTCGTCGTGCTGGGGGCGCTGGTGGTGCTGGTCCTGCTCGCGGTGTCGGCGCTGCCCGCCAACTCGACCGTGGAGATCGGGCCGCTGCGCATCGCCCGCACCCAGCTCGGCTGACCGGTGACCGGGGGCGCCCGCCGAGCGGTGCGGCGCCCCCCGGCCCCCTGCCGGGCCCTGGCGGTGTCCGGTGATTCGTTGTCGCGGCCAGAGCGTGATGGCGGCGGTGGTGAGTTCGGCCTGGTGGCAGGCGGCGCGTGTGGCGTAGCGGGGTGGCCGGGCCGCGGAACTGCTCGAGCCGGTTGAAGCAGCGCTCGACGCTGGAGTCGGCACCGACGGCCCACTCCCCACGGCCCGTGCCGCTCCGGCAGGTCCCGCCACGGGGCGCCGCTAGCCCGCCGCGAGCGCGTCGTGACCGCCCGCGCGGGCGACGTGCTCGATCTCGGCCCGCAGGGCCTCGGGGTCCGGGTGGGGGTGGCCGGGGAACGGGGTGACGGTGACGGTGTCGTGCGTGATCGACCAGGTGCCGGTGATGCGGCCGTCCACCACGACCACCGGGGAGATCCAGCCCGCCGCCCGGCTGACCAGGGGGCGGTGCTCGGGGGCGAGCAGGGCCCGGTCGGCGGTGCCCGGTCCCAGGACGTGCTGGTCGAACGGGCCCAGCAGGCGGACCGACGTGGTGGGCTCCGCGGTCGCGAGGGCGTCCGCGTGCTCGGCGAGGAGGTGGGTGGTGCGGCCTTCGACGTCGACGGTCACCAGGCGGTCGCCCAGGTCCGCGAACCACTTGCGCAGCACCGGTTTGCGCAGGGCGCCGCGCAGCAGCCAGGCGTCGAACGCCTCCGGGGTCGCCGGGCCGTACGCGCTCAGGTAGGCGGTGATCACGCGGGGTGCGGCGTCGTCCGGGTCGGGGAGCGCCCGCCACGGCGGGGTGGTGAACGCGACGCGGGCGCCGTCCGGGGGCGCGTGGCGCAGGACCCCTTGCCAGGACAGGGTTTTCAGCAGGGCGCCCCAGGAGGAGCGGAGCTGGTCGGCCAGGGCGGTGAGGCGCGGGTCGGCGGCGAGCGCGGTCGCGAGCTCCTCGCGGGACAGGGGTTCTCCGCCGGCGAGCAGCGCGCCGACCGCCTCGGCCAGGGCGGCGACCTGGGCGGGGGTCGCGCCGAACGCCTTCTGCCAGGACGGGCGCTCCCAGGTGCGCGCCGAGGCGAGCAGGGAGAGCACGTCGGGGGCGGTGCCGGGGCGCAGCAGGTGCAGGGTGCCGCGCGCGGCCCAGGTCCTCACCAGCGCGCCGGACGCCAGGTCGCGCGCCACCCCGCCCGCGGCGCCGGTGCGCGTCGCGACGGCGAACTCGGCCGCCGACGCCACCTGCGCCTGCACCCCGCACAACCGCTCCACGACCTCCCCGGCGGTCACGGCGGCACGCGGGTCGAGGAACTGCCTGCCCAGCCGCCACGACCGCACCTGGTCCCAGGTCACCGACGCGCTCATGGGCGGAGCATAGGGGCACGGGCACAGCGGTCGGCGGCGGACCGGGACGGGAGGGCGGCCTGCCGGTGACCGAGTTCTTGTCGATCCGCGCTGTCGACATCCGTTGCTCGAACTGCCGCAGGGCTCTTCGACCGCTGTGGCGGGCGGGTGTCTGATCGGTGAGCGGTGCTGGACCGAGCACCGGTCGGGCGAATCGCCGGCGCATGATGTGTGCAGGTGAGCGGCTCGCGGGGGCGTGGAGTTCCGACGCGCCCCCGCGAGCCGTTGTGCGCGAAGGCGGTTGCCCGCCCTCCGCCCGTCCGGCTGGTCGCCCGCCCGGCTAGTCGGGCGCCCCCACCCCCGTGTCCGACAGGTCCAGCCCGATCGCGAAGTTCGCCGCGTACCCGGCGCTCGTCGAACCGGTCGGCTTCAGCAGGAGTTGGCTGCCGCCCTGGGCGTAGATGCCGTCTCGGGCGTTCGTGGTGTCGGGGGAGCCCTTGCTGCTGTACGGGGGCTGCTTCAGGTAGTTCGCCTTGAACGCCTCCTCCAGGTACAGCTGCGAGGTGAACTCGTACGCCCCTCCGCTCGCGCCCGTCGTCCGGATCTTGAAGTGGTGGTGGACCGTCCTGCCCCGGTACCAGCCGGGCAGGATCGTCACGAACCTCGCCAGGCCCGTGCTGTCGCTCACCTGGTGGCCGCGCAGGAACTTCCGGCCGCTCGTCCCCTCCGACGGGATGTCGGAGTACAGGCCGAGCGCGTCGCACTGCCACAGGTCCACGACCGCGCCGGGGAGGGGGCGGCACGTCGCGGACTGGATCTGGAGCACGGTGAAGGAGAGGGTGAGCGGGATGCCGGGGGAGAGCGCTCCGGTGGACGGGTCCGACCGGATGTCGGAGCGGTTGAGCCTCTCGTCCACGAAGTACGGGCCCTCGGTCTGGTCCGGGCGGGCCACGCAGTCCACCTCGGGGGTCACCTCGCCGGGGGCGGCGGGGGCGGCGCCTGCCAGGGTCAGGGCCGCGCCCGCCGCGCCCAGGAGGGTCAACGCCTGGCGCCTGCCCAGCAGGGTTCCGATCGGTTCGTCGTCGTCGTGCACGTCCACCTCGCTGTGGGATCGGGGGTGTCAGGTCCGGAACCGCCGAAGGTAGGGAGCGAGGCTGGGCGTTCGATGGGCGTTCGATATGAGGAACTTGTGTGAACAGCGGTGGAGGTCGGCGGAAGCCGTGCGGCGGCCCCCGTGCGGCGCAGGTGAGCCTGCGCCGCACGGGGGAGCGGTCACGCGGTGAACCGCCACCAGTCGACGTTGAACAGGTAGCCGCTCCCGCCCGACGCGCGCAAGTACAGGTCACGCGTCCCCGACAACCCGCTCACGGGGCAGGACACCGTGGTCCAGGTCTGCCAGCCGCCCGTGCCGGGCGCGGTGCAGCGGCCGACCACCGGGCCGGTCGGGCTGTCCGTGCGCAGCTCCAGCGCGCCGCCCGACGTCGCGGACGCGACGCGCGCGGTGAACGTCCGCGCGCCCGCGCCGAACGCCAGCGAGCGGACCTTGACGTGGTCGCCGTTCTCCAGGTGGCTCAGGTTCATGCCGCCCTCGCTGGACACCTCGGTCTCCACCCCGCTGCCCCACGCGATCGTCTCGCCCTCCTGCCGCGCGTACGGGTTCAGCGTGTCGGCGGGCGGCGGCCCCGACGTGGACATGCCCAGCCTGGGGATCGTGCCGTCCGCGTTGTAGGTGAACCTCTCCACCGCGACCGACCTGGTGTAACCGCCGCCGCCCGGCAGGGCGCCGTTGTGGTAGAACAGGTACGAGCCGCCCTTGTAGTCGATCACCCCCGCGTGGTTGGTGAAGCTGCTGCCCTGCGTCGGCATCACCACGCCCCGGTACGTCCACGGCCCGGTGGGCGTCGGCGCGGTCGAGTGGGCGAGGAACTCCGAGCAGCACTGCGCGGCGAACACGTTGTAGTACAGGCCGCCCCGCTTGTAGACCCACGGCCCCTCTTCGTAGAGGGTGGGCCGCTGGGCGTTCCCGGTGCGCGCGCCGTACCCGGCGGTGGTCAGCGGGATCTGCGCGGGGGCGCTCGCCAGCGAGACCATGTCCGGGTTCAGGCGCGCGTGCCACAGGTTCGGGTTGCCCCAGTACAGGTGCGCCTGGCCGTCGTCGTCGATGAGCACCGACGGGTCGATCTCGCCGTTCTCCGCCAGCGGGCGGCCGATCGCGTCGCGGAACGGGCCGGTCGGGCTGTCGGAGACCCCGACGCCGATGGCCATGCGGCCGGTCGCCCGGTTGACCACCGGCACGTACCAGTAGAACTTCCCGTTCCGCTCCACCGCCTGCCCTGCCCAGGCGTCCTTGCTGGCCCACGCGAAGGTGCCCACGCTCATCGGCGAGCCGTGGTCGGTCCAGTTCACCATGTCGGTGGTGGACCAGACCCGCCACTCCTTCATGGTGAAGTAGGTCGAGCCGTCCTCGTCGTGGCCGGTGTACAGGTACAGCCGTCCGTTGTGGACCATCGGCGCCGGATCGGCGGTGTAGATGTGCTGCACCACCGGGTTGTCCGCCCTGGCGGGGCCGGCCGTCACCGCGCTGAACGCGGTGACGGCCAGCGCCAGGACCACCAGCGCGACCAGGCCGCTGCGGGGGTGGGTCGTGGCGCGCACGGCCGCCTCAGCTCGCCGCGCAGGCCGGGGAGAGACCGGCGGCGCTCCCGGTGCCCTGGAAGCCGAACTCGGTCGACTGGCCCGCCGCGACGGCCCCGTTGTAGTCGACGTTGGTCCAGTCCACCGTGCCGGACGTGCCGCTGCCGTTCGCGCTCCACGAGCCGGTCACCGACGTGCCCGAGGGCAATGCGGTGGTGACCTTCCAGCCGCTGAGCGCGCTCGACCCGGCGGTCACCTTGACCGTGGCGACGAAACCGCCCTCCCACGAGTTCACCGACACCGACGCCGTGCAGCCGCCCGGCTGCGGCGGGTTCGTCGTGGTGGGCGGGGTGGTCGGGGGAGTGGTGGTCGGCGGGGTCTCGCCCGGCACGGTCGTGCCGCCCGCGTTCAGCGCGTTCAGCACCGAGGTGTAGGCGGCCTTCTTGTTGCCGCTGCCGTCGAACAGCAGCGGGTTCTCGCCGCCGCGCCACGAGTCGGTGTCGCGGATGCCCCACACGGTGATGCCGGTGCAGCGCGGCACGGCCAGGCACGCGCGGGTCACCGCGCCGAAGGCGTTGGCCTGGTTGGAGCCCGCGATGTCCAGCTCGGTGATCTGCACGTCCACGCCCAGGTCCGCGAAGCGCTTGATGTTGGCCTGGTAGTCCGACGGCGCGTTGTTCGTCAGGTGCGACTGGAGGCCCACGCAGTCGATCGGCACGCCGCGCGACTTGAAGTCCCGCACCATGTTGTAGATCCCGGTGGACTTCGCGTTGATCCCGTCGGTGTTGTAGTCGTTGTAGCAGAGCTTCGCGGCGGGGTCGGCCGCGCGGGCGGCGCGGAACGCGGCCTCGATCCAGTCGTTGCCGGTGCGCTGGAGGTTCGAGTCGCGCCTGCCCCCGGAGCCGCCGTCGGCGAACGCCTCGTTCACCACGTCCCAGGAGTGGATCTTGCCCCGGTAGTGGGTGGCGACCTGGGTGACGTGGTTGAGCGCGGCCTGCCGCAGCGCGGACCCGCTCAGGCTCTGCGCCCAGCCCGGCTGCTGCTGGTGCCACAGCAGGGCGTGCCCGCGCACCCGCTTTCCGCTGCTGAGCGCCTGGTTGAGGATCCGGTCACCGGCGGTGTAGTTGAACTGGCCCCGGTTGGGCTCGGTGGCGTCCCACTTCATCTCGTTCTCGGCGGTGACCGAGTTGAACTCGCGGTTCAGGATGTTCGCGTAGGTCGAGTCGCTCAGCCTGCCCGCCGCGACGGCCGCGCCGAAGTACCGGCCGGTCTGGGCGGCTGCGGCGCCCAGGGTCGTGGCCGCGCTGGCGGGGGTGCTCACGAGCAGGGTGGCTCCGAGCGCGGCGGCCAGCGCCACCGCGCCGAACCCGGCTCGGGACACTGACCTCGATGTCAGCTCCATCTTCCACACCTTCCGAGGACCACCCGGCGCGCCGTGGTGGTGGGGGACGGGAACGGGGCGGCGAGCAGGAGTCTGGCATTTGATGTGCGCGTTCACAAGAAGGCTTTTGCGCTGCGCCTGCCGCAGTGGGCCGAACGAGGTAAAAATTTCGGGGAGCGCTCCCAACCTGCACGTCAAGCCGGTGAGGCGATGACCTGGCATTTGGTTGGAGAAATGATCGAGCTAAAGATAGCGCTAACAACTTTAGCTTTCCCCCGAGCGCGTTGACGCCCCTCGTCCCCGCCTGGTTGGGTCCGACTCGGGCGAGACGCACCGCGAGAGGGAGCTCAATGGCGAGTATCGGCAAAGCAGCAGCGTGCGCGTTCTCCGCCGCGCTCGTGGCGGGCGCGGCCGTCCTGGTGACCGGGGGCGGGCAGACCGCCACCGCCGCGGACTCGGCGTTCTACACCGACCCCGGCAGCTCCAGCGCGAGGTGGGTGGCGGCCAACCCGAACGACTCGCGCGCGGCGGTCATCCGCGACCGGGTCGCCTCGGTGCCGCAGGCGAAGTGGTTCACCACCACCAACACCTCGACCGTCCGCTCGGAGGTCAGCGCCTTCGTGGGCGCGGCGGCCTCGGCCGGGAAGATCCCGATCATGGTCGTCTACAACATCCCCAACCGGGACTGCGGCGGCGCCAGCGGCGGCGGCGCGCCGTCCCACCAGGCGTACCGGGCGTGGGTGGACGAGGTCGCGGCCGGGCTCGGCGGGCGACCGGCGTCGATCATCCTCGAACCCGACGTGCTGCCGATCATGTCCAACTGCCAGAGCGCGGACCAGCAGAACCAGACCAAGGCGTCGATGTCCTACGCCGGCCGCAAGCTCAAGTCCGGCTCCGGGCAGGCGAAGGTCTACTTCGACATCGGCAACTCCGACTGGCTCGCGCCCGCCGAGGCCGCGAACCGGCTGCGCGGGGCCGACGTGTCCGGCAGCTCCGACGGCATCGCCAGCAACGTCTCCAACTACCGCACCACCCCGGCCGAGGTCTCCTACACCAAGGCGATCCTGAACGCGCTGGGCGACGGCAGGCTCAAGGCCGTCATCGACACCAGCCGCAACGGCAACGGGCCGCTCGGCAGCGAGTGGTGCGACCCGCCCGGCCGCGCCATCGGCACGCCCAGCACGAAGAACACCGGCGACTCGCAGATCGACGCCTTCCTGTGGGTCAAGATCGTCGGCGAGGCGGACGGGTGCATCGCGAGCGCGGGGCAGTTCGTGCCGCAGCGCGCCTACGACCTGGCGGTGGCGGCGGGGCCCGTGCCCACGACGACGTCGCCCACCACCACGACGCCGGGGGGCAACCCCGGCGGCGGCTGCGCGGTGACGCACCGCGTGGTCAGCCAGTGGAACGGCGGGTTCACCGGAGAGGTCGTCGTGGAGAACAGGGGGTCCGCGATCTCCTCGTGGACCCTGGAGTTCTCCGCGCCCGGTGTGACCGTCACGCAGGGGTGGAACGGGACGTGGACCGACACCGGTGACGGGGTCCGGGTCGTGAACACCGCCTGGAACGGAGCGCTCGCGTCCGGCGGACGGGTGACCGTCGGGTACAACGCGAACTACGGTGGCGGCACACCGCCGTTCTCGTCGCCGACGCTGAACGGGACCGCCTGCTCGTGACTCCGCCCCACCCCCGCGACCGGCGTCCCGCCCCTGGCTCGTCCCAGGGGCGGGACGCCGCCGCGCCTCCCGGCGAGCAGGGGCCGCCGGGAGCGCCCGGCGGGTCGGCGGAGGCGTGCGGCGACGCGCTCCGCCGACCCGCCCGCCGGGCCGCCTGGCCCGTCTGCCGGGTCGCTTGCCGGACCGCCTGCTGGGCTGCCCGCCGATCCACCTGACCCGCCCGTCGGGCCGCTCGTTGCCCAGGTCGCCCGTCGGGCTGGCCGTTGCCGGGGTCGCCTGTCGGGCTGGCCGTTGCCGGGCCGCCCACCGGGTTGGCCGTTGCCGGGCCGCCCACCGGGTTGGCCGTTGCCGGGCCGCCTGTCGGGCTGGCCGTTGCCGGGCCGCCCGTCGGGCTGTCCGCCGCCCGACCCGCCCTGTCGGTCGACCCGCGCCGGGCCCCGAAGCTCGTCCGTGACTGCGGTCTTCTCCGCGCGCCCCCGATCAGTCATTCTGGGAGCGCTCCCAGAACCTTCCCCGCGTCACCCGAACCCCGGAGGATGACAGTGCTGTCACCGACCCACGGGCGCGGACGGCGGTGGCTGGCCGCGCTCGCGGCCGTCCCGCTGGTCGCCGCCACCCTCGCGGCCTCCGCGCTCGCCCCTCCCGCCGCCTCCGCCGCACCGCCCGCCAAGGACTGGCTGCACGTCCAGGGCAACCGGATCGTCGACGCGGCGGGCAACCGCGTCCAGCTCACCGGAGCCAACTGGTTCGGCTTCAACGCCACCGAGCGCGTCTTCCACGGCCTGTGGTCGGCCAACATCACCGAGATCACCAAGGCGATGGCCGATCGCGGCGTCAACCTCGTGCGCGTGCCCGTCTCCACCCAGCTGCTGCAGGAGTGGAAGGAGGGCAGGACCGTCGCCAAGCCGAACATCAACGACTACGCCAACCCCGAGCTCGCGGGGATGGACAACCTCCAGATCTTCGACTTCTGGCTCCGGCTGTGCGAGCGGTTCGGCCTGAAGGTCCTGCTGGACGTGCACAGCGCCGAGGCCGACAACTCCGGCCACGTGCACCCCGTCTGGTACAAGGGCTCGGTCACCCCGGAGGTGTTCTACTCCACCTGGGAGTGGGTCACCGCGCGCTACAAGGACAACGACACGATCATCGCCGTCGACGTCAAGAACGAGCCCCACGGCGGCCCCGGCGACTCGCCGCGCGCCAAGTGGGACGGCTCGACCGACGTCGACAACTGGAAGCACACCTGCGAGACCGCGGGCCGCCGCATCCTCGCGATCAACCCCGAGCTGCTGGTGCTGTGCGAGGGCAACGAGGTCTACCCGCGCCCCGGCAAGGGCTGGGACGCGCCCGACACCAACCCCGACCGCACGCCCAACTACTTCCACACCTGGTGGGGCGGCAACCTGCGCGGCGTCGCCGAGCACCCGGTGAACCTGGGCGCGAACCAGGACCAGCTCGTCTACTCCCCGCACGACTACGGCCCCCTGGTGTTCAACCAGCCGTGGTTCGACAAGCCGTTCACCAAGGAGTCGCTGATCACCGACGTGTGGCGGCCCAACTGGCTGTACCTGCACGAGCAGGGCGCCGCGCCGCTGCTGATCGGCGAGTGGGGCGGGCGGCTCGGCGAGGACGAGCGGCAGGACCGGTGGATGGCCGCGCTGCGCGACCTGATCGTCGAGGAGGGGCTGCACCAGACGTTCTGGGCGCTCAACCCGAACTCCGGCGACACCGGCGGGCTGCTGCTCGACGACTGGAAGACCTGGGACGCGGCCAAGTACGCGCTGCTCAAGCCCGCGCTGTGGCAGCACGGCGGCAAGTTCGTGAGCCTGGACCACCAGGTCCCGCTCGGCGGCGAGGGCTCCGCCACCGGCATCAGCCTCGGCCAGCGCTACGGCGACGGCGGCGGCCCCGGCGACACCACGGCCCCGACCGCGCCGACCGGGCTGGCGGTGGGCACGACCACCGCCTCGTCGGTCGCGCTGAGCTGGCAGGCCGCGACCGACGACGTCGGCGTCACCGGGTACGACGTGTACCGGGGCGGCGCGAAGGTCGGCACGAGCGCCACGACCTCCTACGTGGACACCGGGCTCAGCGGCGCCACCACCTACAGCTACTCGGTGCGGGCCAGGGACGCGGCGGGCAACACCTCGGCGGCCTCGGCCTCCCGCAGCGCGACGACCCTGCCGGGCGGCGGGGGCGGGGACGCCGGGTGCGCGGCGGTGCTGCGGGTGGTGAACAGCTGGCAGGGCGGCTACCAGGGCGAGGTCACCGTGACCAACTCCGGGACGGCGGCCACGCGGGGCTGGAAGGTCGCGCTGACGACCGCGTCCGGCACCACGATCTCCAGCGTGTGGAACGGGACCTACGCCTCGGGGGCGGTGACGAACGCCGCGCACAACGGCGCGCTGGCCCCGGCGGCGAGCGCCGCGTTCGGCCTGACCGGCTCCGGGCAGGCGTCCGGCGTCACGATCACCGGCTGCACGACCTCCTGACGCGATCCGGTGCGGCCGGGGGGAACCCCCGGCCGCACCGGGCTACCGCGTCCCGTCCAGCAGCTCGTGCGCGAGGGCGCGGGCGTACTCCTCGGTGGTCCCGGCGATCGAGAACACCACGCGGAAGTGCAGCGGGGCCACGACCCGGTCCAGCACCCGCTCCAGCGACGGGGCCGCCTCGCCGCGCGCGCCCGCCGCGTCCAGCACCGCCTGGAAGCGGGCCGTGGCCCGGCGCAGGCACTCGCGCAGCGCGGCGTGCCGCTCGTCCACGTCCGGGGCGACCTCCGCGCGGAAGAACGCGATCCCTCCGGGGCGCGCCAGGTCGGACAGGGTCCACGCGGCCTGCTCCGCGAGGTCGGCGCGCAGGTCCCCGACGAGGTCGGGCGCGCTGTCGGCGGCCCGCTCGGCGACGTCGGCCAGGAGCGCGCCCAGTCCGCCCCACCGCCGGTAGAGCGTGCTCGCGCTGACCCCGGCCCGCTCGGCGACGGCGGGGATGGTCACCCGGTCCGCGCCGCGCTCGGCGACCAGCTCCACGGCGGCCCGGTGCACCACCGCCCGCACGCGCGCGCTGCGCCCGCCGGGGCGTCGCGCGCGGGTGCTCTCGTCCACCCCGCCACGCTAACGCACCGGGGCGTGAGGGCAGGGCGGTGAGCGCGGGCTTGTGAGCGCAGGGCTGTGAAGCGCGGGCTTGTGAGCACCGGGCGGCGAGCGCAGGGCCGTGAAGCCAGGGCCATGGGCCCTGGCCCGTGAAGCGCGGGCCTGTGAGCGCAGATCCGTGGGCCCTGGCCCGTGAAGCGCGGGCCTGTGAGCCCAGGTCCGTGGTGACCAAGGGCCGTGAGCCCTGGGCCCGCGCGGGAGTAGCCTCGACTTAAGGCAATGATCACTGCGTTAAGCGAGGGGATCGCCCATGACCACCACCCCGACCGCCCGCGCCCTGGGAGAGCGGTTCCACGCCGCCCTGGTCGCCGGGGAGTGGGCCGCGCTCCGCGCGCTCCTGCACCCCGACGCCACCTGGACCCTGCCCGGCGACAACGCCGTGTCCGGGGTCGTCGTCGGGGCCGACGCGATCCTGGAGCGGGTGCGGCTCATCGCCGGGCACGGCGTGTCCTTCGAGCTGCTGCACGTCCTGGTCGGCCGGGAGGACGTGGCCCTGTCGCTGCACAACACCGCGCGCCGCGACGACGCCGTGCTCGACGAGCACCTGTCGGTGGTGTGCCGCCTGCGGGACGGGCGGATCGCGCGGATCGAGACCTACCTGTCCGACGTGCCCGGCATGGACGCCTTCTTCGGCGGGTGACCGGCGCTCGGCCGACCGGGGGCTCTCGGCCGGCCAGGGGGCGCTCAGCCGATCCTGGGGACCTCGGCCACCCGGCCGTCGGCGGTCACGAACACGCGCACCCGGTCCTCCCGGTAGTCCATGGTCACGAACGAGCCCTCCGGCACCACCACGACCTCGCGGCCGGGGTGCTCGGCCCTGATCGCGGCGACCACCTGGTCCGCCGACGCGCCCACCAGCTCCGGCCACTCGCTCCTGCTCACCGCGCCACCCCTCTCCGAGAACACCGACGATCACGGGAGCACCCAGTCTGCTGCACGCCGGGGCCGCGCGCAGCGGGCATCGACCGATCGGCCGACCCCGTCCGGCCGCCGGGCCGACGTGCGCGCGGGGCGCGTGCGCGAGGATCGTCCGCGTGCCGGGAGTCGTGAAGTGGTGGCCGCTCGTCGTGGTGTCGGGGGCGCTGGCCGCCCAGGCGTGGGCCGGGTGGCCGCTGGGCCTGCGGGGCGCGCTCGTGCTGTGCCTCCTCACCGCGGTGTGCGCCGCGGCGCTCCTCGCGCCGCGGCGGCCCGCGCCCGCCGCGGCGGTGGCTGTGGGCTCCTCGTTCGCGGTCACCGGGATCTTCGCCGGGTTCACCCGCGCCCTCCTGCTGCCCGGCGCGGGGGTGGGCGGCGTGGACGGGTTCGAGTGGCTGCTCGGGCCGCTCACCCTCCCGGAGACGGTCGCGTTCGCCGTGCTGCTCGCCTCGGTGGTCCGGGTCGCGCGACCGCGCGTCGCGGCTGGGTGCGTCGCGGCCGTGGCGCTGCTGCTCGCGCACGCGCTCGGGGTGCGCGGGGTCCGGTCGGTGCTCGAACGCCTGCCGGACGGCTCGGTGCGCCCCTTCGCGGGCGGGTGGGCGGTGACCGGGCTGCTGCTGGCGCTGGCCGTGCTCGTCGGGCTCCTGCTGCGCTCGCACGACCGGGAGCGCGCCGTCGCGCTGGATCGGGTGCGGGTGGAGGAGCGGCTCGACATCGCGCGCGAGCTGCACGACGTGGTGGCGCACCACGTGACCGGGATGCTGGTGCAGGCGCAGGCCGCGCTCGTGGTGGGGGAGCGGGACCCGGACGCCGCGCGCCGCGCGCTGCCCGCCATCGTGGACGGCGGGACGGACGCGGTCGGCGCGATGCGCAGGCTCGTGGGGGCGTTGCGCGGCAAGGAGGACGCGGCGACCGCCGACCTCGAGGCCGACCTGCGGGCGCTGGTGGGGCGGGCGCGCGAGTCCGGGCTGCCGGTGCGGGTGGCGGTCGAGCTGCCCGCGCCCGTGCCGCCCGAGCTGGGGCGGTCGGTGCTGCGCCTGGTGCAGGAGGGGCTGACCAACGTGCGCAAGCACGCCCGCGACCCCGGCGAGGTGGTGGTGGAGGTGGTGCGCGAGCCGACGGTCGTCACGGTGTCCGTCGTGGACTGCGGCGAGCCCGCGTCCTTCGGCAGGGGCGGGTTCGGGATCGAGGGGATGCGCGAGCGGGTGGAGCTGCTGGGCGGGCGGTTCCACGCCGGGCCGACGCCCACCGGGTGGGTCGTGTCCGCCGAGCTGCCCCTGGTGGTGCGGGCGTGATCAGCGTGCTGGTCGCGGACGACCACGAGATGGTGCGCGCCGGGTTCCGGATGATCCTGGACGCGCAGGACGACATCACCGTCGTGGCCGACGTCGCGGACGGGGAGGCGGCGGTGCGGCGGGCGCGCGAGCTGCGGCCGGACGTGTGCCTGGTGGACATCAGGATGCCGGAGCTGGACGGGCTGCGGGTGACCGAGCTGCTGGCTCCGCAGGCGAAGGTGGTCGTGGTGACCACGTTCGACACCGACGAGAACCTGCACCGGGCGCTGGAGAACGGGGCGAGCGGGTTCCTCACCAAGGACGCCGGGCCCGCGCTGCTGGTGGAGTCGGTGCGGGCCGCCGCGCGCGGGGACGTGCTGATCTCGCCGGACGTGACGCTGCGGGTGCTGCGCAGCTGGACCAGGCCCTCGGCCTCGGCGGACGTCGGGCTGCTCACGCCGCGCGAGCGGGACGTGGTGCGGGAGGTGGCGCGCGGGCTGGGCAACCGGGAGATCGGGGACGCGCTGCACCTGTCGCTGTCCACGGTCAAGACGCACCTGGCGGCGGCGCAGGGCAAGACCGGGGCGCGGAACCGGGTGGAGCTGGCGGCGTGGGCGTTCCGGGCCCGGCTGGTCGAGCCCTAGGGGGTGCGCCGACCTCGGCGTCAACCGCCAAATGCGCTCGAAACTTTCGGTAGTTTTAGCATGATCGTCGAGTGATTCGTGTTTCGGCGCACCATGCTCCTGTCGGCCTAGGCTCTCTCCGTCAGCGCGATGTGCTGCTCCTTTTGATACGCGGCAGCCGTTTCTCGTTCATTGACGGGACACCTCGGCGCGCCCTATCGTTTCCGCCAGGTGTCGAAAGTTTCCATGAACAATCGAAACTTTAGCGACCACTTGTGGACCCGGCAGCGGCTCAGGAGGAGCGCACGAGATGCCACGACTGATCCTGTTCACGATCGACCTCTGCGCGGTGGCGCTGCTCGTCTTCGGGCTGTACTTCCCGCGCTACCGCCGCCGCGACCTGGTCGTCGCCTACCTGGGCGTCAACATCGGCGTGCTCGCCGTGGCCAGCGCCCTCAGCTCCAGCGACGTCGGCGCGGGCCTGGGCCTGGGCATGGCGCTGTTCGGCGTGCTGTCCATCATCCGCCTGCGCTCCACCGAGCTGGACCAGCACGAGGTCGCCTACTACTTCTGCGCGCTGGCGCTGGGCATCCTCGGCGCGCTCGGCACCACCTCGGCCTGGCTCAACGGCGGGCTGATGGCGCTCGTCGTCGCCGTCATGTTCCTCGCCGACCACCGGCGGCTCTTCCGCGGCTACCGGCACCAGGTGCTCGTGCTGGACTCGGCGTTCACCGACCGCGCCGCGCTCGTCTCCCACCTGGAGCGGCTGCTGCGCGCGCGGGTGCACACCGTGTTCGTGCAGCGGCTCGACCTGGTCAACGAGACCACGGTCGTGGACGTGCGCTACGCGGTGACCGAGCCCGAGCCCGCTGACGGGGCCGCTTCCGGGGCCGCCGCCGGTCTCGCCGCCGGGGCGGGGGTCCGCCGGTGACCGCCCCGTCCCCGGCGGACGCGCTCGCCCGGCTCGCCCCGGTCGGGCTCGCCGAGCTGGTCGACCGCGCGGCGCTCCAGACCAGGGTCGACCGCAAGTACCTCGTCCCCTCGGCGGCGCTGCCGCACCTGCTGGAGCGGTTCGCCGCCGACGCCAGGGTCCTCGACGTCGACGGCGCGCGCTCGTTCCGCTACCAGTCGGTGTACTTCGACACGCCGGGGCTGCTCAGCTACCACCGCGCGGCGCACCGCAGGCGCAGGCGGTTCAAGGTCCGCACCCGCACCTACCTGGACTCCGCGCAGTGCTGGCTGGAGGTCAAGGTCAGCGGCGCGCGCGGCAGCACCACCAAGCACCGCCTGCCGTACCGCCCCGGCGACCGCGGGGCCGTGCGCCCCGGCCGGGACTTCGTCGACGAGGCGCTGGCCCGCGAGTCGTTCGACCTGCGCGAGGGCTCCGCGCTCGACCCGGTCCTGGTCACCGACTACCACCGCGCCACCCTGCTGCTGCCCGGCGGGGCCAGCCGCGTCACCATCGACACCGGGCTGCGCTGGCGCGCCGCCGGGCGCGAGCTGCGGCTTCCGGGGCTCGCCGTGGTCGAGACGAAGACCGCCTCGGCCGCGACCGCCGTCGACCGCGCGCTGTGGCAGGAGGGCACCCGCCCGGCGCGGATCTCCAAGTACGCCACCGGGTTGGCCGCGCTGCGCGTGGACCTGCCCGCCGCGCCGTGGCGCAGGACCCTGCGCCGCCACTTCCACGGCGCGACCACCGACCGCGCCGCGCTCACCGATCACGCCGACGTCGAACAGGAGGCATCGTGCGCGTGACACCCCGTGGCAGCGCCGCCACGGCCACCTTCCGCACCACCACCGCGCTCGTGCTGCTCGCCGCACTCGCGCTCCCGCACCCCGCCACCGCCGCGCCGCTCGCCGCGGCAGGCGCGCCCGCAGCCGCCGCTGCCGCGCCACCCGCTGAGGCAGGCGCGCCCGCAGCCGCCGCCGCGCCCGAGTCCACCTCACCCCCGGCCGCGCCCGCGCCCGCCACCCCCGCCCCCGCCACCCCCTCGGCCGCAGCCGAGGACCTGACCGGCGACGTGGTGTTCTCCACCCCCAGCGGCACCTTCCAGGGCCAGGTCTCGGTGTCGCTGTCCACCCCGGTCGCGGGCGCGCAGCTGCGCTACACCACCGACGGGACCCTCCCCACCGCGCAGTCCCCGCTGTACCAGGGAACCCCGCTGCGCCTCACCCGCACCACCCAGCTCCGCGCCCGCCCGTTCACCGGCACAACCCCTTCCGGGGCAACGGGAACCGCCATGTACGCCGCCCGCGACACGGCCACCGCGCACGACCTGCCGGTGATCCTGATCGACTCCTACGGCGCGGGCAAACCGGGCCGGGAGTACTTCGACGCCACCACCATGGTCTTCCAGCCCGGCGCGGGCGGCACGACCTCGCTCGCCTCGGCCCCCGCCGTCGCCACCCGCGCCGGGTTCAAGCTGCGCGGCCAGTCCTCGGCCTCGTTCGACAAGTCCCCGTACCGCCTGGAGTTCCGGGACAACGCGGACGACGACGCCGACCTCCCGGTGCTCGGGATGCCCGCCGACTCGGACTGGGTGCTGCGCGGCCCGTTCCCGGACAAGTCGCTGATCCGCGAGGCGCTGGTCCACGACCTCGGCCGGGAGCTGGGGCTGGAGGCGCCGCGCCACGCGTTCGCCGAGTTGTACGTCAACACCGACGCCGGACCGGTGGGGGCGAGCGACTACCAGGGCGTGTACCTGCTCGTGGAGACCATCAAGAACAGCAAGAACCGGCTGGACCTCAAGAAGCTCAAGGAGGAGGACACCACCCTGCCCGAGATCCAGGGCGGGTACGTCTGGAAGTTCGAGTGGATGGCCGCCGAGGAGCCCACGCTGCCCTGCGCCGGGCCGTCGTGCTGGAACTACCTGGAGCTGGTCGACCCCTCGCCGCTCAACACCGCGCAGCGGGACTGGTTGCGCGGGCACCTGCAGGAGTTCAACGCCGTCCTGCGCGCCCCGAACTCCGCCGATCCGGTCACCGGGTACCGGGCCTACATCGACGTGCCCTCGTTCGTCGACCACCTGATCGTCAACGAGGTCAGCCGGAACATGGACGCCTACGTCCGCAGCTCCTACTTCCACAAGGACCGCGACGGCAAGATCGTCGCCGGGCCGCTGTGGGACTTCGACCTGACCTTCGGCGTGGGCGGCTACTTCCAGAACGACCAGGTCGCGGGCTGGCAGCACCAGCAGACCCGCCAGCCCGTGCCCAACGACTGGTTCCCGCAGCTGCTGCGCGACCCGGCGTTCGTGGCGCAGGTCAAGGCCCGCTGGCAGGAGCTGCGCCGGGGCCCGCTGTCGGACTCCGCGCTGCAGGGCCGGATCGACGCCCTGGCGCGCCCGCTCGCGAACGGCGCGGCGCGCAACTTCCAGCGGTGGCCCAACCTGACCGCGCCCACCGTCGGCTTCTTCGTCACGCCGACCGCGCCCACCTGGCAGGGCCAGGTCCAGCACGTGCGGGACTGGTTGCTGCGGCGGGTCGCCTGGCTGGACTCCTCGGCCGGGTGGGGCGGTGGGACGGACAACCCGCCGGGCGGGGCCGGGTGCACCGCGACCTACACCGTTACCAACCAGTGGCAGGGCGGGTTCCAGGCCGAGGTCAGGGTGACCGCGGGCAGCGCGCCGATCAGCTCGTGGGCGGTGACCTGGACGGCGGGCGCGGGCGAGACGATCACCCAGTCCTGGAACGCGGCCGTGACCAGCCAGGGCGGCTCGGTCACCGCGAGGAACGCCGCGCACAACGGCGCGGTGGCGGCCGGGGGCAGCACCACCTTCGGGTTCCTCGGGACCACGCCCGGCACGCCGGGGAAACCGGTGCTCGGCTGCGCGAGCGGCTGACGCCCCGCGCCCGGCGGCGGGCGCGGCAGCGGTTCCCCCTCCCGGCCCCGGCGGTGCTCGCACCGCCGGGGCCCCGCCGCGTCCGGGGGCCGCCCCTCGGTCGATCGGCCGAGGCGGGATCGGCCCCGCGGCGCCGTTTCCCGGCCCCGCGACCGATCCGGCGCGACCCCCTCCGACGTGATGATCGTCCACATCGGAGGAGAGGGGTGGGCGACGTGATGGGGTCGCTGGGAGGTCTGGTCGAGGGCGCGCTGTACCTGCTGCGCACGCCGTCGATGCTGGCCGGGGTCGTCGTGGGTCCGGTGCTGCTCGGGGCCGCCGGGTGGTGGGCCGCCCGCCGGTGGGGGTGGCGGCGGGTGCCGGGCGTGCTCGCCGGGCTCGGGGTCGGTCTCGTGCTCGGGGTGACGCTGTCCCGGCAGGTGCCCGAGTGGGCTTCGATCTACCGGGGGAGCGAGCTGGCGGAGTTCTGCCAGGTCAACGGGGTCTCGTTCGACCTGGGCAACGAGATGCTGAACGTGCTGCTGTTCGCGCCCGCCGCGTTCTTCGCGGTGCTGGCCACCGGCGCGGCCTGGCCGGTGCTCGGGGCGGCGATCGGGCTCAGCGCGGTGATCGAGCTGGTGCAGCCGCTCACCGAGCGCGGCATCTGCGAGACCCAGGACCTGCTGAACAACTCCCTCGGCGCGGCGATCGCGGTCGGGCTCGGGGCGTTGGCGCTGGCGGGGGAGCGGGCCGCGCGGCGGTCCCGCGCGTCGGTGTGAGCGCGCCGGACGCCTTGGCCCGCAAGGGGATCACCGCCGGGCGGGTGTGGGCGGGGTGCGCGACGGCCGCGGTCGTCGTCTTCCTCTGGCGCGGGGTGAGCGCCTCGCTGCTGGACCTGCGGGTCTACCTGACCGGCGGGCGGGTCTGGCTGGCGGGCGGCGAGCTGTACGGGGCCTCGTTCCCCGGCCCGAACGGGCTGCCGTTCACCTACCCGCCGTTCGCCGCCGCGCTGTTCGCGCCGCTGGAGCTGCTGCCGTGGCCGCTGGTCGTGGGGCTGTGGACCGCCGCCGGGGTGCTGCTGCTGGGGTGGGTGTGCGTGCTCGCGGCCGGGGAGCGGGAGGGCGGGCTGTGGCTCGCGTCCGCGTGCCTGCTGCTGGAACCGGTGCGCGGGACCCTGGAGCTGGGGCAGGTCAACCTGCTGCTGCTCGCCCTCGTGGCGGCGGACTGCCTGCTGCCGCGCCCGCCGTGGCCGCGCGGGCTGCTGATCGGGATCGCCGCGTCGGTCAAGCTCACGCCCGCGATCTTCGTGCTGTTCCTGCTCTCCCGCAGGGACTTCCGGGCCGCGGTGACGGCGGGGGCGGCCTTCGCCGGGTGCGCGGTGCTGGGGTGGTTCCTCGCGCCGCGCGACTCGGTGGTGTTCTGGACCTCCGCCGTCGTCGACCCGGACCGCGTCGGCGGGCTGCCCTACGCGGGCAACCAGTCGGTCAAGGGCGTGCTGGTGCGCCTCGGGCTCGACGGGCCGCTGTGGTTCGCGGCGTGCGCGGTGGTGCTGGCGCTGCTGGTCGTCGTGCTGCGAGGGGTGCGCGACGACCTCACCGCCGTGGTGGCCACGGCCGCCGCCGGGGTGCTGGTGTCGCCGGTGTCCTGGTCGCACCACTGGGTGTGGGCCGCGCCCGCGCTGCTCCTGCTGCGCGGGCGGGCCCGTGTCGCGGTCGGGGCGGTGCTGCTGGTGGGACCGCACTGGTTGCTGCCCAGGACCGGGGACGTCGAGCTGGACTGGGCGTGGTGGCAGCACCTCGTGGGCGACGCCTACGCGGTGCTGGGACTGGCTTTCCTGGTGGTGCTGGCGTGGCGGGAGCTGCGGCGCGCGGCCCACGCGCCGGTCGGGGCGGCCGTCCCGACCGGCGGGTGAGCGCTACCCGAGCGCCGGGATCCGGCCGTACGGGCGGTCGCGCTCGGTGTGCGAGCGCCACAGCGCTTCCGCGACCTCGGCCGGGTCCAGCTCCGGGAAGTCCACGTCCGGGGTGATCGCCCCGGACCGCAGCGCGGCGTGCACGGCGCTCCCGGTGATCATGCCGCCGATCTGGAGCGTCGCCACGTGCACGCCGTGCCGCGCCACCTCCGCGAACAGGCTCTGCGCGTAGTTGCGGGTCGCGGCCATCGCCGGACCGATGCCGCTCAGGCGCGGGGCCGGGTGGGTCGCCGAGACGCTCTGGGCGATCAGGACGCTGCCGCCGCCGCGCTCGCGCAGCTCCCCCAGCACGGCCCGCACCACCGCCACCGGGGTCAGGTAGTACAGGTCCACCAGCCTGCCCGCCACCTGCGGCGTCAGCTCGGCGGCGGGGGTGAAGCCGGACAGGTCGAGCGGCGCGCACACCACCACGTCGATCCGGCCGAACCGGGCCCGGACGCGCTCGACCAGGTCCGGGACCTCGGCGGGGTGGGACAGGTCGGCGGTGAACGGCTCGGCCTCCACGCCCTCCCCGGCGAGCTCGCCCGCCAGCGCGGCCAGGCGGTCGTGGTCGCGCGCCACCAGGGCCACCCGGTGGCCCTCGCGGCCGAAGCGCCTGGCCAGCGCGGGGCCGAGGCCGGTGCCCACGCCCAGCAGGACGGCGGTCGGGGCGCTCACCGCGCCAGCTTCAGGTCGCCGCGCACGACGGCGCGGATGTGGTCGCTCGCCAGCAGGTCGTGCGGGTAGCCCAGCTCGATCCGGCTCACCTCGTCCAGGCGGGCCAGGTGGTCCGCCGTCAGCTCCACCTCCAGCGCGCCCAGGTTGTCCGCCAGCTGCGCCGGGGTCCGCGCGCCCAGCACCGGGGCGACCACGGCGGGGTTGGCCAACGTCCAGGCCAGCGCCACCTGCGCCGCGGTGCGCCCGAGTTCCCCCGCCACCCGCGTCACCTCCTCGGCGATCGCCAGGTTCCGCCCGGTCACCAGCCCCAGCGCGGTGTTGAACCCCTCCCGCGCGCTGTCCGCCGCACCCCCGGCGCGCCCGTACTTGCCGGTCAGCAGCCCGCCCGCCAGCGGGGAGTACGGGGTCACGCCGAGGCCCGCCGCCCGCGCCATCGGGATCAGGTCGCGCTCGGCCGCCCGGTTGGCCAGGTTGTACTCGACCTGCAGCGCCACCAGCGGCGACCAGCCGCGCAGGTCGGCGATCGCCTGCATCCGGGACACCTCCCACGCGGGCGCGTTGGACATCGCCACGTGCAGCACCTTCCCGCGCCGCACCAGGTCGTCCATGGCGCGCAGGATCTCCTCCACCGGGGTGGTGAAGTCCCACACGTGCAGGTGCAGCAGGTCGAGGTGGTCGGTCCCCAGCCGGGTCAGGCTGCTCTCCACCGACGAGACCATGCTCTTGCGGTGGCTGCCCGCCGAGTTCGGGTCGCCCGGCCTGCGCAGCGTCGTGTACTTCGTCGACAGCACGAGGGTTTCCCTGCTGCCGCGGGTGAACTCGCCCAGCCAGCGCTCGGACGTGCCGTCGGTGTAGGTGTTCGCGGTGTCGATGAAGTTGCCGCCGCGCTCGACGTAGGCGTCGAACAGCTGCCGCGCCTCGGCCTTGTCCGCGCCCCAGCCGTGCTCGGTGCCGAACGTGGCCGTGCCCAGCGCGAGCGGGGAGACCCGCAGGCCGGAGCGGCCCAGCAGGCGGTAGGTGTCCAGGGTCAGTGGCATGTGACGTCTCCGGTTGTCGTGTTCCTCGTGCCGGGGACGAGTCTGTTCGCGGCGGTCCGGCGCGGTAAGGGAGAGCGCTTCCTGGGAACAGCCTTCCCACCCTCCGCCGTTGAGCCGGTCATGACGACCCCCGCTGTGGACCGGAACCGCGAGCTGGCCGCCTTCCTGCGCAGCCGCCGGGAGCGCCTGGACCCCGGCGACCTCGGGCTGCCCGCGCGCGAGCGGGCCCGGCGCACCCCGGGGCTGCGCCGGGAGGAGGTCGCCGAGCTGGCCGGGGTGAGCGTGGACTACGTGGTGCGGCTGGAGCAGGCGCGCGGGCTGCGGCCCTCGGTGGAGGTGGTGGAGGCGCTGGCCCGCGCGCTGCGGCTCGCCCCCGACGAGCGCACCTACCTGTTCGACCTGGCGCGGCGGCGGCCACCGGGGCGCGGCGGGCTGACCACCGAGGCGGTCGCGCCGCTGGCCCGGCTGGTGGCCGACCTGTCGCCGCTGCCCGCGATGCTGCTCAACCACCGGTTCGACATCCTGGCCTGGAACCCGGAGCTGGCCGCGCTGCTGGTGGACGTCGACACCCTGCCGCCCGCCCGGCGCAACTCCATGTGGCTGTGCCTGATGCACCCGGACGTGCGCGAGTTCTACCTGGACCGCGAGCGGGTCGTGCGGGAGGGCGTGGCGCACATGCGGGCGGCGTGGGCCGCGCACCCGGACGACGTGGCGCTGACCGCGCTCATCGGCGAGTTCACCGAGGGCAACCCGGAGTTCGCCAGGGTGTGGGCCGAGCGGGACGTCATGGCGACCGGCCGGGGCAGCAAGGCGTTGCGGCACCCCGAGGTGGGGGTGCTGTCGGTGCAGTACGAGACGCTGAAACCCTTGCAGGACCCCGATCAGCTGCTGGTGATCATGCGTGCCGCCGACCCCGGCAGCCAGGCGGCGTTCGACCGGTTGCGGGCGCGGTGATCCCGCCCCCGCACCGGGTTCGGGGTCGTGCGGCTGTTCTTCAGGCGTCCGCTGCCCACGCGTCCGCCACCGGCAGCGAGATCACCATGGTCAGCCCGCCGCCCGGCGTGTCCTCGGCGCTGATCGCGCCGCCCATCGCGTCCACGAAGCCCTTGGCCACGCTGAGCCCCAGCCCCACGCCCGGCGTGCTGTCCCGGTCGCCGAGCCGCTGGAACGGGGTGAACACCGCCCGCGCGGACTTCTCCGGCACGCCGCTGCCGTGGTCCACCACGCGCAGCTCCACCCGGTCGTCGTGCGCGCTGGCCCGCACCACCACCTCCGGCTCGTGCTCGGTGATCACCCCGTCGCCGTCCACGTCCACCACCCGCCGGGGCGCCATCCGGCCGTGCCGCAGCGCGTTGTCCACCACGTTGGCCACCACCCGCTCCAGCAGCCCGCCGTCCGCCAGCACCGGCGGCAGGTCCTCGGGCACCTCCACCGACACCGCAGCCCGCTCGTCCAGCCCGGACAGCGCCCGCGCGACCACCTCGTCGTAGGTCACCGGCCGCAGCAGCGGCGCGACCGCCCCGGTGGCCAGGCGGGAGGAGTCGAGCAGGTTGTCGATCAGCCCGGCCAGCCGGTCCGCCGACACCTCCACCGCCTCCAGCAGCTCGCCGGTGTCCTCCTCGGACAGCGCGAGCGCCGGGTCGCGCAGGCTGCCGATCGCGGCCTTGATGGACGTGAGCGGGGTGCGCAGGTCGTGGCCGACGGCCGACAGGATCGCGGTGCGCAGCTCGGTGGTCGCCGCCCGCCGCTGCGCGTCCGCCGTCTCGACCGCCATCCGCTGCTGCCGCAGCGCCAGCAGCGCCTGACCGGCCGCGGTCTCCAGGGCCCGCTGGTCGGCGGCGGGCAGCGGGCGCCCGCGCAGCGACAGGTGCACGTCCGCCGTGACCGGAACGTCGGCGTCGGCCTCCTCCGGCTCGTCGCACGGCCTCGGGCCCACGCACGCCACCCGCCGCCACCGCCCGTCCACCCGCTCCAGCATGGCCACCGACTCCATGCCGAAGTTCTCCCGCACCTTCTCCAGCAGCCGCACCAGCGGGTGCGGGCTGGTCAGCACGGTGCGCGCGTAGGAGGCGAGCAGCGCGGCCTCGGTGCTGGCGCGCGCGGCCTGCGCGGCCAGCCTGGCGGCCCGGTCGACCACCAGCGCCACCAGCACCGCCACGATCACCATCACCACCAGCGTCAGCATGTTCTCCGGCGTGGCGATGGTGAGGCTGTAGAACGGCGGGGTGAAGAAGTAGTTCAGCAGCACCGCCCCCACCAGCGCGGCCACCACCGCCGGGCCCAGCCCGCCGACCAGCGCGACCACCACCGTGGCCAGGAAGAACCCGACCAGGTCGGTGGAGAAGTCCAGCTGCTCCTGCAGCGCCGTGCCGGTCCCGGTCACCAGCACCGGCAGCAGCAGCGCCAGCGACCAGCCCAGGACCTGGCGGGACGCGGTCAGCGGGTTGCGGTCGACCTTCCAGCGCGGGGCGCGACGCGACTCGTCGTGGGTGACCATGTGCACGTCGATGCTGCCCGACTGCCCGATCACGGCCGCGCCGATGCCCTCGTCGAACACCCGCGCCAGGCGGGTGCGGCGGGAGGTGCCCAGCACCAGCTGGGTGGCGTTGACCCCGCGCGCGAACTCCAGCAGCGCGGCGGGCACGTCGTCGCCGACGACCATGTGGAACGTGGCCCCGACGTCCTCGGTGAGCTTGCGCAGCGCGGCGATCGACCCCGGCGCGGAACCGGCCAGGCCGTCGCCGCGCATGGTGTGCACCACCAGCAGCTCGGCCCCGGCGCGCGCGGCGATGCGGCGGGCCCTGCGGATCAGGGTCTCGCTCTCCGCGCCGCCGGTCACCGCGACCACGACCCGCTCGCGGGCCTCCCAGGTGTCGGTGATGCGCTGCTCGGTGCGGTACCGCTGGAGCGCCACGTCCACCTGGTCGGCCACCCACAGCAGCGCCAGCTCGCGCAGCGCGGTCAGGTTCCCCACCCGGAAGTAGTTGCCCAGCGCGGCGTCGATCTTGTGCGCGGCGTAGACGTTGCCGTGCGCCAAGCGGCGGCGCAGCGCCTCCGGGGTCAGGTCGACCAGCTCCACCTGCTCGGCGCGGCGCACCACCGCGTCGGGGATGGTCTCGCGCTGCTCGACGCGGGTGATGCGGCGCACCACGTCGTTGAGCGACTCCAGGTGCTGGACGTTGAGCGTGGACAGCACGTCGATCCCGGCGTCCAGCAGCTCCTCCACGTCCTGCCAGCGCTTGGCGTTGCGCGAGCCGGGGGCGTTGGTGTGCGCCAGCTCGTCCACCACGGCGATCTCGGGGGCGCGGGCCAGCACCGCGTCCACGTCCATCTCGGTGATCGTGGTCCCCCGGTGCCGGACCTCCTTGCGGGGCAGCACCTCCAGACCGTCGACCATGGTGGCGGTGCGCTCGCGGCCGTGCGTCTCGACCAGGGCGACGACGACGTCCGCGCCGCGCTCCCGGCGCCGGTGCGCCTCGCCCAGCACCGCGAAGGTCTTGCCGACACCCGGCGCCGCGCCCAGGTAGATGCGCAGTTCGCCGCGCTTGCGCTTGTCCACGGTCCCGCCCGCTCCCGAGATCAGAAAATGGGGAAGACCGGGGGCCGCCGCGCGGGCGGCCCCCGGTCGGTGTCACCGCGCCGCGTCGACGGCCCGGTTGAGGGCGGTGACGTTGACGCCCGGCTCGCCGACGAACCCGAGCGAGCGGCCCACCGACGCCTCGGCGACCAGCGCCCGCACGGCGTCCTCCGGCAGCCCGCGCTCCCGCGCCACCCGCGGCACCTGGATCGCCGCGTACTCGGCGCTGATCAGCGGGTCCAGCCCGGAGGCCGAGGCGGTCACCGCGTCCTGCGGCACGGCGTCCTCCGCCACGCCCTCGCGCCGCGCCACCTCGGCGCGCCGCTCGGCGACCACCGCGTCGTAGTCGGCGTTGCGCTCGCCCTTGTTGGACCCGCCCGACGCGGGCAGCGTCGCCATCGACGGGCGCGGCTGGAACCAGCCGTCGCCCTCGCGCGGCACCACGACCAGCTCGGTGCCGGTGGCTTCGGCATTGGCGTGCAGGCCCGGCACGCGCGAGACCAGCCAGACGGCGGCGGGGTAGAGCACGCCGGTGATGACGGTCAGCACCAGCAGGACGCGCAGACCGGCCAGGGCCTGCTTCACGAACGCGTTCACGGCGGTCACCCGATTCCGGGGATGAGGCGGACGAGCAGGTCGATGAGCCAGATGCCGACGAACGGCGTGATGACGCCGCCGACGCCGTACACCAGCAGGTTGCGCCGCAGCAGCGAGCTCGCGCTGGAGGGCTTGTAGCGCACGCCGCGCAGCGCCAGCGGGATCAGCACCACGATGATCAGCGCGTTGAAGACGACCGCCGACAGGATCGCCGACTGCGGCGTGGCCAGGCCCATGACGTTGAGCTTGTCCAGCTGCGGGTAGATGGCGGCGAACATGGCGGGCAGGATCGCGAAGTACTTCGCCAGGTCGTTGGCGACCGAGAACGTCGTCAGCGCGCCCCGCGTGATCAGCAGCTGCTTGCCGATCTCCACGATCTCGATGAGCTTGGTCGGGTCGGAGTCCAGGTCCACCATGTTCCCGGCCTCCTTGGCGGCCGAGGTGCCGGTGTTCATGGCCACGCCCACGTCGGACTGGGCCAGCGCCGGGGCGTCGTTGGTGCCGTCGCCGGTCATCGCGACCAGCTTGCCGCCCTCCTGCTCCTGCCGGATCAGGGCCATCTTGTCCTCGGGCTTGGCCTCGGCGAGGTAGTCGTCCACCCCGGCCTCGGCCGCGATCGCCCTGGCCGTCAGCGGGTTGTCGCCGGTGACCATGACCGTGCGGATGCCCATGGCGCGCAGCTCGGCGAACCGCTCCTTCATACCGGGCTTGACCACGTCGGACAGCCGGATCACGCCGAGCACCCGCTCGCCGTCGGCGACCACCAGCGGGGTGCCGCCGTCGCCGCTGATCTCGTCCACGGTGGACTTGACCGAGTCGGTGAGGGTGAACGCGGTCGCGGCGCCCTTGCGGACGCTGCGGCCGTCCAGGTCGATGCCGCTCATCCGGGTCTGGGCGGTGAACGGCACGAACTCGCCCGCCTTCTCCGCGTCGGTCGGCTCGGGGGAGCGGCCGTGCTCGCCCGCGCACAGCTCGACCACGCTGCGGCCCTCGGGGGTGCCGTCGGCCAGCGAGGACAGGCGCGCGGCGTCGACCAGCTCGTCCAGGGTGACGCCGGGCGCGGGGATCAGCTCGGTGGCGCGGCGGTTGCCCCAGGTGATCGTGCCGGTCTTGTCCAGCAGCAGCGTGTCCACGTCACCGGCCGCCTCGACGGCGCGGCCCGAGGTGGCCAGCACGTTGCGCTGCACCAGGCGGTCCATGCCCGCGATGCCGATCGCGGACAGCAGCGCGCCGATCGTGGTGGGGATCAGGCACACCAGCAGCGCGGTCAGCACGATCACCGACTGCTCGCCGCCGGAGTAGACCGCGAACGGCTGGAGCGCGAGCACCGCCAGCAGGAAGATGATCGTGAGCGTGGACAGCAGGATCGTCAGCGCGATCTCGTTCGGCGTCTTCTGCCGCTGCGCGCCCTCGACCAGCGCGATCATCCGGTCCACGAACGTCTCGCCCGGCTTGCTGGTGATCCTCACGACGATCCGGTCCGAGAGCACGGTGGTGCCGCCGGTGACCGCGCACCGGTCGCCGCCGGACTCGCGCACCACGGGCGCGGACTCGCCGGTGATCGCCGACTCGTCGACGGTGGCGATGCCCTCGACCACGTCGCCGTCGCCGGGGATCACCTCACCGGCCTCGACCACGACCAGGTCGCCGACCTTCAGCTCGGTGCCGGGCACGGTGCGGCCGTCGGTGAGGCGGGCCAGCGCGTCGGTCTTGGTCCTGCGCAGCGACTCGGCCTGGGCCTTGCCCCTGCCCTCGGCGACGGCCTCGGCGAGGTTGGCGAACAGGGCGGTGAACCACAGCCACAGGGCGACCGCGATCGTGAACGGGTTCGGGTCGGTGATCGCGAAGACCGTGACCAGGACCGAGCCCGCCCACACCACGAACATCACGGGGTTGCGCAGCTGGTGGCGGGGGTGGAGCTTGCGCAGCGCGTCCGGCAGGGACGTGAGGAGCTGGCGCGGGCTGAACACGCCCGAGGGGACGGGTTTCGGCGCGGGCCCGCTCTCCTGCGGAGCGAGCTGCGGGGTGTCGGTGGTGGTCACAGCAGTGCCTCCGCGATGGGGCCGAGGGCGAGGGCGGGGACGAAGGTGAGGGCGGCGACGAGCACGATCGCGCCGACCAGCAGCGAGGCGAACAGCGGGCTGTCCGTGGGCAGCGTGCCCGCGGTCTGCGGGGCGCGCCTCTGCCGGGCGAGCGAACCGGCCAGGCACAGCACCGCGATGATCGGGACGAACCGGCCGAGCAGCATGCACACGCCGAGCGAGGACTGGAACCAGTCGCTGGTGACGGTGATGCCCGCGAACGCGCTGCCGTTGTTGTTCGAGGCCGACGCGTAGGCGTAGAGGATCTCGGACAGGCCGTGCTCGCCGGGGTTGTTCAGGTAGCCGGCCGTCGACGGCAGCACCGCCGAGATCCCGGCGCCGACCAGCACCAGCGCGGGCATCGCCAGGATGGACAGCGCGGCGCAGGTCACCTCGCGGCGGCCCAGCTTCTTGCCCAGGTACTCCGGGGTGCGCCCGACCATCAGGCCCGCCAGGAACATCGCGATGATCGCCATCACCAGGATGCTGTACAGGCCGGTGCCGACGCCGCCCGGCGTCATCTCGCCGAACAGCATGTTCAGCAGCGTCGCGCCGCCGCCCAGGCCCGTGAGGCTGTCGTGCATGGCGTTGACCGCGCCGGTGGAGGTGGCGGTGGTGGTGTTGGCGAACAGGGCGCTGCCGGGGATGCCGAACCGCAGCTCCTTGCCCTCCAGGGGGCGCAGGCCGTTGGCCTCGGCCGCCCAGATCACCGCGAGCATCGCGGTCCACAGCACGCCCATGACGCCGAGCAGGACGTAGCCCTGCTTGCGGTTGCCGACCAGGGCGCCGAAGGTGCGGGTGAGCGAGACCGGGATCAGCAGGATCAGGAAGACCTCGACCAGGTTCGACCAGCCGTTGGGGTTCTCGAACGGGTGGGCGGAGTTGGCGTTGAAGATGCCGCCGCCGTTGGTGCCCAGCTCCTTGATGGCCTCCTGCGAGGCGGCCGGGGCGATGGCGACCTGCTGGCCGTCCACGTCCACGCCCGCCTTCAGGCTCATCACGACGCCGGTCGCGACCAGCACGATCGCGAACACGAACGACACGGGCAGCAGGATCCGCAGGGTGCCCCTGGTGAGGTCGACCCAGAAGTTGCCGAGCCGGTCGGAGCCCTCGCGGGTGAAGCCGCGCACCAGCGCCACGGCGACGGCCATGCCGACCGCGCCGGAGACGAAGTTCTGCACGGTCAGCCCGGTCATCTGCACGGTGTGGCCGAGGACGGTCTCCGGGACGTAGGACTGCCAGTTCGTGTTGGCCACGAACGAGGCGGCGGTGTTGAACGCCATGCCCGGCGCGACCGCGCCCCGGTCGTGGTCGAACGGCAGCCAGGGCTGCACGCGCTGCAGCAGGTACAGCAGAACCACGCTGACGAGGGAGAAGCCGAGCACGCCCTGCGCGTAGGCGCCCCACCGCTGCTGCGACTCGGGGTCGATCCGGGCGGCGCGGTAGAGCAGGCGCTCGACCCCGGTGTGCCTGGCGTCGGTGTAGACGCGGGCCATGTAGTCGCCGAACGGCCGGTAGGCGGCGGCCAGCGCGGCGATGAGCAGGGCGACCTGGAGCAGGCCCGCCGTGGTGGAGGACATCAGAACTTCTCCGGCCTGATCAGCGCGACGAACAGGTACCCGATGAGCAGCAGGGCCAGCACGCCACCGACGGCGTTGGCCACGACTCCCGTGCCGCCCATCAGAGCCGCTCCAGTCCGCGCACCGCGAGGACGAGCAGCCCGAACACAGCGATGAGCAGCGACGCGTAGGCCAGGTCGGCCATGAGCGTGCTCCCTTCCCGACTTCGAGCGGCCCCCGTTCGTGGGGGCCGCGACGCCAGAAGGGTGCATCGGGGAAAACGGCGTGAGCGGGGTGCTGACGGGTCTTTGACGGGGTGACCAGGGGGATTTACGCGTCGTTGACGGGCGGGGTGATCTGGGTATCAGCGCAGCTCACGAATGGGGGAGCGGGCCGGGGGGATCGCTGTCGCGGACGGTGACCGGGCGGCTCGGCGGTGGCGGGCGGTGCGCGCCGCTCGCCGATCCCGCCCCGGCGCCCGGCGCGCGCCCCTCCGTCACGCCCCCACGTGGATGCCCGGCCTGCGCTCCGGGTCGGACTCGTGCGCCCGGATGATCTCCCGCACCACCGGGGCCGTGTCGCCGCGCCCCACCAGCAGGTAGCGGAACAGGTGCCCCAGCGGGCTGCCCTCGCTCCACGCGAAGTGGCAGTGCGGGCGCACCCCGGTGCAGTCGCGCAGCGCCAGCAGTATCGCGGCGATCGCGTTCGGCGCCGCCGGGCTGTCCGCGCGCAGCACCCGGTGGCCGCCCACCTCCACGCCGCGCACCTCCAGCACGTCGCTGAAGTCCGACGGGTCCACCACGTCGATCTCCAGGAACAGCACGTCCGCCTGCCCCGGCACCGGGTTGACCCCGCGCTGCTCGGCCTCCTTGTCCGCGTACTCGGCCACGTCACCGGCCTGCCTGCGGTTCGCGATCACGGTCAGCGCGCCGTCGTGGGCGATCGAGTCGGTGATGAACCGGCGCGCGGTCTCGTCGAACTCGATGTGCTCCACCCGCAGCTCGGTGGTGCGCGAGACCCGCGAGACCAGCGAGACGGCGATGATGCCGACGATGAACACGAACGAGATGGTGATGCCGTCCGGCTTCTCGATCACGTTCTCCACCAGCGCGTACACCAGGATCAGGGTCAGCACCGCGAACGCCGTCGCCGCGCCGCGCCGCCGGGCGCGCGCCACCGACAGGGTCACCGCCACCGACGCCGACACCATCATGGCCAGGATGCCGGTCGCGTACGCGCCAGCCTGGGCGTCCACGTCGGCCTGGAAGATCACCGTGATGCCGACGCAGATCACCGTGTAGACCAGCACGACCGGGCGGACGGCGCGCGTCCAGTCCGGGGCCATGCCGTACGCGGGCAGGTAGCGCGGCACGATGTTGATCAGCCCGGCCATCGCGGACGCGCCCGCGAACCACAGGATCAGCACGCTGCTGATGTCGTAGGCCGTGCCGACCCACTCGCCGAGCAGCTCGTGCGCCAGGTAGGCCAGCGCCCGCCCGTTGGCCTCGCCGCCGGGGCGGAACTGCTCGACCGGCACCAGCAGGGTGGTCACGAAGCTGGTGGCCACCAGGTACACCGACATGATCAGCGCGGCGGCGGTGAGCAGCTTGCGGGTGTTGCGGACGCGGTTCGCCAGGCGCTCGGCGTCGTCGGCGCCCTTCGCCTCGACCAGCGGCATCATGCTCACCCCGGTCTCGAACCCGGACAGGCCGAGCACGAGCAGCGGGAACGCCAGCACGGCGGGGCCGACCACGCCCAGCACCCCGCCGCCGCCGGTGGAGGTCAGCGCCGCGAACCAGCCGTCCAGCACGGCCGGGTCCGCGATCACCTCCAGCACGCCCGCCACCACGACCACCGCGTTGAGCAGCAGGAACACCGCCACCAGCGGGATCGCCACGCTGACCGCCTCGGTGAAGCCGAGCAGGAACACCCCGCCCAGCACGAGCAGCAGCACGACGGTGACCAGCACCTCGTGCCCGTGCAGGAACGCGGGCGCGTGCGGGTTCTCCAGCGCGTGCACCGACGCGTCGGCCGCCGACAGGGTGATGGTGATGATCCACGAGGTGGCCACGAAACCCAGCAGTACCAGCACGAACAGCTTGCCGCGCCAGAACGGCAGCAGGTCCTCCAGCATCGCCACCGAGCCCTGCCCGTGCGGCGACTCGTGCGCGACGCGGCGGTACATCGGCAGCATCCCGAACAGGGTCAGCGCGACGATCAGCAGCGTCGCCAGCGGCGAGACCGCCCCGGCGGCCAGCGCCGCGATGCCCGGCAGGTAGGACAGGGTCGAGAAGTAGTCGACGCCGGTCAGGCACATGACCTTCCACCAGGCCTGGGGCGTGCTGTGCTGGTCGGTGCCCGCGGGTCCCGCCGGCTGCACCCGGTGCTCCAGCAGCCAGCGCCCCACCCGGTTCGCGGGCGAGGTCGGGCGTACCGGGCTCTCCACCCTGGGTGGAACGGCGAAAACCGGTGTTTCGGACATTCGGGGTCTCTCCTCGATGACGTCGTCGGGCATGAGAAGTCAACGTCCCCGCGCGGTCCGGGGGAGTGAATATCGCGGCGTCCCGGCGTAAAAAAAGCATCAAAATCGCCGTGCGGTCGGCGTTCGGGGGAATGCGCGGGCGGGTTCGGGGGCGGTTCGCGGGCTGGTCGGCTGGTCGGGTCAGGGCGGCGTCAATCCCGCCCGGCGCGCCGTCAGGGACGCGTTCGCGCCGCTGTCGCCCGGCCCGGTCCGGGCGTGTGCTGGCGGGCATGACACTCGCGGAGTTGCTGCCCAGCGTCGGCATGACCGGCGAACCGGCCCTGGAGACGGGGCTGTGGCCCCTCGGGACCCGGCTGGAGCGGGGGGAGCTGCTGCTCGGCGGGGTGCCCGCGACCGAGCTCGCCGCCCGGTTCGGCACGCCCTGCCAGGTGCTCGACGAGGGCACGGTCCGGGCGCGGGCGCGCGCGTTCCGGGAGGCGCTGCCGGAGGCGGAGGTGGTGTTCGCGGGCAAGGCGCTGCCGTGCCGCGAGGTGTACCGGTGGGTGGCGGACGAGGGGCTGTCGCTGGACGTGTGCTCGGCCGGGGAGCTGGCGATCGCGCGGTCGGTCGGGTTCCCGGCGGAGCGCGTCCTGCTGCACGGCAACGTCAAGACCCCTGAGGACCTCAAGGCCGCGCTCGGGTACGGGGTCGGGCGGGTGGTGGTGGACTCGTTCGACGAGATCGAGCAGCTCGGGGCGCTGGCCGAGGGGCCGCAGGACGTGCTGGTCCGGGTCACCCCCGGCGTCGACCCGCGCACCCACCGGGCGGTGGCGACCGGGGTGGAGGACCAGAAGTTCGGCTTCTCGCTCGCGGGCGGGGACGCGCTGGAGGCGGTGCTGCGGGTGGTCGAGCAGCCGTCGCTGCGCCTGGTCGGGCTGCACTGCCACGTCGGGTCGCAGGTGCGGCACGTCGCGGTGTACGAGGAGGCTGCGCGGCGGGTGGTCGGGCTGATCGCCTCGTGCGGGGTGCGGATCGAGCAGCTGGACCTCGGCGGCGGGTTCGCGGTGCCGTACCTGCCGGGGGAGGGGGAGTTCGACCTGGGCGGGTTCGCGCACCGGGTGCGGGTGGCGCTGAGCCACGAGTGCGCGCTGCGGCGCGTGCCGGTGCCGAGGTTGTCGATCGAGCCGGGGCGGGCGGTCGTGGCGCGGGCGGGCGTGACGCTGTACCGGGTGGCGGCGGTCAAGCGCGGGGTGAGGCGGGTGTTCGTGGCCGTGGACGGCGGCATGAGCGACAACCCCAGGCCCGCGCTGTACGGGAGCCGGTACGCGGTGCGCCTGGTCGGCCGCGGCGGGCGGCGCGCGCCGGTGACGGTGGTGGGCAGGCACTGCGAGGCGGGCGACGTGCTCGCCGAGGACGTGCCGCTGCCCGAGGACGTGCGCGCCGGGGACCTGCTGGCGGTGCCGGTGACCGGTGCTTACCACCACGCGCTGGCGTCGAACTACAACGCCGTGGGCAGGCCGCCGGTGGTGGGGGTGCGCGACGGCGTCGCGCGGGTGCTGGTGCGGCGGGAGACGGAGGAGGACCTGCTGCGGCGGGAGGTGTGAGGGGTCGGTCCTGCCTGCGCCTGCGCCGGTCTTGAGGTTGCCGTCCCGCTGCGGCCCGAGTGCTCGTGAGCGCTCGGGCCGCGGCGTCGGGGGGCGGCGCTCAGGGCGCGGGGACGTTCGGCAGCTCCGCCCACACGGTCTTGCCGCCGGGGTGGGGCGCGCTGCCCCAGCGGTCGGTCAGCTGGCGGATCAGCAGCAGGCCGCGCCCGCGCGTGCCGATCTGGCGCAGGCCCGCGGTGAGGTCCGGGCGCGGCGGGTCGGGGGAGCCGTCCTCGACCTCCACGCGCACGTGGTCCGGGGTGGTCGTGACGCGCAGGGCGAGTGGGGAGGTGGTGTGGTCGTAGGCGTTGGCGACCAGCTCGTTGACCACGAGCAGCACGTCGTCCGCCGACTCCTCGTCCGCGTCGGCCAGGAGCGCGCCGGTCCAGCGGCGCACCTCGGCCAGGGCCGGGCGGGCCGTGAGGTCCAGCGTGGCCGGTGCCGGTGTGCCGGGCTCGGGGGCGGGCTGGGTGGTCGGGTCGTCCACCTCGTCCATGATGGCCGCCTTTCCCGCGCTGTGGTCGGTGCTCGCCGGGGCCGCGGCCCCGACGAGCGCCAGCGTCAGGGCGGTGGCGGTGGCGACACCTGCGCCCAGGGGCGGGGGTGTCGCCGTGGCCGCGCCCTGGGGCGGGGGTGGAGTCGTGACCGGGTCTGGGGGCGGGGCCTGGGGTGGAGCCGTTGCCGGGGTCGGGGGCGTCGCCAGTGCCTGGGTCGGGTCCACCGGCGTGGTGGGAGCGCCCACGCCGACCGGCTCCGCAGCGCGCGGACCGGGATCGCGTCTTCGACCTGCTGTGATCTCGTCCCCCTGGGCGCCGTGCTGGTGGTCCGCGGGCGGGTCGCCCGCGGACCGAGGGTGGTCAGGCCGTGCTGGGCATCCTGGTCAGGTCGGCCCCGCGCTGGGCGTCGACGGCCAGGTCCACGGTGGGGTGCGTGGGGAGCAGCGCGCTCATCCCGGTCAGCTGCAGCGGCCGGAGCACGCCGCGCTGCGCGGTGGCCAGCACCAGCCGCGCCCGGCCGCGCCGAGCCGCCTCGACCAGCAGCGACAACCCCGTGGAGGCCATGAACCGCACCCCGGTCAGGTCGAGCACCCCCGGCCCGCGCAACCCGTCCAACCAGGGCAGCAGCGCCCGGCGGACCTCGTCCGCGACGTTGGCGTCGATCTCCCCGGCGACGCGCAGCACGGGCACCCCGCGCACCACGTCGGAAGCCACCGTGACCACCGCGGCTGCATCCAGCTCGGACACCGGCCCGTTCCTCTCGTCCTGTTGCTGTGACTGCGGTGGGCTGGCTGTTCAACCCGCTCGGGATCGACGTGACGACCCCGGTGAGCAGCCTAGTCGCTGCCGGGGGCCGGCGCGTCGCGGTGGTCGTGGTGATCGGGCGCGACGCGCGAGCGCCGGGCCGTGGCATGGTGGCAGGAGCGCACCGGACGGGCGGTCGACCCGGCGGGCCCGCGGTGCGCGGACCTGACCGGGGCGGACCGGTGGCGGGTCGCCTGCCAGGGTCGCCGTGGTCGGGTCGTCGGCGGAGAGCGGAGAGGTGGCGTGGTGCGCAGTCCCGTGCGCAGGAGAGCGGTCGTGGTGGTGTCCGGGGTCGTGGTGGTGGCCGCGCTCGTGGGGTTGTGGGTGTTCCAGCCGTGGCGGTTGTGGACGCGCAGCGAGGCGGACGAGGCGCTGCCCGCCGAGTTCACCGCCTCGACCAGCGCGGGGCCGAGCACCGGGGCGGCGAGCAGCGGCGCCCCGACGCCCAGCGCCCCGACGTCGGCGCCCGTCGACCAGCCCGCGGTGCTGGCCACGGGCGGGTTCGTCACCCAGGAGCACGAGACGCGGGGCACCGCCACCGTGCTGCGCAACGGGGCCGCGCGCGTGCTGCGGCTGGAGGGGTTCTCCACCTCGGACGGGCCCGACCTGCACATCTGGCTCTCCGACGCGACCGCGGGCGGCGAGTGGGGCAAGTACGACGACGGGCGCTACCTGCCGCTCGGCCCCATGAAGGCCACCGACGGCAACCAGAACTACCCGATCCCGGAGGACGCGGACCTGTCGGGGCTGCGCAGCGTCGTGGTGTGGTGCGACCGGTTCAACGTGGCCTTCGGGTCGGCGCCGCTGGACCTGTGACGGCGTCCGGGCGCGCTCAGACGCCGTAGGCCAGCAGCGGGAAGACGGACAGCGCGGTGCAGGCGGCCAGGGCGTTGAGGGCGCGGTACTGGACCAGGAGCGCGGCGAACTCGCGGAGGAAGGCGTTCGGGACGAAGTACCAGGCGGTGCGACCGCCCCGGACGTCCGCCTTCAGGCCCGCGCGGCGGGACAGGATCGCGGCTCGGGGGACGTGGTAGCTGCTGGTGACCACGAGGAGCCTGCCGGTGACGCCGCGCTCGGCGAGCAGGGCGGAGGAGAGGCGGAGGTTCTCCCAGGTGGAGGTGGACTCGCGCTCCTCCAGGAGCGCCTCGTCCGGGATGCCGCGCTCGCGCAGGTAGTTCGCCATGACCTCGGCCTCGGAGGCGGGCTCGTCGGGGCCCTGGCCGCCGGAGGCGACCACCAGGGGGGAAGCGCCCTTGGCCGCGGCGCGGCGGTAGAGCTTCAGCGCGCGGTCCAGGCGGCCCGCGAGGAGCGGGGTGACGCGGCCTCCGGGGACGCCCGCGCCCAGGACGACGATGGCGGTGTGGCCGGTGCGCTTGCGGACGCGGCCGTAGAGCACTGAGTAGAGCAGGAAGAGGGTGAAGGCGAAGCCGAGGTAGCCCGCGAGCAGGAACAGCGAACCGGCCGCCGCCAGCACCCACGGCTCGGGGGAGCCCTCGCGCAGCGCGGACAGCAGGACCAGGAGCAGGCCGCCCACCACGCCCAGGATGGCCGTGCCCGCGCCGAAGGAGAGGGCGTTGCCCGGCTTGAAACCCTCGCGCCGCAGCAGGGTCACGCCGTTGGCGATCAGGAAGAGCGCGATCACGACGACGAACACCGGGGCGATCAGCACCACGGCGCCGACCACCAGCACCCTGGTCTGCGGTTCGGCCAGGGTGAGCAGCCAGAGCGCGAGGAACGCCAGGCTCATCAGCAGGTACACGCCGTTGCCCAGTCGTCTGGGCTCCCGCTTGAGCTGCACCAGGAAGACGACGAGCAGCACCACCGCGACGATCAGAGCCCCCATGGGGTGATCGTAGTGGTGTTCGCGGGGTGCTCCGACCACAAGATCGAGCACTGAGGGGTGAGGGGCCGCGAGCGCGCGGCAGCTCGCCCGCGCCGGACGCCTTTCCCCGAAAGCGTCACCGGGGCGTGCGGACACCCCGGTTCCCGTTCATCCAATTGTGCGCACGACCGCGCCGCCGTGCCCGCGTGCTGCGGTGATGGCCTGGGAACAGGGGGGATTAGGGGGAGGTCAAGGGGGTTGGTCGGGATCTGCGGAATCGGTAGCGTCGAATTCCGAAAGCCGGCCGCGGTGAATTCCCCCGCGCCATTTCCGCGAACGACGGGACAGGGGCTCATGGGCAGTTCTCCGGACGCAGGAATCGACTTCCCGGCCTGGCCGCAGCACGACGACGCCGAGCGCGCGGCCCTGCTGCGCGCGCTGGACCAGGGCCAGTGGTGGCGGGTCGGCGGCAGCGAGGTCGACGAGTTCGAGCGCGAGTTCGCCGAGTACCACGGCGCGGGCCACGCGCTCGCCGTCACCAACGGCACGCACGCGCTGGAGCTGGCCCTCCAGGTGCTCGACGTGGGCCCCGGCACGGAGGTGATCGTGCCCGCCTTCACGTTCATCTCGTCCTCGCAGGCCGTGCAGCGCCTCGGCGCGGTCGCCGTGCCCGTGGACGTCGACCCCGACACCTACTGCCTGGACGTCGCCGCCGCCGAGGACGCCGTCACCTCCCGCACCTCGGCGATCATGCCCGTGCACATGGCGGGCCAGTTCGCCGACATGGACCGGCTCGACAAGCTGTCCGCGAGCACCGGCGTGCCGGTCGTGCAGGACGCCGCCCACGCGCACGGCGCCCACTGGCGCGGCAAGCGGGTCGGCGAGCTCGGGTCGATCGCCACGTTCAGCTTCCAGAACGGCAAGCTGATGACGGCGGGCGAGGGCGGGGCCGTCCTGTTCGCCGACCAGGCCCAGTGGGAGAAGGCGTTCGTCCTGCACAGCTGCGGCAGGCCCAAGGGCGACCGCGGCTACTTCCACCTCACCTCGGGCTCGAACTTCCGGATGAACGAGTTCTCCGCCGCCGTGCTGCGCGCCCAGCTCGGCAGGCTGGACTCGCAGATCGCGACCAGGCAGGCCCGCTGGCCGGTGCTGTCCGCGCTGCTGGCGGGGATCGACGGCGTCGTGCCGCAGACCGTCGACCCGCGCAGCGACCGCAACCCGAGCTACATGGCGATGTTCCGGATGCCCGGCGTCACCGAGGAGCGGCGCAACGCGGTGGTGGACGAGCTGGTGCGGCGCGGGATCCCGGCCTTCATGGCGTTCCGGGCGGTCTACCGCACCCAGGCGTTCTGGGAGACCGGCGCGCCCGACCTGACCCCCGAGGAGCTGGCCGCGCGGTGCCCGGTGTCGGAGGAGATCACCCGCGACTGCGTGTGGCTGCACCACCGGGTGCTGCTGGGCGCCGAGGAGCAGGTGCGCCGGCTGGCCGCGGTCGTGGCCGACGTGGTCGCGGGCGCGTGAGCGCGGCGGTGCGGGTTCCGGGGACGGGGGAGGTGGCGTGAGCGCCGGGAGCGGTGGCGTGCGCGGTGGACCGGTGCGGGTGGCGGTGGTCGGGCTCGGGTGGGTGGCGCGGGAGGTGTGGCTGCCCCGGTTGCTGGGCGGCGCCGCCTACCGGGTGGTCGCCGTGGTCGAGCCGTCCGCGCGGGCCCGCGCCGCCGTGCTCGGCGACCTCACCGGGGTCGCCGCGCTGGAGCGGGCGGAGGACCTGCGCCGCGACGAGGTCGACCTGGCGGTGGTCGCCGTGCCGAACCACCTGCACGCGCCGGTCGCGTCCGGTCTGCTGCGGCGGGGCGTCCCGGTGTTCCTGGAGAAGCCGCTGTGCCTGGGGTCCGCCGAGGCCGCCGCGCTCACCGCCGCCGAGCGGGCCGGTGGCGCGGTGCTGCTGGGCGGGAGCGCCGCGCGGCACCGGGCCGACGTGCGGGCGCTGCGGGAGGTGGCCGCGTCGCTGGGCGCGCTGCGGCACGTCGACGTGTCCTGGGTGCGGTCCAGGGGCATCCCGGACCGGGGCGGCTGGTTCACCGACCGCACCCGCTCCGGCGGCGGCGCGCTGGTCGACCTCGGCTGGCACCTGCTCGACACCGCCCGCGTGCTGCTGCGCGGCGCCACCGGTGACCCGGAGGGCGCGGAGCTGGAGCACGTCACCGGCGCGGTGTCCGCGGACTTCGTCGACGACCACGCGTTCCGCGCCGCCTGGCGCGGCGACGGGGCGCAGGCGGACCCGGTGGTCGGCGACGTGGAGGACACCGCCAGGGGATTCCTCGTCACCCGGTCGGGGATCTCGATCGGGGTGCGCGCGGCCTGGGCCTCGCACCAGGCGCTGGACACCACCGTCGTGCGCGTGGAGGGCAGCGGCGGCACGGCCGAGCTGCGCTGCACCTTCGGCTTCAGCCCGAACCGCGAGGGCCCGTCGCGGCTCCTGCTCACCACCGACGGCCGCACCACCCCGGTCGAGCTGCCCGCCGAGCCGGTGGGCGCCGAGTACGACGCCCAGCTCGCGAGCCTGCCCGCCCGCCTGGCCGACCCCGCCGCGCGCGGCGAGGCCGCGTCCGGGGCGCGCTGGATCGCGGGCGCGATCGAACGGGTCTACCGCGCCGCCGACGCCGTGCGGTGCGCCGAACGACGACACGCGCCGGTCGACCTCGCCCCGACGGGAGCCCCGTGATGACCACCGGACAGACCGATCCCCGAGTCGTGCGGGCCCGAGCCGTGGACGCGCGGGCCGTGGACGCGCGAGCCGCGACCGCCGCCCCCACGACCGCCGCCCCCACGACCGCCGCTCCGGCGACCACTGCTCCGGCGACCGCCGCTCCGGCGACCGCCGCTCCGGCGACCGCCGCTCCGGCGACCGCCGCCCCCACGACCACTCCTCCGCGCCCCCGCGTCCCCCAGGCCCCCGCGCCCCACCGGCACGTTCCGGGCGCGACCTACGACCGGGCCGTGCTGTTCGACCTCGACGGGGTGCTGGTCAACAGCTTCGCCGTCATGCGGCAGGCGTTCGAGATCGCCTACACCGAGGTCGTCGGCGACGGGCCCGCGCCGTTCGAGGAGTACAACCGGCACCTGGGGCGGTACTTCCCGGACATCATGCGGATCATGGGCCTGCCGCTGGAGGTGGAGGGGCCGTTCGTCCGCGAGAGCTACCGGCTCGCGGGTGAGGTCGAGGTGTTCGAGGGCGCGCCGGAGCTGCTGGCGGACCTGCGGCAGCACGGCTTCGGCACCGCCGTGGTCACCGGCAAGAGCGGCCCGCGCGCCCGGTCGCTGCTGACCACCCTCGGCCTGGCGGAGCTGTTCGACCACGTCATCGGCTCCGACGAGGTCGTGAACCCCAAGCCCGCGCCGGACATGCTCCTGCTGGCCACCGGCCTGCTCGGCGTCCCGGCCGACCGGGTGGTGATGGTGGGCGACGCCCTGACCGACCTGGCGAGCGCCCGCGCCGCGGGCTACCCGGCGCTGGCCGCGCTGTGGGGCGAGACGGACGAGGCGGAGCTGCTGGCGGCGAACCCGGACGCGGCGGTCCGCAAGCCCTCGCAGGTGCTCGACTGGTGCCTGGCCCACCTCGCCGACGACCGGACGTGACGCGCGGGCAGGCCCCGTTCCCGCCGAGGCGGAAGTGGTGGTGGACATGACGCGGACCGGTTCCGCGCAAGCGCCCCTCGGTGGCCCCCCGGCGGCGGGCGCCCCGTCCTGGTCCGGCTGGTCGCTGGCCGGTGGTGGCGACGCCCGCCCGGTGGCCGAGGTGCTGCCCCCCGTCGTGCGGGAGCTGCGCGCGCGGGACCGGGGCGCGCACTGGTCGTTCCTGCGCGGGACGGGGGTGGCGCTGTGGCTGGGCACGACCGAGGCCGCGCGGGGCCCGGTGCTCGCCGTGCTGCGCGCCGAGGCGGCGGCCCGCGAGCTGCGCGTCGACCCGGCGGGCGAGGGCTTGCCGGGCGGTCCGGTCGAGCCGCTGGTCGAGGTCGCGACGGCCTCCAGCGAACTGGCGCTGGACGTCGCGGCGGCGGTGGGCCCGGCGTGGGGCGAGGACCCCGGCGGGTCGGGCGCGCAGGCCACGGTGCGGCGCCACCTGGCCGAACTGGTCGCGCTGGCCCCGGAACCGGCCAGGCCCGCGTTCCTGTTCCACTGCTGGCAGAGCTGGGGCAGACCGCTCAGCCCGGCCGCGCGCACCGAGGCCGCCGTCGCCGCGCAGGGCCCGTCGCCCGGCGGGCGCGTGGTCGGCTCGGCCGGCGCGTGGCGGCGCTACCTGGAACAGCTGCGCACCGCGGCGGACCGCCGCCGCCCGGCCCTGCCGGTGCTGTTCGAGCAGGCGACCCTGACCCACAACCGCCTCGGCGTCGGCGCGGCCGTGGCGGCGCGGGCGGCGCTCGCCCTGCGCACCGCGCTCGTGACGGGCGCCGCCTGCGGCTGAGGGCCCGCGCCCTCGCTCCGCCGCCCGCCCCACCACCCGTCCCGCCCTCCCGAGGAGGAAGCAGTGCCCACCACCGCCACCACCCGCGAGGTCCGGGTCGAGCTGGGCGAGCGCGCCTACACCGTCCACATCGGACACGGCGTGCGCGCCGCCCTCCCGGACGTCGTGCGGGCCCTCGGCGCGCGCCGCGCCGTCGTGGTCACCGCCCGCCCGCCGGACCAGACGCCCGACCCCGGCGTCCCCTCCCTCGTCCTCCCGGCCCGCGACGGCGAGCACGACAAGACCCTCGCCACCGTCGCCCACCTGTGCAGCCGGTTCGCCGAGTTCGGCCTGACCCGCGCCGACGTCGTCGTCTCCTGCGGCGGCGGCACCACCACCGACGCGGTCGGCCTCGCCGCCTCGCTCTACCACCGGGGCACACCGGTCGTGCACGTGCCGACCTCGCTGCTCGCCCAGGTCGACGCGAGCGTCGGCGGCAAGACGGCGGTCAACCTCCCCGAGGGCAAGAACCTCGTCGGCTCCTACTGGCAGCCCGCCGCCGTGCTGTGCGACCTCGACCTGCTCGCCACCCTGCCCGAGCGCGAGCTGCGCAACGGCCTCGGCGAGATCGCCCGCTGCCACTTCATCGGCGCGCCGGGCCTTGACCGGTTGCCGCTGCTGGACCAGGTGGCGGCGAGCGTCGCCCTCAAGGCCCGCGTGGTGGCCGCCGACGAGCGCGACCGCGGCCTGCGGCACACCCTCAACTACGGCCACACCCTCGGCCACGCCCTGGAGCTCGCCACCGGTTTCGCGGTGCGGCACGGCGAGGGCGTCGCGATCGGCACGGTCTTCGCCGGCCGCCTGGCGGGCGCGCTCGGCCGGATCGGCCCGGACCGGGTGGCCGAGCACCACGCCGTGGTCGCGGGCTACGGGCTGCCGGTCGCGCTGCCGCCGGGCGTGCCGGACGACGAGCTGCTGCGGTTCGTGCGCCGCGACAAGAAGTCCACCGGCGGCCTGGCGTTCGTGCTCGACGGCCCGCGCGGCGCGGAGCTGGTGCGCGACGTCGACGAGCACGTCGTCGCCGCCACCCTGGCCGCGATGCCGCGGGCCTGAGAGGTCCTAGCGGAATCGCTGGGCGTGTCGGTGGCAGGTGATGCGGGCGGCGGGGCCGAGGAGGGCTTCGCGGATGTCGTCGCGGCGTTCCCGGCGGACGCGTAGCCGGTTCACGCCGCGGTGCCAGGCGATCGGTGCTTGTCGTGGTCGTAGCCGCGGTCGACTCACCCCTCTGCGCGACCGAACACGATCCAGATCGGGCAGGGGCGGCCCCGCACCCCCTCGGGGCGCCCCTGCGCGTCACCCCGACCGGTCGGCGCTCAGCGCGGGCGGCAGCTGCTCCCGCTGCTTGATCCCGAGCTTGCGGAACACCCGCGTCAGGTGCTGCTCCACCGTGCTGTGCGTGACGTACAGCTTCACCGCGATCTCCCGGTTCGTCAGCCCCGACGCCGCGAGCGCGGCCACCCGGTGCTCCGAGCTGGTCAACCGGCCCGTGTCCGACCCGCAGGCCGCCGACGCCTGCTGCGCGGGCACCAGCCCGTCGGCGGTGGGCATCAGCTCCTCGCACAGCGGCGCCGCCCCGCACATCCGGGCGACGTGCCACCCGCGCCGGACCACCCGGCGCGCCAGCGCGTGCTCGCCCAGCGCCCGCTGCGCCCCTCCCAGGTCGCGCAGGGTCCGCGCCAGCTCGTACTTGTCGTCCACGGCCTCGAACACCGCCACCGCCTCCCGCAGCAGCCGCGGGCGCCGCTTCACCGGGCCGGTCGCCGCGAGCAGCCGCAGCGCCTGCCCGCGCGCCCGCCTGCTGTCCGAGCCCGGCCTGCCGAGCTGCTCGTGCGCCAGCGCCCGCGCCCGGTCCGGGTCGCCCTGCGCCAGCCACGCCTCCGCCGCCGCGGTCCGCCACGGCACCGGCGCGCACCCGCCGCCCAGACCCCACCGGGTCAGCTGCTCCCCGCACAGCAGGAAGTCGCCCAGCGCCGCGCGCGGCCGTCCCCGCGCCAGGAGGAAGTGCCCGCGCGCGTGCAGGTAGTCCACGCTGGTGCGGTGCCCGAACACCCCGTTCGGCACCGGCCGCGCCACCACGGCCGCCGCCTCGTCGCAGCGGCCCATCCTGGTCAGCGCCAGGATCCGGGTGCTCAGCGGCAGCCCCACCGACACCCCCCACGCGGTGGGGGGCAGCACGGTCAGCGCCTCCCGCGCCAGCTCGTCCGCCCTCGGGTGGTCGCCCCGGCGCAGCGCCGACTCGGCCGCCAGCGCCAGCACCTGCGCGCGCGGTACCGGCAGCAGCGGCACGGCCCGCGCCGACAGCAGCTGCTCGCACCAGGAGGCGGCCACGTCCGCGCGGTCCGAGTAGAGCAGCGCGGACAGCGCAGGCACGGCCGCACCGCCGGAGCCGCCGGGGTCCCGCGCCAGCCGCACCTCCCGCAGCACCGCCTCCGCCCGCTCGGCCACGTCGTCGCCGTCCCCGGCCACCAGCACGTCCAGCAGCACCGCGTTCGCCCTCGGCGCCTGCTCCGCCCTGGTGCGCGCGGAGTCCACGTCCCGCCCCGGCGCGGTCCCCGGCCTGGCCGCACCGGGGTAGGCGCCAGCCAGCCAGTGCTCCAGCACCGGCACCTCCTCGGCGGCGCGCGGGTCGGCCCGCAGCCCGGCGAGCACCGCGTCCGAGTCGGCGGTGCTCCCGGCCCAGCGCAGGTGCTCCACCAGCGTCGCGCTGTCGCGCACCGACAACCTGCCCGCGCGGAACGCCGCCAGCAGCGCGGTGTGGTGCCTGGCCGAGGTCGACGGGTTCACCAGCCACTCGGCCGCCGCCAGCCGCGCCTGCACGGCCGCCCTGCGCACCCGGTCCGGGCTGCAGTCGAGCGCGCGCTGGAGCAGCGCCACCGCCGCCGCGGGCTCGCCGCGCTGCGCCACCAGCTCCGCCGCGTCCACCAGCAGGCCCGCCGCCCACGGGTCGGTGACGCGGCCCGCCCGCAGCAGGTGGCCGGCGATGTCGGTGACCGCCCCGCCCCGGTCGCGCAGCAGCCGCGCGGCGCGGTGGCGCAGCGCCTCGTGCTCGGCGACCGGGATGTCCGCGACGACCGCGCGGCGGGCCGCGTCGTGCCGGAACCCGTCCCCGGCCAGCAGCCCCGACTCCCGCAGGGCGTTCAGCACCTGGGCGACCCGCTCCGGCTCGTGCCCGGAGAGCCTGCCCAGGTCCGACGCCGATCCGCCGCCCAGCACGGCCAGCGCGCGCACGGTGTCCGGGAAGAGGGGTTCGTTGCGGTGCAGGCAGGACAGGAACGCGTTGCCGTAGCCGGTCTCGCGCGGCTCGCCCGACTCCAGCACGTCCTCCGCCAGCGCGTGCAGCAGCAGCGGGTTGCCGCCGGTCAGCGCGGCGAAGTCGACCCGCTTGGCGACGTCCGCGCCGACCGCGCGCACCGCCTCCTCCCGCACCCTGGCGGTGGGCAGCGGCGCGACCCGGACCAGGCCGAGCCCGCGCAGCCGCAGCAGCTCGTGGCGCAGCGGCGGGAAGCCCGACGGCAGCAGCAGGTCGTCGGTGAGCAGCAGCCGCACCCGCGCGGTGTCCAGCCGGTGCACCAGTTGCAGCAGCACGCGCAGCGAGGCGGTGTCGCCGTGGCGGACGTCGTCCACCGCGATGACCAGCGGCGCCGCCTCGGACAGCGCGATCAGCGCCGCGCACAGCGAGTGGTGGAGCCGGGGCGGCGCCGCCCCGTCCACCGGGCGCGCGGCCGGGGCGAGCAGCCCGCCGAGGCGGGCGACCGGGCGCGGGTCGACCCCGGCCACGCCGGGGGAGGCCACCAGCTGGTCGAGCACCCCGAACGGCAGCCCCGTCTCCGGCGGGGTGCAGGTGGCGGTGAGCACGAGGTGGTCCCCGTCGGCGACCCGGTCGACGAGCCGCCCCAGGGCCGTCGTCTTGCCGCAGCCGGGTGGTCCGTCCACCAGGAACGCCCGTCCGACCCGGCCCGGCAGGTCCACCACGAGGTCCTCGACGGCCGACTGGATCTCGGGTGCGCGCGGAGTCCGACTCGCGTTCGTGGTGCGGTCCACCGTTCCATCTTCACCATTGCCGGACGTGCGGGCAAGCGTCTCGGGGTGGGGCCGGTTCCGCTCCCGGCTAATCACCGGGTGCCCGGAAAAGATATCCCTGCTGCATTCGGTTGCACGGGCGGGTGTGATCGGGTCAAGCGCGCTCGATGTCACCTCGCGTGGACTGGTGTTGTTGCCAAAAGTGACCGGCGTGGAGTGACGAGGGCCACTCTGCGCTGGGGGGTTGAGCTGCGCTTGGTCGGCATCAACCCGTGCTACGTGCGCTCCTGGGGCGGATTCGCTCCGAGTGCGGTGCCCGTTCGGTGCCCGGTCGGGCAAGTCGCCGTTGACTGAGCGTGATGGCGGTGGGTGGCCAGGCCGGGGAGTCCGGCGTGGCGCTGGTGGGCTCCCGCGCGTGTGCCCGGTTTCGGTTCCGCGCTTTCTTCCCGCGCTGCCCGCCATTTCGTGGAGAAGGACTGCGGAATCGTCCTCCGCCACTCGGCGACCGGCTCGCGATCCCGCCGGGCGGGCGTGTCGAGAAATCCGCGGACCCGCGCCCGTGGGAGCCTGACCGCGTGCACCGGGACTACGAGCTCCACCCGACCCCGCCGTCGGTCGCCGACTACCTCCGCCTGCGCGCCGAGTCCGGCCTGTCGCCCAAGACCCCCGAGCAGGCCGCCGCCGCCCTGCCCGGCGCCTGGGCCTCCTTCCACGTCACGCACGCGGACGGCCGGACCGTCGGCATGGGCCGGGTCCTCGGCGACGGCGGCTGGTACTTCCACGTCGTCGACATGGCCGTGCTGCCCGACCACCAGGGCAGGGGCATCGGCGGCGCGATCATGGAGGCGCTGCTCCGGCGCATCCGCGAGGCCGCCCCGCCCGGCGCGTTCGTCACCCTCCTGGCCGACGCGCCCGGCCGCCCGCTCTACCTCAAGCACGGCTTCACCGAGACCGCGCCCGGCTCGATCGGGATGGCGCTCACGCTCTGACCCGCGGCCACGCCCCGCCGCCGCGAGCGCGACGGCGGCGGCCGGTCACCCCCGGCTCACCCGACGAGCGAGCGCAGCCTCGCCTCGTCGGTCGAGCCGGGCTCGGCGGTGCACGCGCACACGTGCCGGGTCCGCGTCGCGGAGATCGGCAGGTCCACCGAGTGGTAGCTCAGGCGCAGCTCACCCGCCCCGGGGTGCCGGAAGGTCTTGACGCCGCGCGGGTGCAGCAGCACGTCGTGCGCGCTCCACCGCGCCCGGAACTCGGCGCTCGCGGCCGTCAGCTCGCCCACCAGCTCGCGGGTCGCCCGGTCGCGCGGGTCGCGCCCGGCCTCGGCGCGCAGCGCGGCGACGAGCACGTCGGCCGTGCCCGCCCAGTCCCCGTAGAACTCGCGGGCGCCCGCGTCGAGGAAGTGGTAGCGGGCGAGGTTCGCCGGGCCGCCCTCCCGCGTCGTGGCGCTGGCGAACAGCGGCGCGTAGAGCGCGCGGGCCAGCGGGTTGACCGCCAGCACGTCCTGCCGCGGCCCGGTCACCATCGCCGACGACAGCGTCATGCTGTCCAGCAGCCACTGCGCGGTCGCGGGCAGCGCGGCCTCCGCCACCGCCTCCGCCACCTCCTCGGCGGGCCGGGGCGGCCGGGCCGCGCGCGCCAGGTCGAACAGGTAGACCCGCTCCTCGGCGTCGAGCCGCAGCACCCCGGCCACGGAGTCGAGCACCTCCCGCGAGACGCCGCCGATGTGCCCCCTCTCCAGGCGGGTGTACCAGTCGACGCTGACGCCCGCGAGCAGCGCGACCTCCTCCCGCCGCAGCCCCGGCACCCGCCGCCGCCCGAGCACCGGCAACCCGACCCGCCCCGGACTGACCCTCGCGCGCCTGCTGACCAGGAAGTCCCGCACGTCGGACCGGTTCGCCACCGGGTGCCGCCCAAGATCGCCCACGCCGCCCACCCTAGACGGCCGCCCCGCCAGAAAGGGGGGTTGAGGAACTACCCCCGACAAGCGCCCACTGCCACCCCGCGCCGCGAGGCGCTTGGCTGGCACCAGACACCCCTCCCACCCCCTGGAGCCCTCCCGTGACCACCACCCGCGCCCTCCTCGCCGCGACCCTGCTCCTCACCGCGCTCGCCCCCGCACCACCCGCCGCCGCGCACCACCCCGTCACCCGCTACGTCGTCCCCGGCGACCGCGCTCACCCGGAGGGCATCGTCCGCGAGCCGGGCACGCCGCACTTCTACGTCGGCGGCACGACCGACGGCACGATCTGGCGCGGCCACGTCGACCACCCCGCCCTGGAGCCCTTCCTGCCCGCCGGTCAGCACGGCCGCACCACCGCCGTCGGCATGAAGATCACCCGTGGCTGGCTGGTCATCGCGGGCGGCGCCACCGGCAAGGTCTTCGTCCACAGCACCCGCACCGGCGCGCTCCTGCACGTGTTCGACTCCGGGGCCCGCGACGGCCTGGTCAACGACGTCGCCATCGCCCCGAACGGCGACGCCTACGTCAGCGACTCGCTGCGCCCCGTCCTCTACCGGATCACCGCCGCCGAGCTGGCGAGCCCCGAGGTCGAGCAGCCACTGAGGACGTTCGTGGACCTCACCGACTCCCCGGTGCGCTACGAGGAGGGCATCAACGGCAACGGACTCGTGGTCACCCAGGACGGCCGCCACGTGCTGCTCGCCGACACCAACTCCCGGGCGTTCCACCGCATCAGCACCAGCACCGGAGCCATCACCCCGATCGACCTCGGCGGCGTGGACGACATCGGCTCGGACGGGCTGCTCCTGCGCGGCGACCGCCTCTACAGCGTCACCAGCCTGTTCCACCCGGAGGGCGAGATCAGCGTCCTGCGGCTGAGCGAGGACCACTCGCGCGCCACGCTGCTGCGGCGGATCAACGGCCGTGGCATGGACGTCCCGTCCACCGCGGCCTTCGACGGCGACGACCTGCTGGTGGTCAACTTCCAATACCAGATCGCCGAGCCGAACCTCCCGTTCACCGTCGTCCGCGTGCGCCTCTGACCCGCGCCCGGCCGAAAGAGCGCGCGAAACCTTTGCGCTGGAGGCTAAACCGCGCCCGCCCTTTTTAGCTTTGACCACCCCGGACCACCTGGCTAGATTGCAGGAAGTGGGGGTACCAGCCCGCTCCCCGCCGCTGCCGGTCGGCCACGCCGACCACCCGTCGACGACGACGAAGGGCGACCATGCTCCTCGCAAGGCTGTTCACCCCGCGCCGGGCCCGGATCGGCGCCGTGGCCACCACCTCGATCGCCATGGTGACCGCGCTCGCCGCCCTCTCACCGCAGGCCGCCGCGGCGCCAGGGTGCTCGATCGCCTACGCGGCGACCTCCCAGTGGCAGGGCGGTTTCACCGCGAGCGTCGCCATCACCAACCTCGGTGACGCCGTCGACGGCTGGACGCTCACCTGGACCTACGGCTCGGGCCAGCAGGTCGCGCAGGCCTGGAACGCCGAGGTGTCCCAGTCCGGCGGCCAGGTGAGCGCCCGCAACGCCTCCTACAACGCCGCCATCCCCACCGGGGGCCGCGTCGAGTTCGGGTTCAACGCGACCTCCACCGGGTCGAACCCCGACCCGACCTCGTTCAGCCTCAACGGAACCACGTGCACGGGAGGAGTCGGGCCCACGACCAGCACGCCCCCGACCACCACGCCGCCCACCACCACGACCCCGCAGCAACCGGGCGGCTCGCTGCCGAGCAGCTTCCGGTGGTCCTCCAGCGGCGCGCTGATCGGACCCAAGCCCGACTCCTCGCACGCCACGGTCTCCGTCAAGGACCCCAGCGTGGTGCGCCACAACGGCCGCTACCACGTGTTCGCCTCGGTCTACACCAACGGCTACAACCTCGTGCACACCAGCTTCACCGACTGGTCCCAGGCCGCGTCCGCCCCGCACTACTACCTGGACCGCTCCGGGATCGGCACGGGCTACCGGGCCGCGCCGCAGGTGTTCTACTTCGCCCCGCAACGCCTGTGGTACCTGGTGTACCAGACCGGTTCCAACGCCTCGTACTCGACGACCGCCGACATCGAGAACCCCGCGTCCTGGTCCGCGCCGAGGAACTTCTACGCGAACGGGATGCCGCAGATCATCCGGGACAACATCGGCAACGGCTACTGGGTCGACTTCTGGACCGTCTGCGACACGGCCAAGTGCCACCTGTTCTCCTCGGACGACAACGGCCACCTGTACCGCTCGGAGACCAGCCTCGCCCAGTTCCCCAACGGCTTCACCAACACGGTGATCGCCATGCAGGACAGCAACCGCAACCGGCTGTTCGAGGCGGCCAACATCTACAAGATCGCAGGCAAGGACCAGTGGCTCATGGTCCACGAGGCGATCGGCTCGGACGGCCGCCGCTGGTTCCGCTCCTGGACCGCCCCGGCGATCGCCGGACCGTGGACCGCGCTGGCCGACAGCGAGTCGAACCCGTTCGCCCGCGCCAACAACGTCACGTTCCCCGGCGGCCAGTGGACGCGCGACATCAGCCACGGCGAGATGGTGCGCAGCGGGACCGACCAGACCATGGAGATCAACCCCTGCAAGCTGAGCTACCTGTACCAGGGCCTGGACCCCAACGCGTCCGGCGACTACAACCGCCTGCCCTGGCGGCTGGGCCTGCTGACCCAGACCAACTCCCCCTGCTGACCACCCGGCGCGCCGCGGACCCCACCGGTCCGCGGCGCACCGCCGTGCCGGAGACCAGCTCCCGCGCACCAGGAGAGGCACACCGATGCCCCGTCAACGCAGATGGGCGCCCATCGCCCTGGCCGTGCTCGCCCTCGTGGCGGCCGGGCTGACCGCGCACCGCCCGGCCGGCGCCGCCGCCACGCCCGCCGCGCAGGACTGCGCGGGCGACGCCTGCGCCCAGGCCACCTACACCAACCCCGTGCTGTGGCAGGACTTCGCCGACATCGACGTCCTGCGCGTGGACGACACCTACTACTACTCGGCCTCCACCATGCACTACTCGCCCGGCGCGCCCGTGCTGCGCTCCTACGACCTGGTCAACTGGGAGTTCGCCGGGCACTCCGTGCCGCGCCTGGACTTCGGCGCCAAGTACGACATGGGCAACGGCTCCCGCGCGTACGTCAACGGCATCTGGGCGTCGTTCCTGGCGCACCGCAAGAGCAACCGCACCTTCTACTGGGGCGGCTGCGTCGACTTCGCCCAGACGCACCTGTACACCGCGACCGCCGTCGACGGCCAGTGGTCCAAGCACACCACCATCAACAAGTGCTACTACGACGCCGGGATGCTCGTGGACGACGACGACACGATGTACGTCGCCTACGGCAACACCAGCATCAGCGTCGCCCAGCTCTCCGCCGACGGGAAGTCGGAGGTCCGCTCGCAGCAGGTGTTCCAGACCCCCTCGAACATCGGCACCCTCGAAGGGGCGCGCTTCTACAAGCGCGGCGGCAACTACTACATCTGGCTCACCAGGCCCGCGAACGGCCAGTACGTGCTCAAGTCATCCAGCCCGTTCGGCCCGTACTCGATCCAGCAGGTGCTGCTCGACATGCCCTCGCCGATCCAGGGCGGGGGAGTGCCGCACCAGGGCGGCCTGGTACAGACCCAGAACGGCGACTGGCACTACCTGGCTTTCGTCGACGCCTACCCCGGCGGGCGCGTGCCGGTGCTCGCGCCCATCACCTGGACCTCGGACGGCTGGCCGCGCGTCACCACCGTCAACGGCGGCTGGGGCGCGACCTACCCGAAGCCGAACCTGCCCGCGCCCCCGCGCCAGGTCAAACCCATGATCGGCACCGACACCTTCCCCGGAACGGCGCTCGGCCCGCAGTGGGAGTGGAACCACAACCCGGACACCTCCAAGTACAGCGTCAACAACGGTCTTCGCCTGTCCACCGCGACCGTCACCAACGACCTGTACTCCGCCCGCAACACCCTCACCCACCGCATCCAGGGCCCCACCTCCACCGGCACCGTGGAGCTGGACCTGTCGGCGATGCGCGACGGCGACCGCACCGGGCTGGCCGTGCTGCGCGACTCCTCGGCGTGGATCGGCGTCAAGCGCGACAACGGCCGCAACCGGATCGTCTCCGTCACCGGACTGACCATGGACGGCTCCTGGCGCACCACCGGAACCGGGTACGAGGTCGCGGGCGCCGACCTGAACGGCACCCGGATCTGGTTGCGCGCCAACGCCGACATCCGCCCCGGCAACGGCAGGCAGGCCCGGTTCTCCTACAGCACCAACGGGACCGACTTCACCGCCTTCGGCCCGGCGTTCACGCTCAAGAACGACTGGCGGTTCTTCATGGGCTACCGCTTCGGCGTCTTCAACCACGCGACCGCCGCGCTCGGCGGCTCCGTCACCGCCCGCCGCTTCGACCTCACCACCCCGTGACCGCCACCACGACCACCACAGGAAGGACCGATCCCTTGGCGCGCAAAAGGGTCCTCGCGGCAGCGGGCATCGCGCTGCTCACCCTCGCCGCAGGGCTGATCACCACCAGCGCGAGCGGCGCGACCGGCACCCCCGGCGCGTCCGCCACGACGGAGGGCTGCGGCAAGGCGCCCGCGCTCACCAGCGGCACGCGCACGATCACCAGCAGCGGCAAGTCCCGCACCTACATCCTCTCGATCCCGGACGGCTACGACCGCGACCGCCCGCACCGGGTCGTCTTCGGCTTCCACTGGCTCGGCGGCACCGCGAACGACGTCGCCACCGGCCAGACCGTGCAGCGCGACGTCTGGTCCTACTACGGCCTCAAGCGCCTGGCGGGCAGCAGCACGATCTTCGTCGCGCCGCAGGGCTTCAACAACGGCTGGGCGAACAACGGCGGCGAGGACATCACCCTCGTCGACGACATCGTCCGCCAGCTCGACGCCGGGCTGTGCGTGGACACCGCGCAGCGGTTCGCCACCGGCTTCAGCTACGGCGGCGCGATGTCCTACTCGGTGGCCTGCTCGCGGCCGACGGTGTTCCGCGCGGTCGCGGTCATCGCGGGCGGCGTGCTCAGCGGCTGCGCGGGCGGCACGCAGCCCATCGCCTACCTGGGCATCCACGGCCTGCGCGACAGCGTCCTGAACATCTCCGGCGGTCGCTCGATGCGCGACCGGTTCGTGCGCAACAACGGTTGCGCCGCGCAGAACCCGCCGGAGCCGTCCCAGGGCAGCCTGACCCACCGGGGCACCACCTACACCGGCTGCCGCGACGGCTACCCGGTGCGCTGGGTCGCGTTCGACGAGGGCCACATCGCCGCACCGCAGGACAACGCGCCCGGCGACAGCGGCACCAGGACGTGGGCGCCCGAGGAGACCTGGCGGTTCTTCACCCAGTTCGCCGGAACCGGGCCCGACCCGACCGGCACCACCACCAGCACCACCACGACCACCACCACGCCCGGCGAACCGCAGCCGGGGGCCTGCCGGGTGGCGGCCACCGTCAACGCCTGGGGCAACGGCCTGACGGCGGAGCTCGCCGTCACCAACACCGGGACCACGCAGGTGCAGGGCTGGTCGCTGGAGTTCGCGCTCCCGGCGGGACAGGTGATCACCTCGGGCTGGAACGCCTCGTACGCGCCGAACTCGGGCCGGGTGACCGCCCGCGACGCGGGCTACAACGCGGCGATCCCGCCCGGTGGCAGGGTCAGCATCGGCTACCAGGTCACCCACAGCGGGGACGCGGCCCCACCTTCGGGGTTCTCCTTGAACGGCGCGCCCTGCACGATGGGGTAGTACCTCGCGCGGGGCCGCCGCGCGACCGGTGACGGGAGGCACGGTTGACGGGCACACCCCCGCGAGCAGGTGTCCGCCGGGGCGGGCGGACGCGCGTCACGCTGGCCGACGTCGCGTCCGCCTGCGCCGTGTCGGTGCCCACCGCCTCCCTGGTGCTCTCCGGCCGCGCGCGGGAGCTGCGCATCTCGGCGGCCGTGGAGCGCAGGGTGCGGGCGACCGCGGAGCAGCTCGGCTACCGCCGCGACACGCTGCTGTCCGCCTCCCGCACCAAGACCCTCGGGTTCGTCTCGGACGCCGTGGCCTCGGCCAAGCTGTCCGGTGAGCTGATCGAGGGCGCGGTCGACGCCGCCCACCGGCACGGGTTCACCCTGTTCGCCGGTGAGAGCGGCGGCGACCGCGAGGTGGAGGCGGCGCTGGTGGCCTCGCTGCGCGCCCGCCAGGTGGAGGGCGTGGTCTTCGCGGCCAGGTTCCCCCGGCTGCTGGAGGTCCCGGACGGACTGCGCGACGGACCGTCCGTGCTGCTGAACGTGCTGCCCGCCAACGACTTCCCCGCGCACGCCGTGCTCCCCGACGACCGCGGCGGCGGCCGTTCGGCGGCGCGGGTGCTGCTCGACGCCGGGCACCGGGAGGGCGTGCACCTGATCGGCACCGGGCCCACGGTCGAGGCGATCGCCCCGCGCCACATCGCCGCCGTGGCCCGGCTCTCCGGCGCGCTGGAGGTCTTCGCGGCGGCCGGGGTGGAGGTGGAGAGCGTGCGCCCGTGCCTGGAGTGGATGCCGGAGAACGGCTACCGCGCCACCCTCGACCTGCTGTCCCGCCACCGCCCCCGCGCGCTGCTGTGCTTCAACGACCGCCTGGCGTTCGGCGCCTGCCAGGCGCTCGCGGAGGCGGGCCTGTCCGTGCCGGGCGACGTCTCCGTGGTCGGCTTCGACGACCACCCCGTGGCCGCCTGGATGCGCCCGCGCCTGACCACCGTCGCCCTGCCGCACCACCGCCTCGGCGCGACGGCCGTGGAGCTCCTGCTGTCCCGCCCCCGCCGCGACCGCAGCCCGACGACCGTGCACCACGTCCCGATGCCGGTGGTGGCGGGGGGATCGGTGCGCGCGGTCGAGCACGCCTGAGGCGGGCTCAGCGCGGTCCCGCGGAGGTGATCGTGCGGGCGTGCTCGCGGAACCCCGAACCCCGGTGCAGCGGCGCGGGCGCGGGGTGGTCGGGGTGCCCGTGCAGCGGACCACCGCCGCCCGCCCGCCTCGCGCAGGGCGTCCAGCGCCGCCCGGCCCAGCCCGCGCTGCCGCAGACCGGGGTCGACCCCGACCGGTTCCAGCTCGCCCACGCCGTCGCGCTCGTCGAACCAGATCAGGCGGGTGGCCGCGACGGGCAGCACGGGCGTCGGCAGGTCGTCCAGCGCGCACCGAGTGCCGGGCCCGTACCCGTGCGCCTGCGGCGCGGCGACCAGATCCGCCGCGCCACCCCCTGCATCGCGCGCGGGTCCGCGGGCCCGGCGTACGGGCGCGTCCTCCCCTCGGTCACCGCGTGCCCACCCGCCCCGACCGCCGGGTCGCCCGCTCCAGCGCCGCCGCCCGGAAAACGCGTTGATCAACGGTAATAGCCTGGTGGTGACGGGATCGTCCACGACCCGCTGACCAGGGGGGCAGAGCGCTGATCGTCGAGGTCGTGCTGCCGATGGACTCGCCGACCAGGTGGTTGATCTCCCTGTCCGACGTGCTCGCGACCATCCCGGACAACCCGTGGACCTGGACCGTGCGGGACTTCCGCGGCGCGGGCGTGGTCCCCGGCGGGATGCCGGGGTTCCGGGCTCGCGTGCTCGCCGAGGGCGTGCCGTTCACCTGGGCGGAGCTGCGCGCGTTCGCGGAGCGGCAGGGGCAGACGATCGACTGCCTGATCGTGGCCGAGTGGCGGGGGGAGCGGGTGGCCGAGGTGGAGGCGTTCGACAGCGCCACCTGGCACGTGCGGATGCCCGAAAGGTGGGAGCGGACCGCCGAGCTGCTGGACGAGCTGCGGGGCTGAGCAGGCCCGCCCTCATCCGGCCCGCCCCGCCGCTCAGCCGGGCTGGTCCAGGCGTTCGAGCCACCGGTCGAGCAGCGCGGACTCGACCGGTTCCAGCCCGTCGGCGCCGTGCAGCGCCAGCCGGGACCGCAGCTGCCGCGCCGCCGCCCGCACGGGATCGGGTCCGGCGGGCGCGCCCGCGTCGGTGAGCACGGCGGCGAACACCGCGTCCCGCGCCCGGTGGGACAGCTCCGGGTCGTCGTACAGCGCGGGCTGCGCGATGCGGCTCAGCGCCACCCCCACGTTCGCGGGCAGCAGCAGCCGGGCCGCCCGCTCGGGGCTGGTGCGCAGCGCGCCCGCCGCCGCGCAGCGCACCAGCGTGGCCTCCAGCAGCTCCAGGATGCGCTGGTGCGCGGTCGATCCCGCGTGCGGGCGGGGCGCGAACATCAGCTGGTACAGCGCCGGGTTCTCGGCGGCGAACGCCATGTGGTCGTCCCACCCGGCGCGCAGGTCGGCCACCGGGTCGCCGGTCGCCTCCAGCTCCCGCTTGCGCCGCGCGTACCGCTCGAACCCGGCGTCGGCGACCGCGTCGAGCAGCCCGCGCTTGTCCCCGAACAGCCGGTAGAGCACCGGCTGCGTCACGCCGACCTCCTCGCACACCGCGCGGGTGGCGATCTCGCCGTCCGGTGAGGCGGCCAGCCGTCGCCAGGCGGCCTCCACCAGCGCGGCCCGCACCGCCGCGTCGTCGTCGGGTCCTGCCGTGCCGCGCCTGCGGCGGGGTGCGCCGCTCTCCGGGGTGACCTCCACGAATCGATGGTACGTCACGGCGCTAGCGCTGATTCCGACGCCGTGCTACGGTCTGCATATCAACGAAACGAAGTAGCGCTATCGTCGCTACCGAACTGGAGGTGGGTGTCATGACCGAGCACCGGGACGCGGGCCACCGCCCGGCGGAGGTCGTCCTGATCACCGGCGCGTCGAGCGGCTTCGGCCACCTCACCGCGCTGGCGCTGGCCAGGGCCGGGCACACCGTCGTGGCCGGGATGCGCGCCACGGCCGACCGCAACGCCCCCGCCGTCGCCGAGCTCGCCGACCTGGCGCGCGCCGAGCGCCTCGCGCTGTCCGCCGTGGACCTGGACGTCCGCTCCCAGGAGTCCGCCGACCGGGCCGTCGCCGAGACCGCGCGCCGCCACGGGCGCCTGGACGTCGTGGTGCACAACGCGGGCCACATGGTGGAGGGCCCGGCCGAGGCGTTCACCTCCGAGCAGCTGGCCGACCTGTACGACGTCAACACCGTCGGCGCCCACCGCGTCAACCGCGCCGCCCTGCCCCTGCTGCGCGAGCAGGGCTCCGGGCTGCTGGTGTGGGTGGGCAGCTCCTCCACGCGCGGCGGCCACCCGCCGTTCCTCGCCCCGTACTTCGCCGCGAAGGCCGGGATGGACGCGCTCGCCGAGAGCTGCGCGGCCGAGCTGATCCGCTTCGGCGTCGGCACCACCATCGTCGTGCCCGGCGCGTTCACCTCGGGCACCAACCACTTCGCGAACGCGGGCCGCCCGGCCGACACCGCCCGCGCCGCCGCCTACGACCACCACTACGGCGAGCTGCGCGCCACCATCGGCGACCGCCTGGCCGCGCTCGTCCCGCAGGACGCGGACGCGCGGGACGTGGCCGACGAGATCACCCGCCTCGTCGGCCTGCCCGCCGACCGGCGCCCGTTCCGCGTCCACGTCGACCCGAGCCGGGACGGCAGCGAGGTCGTGTCAGCGGTCGCGGACCGCGTCCGGGCCGAGTTCTACCGCAGGGTCGGCATCGAGGACCTGCTGTCCGCCAACGCCGCCCTCTAGCCGATCACCGAAGAAGAAGGAGCACCACCATGCCGTTCGCCAACCTGAAGGTCCCCGAGGGCACGCTGACCCCGGAGTCCAAGAAGAAGCTGATCGACGCCGTGACCGACGCCTACGCCGACGTGTACGGCGAACGCGCCCGCGCGAGCACCCTGGTGCTGGTGGAGGAGGTCGCCGAGGGCGGTTGGGGCCTTGGCGGGACGGTCCTGACCGCCGAGGCGCTGGGCCGCAGCTGACCCTCCCGCCCCCGGCCCGCCCCGCGCGGGCCGGGGCTCACCTCCGGGGCTCGTACCGCATCGCCACGGCCCCGGACGCGAACTCCACCGCCTCCACCAGCCGCAGCTCCACGTGCTCCGAGAGCCCGGCGAACACCGACGGCCCGCGCCCGGCGATCCGGGGGTGCACCACGAACTCGTACTCGTCGATCAACCCCAGCCCCGCCAGCGCCAGCGGCAGCGCCACCCCGCCGACGAGCACCCCGTTCCCCGGCTCCTCCTTGAGCGCCCGCACCGCCGACCCGAGATCCCCGCGCAGCAGCTCGGCGTTCCAGTCGACCCGCTCCAACGTCCCGGACACGACGACCTTCCGCGCCGCGTCGACGGCCCGCGCGAAGGGATCCGCCCCGTCCCCGACCGCGCTCCCGGACGGCGACCGCCAGGCCTCCTCCATCATCAGGTACGTCACCCGCCCGAGCAGCAGCACGTCGGCCCGCGCGATGTTCCCCGCGTGGTGCCGGTGCAGCTCCTCGTCCGCGGGGATCACCCGGTGGTCGCAGCACCCGTCGACGGTCACGTTGATGGAGTACCTGAGCGCCCGCACCCGGCGAGGCTACCCCCACCCCGCCGCGCCCCTCACCCCGCCGCGCCCCTCACCCCGCCGCGCCCCTCACCCCGCCGCGATCAGCCGCACCACCGCCTGCGGCGACAGCACCGGCTCACCGGCCGCCGCCGTCCGCACCGCCTCGGCGATCCGCGCGGGCGGGGTGTCCTTCAGGACGAACCCCAGCGCCCCCGCCCGCAGCGCGCCCAGCACCGGCTCGTCCGAGTCGAACGTCGTCAGCACCAGCACGGCGGGCGGGTCGGGGCGGGTCAGGATCTCCGCCGTCGCGCTCAGCCCGTCGCGGCCCGGCATCCGCGCGTCCACCAGCACCACGTCCGGCCGCTCCCGCGCCACCGCCGCGTCCCCGTCCGCCGCCTCCGCCACCACCAGCTCCGGCACCCGCTCCAGCGACGGCGCGCGCGCCGGGCCGAGGTCGCCCCCTGGGCAGGCCCGCAGCACGCCCAGCACGTCCCGCAGCTCCTCCAGCGCCTGCCGCGACCCCTCGGCGATGCCCCGCGCCAGCTCGGCCACGTCCTCCGCGCGCAGGTCCGCGCGGTGCCCCAGCACCCCGGCCTGCATGGCCACCAGTGAGATCCGGTGCGCCAGCACGTCGTGCATCTCGCGGGCGATCCGGTTCCGCTCGGTGGTCCGCGCCGGGTCGCCAGCGAGCAGCGCCGCCCCGCCCGCGAGCATCGACGCGCCCGTGCCGACCGAGGTCGGCACGGCCACCGCGAGCGGGAACCTGCGCCGCCACAGCACCAGGACCAGGCACAGCAGCCCCCACCAGCGGGTCGCCGACCAGGAACCAGCCGCGCTCCGCCCCCTCGGGCAGCAGCGTGCCGGTGATCAGACAGAACGGCGCGCCCGCCACCCCGACCACCGCCACCCGCCACGCGTGCTGCCACCCGCCCAGCCGCGCCGCGCCACGCCCACCGTGTCCACCCGGTGATCGTCGACCGAACCGTCTGACCGATGCGCCGGGCACCCCTGCCGGGAAACGCTTTCCCCATGCGCAGAACCCTTTCCCCGGCCGTCGTGATCACCGCGCTGGCGGCCGTGGCCACCCCCACCGCGTCCGCCGCGCCGGACACCTCCCCGCCCCCGGTGCGCTGGGGCCCGCGCGAACACCCCGTCCCCGCGGTCCTGGAGTGCGCGCGGGTCAAGGTCCCGCTGGACTACCGGGACCCCCGAGGCCTGGCAGGCGCTGGAATCCGACCGACCGCTGCCCGAGGACCCGCCGGTCGAGGGCGTTGAGAACCTGATGGCGGCCCGCTTCCCCGTGGTCTGCGGCGACACCCGCTGGCCGTCGTCGGTCAGGACCTACCAGCGCAACGCGGCCGTGGACCGGGTCCGCCACCCGATGCTCGGCGGCGCGACCGCGAGCGTCAACCCGTGCGCGTTCTGGCACGGGGAGCGGGTCGAGGGCCCGGTCCGGATCACCGGCAGGGGACCGGCGAACGTGCTGATCTCCCAGAACGAGCGCGATCCCGGCACGCCGCTGGCCGGTGCGCGGGAGATGCGGGGGGCGCTCGGCGGGCGCGCCGTGCTGGTGACCGCCGACCAGGGCGGGCACGGGACGTACCTGTTCGGCGCCAACGAGTGCGCCAACGGCGCGGTGACCGCGTTCCTGGCCAGGGGCGAGCGCCCGACCGGCGACCTGGCCTGCCCGGCGCAACCGAACCGGCCCGGTGACGGGACCGGTCCGCTGACGGGAGAGCGGGCCGCACCGCTCGTGCGGCCCGCTCTCCCTCACCGCTGCCCGGTCACACGAGCTGGAGCGCTCCGCGCAGCACCGCGAGCACCTGCGCCGCCGCGGTCGCCTCGTCGAGCGCGTTCTCCGGGTCGGACAGCATCGCGCTGGCCGTGAGCAGCGTCCCGTCGTCCCGCCGCGCCAGGTAGCTCAGCGTCAGCACGCCCGGTTCGGACCCGCCCTTGAACCAGACGGTCGGGAACCGCGCCGACGGCAGCGCGATCCCGCCGTCGTTGATCGACATGGCCTCGGCCAGCTGCGGGTCGTGGTCCTCCCACAGCCCGGCCATCGCGGAGCACATGTCCAGCGGCGAGCCGAACCACTCCAGCTGGTCGATCTTCCTGGGCTCGGTCCACGGCTGCACGGCGGTCCTGGGCACCCGGCCCACCGCGTTCAGCGCGGCCTCGCGGAGCCGCTGGGGCAGCGCGGTGTACCCGGTCGCCGCCGCCGGGTACTGGAAGCCCTTGAGCGTGAGCAGCTCGCGGGTGGTGGGCATCGGCGAGTTCGGGGCGGTGTTGCCGAACCGGGCGAACTGCCGCTGCACCTCGCCGCGCCCGAGCAGGTGGATCAGGTGGTCGGTGGCGGTGTTGTCGCTGATGGAGATCATGTGCTCGGCGTGCTGGGCGAGGGTGAGCACCGTGCCGTCCGGCTGGTCCTGCAGGACGCCGGACGGGAACGACTTCCACCGCTCGCGCAGCGGCAGCCCGGTGTCCCAGGACAGCCGCCCGGCCTTGACCTCGCGGGCGAGCGCGCCGAGGACGTAGAGCTTGAAGGCGGAGCCGAGCGGTCGCGCGGTGCGCTCGTTCAGGCCGTGCGCGGGAACGCACCCCTCGGGCGTGATCGTGGCGGCGGCGAACGAGACGCGCGGCGCCAGCGAGGTCAGCGCGGCGTCGACCTGCTCCCAGGAGGTGGGCGCGGGCAGGTGCGGCGCGAACCGCAGCCCCACGACCAACCCGGCCCCGTCGACCGTGATCGTGCCGAGCAGGTCGCCGACCGCGCTGCCGACGACCTGCCGCAGCTCGGTCGGGGTCCGCTCCACCACGACCCCGGCGGTGAGGGCGCCCAGCGATTCGAGGGTCCGGTTGAACCCGTCCACGCCGCCGATCGCGGTCAGCGTCGTGGCCTCCAGGTGCGCGGCCACCTCGTCGGCGGGGACCGGGACGCGCGCGGAGGCGTCGAGCAGCCAGGCGAACTGGCTGTCCGGAGTGGACGGTGGCGCCGCCGCGGCCGGAGCCGCGGCGAGCGGGAGCAGCAGCGCGATCGCGGTGCCCGCGCTGAGGAGACGACGGATCATGGTTCCTTCCTCCGAGGGTCAGGCGGGCCGGAAGAACAACCCGGCCACCTCGCCCTCGCGGTCGAAGCTGACGGTGGCCGTCACCTGGCCCGCCTCGAACCCCAGCAGGACGTCGACCACGGTGATGTCGCCGGCGACGTGCTGGACGGGCTCCCCGAACCGCTCGAACCGCCCGACGCTGCCGACCACGCGGGCCCACACCGTGGCCAGCCGCCCCGGCCCCAGCTCACGCCGCATGTCCCGGTCGAACCCGTCCCGCATCCGGTCGAACCGACCCGCGACGCACTCGCCGAGCAGCACGAGGGCGAGGTCCGAGGCGCCCGCCAGCCCGACGTCCGGCTGCCCGGTGACCGGGTCGACCGGCCGCCCGAACCGCTGGAACGCCGCCTGCCTGCTGGTGCCCAAGACCTCTCCGATCTCCTGCCACGTGCGCCCCTCGCCGCGGGCCTCTTCGACCGCGTCGCGCAGGAGTTCCTGGGACTGGAGGACCCGGTGGTGCGCGGCCTTGACGGCGCCGAGTGTTCCGGCGGGGGAGGGGGGTGTCAAGTTTTGATTGACGGACTGGCGCTGCCTGCGCCCTGCGCTCCGGCAGGTCGAGTCGCAATACTGCTGCTTACGGCCAGGTCCGGCGCGGCTGGGGAGGGGGGTTCCGCAGGCTAGGCAGGTCATGGCACGGAATAGTAATACGTGCTGAGGTTCGGCACGTAAAGCGGCACGAAACGATCAGTCCCCGCCCTCCTGCGCCGGGTCCGGGTCCGAGGTCCGGCGCCCCGTGCCCACCAGCGACAGCACCAGCCCCGCGTTCGGCCCCGGCGGCGCGAACAGCACCTCCCGCCGCACCGCCGCCGTGGTCGCCGCGTCCACGGGCCCGTCCACCCTGGTCCTTGGCCCCGGCGCGCCCGGTTGCTCCAGCACCAGCAGCGGATCGGACTGCGCGCCCGCCACCCGTCCCGCCGCCCGCCCCGCGTCCCCGCGCGTGATCCGGTCGCCCGCCAGCGCGACCGCGTCGAACCAGTCGCCACCGGCGGCGGCGCCCGCGTCGGCGCGCAGGTAGCTGGCCGCGATCCGCACGCCCGGCAGCACCGGCACCCCCTCGGGCAGCAGGTGCCGCTGCGGCGCGTCGATCACGTCGAGCGCCTGCTCGCAGCGGCGCTCCACCTCGGCCGTGCGCTCCCGCGCCGCCCCGCCGGTCGAGGCCCCCGTCCTCCGCGCCCAACGCGGCCCCCTCCGGCGACGACCCGTGACCGTCCACCGCCCACCGCGGCCCACCGCCGGGTCCGCCGGACGGGAGGCCGCCTGGCGGGCCCGGCGCCCCTCAGCCCAGCTCCACCACCCTGGCCCACTCCGGCGGCCCGTCCGGCTCGTAGTCCGGGTCCCCCTCGTCCGCCACCCCGACCCTCGGGAACAGCCCCACCACCGTCCGGCACGGCGGCGCGACCTCCGGCCACGGGGTCTGCCCGTCGGTCAGCGCCACGATCACGTCCGGCCTGAACCGCCGCACCGCCCGCGCGAACCCCACCCGCAGGTCCGTCCCGCCCCCGCCCACCAGCGTCAGCCCCTCCGCCCGGCACAGCGGCCCCGTCACGTGCGCGGCGGCGTCGCAGGACAGCACCGCCACCAGGTCGCGCCGTCCGCCCACCGCCCGCACGATCGCCGCGACCTCCAGCAGCGCGCTCCCCAGCTCCGCGTCGCTCACCGACCCCGAGGTGTCCACGACCACGCACACCCGTGGCGGCCTGCGGCGAAGGCTCGGCAGGACCACGCCCGGCAGCCCGGCCGAGCGCCGCGCGGGCCGCCCGTACGCGTAGTCCTCCCCGACCCCGGCGCTCGACACCGCCGAGCGCACCGCCGCGCCCAGCAGCTCCCGCCACGGCTGCGGCGGGTGGAACGCCTTCTCCGCCCACCGCTCCCACCCGTCCGGCGCGCTCCCCGGCCTGCCCCTGATGCCCTCCGCCACCCGGAACCGCACCGCGTCGCGCTCCTGCGCGCTGAGCCCGTGCGCCCCGTCCGCGCCCAGGTCCCACCCCCGCGCCACCCCGTCGACGCCGCTGCCGCAGTCCAGCCACCCGAACGCGTCGGTCTGCGGCCCGAGCCGGAACAGCCGCAGGTACTCCTCCATCAGCAGCCCTCGCGGCAGCCGCAGCAGCCCCGGCCGGAGCGCGTCACCCGGCAGCGGCAGCTCGTCGTCGAACCCGTCGTCGTTGATCTCGCAGTCCGCCGCGATGTTGCGCCGCAACCGCTCGCCCGCCCCGTGCAGCCCGTTCTCCCGCGCGAACCGCTCGCCCCGCCCGTGGTGGTCGCGCAGCAGGTGGGACACCTCGTGCACCCACACCGCCGCCAGCTCCGGCAGCGGCGTGCGGTCCGCGAACGCGGGCGAGACGTAGCACCGCCAGTGCTCGTCCACCGCCATCGTCGGCACCCGCCGCGACTCGACCACCCGCAGCGCGAACAGGGCCGTCGCCAGGTAGGGGCGGGTGCGGGCCGCGTGCAGCCGGGCCGCGTACAGCTTCTCCTCGTCCAGCCGGGCCGCGTGCGGTGCCTCGTCCAGCACCGTCACCGCCTGCGCCCCGCCACGGCCGCCGCCCGCCCCGCCGCGGCCCGGTCCGCCCGCCTGCCCAGCGAGACCACCCCGGCCAGCCGCTCGATCGTCGCGGGCACCTCCCAGTCCTCCCGGCGCAGCGCGGCGAGCGTGGACGCGGGCACCACGACCACGTCCGGCGGCCCGCTCTCCAGCGCCCGCGCCACGATCACCCACGCCGCGTCCCACCGCCCCCGGTCCGGCCGCGCGCGCACCGCCTCCACCACCCCCTCCAGCACGGTCTGCCGCAGGTCCCCGCGCTCGGGCAGCACCACCGCCGCCGGGTCGGCCAGCAGCTCCTCGGGGTCCGGCAGGTCCATCCGGTCGACGGCCGCCAGCAGCTCCAGCCCCGGCCCGTCCCCGACCGTCCCGCGCACCAGCAGCGACAGCACGTCCCGCGACACCCCGGCGGCGGTGGCGAACGCGACCAGCCGCAGCGTCATGTCCCAGGTGCGCGGCGACGGCCACGCCCCGCCGCGCGCCACCTCGTTCTTCGGCAGCCGGTGCACCAGCGCGGGCCGCGCGGCCAGCAGCCCGCACACCGCCCGCCGCGCGAACGCCACCGCCTCGGGCAGCGCCGCCCGGTCCAGCAGCGGCAGCGCCGCCCGCGGCCACGTGCCGCCCAGCCCGCGCACCACCACCTCGTGCTCGTGCGTCCAGCCCAGGTGCACGAACCGGTTGGCCAGCGGCGGGCTCAGCTCCCACCCGTCGGCGGCCGAGGCGCGCGGGTTGGCGGCGGCCACGATCCGCACCCCCGGCGGCAGGGCCAGCGAGCCGATCCGGCGCTCCAGCACCACGCGCAGCAGCGCGGCCTGCACGGCGGGCGGCGCGGTGGACAGCTCGTCCAGGAACAGCAGGCCGCGCCCGGCGCGCACCAGGCGCACGGCCCAGTCCGGCGGGGCCATCGGCACGCCCTGCGCCGCCGGGTCGTCGCCGACCACCGGCAGCCCGGAGAAGTCGGACGGCTCGTGCACGCTGGCGATCACGGTGGTCAGCGGCAGGTCGAGCGAGTCGGCGAGCTGGGTGAGGGCGGCGGTCTTGCCGATGCCCGGCTCACCCCACAGCAGCACCGGCAGGTCGGCGGACACGGCCAGCGTCAGCGCCGACAGCTGGTCGTTCGGGCGCGGTTCGGTGGTGGTGTCCTGGAGCAGGGCCAGGAGGTCGGTGGCGGCGCCCAGCGGGTCGGTGCGGGGCGCGGTGGTCAGCGTCGAGGTCATGGTGGGTCACCTTGTCCGGGGTCGGGTGGGAGCCGCGCGTCCCCGGCGGGGGCGCGGCTGGTGCGGAGGTGGTGCTCAGCTGCGGTTCAGGGGCGGCGTCGACGACGTGGGCGCGGGGCGACCCCGCGCCGGGTGTCCCAGTCCCAGGACCAGTCCTGGGTCACCCAGCCGCGCCGGTCCCAGTACGCCCTGCGCGTCCCGCGCCCGGTGAGCTGGGCCCGGAACACCCCGTGCGCGATCCTGCCGAGCGCGGCGGCTTCGAGCTCGTCGCGCAGGACCCCGCCGCGCAGCACGGCTTCCGGCCCGAGCAGGCCCTCCACGACGTCGAGCGCGCCCGCCGCGTCGCCGTGCCCGAGCAGGGCCTTGACGTCCACGAGGGACTCGGGGTGGCGGTGCACGTCGTCGATCGCCCGCAGGCACGGCAGTCCGGGACCGCCGAGCGCGACGAGGAGCTCCTCGCGGCGCAGCTCGACCGGGTCGTGGTCCAGCGCGACGAGCACCCCGTCGACCACGGCGATCCGGTGCGCGGCCCCCCGGCAGCGCACCGCGCGCGAACCCGTTGGGGCGTCAGGACTGCGGGACGCGTCGGGTGGGCCGTGACCGGGGCGCAGCGCCGCCGCGACGAGCGGGTGCAACCGGTCGGGCCCGATCAGCCCGGCCCGCAGCAGTTCCACGTCGGGCGGGAGCAGGGTGGCGGCGTCGGGCAGCACCGGGAGCCCGAGGCCCCGGTCGCGCCGGGAAGCCCCGGTGAGCCGGGGTTCCCGCCCGTCGACCCGCAGCACCAGCCGGTGCCGCGCGGTCAGCCGCACGAGCACGCGATCCGCGTCGGGCCTGTCGGACCCGTCGGCCCGCAGCACCAGCGCCGCCTCGGCCGCCCACCGGTCCACGGCCGCGCCGTCGACCAGCGCGAGGACCTCGGCGGCGTCCGGGTCGACCGCGAGCGCGCCGGGGACGACGCCGTCACCGGCCCGCTCCCGCAGCTCACCGGACCTGCGGACGTCCCACAGGTGCCGGTGCAGGTCGAACCGGAAGCGCCGATCGGGCCGGGGGTGCGGGTGCTGCCCGGCCCCGTCCCGAGGGCGCTCGGGGTCCCACAGCGCCAGGCTGATCCGCTGCCCGGCGCCCGCCCAGGACGGCGGGGTCCGCGCCACCAGGTGCACCCCGCCGGGCCCGTAGCGGGCCAGCGGGGCGGTGAGCCCCGGCCGCAGCAGTCCGTCCGGGGCGATCCGGGGGAAGTGCCAGCGCAGCAGGTCGGGCGCGAGGTGGCGCAGGTCGTCGCGAACCCGCGCGACGAGGTGCTCGCCGTGGGCGCGGCCTGCGGCTCTCAGGTCCAGGTCGACGTCGACGCGCGCGGCGGCGCACGCCCCGGCCCAGTCGCCGGTCACCCGGCGGGCCGTCGCTGACTCGATCATGGATGTCGGCACGGCGAACGAGCGCACGTGCGACCAGGCGGTGAGACGAGGGTTCTCGTTCGCGGTCGAGGTGTGGTGCATCAGCACTCACCTTGAGCGAAAGAGACCTCCGATTCGTTCGTGCGGATGGTCATCGCGGCCACCGTAGCAGGTCCCGGCGCGGGAACCACCCACAATTCCCGCGCCCGGTCCGGCCGCGCCCGGCCCGGCCGCGTTCAGGCAGGCCGCGCTCAGGCAGGCCGCGCTCAGGCCGGGGCCAGCCGCCCGTCCAGCTCGGCGACCCCGTTCCCGGTCAGGTCGGCCAGGTGCGCGCGGCGACCGGCCATCACCATGACCAGCGACAGCAGCGGCCCCCGCACCTCGGGCCCCTCCCCGCTGCGGAAGTCCGCGTCGTCCGCCCGCAGCGCCAGCCCCCGCACCAGGGTCTTGCTGTTGACCGCGAAGTCCTTGGCGGCGAAGAACTCCGCGACCGCGAGCAGCCCCTCGGCGTCGGGGGCGCGCCGCAGCCCCAGCGGTCTGCGGACGTCCTCGGCGTGCACCAGCAGCTCGCCCAGCCCGGCGGGGGAGGAGCGCGTCGGCAGCGCGATCGGTCCGACCGCCCGGAACCGCTCCAGCGTCTCCGCCGGGTCCGCGCCCCGGAAGTCGGCGAGGCGGCGCCGGTTGTGCAGGTCCGCGTCGAACCGGGCGCCGACCATGCTGAGCACCCAGCGCGGCAGGGTGGTCGTGGCCGCCGCGCCCAGGTGCGCCACGACCTGCTCCACGTCCCACTCCGGGCACAGCGTGGCCGCGCGCCACCGCTCGGGCGCGAGCGCGGCCAGGTCGTCGACGAGCGCGGCCAGTTCGCGCCGCTGGATTCCGGGCAGATCGGTCATGGCGCGACGGTAGCCGCGCCCCCTGACACTTCCGGCCCCTGCGCCGAGTCCGGTCCGCCGTGCAGGATCGCGCGGGCCTGCTCGGCGGCGGCGGCCAGGCTCTCGGCGACGAAGTCCACGTACCGCGCCATGTTCTCCAGCCGCACCGCCGCGGGCGTGCCGGGGGTGAGCACGGCGGCCCCCGAGCGGAACATCACCGCCATGTCCGCGCTGGAGCGGGCGCTGGAGATCATCGACTGGTACCAGACGTCCGGGTCCACGACGTACCGCTCGCGGCGGCCCGCGTCGCGCTCGCGGCGGATCAGCCCCTGCGACTCCAGGAACGCCACCGCCTTCGACACCGACGCCGGGCTCACCCGCAGGCGCCGCACCAGGTCCGCGGCGGTGACCGAGCCGGTGTCGGTGGCGTACAGGCACGCCAGCACGCCCGCGGTCATCTTCGGCAACCCCTGCTGCGCGAACAGCGCCGCCAGCGACTCCTCGAACTCGTCGACCGCCCGCGCGTCCCGCCCGTGCGCCTGGGGGAGCGCCTGCCGCCCGCGCGGCGCGGCCCGCCTGCGCCGGTGGGCGCGCTGCTCGGTGGCGTGGTGCGCGAGGTCGGCCCGGTAGGCGACCGGTCCGCCGTTGCGCGTCACCTCGCGGGTGATGGTGGAGGTGGGGCGGTCCAGCCTTCGGGCTATCTCCGCGTACGGGAGGTCGTCGGCCAGTCCCAGCGCGATCTGCTGGCGTTCCTGCGGGGTGAGCCTGCCTCCGGGCACCTTGGTTCTCCTCTGCGCTCCCGTTGGGGTCCGCAGCTTAGCTTTCACCCTCACCTCATTGCAACGCAACTCGCGCGGTGTTGCGTTGATCTTCAAACCCATTGCAATGAAACTAGGCCATTGAACTGCTAAAACTCTCCAGCAATGCAACAAGCTCATTGCTGAATCAGTGAACGCAACGTAGCGTTTGCGATGTCAGAAACAACGAGCGCAGGAGCTGGGAACCATGCGGAAGTTCGCCACCACCACCCCCGTCACCACCGTCCTCGACATCCCCGCGGGCACCGTCCGGCTGATCGCCGCCGACCGCGCCGACACCACCGTCCGGGTCCGCCCCGCCAACCCCGCCAAGCGCCGCGACGTGGCCGCCGCCGAGCGCACCGAGGTCGACTACCGCGACGGCGTCCTGCGCGTCGGGTCCGCCCCCGCCGGGAACCGCCTCCTCGGCGCCACCGGCTTCGTCGAGGTCGTCGTCGAGCTCCCCGAGGGCTCCCGCGTCCAGGCCAGGACCGCCAGCGCCGACCTGCGCGGCGTCGGCCGGTTCGGCGAGGTCGCCGTCGAGTGCGCCCACGGCTCGGTCGAGCTGGACGAGGCCGGGTCCCTGCGCCTGACCACGCAGTCCGGCGACGTCACCGTCACCCGCCTGACCGGTCCCGCCGAGATCACCACCGGCAAGGGCGACATCCGCGTCGCCGAGGCCGTGCGCGGCGAGGTCGTGCTCACCACCGGGTCCGGCGACGTCTCGGTCCACGCGGCGACCGGCGTGAGCGCCTCGCTGGACGCGGGCACCGCCCACGGCCGCGTCAGCAACTCCCTGCGCAACACCACCGGCGCCGCCGACCTGGCGATCCGCGCCACCACCTCCCACGGCGACATCGCCGCCGCCAGCCTCTGATCCCCCCCACCCGACAAGGAGAACCCACCGTGGACCTCACCGGGAACTACCGCACCGCCGAACTCCTCCTCCGCCGCCCGGCCCGCCCCGGTGAGCTCGTCGTCGGCGACAAGGTCCGTCCGCAGTGGATCGACGGCGGCGCCCGCTTCTGGTACTCGGTCGACACCCCCGACGGCAAGCGCCACACCCTGGCCGACCCGGCGGCGGGCGCCCGCACCGACCTGACCGAGCAGGCCCTGGCCGACCTCCTGGCCGCACAGCAACCCCCGCCGCCGATCGCGCCCCTGGAGGTGCCGTCCCCGGACGGCAGGCACGCGATCTCCAGGCGGGGCGACGACCTCTGGACCCGCGCCCTGCCCGACGGCGCCGAGCGCCCGCTCACCACCGACGGCGCCCCGGACCACGCCTATGGCACCAGCCCCCAGGCCCTGGGCAACGCCACCCTGCTCCGCAAGATCGGCCTGCCCCACCTGCCTCCCGCCGCGGCCTGGTCCCCGGACTCCACCAGGGTCCTCACCCACCGCACCGACGAGCGCCTGGTGCGCCGGGAGATCCTGGTCGAGTCCGCCCCGCCGGGCGGCGCGGCCCCGCGCACCCACCCCCAGCGCTACCCGCACGCGGGCGACGAGCACCTGCCGCTGTGCGAGCTGGTGGTCCTGCACGTCGAGACGGGCGAGGTGGTCCGCTCCCAGGGCGAACCGCTCCGGACGGCCATGCTCTCCCCGGTCGCGGCCGGGTGGGCGTGGTGGTCCGAGGACGGCGCGTCGGTCTACTACCTGAGCCAGCCGCGCGACCGCAGAACCCTGTCCCTGCACCGGATGGACCCGGCCACCGGCGAGGTCACCACCGTGCTCAGCGAGTCCGGCCCCACCCGCGTCGAGCCGAACCAGTGGGCGTACGAGCCGCCGATCGTGCGGGTGCTGGCGGACGAGGTCCTGTGGTACTCGCAGCGCGACGGCTGGGGCCACCTCTACCGCCACGACCTGCGCACCGGCGAGCTGCTCGGGCAGGTGACGTCGGGGGAGTGGGCGGTGCGGCGGATCCTCCGCGTGGCCGACGGCGTCGTGCACTTCACCGCCTCCGGCCTGGTCCCGGAGGACCCGTACCGGCGCACCACGTGCAGCGTCCGCCTGGACGGCACCGGGTTCACCCCGCTCACCGACGACGCCTTCGACCACGCCGTCACCCCGGCGGCGGACTTCTACCTGGACTCGATGTCCACTGTGGACACCCCGCCGGTGACCGTGGTCCGCGACTGGTCCGGAGAGGTCCTGCTGGAACTGGAACGCGCTTGCGCGGACGCCCTGACCGCCACCGGCTGGACCCCGCCCCAGCGCTTCCGCGTCAAGGCCGCGGACGGCGTCACCGACCTCTACGGCACCCTCCACCTCCCGCACGACTTCGACCCGTCCCGCAGCTACCCGGTGGTGGACACGATCTACCCCGGCCCGCAGGTCACCAGGGTCGACCCGTGCTTCGACCCCGGTGGCATGGGCCTGGACGCGGACCCGTTGGCGGCACTGGGCCTCGTCGTGCTCGCCCTGGACGGCCGGGGCACGCCCGGCCGCGACAAGGCGTTCCACGACGCCTCCTACGGCCGCCTCGCGGACGGCGGCAACCTGGCCGACCACGCCGCGGCCCTGCGCCAGCTCGCCGAGACCCGCCCCTGGCTCGACCTGACCCGCGTGGCCGCCTTCGGCCACTCAGGCGGCGGCTACGCCTCGGTCCGGGCCGTGCTCGACCACCCCGACCTCTACCGGGTGGGCGTGTCCCTGTCCGGCTACCACGACGCGACCACGTTCAGCGCCGACTTCATCGAGGCCTACGACGGCGCCGACAACCCCGAGGCCTGGGCCCGAACCTCCAACACCGCCCTGGCGGACCGCTTGCAGGGCAAGCTCCTCCTCGTCCACGGCGAGCTGGACGACCGGGTCCACCCCACCCACACCCTGCGCCTGGCGGACGCCCTGGTGGCCGCGAACAAGCACTTCGACCTGCTGATCGTGCCGGGCGCGGAGCACGCCTTCATCGACCACCTGTCCTACGTCCGAACCCGCTGCTGGGACTTCCTGGTCCGCGAACTGGGCCTGGGCGAGCCCCCGTCGTACCGCCCGGCCCCGATCGAGATCGGCCCGGAGCTGCTGGGCGAGCTGTTCGCCTGACCGGCTGGCCCGCGCGGGCGACCCGGCGCGTCAGCCGGTGACGCCCGCGCGGGCCGCGAGCGCCCTGAGCCCCGGCAGGTGGTCACCGGAGCGCTGCCGCAGCAGCCCCTCGGTCACCGCCCGGACCGACTTGCGGTAGCGCACCTCGGCGGGCGCGAGGAGTTCGGCCGCGCGCAGGGCCCGGTAGCTGTCGGCGTGCCTGCCCCGGCCGTGCAGCGCCCGGGCCACGTCGGTCCAGTAGCGGGCGCGGCGCTCGACCGGCGTGACGCGGTTGGGATCGAGCCTGCGGGCCAGGTCCACGGCGGTGCCGTAGTCGCCCAGGGCGCACCGGACGCTGATCTCGTAGAGCCGCACGTCGACGGGGTCCGGTGCGACGGCGGTGGCCTCGGCGATCAGCGCGAGCGCCTGGTCCCGGTCACCGCCCACGGCGGCGGTGTACGCGGCCGTGGACAGCAGCTTCCCGTACGGGGCCAGCAGGCGGGCCCCGCCGCTGGCCAGCTCGCGGCCGAGCGCGTCGGCGGTGTCGAGAACGCACTTGCGCGCCGGCTCGTGGTGCCCGCTGTGCCGAAGCGCGATCGCCCACGCCCGGTGCGCGCGGGCCACGACCAGCGGGTCCTCGGACTCGGCGGCCTCCCGGCGCGCCCGCTCGGCGCCGGTCCAGGCCACCTGGGCCTCGTTCAGCTTGATGCCCAGCTCGCTGGCCAGCACGTGGGCGCGGGAGAGCAGGTCAACCGCCTGCGTGGCGCCGGCTCCGCCGGAAGCGTCCTTGGTGGCTGTCGCGGTGGCCAGCAGGGCGGGCATCCCGGCGGCCAGTTCGAGGTGCTCGGCCCGGTCGAACAGCGCGTGCGCGGCGGTCAGCGCCCGCCGCAGCGCGTCCAGCCCGACCGGCCGACCGGTGGCCGGGAACGGGTCCAGCACGCTCGCGCGCAACGCCCCGACCGGGTCCGCGACGGCTCCCGCCGCCCGAGGTTCGCCGAGCGCGCCCGCCAAGCCCACGAGACCGGTCAGCACGGTGCGTCGACGCATGGGCCCGTCTTCCTCCGGCGCGGCCAGGACCCGGCCGACCCTAGCGGGGCTCGGCGGGGTGCGCACCGGTAAGCGGTCCGTGTCGATTACCCCGAACAGGTCAGGTGGCACCTGGAGTACCGCGGCGATGCGCCTCAACTGCTCGACGTCCCGCAGGGGCTGGAGCCCGCGCTCCATCCGGGACAGGCTGGACATCGAGTAGGCGCAGCGTCCGGCCAGCTGCTCCAGGCTCCACCGCCGGGCCGTGCGGACCGCGCGCACGATCGAGCCCGCGTCGCCGCTCTCGACGGCGGTTCGCACCTGGTCGGTCAGCCAGTCCGGCATCGCCCGCGCTCTCCTCGCTCAGGCCCGCGATCCGACCCTAGCCCCGGTCTTCCGGGTCCGGACTGCCGTTGTGCGTGTTGTGCAAAACCCTGCCGCAGCGTGCAAGCCCTCTGGTCGTTCCACTGCCCCGGCCGGTGTGCCGGGGTCCTCGCGGCCACCTCACCGACCCGTGCCGCGACGGGAGGCCAGGATGAAGATCGACGACCACGCGCCCACCGCTCCGGGACGTGAGCGCATCGCCGCCGAGCTGGAGCGGCTCGGGCTGCTGCACGCCGACCGGGGCGTGGAGATCAGCCGGTTCGCGGTGTTCGTGCCCTGCGACGAGCTGGGCGTCGCCAGGCCGGTGGTGCTGCACGCCGGGGCGCGCGTCGGGCCGTTCGCCGTGGTGCACGGCGGCGCCGTGATCGGCGCGGGCGCGCGGGTGGAGGAGCGCGCGGTGCTGGGCCGTCCCGAGCTCGGCTGCGCCTTCGGGCGCGAGCGGACCGGGACCGGCGGGAACGCGCTGCTGGACGCCGGGGCCGTGCTGCGCGCGGGCGCCATCGCCTACGCGGGCGTGCGGGTCGGGGCGGAAACCGTGGTGGGGCACCACACCCTGCTGCGCACCGGGGTCCGGGTGGGCGCGGGCACCCAGCTCGGCCACGCCCTGACCGTCGAGCGGGGAACCCGCATCGGATCGGGTGTGCGCTGCTCGCCCGGCTCGCACCTGACCGGCGAGTGCGTGCTGGCCGACCGGGTGTTCCTGGGCGCGGGGGTGCGCACGATCAACGACAAGACGCTGACCTGGCGCCACCCCGAGCGGGAACCGGAGCTGCGACCACCGGTGTTCGACACCGGGGCCAGGGTGGGCACCCGCACCGTCGCGCGGCCGGGTCCGGCGGGGACCTGGCTGGTCAGCGGGCGCAAGACGTGGATCAGCAGGCTGACCGAGGCGCGGGTGTTCGCGGTCCTGCTCCGCGTCCCGGACGGGCGCCTGCGCGTCGCCGCCGTCGACGCGGCCGAACCGGGCCTGCGCAGGCTCCCGCTGCCACCGGCCGGGTTGGCCGGCTGGTCGTGGGGCGTGCTGGAGCTGGACCGGGTGCCGCTGCGCCCCGCCCAACTCCTCGATGGCGACGGGACGTCCCTGCTGCGCGCCCACTTCGCCGCCTACCGCCCTCTGGTCACCGCCACCGCGCTGGGGGCCGCGGCGGCGGTGCTCGACACCACCGCCGCGCACCTGGTGGACCGCCGAGCCCGAGGCGAGGTGCCCCGACTGCGCGACACCGCGCTGCACGCCCTCGGCCGCGCCCACGCCAGGCTGTGCTCCGCGCTGCTGGCCACCGCGAACGCCGCGCTCCTGGCCGAGGGCGGCGACCCGGACGCCGAGTCGTGGGGCGCGGCGACGAAGGCGCACGGCGTGGACACGGCCGTGGAGGTGGTCGCCGAACTGGTGCCGCTGCTGGGCGCGGCCGGTGTCCGCGCCGACGGACAGGTCGCCAAGACCCGCCGCGACCTGGAAGGCCTGCGCTGCGCCGACGGCGTCCACGACAGCCTCTACCTCGCGGCGGGAACGCGCCGCACCACCGGCTGACCGGCTCCCGCGAGCGGGGGCGTCACCCCACGCGCCGCCCCTGCTCGCACAGCGCCACCACCCCCTCGGCCACCGCCTCCAGCGCCGCGCCCAACCGGGCGGCCAGCATCGGCCGCAGCAGCGGCCCGGCCTCGTCGAGCGGGCACAACCTGGCCGCGACGATCTCCCCGTCCCCGAACACCAGCCCCGCCACCCGCTCCGCCGTGATCAGCCCGCCGTCGAAGAGCATCGCCACCCCCTCCGGCCGCACCACCCCCTCGTGCGGGTGCTCGGCCACGTGGTCCACCACCAGCAACCGCCCGAGCGGCCTGGACAGCCCCACCTCCTCCCGCAGCTCGCGCACCGCCGCGGCCCACGGCGACTCGCCCTCCTCCACGACCCCGCCGGGCACCTCCCAGTTCGCCTTGTAGCTGGTCTGGAGCAGCAGCACCCGCCCCGCCCCGTCGCGCAGCACCACCCCGGCGGCGATCCGCTTGCGGGGGAGCTCCCGCAAGTACTGCTCGACGGGGCGCGGGGCGCGGGGCTCGGCCGCGGGGGAGTCCATTCGCCGCAGGCTAGCGCCGACCCCCGCGCCCCGCGGGCGAACAGCCCGAACCACCACCGCTCACCAATGCCCCGGCAAAAACACGAAAATCATTCCGCCACCACGTGAACCGTTCGGCTGATACCCGCTGCCGAACGCGATTGCTACGTTCCCCCGACGAGTCCGAAACCTGGGGGGTTTTCGTGACAGCCACCGCCGACGCGCCTTTCACCACCCCGCGCCCGCGCGGCGGATTGCGGGAAGCGGTGATCCGCTACCGCACCGGAGCCGACGGACGCGAACCCCCGGACGCCACCGCCACCCTGTCCTTCCACTTTCCCGAACCCACCGGAACACGATTCCCGCCACCCGCGCACGTCGTGTGCGAACCACCCCTGGCGCGCTTCACCGCCGACCCCGACCCCGCCTGCCGCGACTGCGCCAGGATCGACGCCCTGGTGCACCCCTGGGCCGTCGCCGCGCTCACCGGGCACGCCGATCCCGCCGCCGTCCTCGGCTCGCGCGGCGCCCGCCTCCACGCCGCCGCCCTGGCCGAACCGCTGCGCAGCGCGTCCACCGCACCGGACCGGCCTACCCGCCTGCACGCCCTGGACGCGGCCCTGCTGCGCCTCTGGGAGCGCGCGACCCCGGTCCCCGCCCCGGTCAGGCAGACCTGGCACGCCCTCAGCCAGGTCCACGGCGCCGCGCTGATCTCGCAGGTCGCCGCCTCGTCCGGCTGGAGCCACCGCCAGCTCTCGCGCCGCTTCACCGCCGAGCTCGGCGTCCCCCTCAAGACCGCCGCCAGGGTCCTGCGCCTGCACCGGGCGCTGCGCCTGCTCGCCGCGGGCCTGCCGGGCTCGCGCGTCGCGGCCGAGTGCGACTTCTACGACCAGGCCCACTTCACCCGCGAGTGCCGCCTGCTCACCGGATCGACACCCGAGGCGGTGCGGCGCCGCGCGGCGGGAATGGCGATTTCGTCCAATACGGCGGCCGGTCCGGGCGGTGAGGATGGTTCCGGCGGCCGGTTCTCCCGGTCGCCGCGCGGTTCATCCACGAAGTGCCCGGAGGACAGCATGGAGAACGCGGTCGAGGTGTACGAGGCCCCCTGCCTGGTCGAGATCGGCGATTTCGCCGAACTGACCCAGCTCACCAACCGGGGCTACTGGCTGGACGGCCCCTGGGGCGCCTGGTGGTTCTGATCCCCCGACCGGGGAAGGACCGCTGAGGAGTCGACGACGCGCCCGCGACCGGCGCCGCGCAGGACCGGTCGCGGGCGCGTTCCCCTGCTGACGGGCGGAGATCCACGATGACCTTCCTGGTGCTCCCGGACCGCGCGCTCCCACCGGGGCCGGCGGGTGGGGTGGGCCCGAAGGAGATCAGGCACCACTCGGGCAGGCCGTGGCTCGTCGGCGACTGGCACGACGACGACATCACCGCGGCCGAGCACGGCCCGAACCGCCTGGTGCTCCTGGGACCCGCGCTCACCACCCCGGCCGAGCTGACCCGCGGGCTGCGCGCGGTGCGCTCCACCGCCGACCTGGACCCGCTGCTCCGCGCGATCGCGGGCAGCTTCCACGCCCTCGCCTCGATCGACGGCCGGGTGCGCGCCCAGGGCACCCTGTCCACCGCCCGCCAGGTCTGCCACGCCACCGTCCGCGGCGCGACCCTCGCCTCCGACCGACCGGACCTGCTCGCCGACCTGATCGGCGCCCAGGTCGACGAGGAGCAGCTCGCGCTGGAGCTGCTCGCGCCGTTCGGCCCGCCCTGGCCGCTGGGCGAGCGCACCGCGTGGCGCGGCGTGCGCGTCCCGAGGACGGGGGAGTGCCTGGAGGTCGACCGGGACGGCGCCTGCCGCACCCGCCGCTGGTGGACCCCGCCCGAGCCCACCGCGCCGCTCGGCGACGGTGGCGCGGTCCGCGACGCGCTGCTCGACGCGGTCGCCGCCCGCACCCGGCAGGGCGGCACGGTCAGCGCCGACCTGTCCGGCGGCCTGGACTCGACCACCCTGTGCTTCCTGGCCGCGCGCGGGCCGGCCGACCTGGTCACCGTCCACTACGAGGCGCTGGGCCGCTTCTCCGACGACCGCGAGCAGGCCGCCCGCGCCGCGACCGCGCTGGGGCAGGCGCACCACGTCGTCGTCCCGGCGGGCCGCGCGCCGGACTGGTTCGCGCCGCTGGAGCGGGTCCGCCACGACCGCCAGGGACCCCTGGTGTTCGCCAGGGGCCGGGCCACCAACGAGCACCTGGCAGGCGCGGTCGCCGCGCTCGGGTCCCGCAGGCACCTGCAGGGCATCGGCGGCGACGAGCTGTTCCACGCGGGCACGATGGCCCTGCACGCCCTGGCGCGGCAGCGGCCCCTGGCGGCCGTGCGGCACGCCCGCGCCCTGCGCGCCCACCGGCGCTGGTCGCTGGCGGCCACGGCGGGCGTGCTCGCCTTCCACCGCCCCTACCCGCGCTGGCTGGCCGACCAGGCCGACCGCCTCGGCCGCCCGCCGACCGCGTTCGGCGCGCCCGCGTGGGAGGTCGAGCCGCTGCTGCCGCCGTGGACCAGCCGGGACGCCGCCGCGACCGTCCGGCGTGCCCTGCGCGAGGCCGCGGCGTCGGCCCCCGAACCGCTCTCGCCGATCCCGGCGCAGCACGAGATGCTCCGGATCACCGCCGTCAACGGCAGGGCGGTGCGCCGCAACTCCGCCATCGCCTCGGCGTCCGGCGTGACCTTCGAGGCGCCGTTCACCGACGACCGGGTGCTGGAGGCGGTGCTGTCGCTGCGGTTCGCCGACCGGATCGACCACCACCGCTTCAAACCCGTGCTCGGCACGGCAATGCGCGGCCTGGTCCCGGCCGACGTGCTGCGCCGCCAGACCAAGAACGACGCCAGCGCCGAGCTGTACGCGGGACTGCGCGGGCGCAGGGACGAGCTGCTGGCGCTGTTCGAGGACTCCCGGCTGGCCGCGCGCGGCCTGATCGACCCGGCGCCGCTGCGCCACGTCCTGCGCGCCGCGCACGCCGACGCCCGCCCGCTCATGCCGTTCGACCCGACGCTCGCCTGCGAGCTGTGGCTCAGGGCGCTGGACCCCGCCGCGCTCCCCGCCGAGGAGGCACGATGACCTTCGCACTGGCCCCGCACGTCACCGTCACCACGACCCCGCACGGCCTGGTCCTGCTCGACGGCCGCACCGGCCGCTACTGGATGGTCAACGGCACCGGCGCGCTCGTGCTGCGCCACCTGCTGGACGGCGGCACCCCGGACACGGCGGCGGCCGACCTCGGCGCCCGCTTCCCCGACGCGGCGGGCGCGGTGCGGTCCGATGTGGACGCCCTGGTGTCCGCGCTGCGCGACGCGGGGGTGACCGCGCGATGAGCGGCCTGCGCATGACCCTGGAGTCGGCGGACCGCCTGCCGTGGCGGCAGCGCCCCGCCGCGCTCCTGGCGGTCGCGGCGGCGAGGGCGTTGACCGGGCTGCCCCCGCACCGCCTGCGCCGCGCGCTGCTGCTCGCCAGCCGCGGCGCCCGCCCCGCGACCACCGCCCAGGCCCTGCGGGCGCGCACGGCGGTGGTGTCGGTGAGCATCGCGTGCGCCGGGCCGAGGTGCTTGCAGCGCTCCATCGCGGCGGCGCTGCTGTGCAGGCTGCGCGGCACGTGGCCGCAGTGGCGCACCGGCGTGGTCACCCAGCCGTTCGCCGCGCACGCCTGGATCGCGGTCGACGGGGAGCCGGTGGGGGAGGACGCGGGGGCGGTGCGGGACTTCAGCGTGGTGCTCTCGGTGCCGTGACCACCCGTGGGGCGCCGTGCTCCACCGGCGCGCCGCAGATCCGGGGCGCCAGGCGCCAGCACGTCCCCGGCCCCGACCGGAACGGCGAACCCGGCGCGGTCGGTGGCACGGCCTCGGTGAACCGGGCGTCGCCGCTGGAGGCGACCCGGTCGAACCGGGCGCTCCCCACCTCGACGCTGTCGGCCCCGAAGTCGACCAGGCGCGCACCGGCCAGGGCGAAGACCGGCCAGGGACCACCCCGCCCCCCGGACCGCGAAGAACCGCCTGCCGTCTTCCCGCCCGGCACGCACCGGACCGCGCGCAGCGCCACCCTCGCCATCACCCCGTCCCACCGGCCCGTTCCACCCCCGCCGTCGTGAACTTCCGCCGATAAGCGTCCGGCGACAACCCGGTGTGCCGCCGCACCTGCGCCCGCAGGTTGCTCGTCGTCCCCAACCCGCTCCCCGCCGCCACCGCGTCCAACCGCCGCTCGCCCGCCTCCAGCAACCGGCAGGCCAGCGCCACCCGCTCCCGCGTCAACCAGGCCAGCGGCGTCGTGCCCAGTTCGTCGCGGAACCTCCGGTGCAGCGTCGCCGGGCTCACCGCCGCGCGCGCCGCCAGGTCCCCCACCCCCAGCGGCCGGTCCACCCGCTCCCGCGCCCAGTCCAGCAGCGGCGCCAGCGACACGTCCGGCACGACCGGCACCGGCCGCGGCACGAACTGGCGCTGCCCGCCCTCCCGGTGCGCGGCGAACACCAGCCTGCGGCTGACCGCGTTCGCCACCTCCGCCCCGTGGTCCCGGCGGATCAGGTGCAGCCCCAGGTCCAGCGCCGCCGCGCTGCCCGCCGAGGTCAGCACGTCCCCGTCGTCCACGAACAGCACGTCCGGCCGCAGCAGCACGCGCGGGTGGCGGGCGGTGAACAGGTCCGTCCAGCGCCAGTGGGTGGTGGCGGGGCGGCCGTCGAGCACGCCCGCCGCCGCCAGGGTGAAAGCGCCGGTGCAGAAGCTCACCAGGCGCGCGCCGCGGGCGGCGGCGCGGCGGACCACGTCCACGACCGCCGGTGACGGCGGCACCTCGGGGTCGGGGCGGTTCGGCACGATCAGGGTGTCGGCGCGGTCGGCGGCCTCGGGGCCGGGCACGTCGGTCAGGGCGAACATCCCGGCGTGCATCCGGGTCACCGGCTCGGCGGCGCACAGCGCGAACCCGTACCAGGGCCGGTCCAGCTCCGGGCGGCGCAGGCCGAACAGCTCGGCGGCCACGCCCAGCTCGAACGGGTTCGAGCCCTCGTCCACGAGCACCACCACCCGGTGCGCGCCCTGAGAGGATCCTTGCGACATGTGCGATTTCTAGCACTCACCACCCGCCGCCCGCAGCGCGCACGCTGACGGGCATGAGCACCGAGATCGCACTGGCCGACGCACTCGCCACCTTCGACGCCCTGTGGAGCCCCCGGATCGTCACGCGCGTCAACGACCACGACGTCCGCGTCGCCAAGGTCCGGGGCGAGCACGTGTGGCACCGCCACGACAACACCGACGAGTTCTTCCTCGTCCTGTCCGGACAGCTGGACATCGCCCTGCGCGACCCGGAGCGCGTCGTCACCCTCCCGCAGGGCTTGGTGTTCGTCGTGCCGCGCGGCGCCGAGCACAAGCCGTTCTCCGAGCGGGGGGCGACGATCCTGCTGTTCGAGCTCACCGGCACCCTCACCGTCGGCGACCGCCACGACCCGCTGCCCGGCCACGTCGACGTGACCACCGGGCACGAGCTGTAGCTCAGGTCCGGGGCAGCGCCCCCGTCGTGGTCATCGCGACCGCGCCGCGCAGCAGGTCGTGCAGGGTGGTCGTCTCCGGGCTGCTGTGCACGTGCAGCACCGGGATGGACGGGTCGGCGCGGTAGGCGGCCAGCAGGCTCGCGGGCGGCGGCACGTACGCCGACAGGGCGCCCGCCAGCACCAGGACCTGGAGGCAGTACGCCTGCGCGGCCTCGCCCAGCTCCGGGACGTGGCCGCGCACCAGGGCGGTCGCGTCGACCAGGGTGGCCAGCGAGGCGTGCTTGTGGCGGGCGATGACCTCGGCCGAGACGTTCTGCTCCAGGACGCTGCCCTGCGCGCCGAACAGGTCGCAGAGCACCGGCCGGTCGGCCAGCGAGCGGCTCAGCACCTCGGACAGGCGGGCGGCCCGCTCCTCGGCCGGACGGCTCGGGTCGACGTCGCCCAGCTCCTCGGTGATCGCGGCCAGCCACTCCCGCAGGAAGCGGTTGAGCAGCTCCAGCAGCACGGCCTCGCGGGTCTCGAAGTAGCGCAGCACGTTGGACTTGGCCAGTCCGATGCGGCGGCTGAGCTCGTTGAGGCTCAGCTCGGCGACCGGCATCTCGTCGAGCATCGCCGCCGCCGTGTCCAGGATCGCGCGGCGGCGGATCTCCCGCTGCTCCGCGCTCCGGGCCCGTTGGAACGTCACCGGGGGAGCTTACAACGAACCGGCGGTCTCTTGACATGAGACCGCCGGTCTCTTACTGTTCCGTCCTGTAACAGACCGGCGGTACTTTAAGAGGAGCGCACGATGAGCGAGAACTGGACCGAGCGGAACGTCCCCGACCAGAGCGGCCGGGTCGCGGTGGTGACCGGCGCGAACACCGGACTCGGCTTCGAGACCGCGCGGGTCCTGGCGGAGCGGGGCGCGACGGTGGTGCTGGCCGTCCGCGACGTCGAGAAGGGCAAGCAGGCCGCCGAGCGGATCGCGGGCGAGGTCCTGGTGCAGGAGCTGGACCTGACGTCGCTGGACTCGGTCCGCGAGGCCGCCGCCGCTCTGCGCGCCGCCCACCCGCGCCTCGACCTGCTGATCAACAACGCGGGCGTGATGTACACCCCCAAGCTCACCACCCGCGACGGCTTCGAGCTCCAGTTCGGCACCAACCACCTGGGCCACTTCGCGCTCACCGGCCTGCTGCTGGAGAACCTCCTGCCGGTGCCCGGCTCCAGGGTGGTGACGGTCAGCAGCACCGGGCACCGCATCCAGGCGGCGATCCACTTCGACGACCTGCACTGGGAGCGCGGGTACAGCAGGGCGGGCGCGTACGGCCAGTCCAAGCTCGCGAACCTGATGTTCACGTACGAGCTGCAACGACGGCTCGCCGCGCACGGCACCACCATTGCGGTCGCGGCGCACCCCGGCGTGTCCAACACCGAACTGGCCCGCAACACCCCGGCCGCGTTCCGCGTGCCGATCGGCTGGCTCGCGCCGGTGCTCACCCAGCCCGCGCCGATGGGCGCGCTGCCGACCCTGCGCGCGGCCACCGACCCGGCGGTGCTGGGCGGGCAGTACTACGGGCCCGGCGGGCTGGGTGAGATCAAGGGACACCCGAAGGTGGTGCGGTCCAGCCCGCAGTCCCACGACCTGGACGTCCAGCGGCGGCTGTGGGACGTCTCGGAGCAGCTGACCGGCGTGGGGTTCCCGGTGTCGGGGGACGGGTGGGACGAACGGCTCGCGCCCGTCCCGGCCGCGCGGCTCACGGGCTCCCGGTGACCTGATCACCCGCCTTGGTGACCGGTACGTGGTGCGCTCGCCGCTCCAGAAGTGGCACACCAGGGTGACCACCCCGTCCGCCGCCCCGGCGAAGAACTCCGGCTTCAGGGTGATCCGGTTCCCCGTGGCGGCGGACTGGACCGGCGGGTCGTGGCTGATCACGTCGACCGGCCACGGGACGCCCGTGGAGAAACGCGGTTCCGCGGTCGCCGCGATGGTGGTGTCCCGCGACAACTCGTAGCCCGCCAGGAACGCGTCGAGACGGCCCTGATCGGCGTTGGTGCGCAGGAAAGTTTCTTTCACGCGAACGTGGGGAGTTTCGGTGTCGGATGCTGCGCAGCGGGTCGGAAAAGCGTCAACGGCGGACCTGCTTTTCGACGATGTGAACAGCATTTTCCCGGCTCGCCGTCGAATTCTCTTGTCGAACGCGAGTCGAATGCGGAAGCCCCGTTGACCTGCACCGCAGCCGTGGGTACGGTCCGCGTGGCGGAAACTTTCCCGAGCGGTTCCCGAAATTTTCCGCACCGATGAGGCCCGACCGAAGACGGTGAGATGAGCGCCCCGATCATCCCTGGTTTCCACCCCGATCCGAGCGTGTGCCGGGTGGGCGAGGACTACTACCTGGTCTGCTCCAGCTTCGAGTACTTCCCCGGCATCCCGGTCTTCCGCAGCCGTGATCTGCTGACCTGGACGTTGATCGGCAACGCGCTGGACCGGCCGGAGCAGTTGCGGCTCGCGGAGGCCGCCCCGTCCGGTGGGCTGTACGCGCCGACGCTGCGGCACCACGGCGGGAAGTTCTGGCTGATCGTCACGAACGTCTCCGGCGGCGGGAACCTGCTCTTCCACGCCGAGGACCCGGCGGGCCCGTGGTCCGACCCGATCCCGCTGCCGGGTGTGCACGGCATCGACCCGGACCTGGTGTGGGACGAGGACGGGAACTGCTGGTGCACCTGCGCCGGGGTGACCCAGGTGCGCATCGACCCCACCACCGGGCGCGCGCTCGGCGAGCAGACGCGGATCTGGTCGGGCAGCCCCGGAGCCAAGGCCCCCGAGGCGCCGCACCTCTACAAGATCGGTGAGCACTGGTACCTGCTGATCGCCGAAGGCGGCACCGAACGCGGGCACGCCGTGTCCATCGCCAGGGGCGATTCGGTGAACGGACCGTTCACCCCCAACCCGGACAACCCGGTCCTCACCCGCCGGGGCACCGACGACCCGGTGCAGAACACCGGGCACGGCGACCTCGTGCAGGCCGTGGACGGAACGTGGTGGCTGGTCTTCCTCGGCGTGCGACCGGGCGGGGGCACGCCGGGCTGGCACGTGCTGGGCCGGGAGACGTTCCTGGCCCCGGTGACCTGGGTCGACGGCTGGCCGGTCGTCGGCGAGCCGGTCGCGGGCCCCACCGAGCCGTGGGCCGAGCCGGTCCTGGACCACTTCGACGGCCCGCGGCTGCACCCGCGCTGGATCTCGCTCCGCGAGCGCACCCCGCAGCGCTGCACCACCACCGCCCGCCCCGGCTGGCTGACCCTGCGCGCCACCGCCGAGACCACTCCCGAGGGCGAGTTCGTCGGCATCCGCCAGCAGCACCGCTCGTGCCGGACCCGCGTCGTCGTCGACGCCACCGAGGGCAGCGGCGGCCTGGTGGTGCGCCTGGACGACCGGCACCACTACGGGATCGAGGTGTCCAGGGGCCGCGCGACCGCCCGAGCGCACGTCGGCCCGCTCCGCTCCGAGCTGGGCAGCGCCGAGGTCGACCCCGGCGAGGCCGTCCTGGAGATCGAGATCACCGAGACCCGGCGCCTCGCCGACGCCCGCACCGGCCCCGACACCGTTGCCCTGCGCGTCGTCCACCCCGACGGCGCGGTCACCGAACTCGCCGCGCTGGACGGCCGCTACCTGTCCACCGAGGTCGCGGGCGGCTTCACCGGCCGGGTCGTCGGCCTGCGCGCCACCGGCGGCGCCGTCCACTTCGACCGGTTCGAGCACGAACCCGTCGACCCGACCCGATGAGGGGAAACCCCGACGTGGCTGTGGACCGCAGGGCGTTCTTGGGCCTCCTCGCCGCCGCGGGCGGCGCCGCGCTGGTCGGGTGCCAGGCCCCGGTCCCGCGCGGCGGTTCCGCGCTCGGCGGCGACGCGCTCGCGGCGCTGCTGCCCGCACACCGTCCGGTGGAGTTCGCCAAGCCCGACCTGCCCGGCGTGAACGGCTCGGTGCCCGGCTACCTGTCCTACCCGGCCGCCCCCGTGCGGGCCGTGCGTGGGCCGGTGCTCAGCGCCGACGTCACCGCGATGACCCCGTCGTTCTGGCCGCCCGCACCGGGCCTGGGGCAGAACTCCTACTACGACGCGGTCAACGAGCGCCTGGGCGGCGCGGTGAAGTTCGAGACCGTGTCCGGCGCCGACTACCAGGCCAAGCTCGCCGCCCTCATGGCGGCGCGGCAGGTGGCCGACTACCCGATGCTCGCCAACATCCCCACCGACTCGTGGCACGCGTGCGTGCGCAACGGGCGCCTGCACGGCGTGCCCTACCCCGGCCAGCTCTTCCCCGAGGTGCTGTTCTACCGGGACGACGTGTTCGAGCAGCTCGGGGTGGAGCCGCCGCGCAGCGCCGAGGAGTTCGCGGCGATGGCCAAGCAGCTCAACGACCCGGCGAACAACCGGTGGGCGCTCGGCGACGTGTTCCGCTCGCTCGTGCGGGCCTTCGGCGGCCGGGGCGACTGGGTGCGCGACGACTCGGGCACGCTGCTCAACCAGCTCGAAGCGCCCTGGTACGCCGAGGCGGTGCGGTTCACCCGGTCCCTGTACGACGCCGGGTGCGTGCACCCGGACATCGTGGCGGGCAACTGGAACCGCGGCAACGAGCTGTTCGCGTCCAGGCGGATGGTCGTGAACCAGGGCGGGATGGGCGCGTGGGCCGAGCAGGTCGCGCAGCAGCGGCCCGCCGACCCCGGCTTCCGGATGACCGCGCTGCCGCTGTTCGCGCACGACGGCGGCGAGCCGACCTACCCGGTGGCCGCGCCGACGGCGATGGTCGCGTTCGTGCGCGAGGACGTGCCGGACGACCGCGTGCGCGAACTGCTGCGGCTGTGCGACTTCGCCGCCGCGCCGATCGGCGCCGAGGAGCACCGGCTGCTGCGGTACGGGGTGGAGGGCGTGCGCAGCAGGCGGGACGAGCGGGGCAACCCGGCGCTGACCCCGCTGGGGCAGAAGGAGATCACGCTGACCTACGGCTTCGCGGCGGGCCCGCCGGAGGCGATCACGACCACCGACCACCCGGACCTGGTGCGCGCCCAGCACGCCTGGTACGCGCGGGAGTGGGGCCACCGGACCAAGCCGCTGGCGTTCGGGCTGCGGGTGGAGGAGCCGCCGGAGTTCGCCACCCTGGCCAAGGAGTTCGCCGACCGGACGGCGGACATCCTGCGCGGGCGGGCCGGGTTGTCCGAAGTGGACGGTCTGGGCGAGCGGTGGCGCAAGGCGGGCGGTGACCGGCTGCGGGAGTTCTACGACAAGGCGCTGCGGGACGCCGGGCGCTGAGGACGGGCGCTGAGGAGGACGGGCGCTGAGCCCTCTCGGCTCGCGCCCGCCCGATCGCCGGTGGGCGCGGTGGCCGACGTCACCGGCGACGGCGACCAGGACATCGCCGCCCGCCGGCTGGACGGCGCCCTGCGCACCCGCGAGCACACCGGGCTGTTCGACGAGGCCAACACCAGGGCCCCGCCGGAACCGGTCGGCTGCGGCTGGAACACCGCGGACCGGCACAGCCTCTGGGACGAGGGCACGGCGACCTTCGAGCCGGTGGTCCACCGCAACGCGGGCGCGCACAACGGTGATCTGGCGTTTCACAGCCCCGCCGTCGTGAGCGCGGGCGGGACACGACGGATCTGATACCGGGTGGGACGACGCCCTCCCGGCGGTGCGAGCGGCGAGCACCCCGGCCGTGGTCCACCACCCGCAGCGGCTCGCCCGCTCACGCGCGCGGCGGGGCCGTGCTGCGGCGGACGGTCAGGGTGGTCGCCAGTTCCACGCCCAGCTGCGGCGGGCGCTCGCCCCGGCCCAGGGCGAGCGCCAGCTCCGCCGCCGCTGCCGCCATCTCCGCGAGGGGCTGGCGCACGGTGGTCAGCGGCGGGTCGACCAGGTCGCCCACGGGCAGGTCGTCGAAGCCCACCACGCTCAGGTCCTCCGGCACGCGCAACCCCGCCTCGCGGGCGGCCCGGTAGGCGCCCAGGGCCTGCAGGTCGTTGCAGGCGAACAGCGCGGTCGGCGGTTCGGGCAGGGCCAGCAGGGCTCGGGTGGCGGCGAACCCGCCGTCCCTGGTCAGCGGGGCGCGCGCGACGAGCGCGGGGTCGGCGGCGATGCCCGCGTCCTCCAGGGCGGAGCGGTGGCCGTCCAGGCGGGCGCGGCAGAACAGCAGGTCGTCCTGGCCGGTGAGCACGCCGATCCTGCGGTGGCCGAGCCCGGTCAGGTGCCGGGTGGCCGCGCGCCCGCCGGACCAGTTGGTCGCGCCGACGAACGGCACGTCGTCGGGCAGCTCGCCGGTCGGGTCGAACACCACGAACGGGATTCCCCTGGCGCGCAGCCGGTCCCGCTCCTCGGCGGAGAGCTGCGCGACGGTGACCACGCAGGCGGGACGGCGGTCCAGCGCGTCGTCGACCCAGCAGCGCACCGAACTGCCCCTCGGGCCGAACTCGGACAGCACCAGCCCGACCCCGTGCCTGCGCGCGACCCGCTGCACACCCCGGATGATCTCCACGCCCCACATGTCGGCGGGCTCGTCGAACACCAGGTCCACGACCGCGCCGCGCCCGGTCGCGCTGGACTTGCGGTAGCCGTGCTCGTCGATCAGGGCCTCGACGCGGGCCCTGGTGCCCGCCGAGACGCCCGAGCGGCCGTTGAGGACCTTGGAGACGGTGGGCGCCGACACGCCCGCGCTGGCGGCGATGGAGGAGATGGTGACCGGCCTGCTGGAATCGGCCTGCTCCCGGCTGTCCGACAAGCCCCGCTCCTCTCCGCCCGCCCGACCACCGGCGGGCGCCCGACCCGGCCACTCTACGGTCGCGGCCCGCGTCGCGGGCGCGCGCGGGCCGGTGGGCGCGCCTTCGGCCACCCACCGGCCCGCGCCGGGATCAGCGGAACGCCGCGGCGTTGCGCGCCGCCCACTCGGCGAACGCGCGCGGCGCCCGCGACAGCACGCGCTCCACGTCCGGGCTCACCCGCAGCTCCGCCTCGTTGGGGGAGCCGAGGATGTCCAGGGTGTCGTCGGCCAGCTCGCCCGGCATCGACCGGGACATGGCCTCCTTCGCCTCGGCGCGGCTCAGCTCGTGGAAGCGCACCGGCTCGCCCAGCGCGTCCGCGACGGCCCGGGCCTGCTGCCGGGGCGTGATCACCTCGGGGCCGGTCAGCTCCAGCGCCGACCCGTTCCAGGTCTCGTCCAGCAGGCAGGCCGCCGCGACCTCGGCGATGTCCGCCGGGTCGATCACCGGCACGCCCACGTCGCCGAACGGGGCGACCACGAGCCGCTGCGCCCGGACGGACTCGGCCCACCACAGGGCGTTCGAGGCGAACCCGCCCGGCCGCAGGACCACCTGCTCGAGACCGGAGCCGCGCAGGGCGTCCTCCAGCTCGCGCATCGCGATCCGGGTCCTGCCGAACGGCCTGGTCACCACGCCCAGCGTCGAGAGCAGCACGACCTTGCGCACCCCGCTGCGCGCGGCCAGGTCGACCAGGTCGACGGGGTTGGCGCCCAGGGCGTGCAGGTCGCCGGACAGCAGCAGGAACAGCGACTCCGCCCCGTCCAGCAGCGGGGCCAGGCTCGCCGGGTCCGCGAGGTCGGCCACCGCGTGCACCGCCCCGTCCGGCGCCTGCGCCTGGTGGCGCGACACCGCCGTCACCCGCCTGCCCGCGCCGGTGAGCGCCCGCACCAGCGGGGTTCCGATGTTCCCGGTCGCGCCGGTCACCACGATCATGGAGAACTCCTCGTCACAGCGTGCTCTTCAGTGAGAGACGGGACGCTAGGAGCCGGAACTTACTTTTGGTAAGGACGCACCTCGGGGTAAGTTCAGGACGTGGCGGGAGGCTCGCAGTTGGCGCAGGGTGGTTCCGGGGCCCGGTATGACGTGTTTCACACCGACTGCCCGGCGCGGGACATGGTCGACCACGTCACCAGCCGGTGGGGCATCTGGGTGCTGATCTCCTTGCGGAGCAACGACCTCAGGTTCTTCGAGCTGCGCGACAGCATCCGGGGGGTCAGCGAGAAGATGCTCTCGCAGACCCTGCGCGTGCTGGTCGAGGACGACCTGGTGTGGCGGCGCGTCGAGCCCACCACCCCGCCGCAGGTGACCTACGGGCTGACCGCGTTCGGCCGCGAGGTCGGGCAGCCGCTGACGCACCTGTTCGACCTGATCACGCAGCGCCTCCCGCCGCGCGAGGACGCCCGGACGTGGGGTGGGCCGGTGGACGCGCCCTGACCGCCCGCGCCTCGCTCGCGTCGGTGACCCGCCGACTTCGCCTCGATCGAGGACCTGCGCCGGTCGATGTTCGAGCGGGCGCTCCAGGTGGTGGACGACCGGCTCACCGCCACGGCGGCGACCGGGCCGCCGGAGGAGCTGCCGAGGCAGGCGGCGGACCACGTGCTGGCGCTGCGGCCCGTGTTCCACGCCTACCACGAGCACCTGGCCGGGCACCTGGCCCCGTGCGTCGGCGGGCGCACCGCCGGGCTCGCGGTGGCGGCGACGCCGCGGGGCCTCGTGCTCACCGCGCTCGCGCACCCGGACCTGGAGCCGGAGACCTTCCACGCCGCCGTGCTCGACCTGATCGACCGCCTGCGCGTCGACCCGTGGCGGGGGAGGGCTAGGGCGCGTCGTCGCGGGGCGCGTAGAGCACGACCCAGTGGTCGCGCTCGGGGTCGTGCAGCAGCTCCAGGTCGAAGTGCCGCCACCCCAGCTCGGGGTGGCGCATCCGCTTGACCGCCGACCGCCAGTCGCCCACCTCCGCCCGCGCCCAGTGCGCCCGGAAGTCCGCGCTGGTCGCGGTCAGCTCGGCGTGCAGCGCCGCCAGGTAGGCGTCGCCGGGGTAGCGGCTCAGCGCCGCGCGCAGCTCCCCGGCGGCCACGCGGGCGAGCAGCGCGACGCCCTCCGCGTCGAGCAGCTCCGACCGGCCCTCGGCGGTGAACGCCTGGTAGGCGAGGTTGCGCGCGAACGGCCCGGTGGCGGACACCGGGCGCAGGAGTTCGGCGGCGGCGTCGTTGTGGGCCAGCAGGTCCAGGCGGCCGTCGTGCACCGTCACGGGCGCCGAGTCGCCCAGCGCGCGCACCACCCGCAGCAGGCCGGGGCGGACGACCTCGTGCGGTGAGCCGGGGTCGGGGGCGGGTTCGCCCGCGAGCCGGAACAGGTGGTCCCGCGCGGGAGTCGTGAGCCGCAGGGCCCGCGCCAGGGCGGCGAGGACCTCGCGGGAGGGGCGGGTGGCGCGGCCCTGTTCGAGGCGGGTGCAGTACTCGACGGAGATGCCCGCGAGGTCCGCCAACTCCTGCCTGCGCAGCCCCGGCACCCGCCTGCGCGAGGTCCTGGGCCGCCCGGTCTGCTCGGGCGCGGGCATCGCCGCCCGCCTGCCGCGCAGGTACTCGCCGAACGCGGTCCGGTCCTCCGTCGTCACGGTCCCATTGTGCCGCCGCGGTTCCCGCTCCCCGCCTGACTGGCCCTGCCGGTACCACCCTCGGCGCGGCCTCCCTCGCGCGCGGCGCGGACCCCAGGATCGAGGGGTGCCGCAACCGTTGGCGCGCAACGACTTCCGCCGGAGGCGCAAGTGACCACCCCCGACCCCCTCGCGCTCGCCCAGCGCTTCGTCCGCGCCGTGGAGGCCAAGGACCTCCGCGCCGTGTCGGACGTGCTCGCGCCGGACGTGCGGCAGCTCTTCCTCCAGTCCGGCAAGGCGGGCACCCCGGAGGGCGTGGCGGAGCTGATCTCCGGGCGCGGCAGGGGTTTCTGCGTCGCCCACCTCAAGGGGCGGGCCGAGGTGCTGGCCTACACCGAGGGGATCTTCGCCAAGTTCGACCCGCTGGTCTGGCGCGACCACCGGTGGAGCGCCACCGAGGGCGCGGCCTGCTTCGCCGCCACGGGCGACATGGTCGTCGCGCGGACGGGCAAGCCCTACCGCAACCACTACGTGATCCGCTTCGACGTCGCGGACGGCCTGATCACGCGGATGTCCGAGCACGGCGACGCGCTGCGCTACGCGGGCCTCGGGGTCCGGCCGAACGCGGCCGAGTTCCGGGCGCTCCTGCGCGCGCTGGGCCACGCGGTCACCCCGTTCCGGTCCCGCTGACCCCCTTCGACCTGCGTGGCCTGCCGCTGCCCACCCGCGACCCGGCCCACCTGCACGTCCACGACACCTCGGGCTTCGGCGGGGGCGCCACCGTGCACGTGGACCACCCGGCGGTCACCGGGGCGGCCCGTCACCCGGCCTGACCGCCCCTCGGGACAACACCCGCGCGCCGAGCAGCAACCCGGCCGAGACGGTCAGCAGCTGGACGCGCTGGACCAGCCCGGCCCCTGGCTGGTTGGCCAGGACCGCCGACAGCACACCGGTCCCGGCGAGGAGGATCAGCACCACCCTGGCGCTCGGCAGTCGGGTGCCCCGCTCCAGGACCGCCGCGGCGGCGAGCGCGCCGACGAACGTCAGCACGCTGGTCACCTGGTGCAGGTGGTGGCTGAGCGACACCGCGCCTGCGGCCTCCCGGTCGCGGCACAGCGCATCCGTGCTGGGCGCGCAGTCGAGCGGCAGCGCGGTGTCGGCGAGGGTCGCGAGGGCGAAGACGAGCACGGCGGCGACCGCCCACCGCCCGCGCAGGCCGCGCGCGGCGAGCAGCAGGCAGCAGGCGGCGAGCGAGTCGGTGGCGCGGAACAGCCACCGGTGCGGCTGGTCGTCGGCGAGCAGCTCGCTCACGTAGCCGTCCACGACGGACAACCCGGTCGGCAGCACCAGTTCGAGCAGCCAGCACGCGTACAGCACCGCCGCCGCGACCAGCCACGCGCCCGGCCGGTCGAGCCCTGGGCAACGACTCCGGCTCGACGCCCTGTCCTCGATCACGCTCGCGCCACCCTTCCGCCATGCTGTGCCCCGTGGTCACCGTCGTGGGCTCGGACCTGCACCTCGTCGCGGACGGACCGGAGGGCGCGCCGCCGGTCGTGCTCCTGTCCGGTCTCGCGGGCGCGATCGCCGACTGGGACCCGGTGACCCGGCTGCTCGCGACCTCCGCGCGGGTGCTGCGGTTCGACCGGCCGGGGACCGGGGCGAGCACGCCGTCGCCCCAGCCCTCGTCGGCGCGGCGGGAGGTGGCCGTGCTCGACGCGGTCCTCGACGCCGTCGGCGCACCGGCCGTGCTCGTCGGGCACTCGCTGGCCGGCCTGCACGCGGAGGCGTTCGCGCGGCTGCGCCCCCGGCGCGTGCGCGGCGCGGTGCTCGTGGACCCCAGCCTCGCGCCACCGGGCGTCGGCCGCCCCGCCGACGCCGGAGCCGCGCTCGCGAAAGCCCTGCTCCGCCTGGGAGTCGCGGGCCCTGCGGCGCGCGCCGCAGGCCCGCTGCTCCGCCTGGTCGGGCGCCCACCCGCCCGCGCCGCCGTGGTGGAGGAGCTCGCCGGGTACCCCGAGCTGGTCGCCGAGGTGGACGCGCTGCGCGGCGCGCACCCGCTGCCGGACGTGCCGTGGTGGGTGCTCACGGCGGGAGGGACGCTGGGGCGGCCGGGGACGGCGTCGCGCGTCCTCGCGGCCCACGGCTCGATGGCGTCGCTCTCCCCTGGCGGCGTGCACCGCGTCGTGCCGGAGGCGGGGCACCTGGTGCAGCTCGACGATCCCCGCGCGGTGGCCGGTCCGGTGCTGCGCTGCCTCCACAGCACCTGAGCCTACGGCCGCGCGGGCGGTGCGCGGGAACGGGGACCGAACCGCCGCGGCCACCCGGCAGGGTGGTCCCGCTCGCGGTGCGCGCTCGCTCGTCCGGGTGGGAACCGGGGGCGCGGGGCATTCCCGGTCGGCGGAGGGCAACCCCTCGGACACGACGAAGACGACCACGGAGGTGGATGTCGTGCGCAAAGAGCTCCTGAGCGGCCTTGTCCTCACCGCGGCGCTCGCGGCGGCGCCCCTGGCCCTCGCCGGAACGGCCTCGGCGGAGGAGGGGTGCCGGTACTACTACACGTCGATGTTCCCCGGCCCCAACGGCGAGACCAAGGGCTACGGGGACTACACCGAGGGCGACGCGGACCCGGAGGGGCGGGTGTGCCGGGACGGCTGGTGGTCCTGGCCCGAGGGCGAGCAGAACCCCTGGGACCCCGGTATCGCGGGCTGACACGCGCATGACGGCGGGGGGCGTCCACGGTGGACGCCACCCGCCGTCCCGGTGGTCAGGAAGCGCTCGGCGCACCCTGTTGACCGCGCGCCCGCCGGTCCACCGGAACGGGCCGACCCGCCCGCAGGCGTCACCCGGCCCGCGTCAACTCCGCCCGCACCCGCTCCACCCAGTCCACCACCAGCGCCGTCGCCAAGCCGGGGCGCTCGAACAGGGCGTTGTGCCCGGCCCCGTCCAGCGCCGCGAAGCTCGCGCGCGGGTAGTGCTCCAGCGTTGCCCAGGCGTCCGCGCAGCCGACCACGTGGTCCTGCCTGCCGGTCAGGAACAGCGCGGGCGCGGTGAACGGCTCGGGGGAGGTGCGCTCCGGGGGGTCGCCGAGGCCGTAGTCGGCGGCGATGCGGGCCACGGCCGCGCGGTCGGCGGCCAGCAGGCCGGGGCGGGTGTGCTGCAGGAACGCCCGCGCGCTGCGGTGGCTGTGCTCGACCGCCTGGTCGGCGTAGTCGGCCGCCGCCTCGCCGAGCGCGGCGAGCACTGCCGGGTCCTCGTGCAGGACGGTGCGCGGCGGCACGGTGCGGTGGGCGTGCTCGGAGATCACGACGCCGACGACGGTCGCCAGCCCGAGCACCCGCTCGCGGGCGTTGTGCGCGAGGTGCCGGGCGAGCAGTCCGCCGAACGAGCTGCCGAGCACCGCGAACGGCTCCCCGCCGAGCAGGTCGTCCACCCCGCCCGCGACCGCGCGCAGCACGTCGCGGGCGCTCGCCACGCCGTCACCGGGGGAGCGGCCCATGCCCGGCAGGTCGACGTAGATCCGCCGCCACCCGCCCGCCGCCTCGATCGCGGGGTCGAGCGGCAGGAGGTCGCGGTGGTCGACCTCGAACCCGTGGATCAGGACGAGCGGGGTGCCGCTGCCGCGGTCGACGATGTGCACGCCAGCGGCGAACGCCCTGCTCGGCGCGGGTATTCCCGCCGGCGCGCCCCGGCCGGGACGGGCGCCCCCTGAACCGCCGATCGGCCGGTTTCACCCTCTCCGTCGCGGGTAGTGCTACCCGGCGGTCGGCACTCGGCAGGCAGGGGAGGGGCGCGTGAAGAAGGCTCTCGCCGTCACGCTCGGCATCCTCACCGCCATCGGCGGGGTCGCGCTCGCGGTAGAGATGGTCACCAGCGTGCACTACCTGCTGTGGGTGCCGGTGGCCGCGTTCGTCATCTGGGTGGTGCTGTGGCGGGTCAGGTTCGAGACCATGGAGCGGGTCTTCGGCCTGGCCGGGCTCGCGCTCGTGGTGTTCGTCGTGGCCCTGGTGCAGCTCGACCCGCCGTGGCGCGACCTCGGCGCCCAGGCCGCGCGGTTCGGGCCCGCCGGGGCCGAGGGCTGGGCCACCTACGCGTTCTTCGGCATCACCCTGTTCGCCGCCGCCATGACCCCGTACGAGGTGTTCTTCTTCTCCTCCGGCGGCGTCGAGGAGCGCTGGACGCGCCGCGACCTGGTGACCGAGCGCGCCAACGTCTTCATCGGGTTCCCGCTCGGCGGCCTGCTGTCGCTGGCGATCATGGCCTGCGCCGCGGCGGTCTTCCTGCCGCAGGGGATGGAGGTGCACGAGCTGGAGCAGGTCGGGCAGCCCGTCGAGCTGGCCCTGGGCAAGATCGGGCTCGCGGTGGTGATCCTCGGGTTCTTCGCCGCCACCTTCGGCGCCGCGCTGGAGACCGGGCTGTCCTCCGGCTACACCGCCGCCCAGTACTTCGGCTGGCGGTGGGGCAAGCGCGTGCCGCCCCGCCTGGCCGCGAGGTTCCACACCGTGGTGCTGGTGAGCGTGCTGATCGGCGTCGCGGTGCTGCTGACCACCGTCGACCCGGTGGCGGTGACCGAGTACTCGCTGGTGTTCAGCGCGGTCGCGCTGCCGCTGACCTACCTGCCGATCCTGGTGGTGGCCAACGACCGCGACTACCTGGGCGAGCACGTCAACGGGCGGGTGGCCAACGCGTTCGGCGTCACCTACCTCGTGATCATCGTCGTCGTCGCGGTGGCGGCGATCCCCCTGATGCTGCTGACCGGGATGGGCTCATGACCACGATCCGGGTGGACTTCCACCTGCTCGACCGCCAGATCGTCGACCTGCGAGGCGTGCCCGTGGGCAAGGTGGACGACGTGGAACTCGCCCGCGACGAGGACGGGGCGCTGGTGGTCGTGGCGCTGCTGTCCGGCGGGCGGGCGCTGGCCGGCCGTTTCGGCGGCGCGCTGGGCCGGTGGCTGCGCCGCACCGCCCGGCGTCCCGCGCTGCGCATCGGCTACGAGCACGTGGCCCGCGTGGGCAGCGCCGTGGAGCTGTCGCTGGCGGTCGAGCTGCTGGACCCGCCGCCGCTGGAGGAGTGGTTGCGGGACAACGTGATCGGCCGGATCCCCTGGGCGCGCCGTGCTGGCGAGTGAGCTGATCGGGCGCACCGCCCGCGACGCGGGCGGTCGCCCGATCGGCAAGGTCGCCGACCTGATCACCCGCGTCGACGAGCGGGGCCGACCGCGCGTGGTGGCGGCGCTGATCACGCCCGGCCACCGGGGCCGCCTGCTCGGGTACGAGCGACCCGGAATCCGGCTGCCGAAGGCGCTGGAGTTCCTGGCGCTCGCGCTGCACCGGGGCGCCCGCGAGGTGCCGTGGGAGGAGCTGCGCTTCTAGGCCCGAGCCGCCTGCGTCCCGGTGCGGCCGGTCGCTAGCAGGTCCCCGCGCGCGGCCGGAGCGCGGTGACGACCACCTGGAGGTAGAAGATGTTGCCGCCGGGGGGCGCGCACACGGTGGCGCTCGTCGGCGTCCCGCCCGGCCAGGTGAAGGTGTAGTCCACGTCGATGTTCCCGGACGTGTGGTTGTAGTACGTGGAGGTCAGCGCGCTCCCGGTCCACGCGCCCGCGCTGACCAGCGACGGCGGTTCGACGGGGGCGGGTTCGGGGTTGGCCCAGTGGGGCCAGGCGCAGAACGAGCCGCGCGGGCAGTTCCCCGGCGGCCACGCCTCGTTCGGGTCACCGGGGTCCGCGACGGCGGACGGGGCGGTGAGCAGCAGGCCGACGGCGGACGCGGCGAGGGCGAAAGCCGGTAATCGCATGGGGTTCCTCCCGTGAGCAGGGGACCGATCCGTTCCGGAAATTACTGCCGGGAGGTTGAACGGTCAAGCACTCGCGGCGGCGGTGAGCGGCCCGGCGATACCACTTCGGTTGACACTGTCATCCCAGTGGGGGAGTGTGGACGTCCACGGGCGCCGGTCGCGCCGTCCTGCACCGCCACCGAACAGGAGACCCCGTCCCCATGGCACCACCGCGCCAGCCCGTCCCCGACCTCGCGGGCCGCACCGTCGTCGTCACCGGGACCACCTCCGGCCTCGGCCTCGCCCTCTCCGGCGCGCTGGCCCGCGCGGGCGCCCGCGTCCTGATGACCGTCCGCGACCCCGAGCGCGGCGCCTCCGCCCTCGCCCTGGTGCGCGACGGGATCACCGGCGCCGGTTCCGCCGAGACCGTCGCGCTCGACCTGGCCGACCTCGCCTCCGTGCGCGCCGCCGCCGCCGACATCCGGGAGCGCGCGGGCGACCTGGTCGACGTGCTCGTCAACAACGCCGCCGTCTCGCTCGGGCCCCGCCGGCTCACCCGCGACGGGTTCGAGCTCCAGATCGGCACCAACCACCTCGGACCGGCCGCGCTGACCTGGCTGCTGATGCCCGCCCTGCGCGCCGCCGGGACCCCGGAGCGGCCCGCCAGGGTGGTGACCACGTCCAGCCTGGGGCACCGCACCGGCGGGCTCGACCCCGCCGACCTGCACTGGGAGCGGCGGAGCTACTCGCCCACCCGCGCCTACGGGGCGTCCAAGCTCGCGAACCTGCTGTTCACCGCCGAGCTGGACCGGCGGTTGCGCCGCGCGGGCGACCCCGTGCTGTCGGTCGCCGCCCACCCCGGCCTGACCACCTCGCAACTGCTCGCCAACGCCCTCGCGCGCGGCGGCACGTGGAAGACCCGGCTGTACGCGCTGCCCGAGCGCTACCTGTCCCAGCCGGTCGCCGACGGCATCCTGCCCCAGGTGCTCGCCGCCACCGGACCGGTCGGCGGCGGGGACTACCTCGGGCCCACCCGGTTGTTCGGCACCAGGGGGCCTGCCGGGCCCGCGACGCGCTCGGCCACCGCCCGCGACCCGAGGCTCGCCGCCGAGCTGTGGCGGGCCACCGCCGCGGCCACCGGCGTCGCGCCCGACCCCGGCGAGTAGTCCCCAACGCGCGAGGCCCCCGCACCACCGGGTGCGGGGGCCTCGACGTGGTCGCGCGTCGTCACCGGACGCTGGAGCGGCGGTTGCCCGACAGGCCCTCGGCGACGCCGATCAGCAGCACGGAGGCGATCACGGCGACGATGAAGCCGAGCACGTTCAGCTCGAAGACGTCACCGGTGCCGAGCACGTTCGCGATCGTGCCGCCGATGACGGAGCCCACGAGTCCGAGCAGCAGCGTCGCGATCACGCTGAGGTTCTGCTTGCCGGGCTTGATCAGGCGGGCGAGCGCGCCGATGATCAGGCCGGCGACGATGAACCCGATCATGTCACCCTCCAGGTAGTCGATGGTCCAACGCTGCCGGGATTCCCGAGCGGACCGCCACCCAATCGTCGTGCGACGCAGTTCACCTGAGGGTGTGGCCGTCACCGACCGTGCCCGGCGCGGCTCCGCCGAACACCTCCACCACCGGGTGCTCGGCGGAGTAGGCCGCCCACCCCGGTGACCCGGTGCCCGCGAACGCCACCCAGGCCCCGTGCACGCGCGCGGCGAGCCCCGCGGGCGCGGGGGTGGGGCCGAGCAGGCCGGTCGCGCCGTGCAACCACGGCGAGTCGGCGACGTCGAACACGAACGGCAGCTCCACGGTGTGCGCCGCGCCGAGCCGCCCGCCCAGCGCCGTCGAGCGGTGCGCGAAGGAGTAGACGTGCGTGCGCCCGCCCGAGATCCGCGCGTGCGCCCGCGCCAAGCGGTCCGTCCCGGCGCCGAACAGGACGGCCCCGAGCGCCTCCGCCCCCTCCTCCGGCTTCCCCTGCGGCACCACGTACAGCCGCCCCTCCTCGGTGTTCGTCCCGATCAGCAGGTCCACGTCGCGGGCCGGGCCGTCCGCGAGGGCGTCGGCGGGCTGCGCGTCCAGCACCAGGCTGAACGGGCTCAACCCGGCCAGCGGGTCGGCGGCGGCGCGAGTGCGCAGGTCGAGCCCGGCCAGCGCGGGCAGCACCGCCAGGAACCGCTCGTCCGGGGCCGCGCCGAACGCCTCGGCGGTCGGTTCCACCCCCAGCGCGGCGGACGCGGCGGCGGTGACCCGCCCCGCCTGCTCCGGGGTGAACGCCCCGGTCCCGCTGCCGCTCTGCACGACCGCCCGCCGGAACAGCCCCGTCGCCGCCGGTGTCGCGAGCAGCGCGCCCACCAGCGTCGCGCCCGCCGACTGGCCGAACACCGTCACGTGGCCGGGGTCCCCGCCGAACGCCGCGATCGTCGAGCGCACCCAGCCCAGCGCGGCGAGCACGTCCAGCAGCCCCCGGTTGCGCGGGGCGCCCGCCAGGTCCAGGAAACCGGGGACGCCCAGGCGGTAGTTCACCGTCACCAGCACGACGCCGTCGCGGGCGAACGCGCCGCCGTCGTAGAGCGCGGCCCGCGTCGACCCGGTGACGAACCCGCCGCCGTGCACGAACACCATCACCGGCCGCGCGCCGTCGTCGGCGGCCGGGGTGCGCACGTCGACGGTCAGGTACTCCGCGCCGCGCACCCACCCCGGCCCGAAGTAGGGCGTCAGGTCGAGCGCGCCGAAGTCGCGGACCGGTTGCGGCGCGGTGGGGGACGGGCGCGTGCCGTCGCGCACCCCGGACCAGCCGGGGTGCGGCGCGGGCGCGTCGAACCGGCCCGCCCCGACCGGGGCCGCCGCGTAGGGGATCGCGCGGTACAGCTCGCCGGAGCCGTCGCGGACGCCGCGCACGGCGCCCGCCGGGGTGTGGACGACCGGGTTCACGCGAGAGCTCTCCGCTCCGGGATCGGTTGGCACGTCAGGAGATCCGCTCGAACGGAGCCCACCGCTTGATCGCGAACCCGGACCCGGCGCGCTCGACCTCCGCCGCGCCGTGCCCGCCGAAGTGCGCCGGGAACACCAGCGCGTTGCGCTCGGCGGCCAGGCCGAGCAGCCTGCGCCGGGTCGCCCTGGACTCGGCCGGGTCCTCGCAGAAGCAGGAGTTGACGTCCGGCTCCACGACCTGCAGCGCGGTGTGCACCAGGTCCCCGACGAACAGCGCCCGGTCACCCCCGGACTCCAGGGTCAGCGCGGACGAGCCGGGCGTGTGACCGGGCGCCAGGTCCAGCCGCAGGTTCGCGTCGATCCGGTGCGAGCCCTCCCACAGGTGCGCCAGCCCTGCCTCGCGCACCGGCCGGACGCTGTCCTCGAACACGTTCTGGTTGCCCCGCCCCAGCACGGACCGGTGCTCGTTCGCCGGGTCCCAGAACTCGAAGTCCCGCTGCGGCATCAGGTAGGTGGCGTTCGGGAACGTGGGCACCCACTCCCGCCCGTCCAGCCGGGTGTTCCAGCCGACGTGGTCCACGTGCAGGTGCGTGTTGACCACCACGTCCACGTCCTCGGGCCGCACCCCGGCGGCGGCGAGGTTGGCCAGGTAGTCGCTCTGCCTGCGGCTCCACAGCGGCGAGTAGGGCCGGTCCTTGTCCTCGCCGACGCCGGTGTCGACCAGGATCGTGCGGCCCTCGCTGCGCAGCAGCCAGGTCTGGACCGCCGAGCGGCACTCGTCCGCCACCGGGTCCCAGAAGTCGGGGGCCAGCCAGTCGCGGTTCCCGTCCCACGACTCGGCGGCGCTGTCCGGGAAGAACTGCCCCGGACCGAGCTCCACCGAGCCGTGGAACTCCATGACGCGGGTGACGGTGACGTCGCCCAAGGTGATCTCGTTCTGCTCCACGTGCTCCGCCCTGAGGTCGGGTGACCTGACGGGGTCGAGCCTGGACGCGCCGGTGCGGGACAACCACTCCCGCCCGTTCCTACCCACGGCGCTGGGTGGCTGGAACGGCCGGGCGGCTGGGTGGCGCCGGGTGGCCGGAACGGCCGGGTGGCCGGAACGGCTCAGAGCAGGTGGCCGGTCACGCTGCCGCCGGGGAACACCCCGTCCCGCACCGGGCCGTCGAAGCCGGAGCGCGGGGCCACCACGGGCACGTCGAACAGGCCGGGCGCCGGGACCTCGACCTGCGCGCGCGGCCGGGCGGTGATCTCCGCGCAGGTCAGCAGGGCGCGCGGGTCCTGCGCGTCCAGGTCCACCCCGCTCATCCGCAGCGCCAGCTCCAGCGCGCCACCGCTGGCGAACCCCTCCAGGTCGATCCCCGCCGAGACCAGCGCGCGGGACAGCAGCCGCTCCGGGTCCTCGTCGCGCAGCCCGCCCAGCGCGGACGCCTCGGCCAGCACCCGGCCGCCACCGGCGTACAGCACCCGCGCCTGCACCGGCGTGCCGCCGACCGCGAGCATCCGCCCGCCACCGGCCGTCACCGCGCGCGCCACCTGCGGGCGCAACCCCTCCCGCGTCCAGGTCTCCCACACCAGCAGGCACCGCTTCGGCCCGCCCGCCACCACCCGCTGCACGCCGAGCCGGGCCCGCCCCTCGGGCGCGCCCCGCCCGGCCCAGTCCCACCACCGCCCGCGCGTGAGCTGCGGCCCGGTGGCGGCGTCCGCGCCCCACCCGGCCAGCAACCGCTCCGGCGGCACGCCGTGCACCAGAGAGACCATCACGTGGTCGACCAAGCCCAGCGACACCGGATCCTCCCTCCAGCCCCGACCACGACCGGGAATCGCTCCGGGGCACGCCGAAGGGGAGCAGACCACACTGCTCCGAGCGCCCGCCATCCCCCTGTCCGGTGGATTGGCGCGGGCGGCCGTTCGCAGCAGCCCGGTCGCGCCCGGTGACGGTCCGGTACGGGGTGTGACCACCCGCTTCCGGGGTGGGGAGGAACCGTTGCAAGGCAAGGGTTTTCGAGCGCTGCGATCCTTTGGGGAACGTCGCCGCGCCGGGGTGCGGCGGTGACGTCCGGGACCCCGGGGGGAGGAGGTGCGCGTGGTGCCGAGCGCGAAGATCACCGGATGGCGGTCAACCCGCCGGGCAGTGCGCGTCCCGTTGCGGCAGAACGCGTTCGGTGAGGTAGCGGTGCACCAGGTCGACCGCGCAGGGCGTCCTGGTCGCCACCCCGTGCCCGAGGCCCTCGTGGGTGACCAGCACCGAGCCGGGCAGCTGGTCCGCCACGCGCCGCGCGCCCTCGTGCGGCGTCGACGGGTCGTGCCGCGAGTTCAGCAGCAGGACCGGCGGCGCGTCCCCGGCCTCCAAGGGGCGCTGCGGGTTCGTCGCGGGGACCGGCGGGTTCACGCACAGGTCGGCCAGGTCGTACGCGGACTGCCGCACGTCCGGCGCGACGGCGCGGGACGCGGCGCGCAGCGCCTGCGCGCGGGCGAAGGTCGACGCGTCGTTGCGGTTGTCGGCGCACTGGAGGTAGATCGGCAGCGGGACCGGGGACGGCGCGGCGGTGTCCCCGGCGGCCTGCCGGGTGGGAGCGTCGAACCGGGCGATCCGGTCGGCGACCTCCGGCAGGTCCGGCTGGGTCAGCGGGGACACCAGCCGGTAGGTCAGCCCGGCCGGGTCGAGCGGGCGGGCCGGGTCGTCCGGGTCGGGCAGCCCGCCCCGCTCGGCGCGGTCGAACAGCGCGGCGACCCGCGCGCGGACGTCCTGCCCGTGCAGCGCGCACCCCGCCTCGCGGTCGCACCACTCCAGGAACACCTCGAACGCCCCCTGCGCGGCCTGCGCGCCCGCGAGCGCGAACCGCTCCGAGTCCACGGTGTGGTCGAAGACCCCGTCCAGCACCGCGGTCCGGACGCGGCCGGGGAACAGCTCGGCGTACCGCTGGCCGACCACCGTCCCGTAGGACAGCGCGTACAGGTTCACCGACCCCTCGCCCAGCGCGGCCCGCAGGGCGTCGACGTCCCCCGCCACCTGCGTGCTGTCCAGGTGGTCGAACACCGGGCCGGTGCGCTCGCGGCAGTCGGCGCCGAGCGCGGCCTGCGCGGCGAGCAGGTCGTCGAACTCCCGCTGGTCCGAGGGGGTCGGCCGGTCCAGCGCGGCGACGAGCTCCGGGGCGCACAGCACGGGGTTGCTGCGCCGCACGCCGCGCGGGTCGAAGCTGACGACGTCGAAGCGCTCCGCGGTCCCGGCGGAGAACAGCAGCTCGAACAGCCGGTCGTCGGTGACCGCGTCCACCCCGGAGCTGCCGGGACCGGCGGGCAGGTAGACGAGCGCGCCGACCCGTTCGCCGCGCGCGGGGCGGCGGGCGACGGCCAGGTCGAACCGCTCCCCGCCGGGATCGGCCCAGTCGACCGGGACGGGGACGGCGGCGCACTCGGCCGCCGGGTTCCCGGCGCAGGGCTCCCACTCCGGCGCGGGTGTCCCGCTCGCGGGCGGGACGAGGACGAGCGACGCGGCGACCGAGGCCACGACCGCCCAGTGCGGATGACGAGTGATCATGCGCTCCACCGTGGCCGCCCGCGCCGCCCGCCCGCCTCCGCCCGGCGGCCAGTCGTCTCCGCCTCCGGGGGGATGCCCCTCCGCCCGGCGACGGAGGCGGCGCGCGGGCGCGCTCCCTAGGGTTGGCGCATGACGCCGCTCCTGCTGCGGGTGCTGCCGCTGCCGCTCACGGCCGCGTTCCTGGCGGTGTTGCACGGCCCCGCGCCCACCCGCCCGGCCGACTGGCTCCTCGGCCTGGCCGCCGCCGCGCTCACCGGGGCGGCCGGGCGGTTCCCGCTCACCGCCGCGCTGCTGAACCCGGTGCTGCTGCTCGCCGCCGAGCTCGCGGGCGCGGACGTGGCGTCCCCGGTGATGTTCATCCTCACCACGATCTCGCTGGCGGAGCTGTGGGTGCGCCGCGCGGGCCGGCCGTGCTGGAGCGCGGCGGCGGCGTTCGCGGCGGCGCAGGTGGCGATCTACGCGCCGCACTACGACCCGCTCCTGTCGACCTCCTCGCTGGTGCTGACCACGGGCCCACCGGTGCTGCTGGGCAGGCACGTGCGCTCGGTGCTGCGGACCGCGCGGGAGGCCGAGCGCGGCCGGGACGACGCGGTGCGGCACGCCCGGCTGGCCGAGCGCACGGCCATCGCGCGCGAGCTGCACGACCTGGTGGCGCACCACCTGGCGTCGATCACCGTGCAGGTGGGGGCGGCGCGCCACGCGCTGGGCGGCGCGCACCCCGGCGTCGACCGGGCCCTGGAGCAGGCGCACGGCACCGGACGGGCCGCGCTGGCCGACCTGAAGCGGCTGATGGCGGTCCTGCGCGACCCCGCTGCGGGGCAGGACGGGACCGGCGTGGTGGTGGGGGAGACCGGGCTGACCACGGCGCTGGAGGCGGCCGTGGACCGCACGCGCGCCGCCGGGGCCGTGGTGGAGGCGGAGGTGGACGCGGCGGTCGCCGGGCTCGACTCGATCCGCCGGATCTCGGTGCTGCGCGTGGTGCAGGAGGGGCTGACGAACGTGGTCAAGCACGCCGGTCCGCGGCCCCGCGCGCGAGTGCGGGTGGCGGTGGGGGAGGAGGAGGTGCGGATCGTGGTGGCCGACGACGGGCCCGCGCCCCGCCCGCCGCACGCCCCCGGCTTCGGCCTGGTGGGGATGCGGGAGCGGGTGGAGCTGCTGGGCGGGAGCATCAGCGCGGGCAGGCGGGAGTCGGGCTGGGCGCTGGAGGTCACCATCCCGACCGGGGGCGCGCGGTGATCCGGGTGCTGCTGGTGGACGACCAGCACCTGGTGCGCGCGGGCCTGCGGATGCTCTGCGAGAGCAGTGCAGGCCTGGACGTGGTGGGGGAGGCGGCCGAGGGCGGGGAGGCGGTGCGGCTGGTGGAGCGGCTGGCGCCGGACGTGGTCCTGATGGACCTGCACATGCCGGGCGTGGACGGCACCACCGCGACCGCCAGGATCCTCGCCTCCCGGCCCGCCACCCGCGTGCTGGTGCTGACCACGTTCGACGACGACGAGCACCTGTACCCGGTGCTGGACGCGGGCGCGCAGGGCTTCCTGGGCAAGGACGCGCCGCCGGAGGAGCTGCTGGACGCGATCCGGCGCACGGCGGCGGGCGAGTCGCCGTTCAGCGGGCCCGTCCTGCGGCGCCTGGTGGACGCGGCCCGCGCGGCGCACCGCGCCGAACCGGTCAGCCCCGAACCGGCCCCGCCCCGGCCAGGGCTGCCGGGGTTGACCGACCGGGAGCGCGACGTGCTGACCCTGGTCGGCGAGGGGCTGTCGAACGCGGAGGTGGCGGCGCGGCTGCACGTGGCGGTGAGCACGGTGAAGACGCACGTGGCCGCGCTGCTGGACAAGACCGGCGCGGCGAACCGGGTGCGGTTGGCGGTGCTGGCGATCCGCAACCCCGGCTGAGCGCGGACCTGGTTGAGCGCGGACCCGCGCTGTCGACCGTCCTCGAAGGACTCGACCGGCCCCCGGCGCCGGCGAGCACCACTGGCCTAGGCTGACCGCCGTGCCCGACGACTTGATCCGCCGCTGGGAGCGGGGCTGGAGCGCCTGCCGCGGCTGGACGCGGCAGCCCGAGGAGCGCGGCGCGCTGCGCGTCCTCCTCGGCCTGCCCGGCCGCCACCGCGAGCTGATCGCGCTGCGCCTGTCCCCGGAGCTGGCCGCCGAGGTGGCCGCGGCCGACGAGCCCACCTGGCTGACCGTCCCCACCGAGCGCCCGGCCGAGGCCGCGCGCACCCTGGCGGAGGCGGGCCTGCACGTCCGCCCGACCCGCGAGCACCTGATGACCAGACCCCTGGCCGACCACCCGGCCCCGCTCCTGCCACCCGGCTACCACCCGGTGGTGACCGTCACCGACGCCGCCGTGCTCAGGGTCGAACTGCGCCACACCGGCACCACCGTCGCCGCGAGCGGCCAAGCCGCGCTGGTCGACGGCGACACCGTCTTCGACCGCGTCGAAACCGCCCCGGCGCACCGCCGCAAGGGCCTCGGCAGCGCCGTGATGGCCCTGCTGGCCGCCGAGGCCGTCACCAGGGGCGCGACCAGGGGCGTCCTGGTGGCGACCCCGGACGGCCACGCCCTCTACACCGCCCTGGGCTGGAGCACCGCCGCCGAGGTGGTGATCGCGGCCAGCGCGCCGGTCTGACCGGCGGGCTCAGCCCCCCGCCCGCAGGCGGGCGAAGAAGCTCAGGATGTCCACCGCGTTCGCGCCCGCCCGCGCCAGCGTCAGGTCGGCCCCCGCGCCGTCCGGTGCGATGCCCCGGTGCTCGAACAGCGCCAGCGTCGTGCCGTCCGCGCGCCCGTCCAGCTCCTGGGCCGTGCCGAAGCTCTCCATCGCCCCCGCCGCGTCCTCCCGCACGGCGTCGGGGACCTCCCCGTTCAGCCAGCGGTGCAGCACCGCCGGGGTGAGCAGGTCGGTGCCGTTGGTGACGCCCACCAGCCACGTCCCGATGCCCACCCGCGCCAGCGCCTCGTTCCTCGGGGTGGGCGGGTCGTGCGCGACCTGGCCGTCCGCCTGCCTGGCCAGCGGGCCGGGCGTCGGCGCGATCAGGGCGCTGCTCGCCGTCAGGTTGGCGTCCCAGTCGCCGCGGATCATCGGCCGCGTGTTCGACACCGCCACCACCGCGTCCACGAGCAGGGCCGCGTGCTCGCGCAGCGCGTTCGCCTGCTGGCCGGGCAGGTCGGCGAACATGTGCGCGTAGCTGTTGCGCGGCAGCAGGGTCAGCCGGTACTTCACCGGCGCGGTGCGACCGCCGGGGCGCCTGAGCAGCTTCAGGGTCAGCAGCACCGAGGCGAGGAAACCGGTCAGCTTCGTGGTGTCGCCGGTCAGGTGCGGGCCGAGCGCCGCGTCCTGCCGGAGCGCCGCGACGACCTGCCTGGCCAGGGTCGGCGCGCTGCCCTGGACCTCCATGGGCTCGTTGGGCGCGGCGGGGTCCTGCACGACGAGCCTGCGCTCGGGGTCGCGGTCCGCGCTCTGCTGCGCGCTCTCGCCGGGCACGTCCTTGCCGAGCCGCTCCATCACGGCGGTCAGGTCCGCCAGCGGGACCCCGGACGTGGCCTGCATCTTGAACGCCCCGCCCACCACGCCGCCGGAGAGCAGCAGGTTCCTGGCCGCCAGACCGCCCGACCCGCTGAGCCGGTGCTCGTGGTCGCGGACGTAGCCCGCTTTGTCGGCCTTGCCGAGCTGGAACGGCGGGGCGCCCTGGCCGGGTCCCGGCCTGCCCGCGAACCCGTCCAGCCTGGTGAGCACGGTGGTCATGTCCGCCAGGGTGTCCTGCAACTCGGCCACGCCCGTCGCGTCCTCCTCGAAGGGCTTGGTGACGAACTCGATGTTGCTGTGGTTCGGGCCGGGGGTGTCGTCGGCCTCCAGCTCGTAGCCCCGACCCCGGTGCAGCACCGCCTTGCGCTCGGCTGGCCAGACCTGGTCGACGCCGCCGAGCTGGTTGCGGGCGTTGCTGAGGAGGCCCTCGTTGCGCCTGACCCTGCGCCACGGCCGCCACTGGGAGTCCTCGAACTCGAACCCGACCTTCCGCTGCACCACCGGTTCCCCGGACTCCACCAGCCGCGACACGGCCGCGTTGCCGATCTGCCGCTGCAACGCCAGCAACCCCTCCGGAGCCGGGTGGCCCGGCGTCGGAACCGGCTCCTGCGCCTGGGTCCGCACCTGCGGCGCGGTGCGCGCGCGGGTTGCGCTCGGCTCCTCACGGGCGTGCATCGAGACCTCCCCGGTCGACGTCCCCCACCCGCATCGTCCGGCCTGCCCCGCCCCCGGCGCCAGACCCGGCGGGGCAGGCCGGGGGCAGTCGTCCTGCCCCGTCAGAACTCCAGCACCGCCCGGTACCGCGCCCCACCCCCGCGCACCAGCTCCAGCGCCCGCTCCACCTCGCCCACCGGGAACACCTCCACCGCCGCCCGGATGCCGTGCCGCGCCGCGAAGTCCAGCATCAGCCGGTTCTCCGAGGGCGTCGCCGGGATGCCGCCCACGATCCGCTTCGCCTGCGGCAGCAGGCTCATCGGCCGCACCGAGATCGCCCCGGCGGGCAAGCCCACCACGCACAGCGTCCCGCCGGGGCGCAGCGCGGCCAGGTAGTCGTCCCACGGCAGGTCCGCCGGGACCGTCGACAGCACGAAGTCGAACGACCCCTCCACCAGCTCGCCCGGCGTCCGGAAGTCGGTCGCGCCGAACGCCCGCGCCTCCGCCTCCTTGGCCCGCGTCGTGGACACCGCCGTCACCGCGCACCCCCACCCGGCCAGGAACTGCAGGGCCAGGTGCCCGAGCCCGCCGACGCCGACCACCGCGACCCGGTCGGTCGGCCGGACCCCGTTGGCCAGCAGCGGCCCGAACACCGTCGTGCCCGCGCACAGCAGCGGCGCGGCCTCGGCCGAGGGCAGCGCGTCGGGCAGGGGGTGGACGTGCCGCCAGTCGGACGCCCGCAGGTGGTCGGCGAACGCCCCGCCGTCGCCGCGCAGCACCACGTCGTCGCGCGCCGCGCACAGGTTGTGCCGCCCGCCCAGGCACTGGGCGCAGTGCCCGCACGACCCGGCGATCGCCCCGACCCCCACCCGCGTCCCGACCGCGAGCCGCGCGTTCGCGCCCACCGCGACCACCACGCCCACGGCCTCGTGCCCGGCGACCACCGGGAACCGCGCCACGCCCCACTCGTCGTCGATCACGCCGACGTCGGTGTGGCAGATCCCGCAGTGCGTCACCCGCACGTCCACCTCGTCCGGCCCCGGCGGACCGAGCTCGCGCACCAGCGGGCGCAGCGGACCACCGGCTTCGTGCGCGGCCAGCGCGACGACCCTCACCGCTGCCCCCTCCCGTCACCGCGCAGCACGATCCGCACGGCCACCCGCAACCGCTCCCGCTGCACGTCCACCGGCGCGTCGAGCTGCTTGACCGCCGACGACACCAGGTACAGGTGCTCGGCCAGCTCCACCGCCCCGACCCCGCCGGGCTCCCACGCCCCCGCGACCCCGGACTCCTCCAGCACGTCCACCAGCGCCGCGACCACGTCGTCGTGCAACCGCCGCAGCAGCGGCCCGCTCACCTCGGCGGCGGCCCGCAGCAGCTCGCTCACGCTCGCGCTGCTCGCCGTCGCCGCCTCGCCGTGCAACGCCTCCAGCGCCGAGAGCACCCGCCGCTCCACCGGCGCGCCCACCCGCGCCAGCTCCGCCAGCGCGGCCTCGCGCACCTGCCCGACCATGCGCTCCAGCACGGCCGCGAACAGCACGTCCTTGGCCCGGTAGTGCAGGTACAGCCCCTGCCGGGACAGCCCGGCGGCCCTGGCGACCTCGTCCATCGCCGTCTTGCGGTAGCCGTAGCGCAGGAACAACCCGATCGCCGCGTCCAGGATCACGCGGTTCCGCTCGTCGGTGACCGTCATGCCCCCACTTTACAAACTGACCCCAAACTGTCAACCACGTCTACAACGACAACTGCCACAGCGCCGTGTCGATCCACCGCCCGTGCTTGAACCCCACCGCCCGCAGCACCCCGGCCTCGCCGAACCCGAACCGCCGGTGCAGCGCCGCCGACGACCCGTCCCCGCTGTCCGCGATCACCGCGACGAGCTGCCGCACCCCGGCCTCCCGAGCGGCCTCGACCACCGCCCCCAGCAACGCCTTGCCCAACCCGTGCCCGGTGGCCCCCGGCGCGAGGTAGATCGTGTCCTCGGCGGTGTGCCGGTACGCCCGCTTCCACCGCCACGGCGCCGCGTACGCGAACCCGGACACCACCCCGCCCACCTCGGCCACCAGGAACGGCAACCCGCGCCCGGTGATGTCCGCCCGCTTGCCCGCCCAGTCCTCCTCGCTCGGCGCCACCTCGTCGAACGTCGCCACGCTGTGCTCGACGTAGTGCGCGTAGATGGCCGCCACGACCGCCACGTCGGCGGCGGTCGAGGGCCGGATGGTCACTGCCGGTGTCGTCACGTCACGCCTCTTCACCCCGCTCCCGCGCTCCGTGACCGTCCACGGAGGACACGCGGTCACCCCAGCATGAACTCCGGTCGTGTCCGGCGCGTTAACGGGTCGGCGGCGCCGGTGCTCACCGGGACCAGGTCCGCACCTCCTGCGCCGGAGCTGCCCCGAAGTCGGCGCCCCGCCGAGCAGCCCCGCCGAGCAGCCCCGCCGAACAGCTCAGCCGAACGACTCGGCCAGCACCTCCCGCACCAGTTCGTCACCCGCGTCGGGGATCGGGTCGTTGTCGACGTTGCCCACCACCGAGCCCGCCACCACCACCAGGTCCTCCTCGGTGAACCCGTGCGCCTTGAGCGGCGCGTGCACGCCGATCGCGCTCATCAGGCCCAGCACCGCCGAGCGCACGTCCGGGCCTCCCAGGAGTTCGGCGACGTGGTCCAGGCGTTCGCGCGCGTGCGGGTGCGCCCGCGCCAGCCAGGCCGGGTAGACCGCCGCGAGCCCACGACCGTGCGAGATCCGCACCCCCGGCACCGCACCCATCGCCTGCTGCACCCGGTGCGGCAGGCACGTGCTCGCGTTCGCCACGCTGACCCCGCCGTGCAGGGCGGCCAGCGCCAGCGAGTCCAGCACAGGCTCCGACCGGTCTCCCGCCGTGAAGGCCGGCAGCGCCGTGCCCAGCACCCGCAGCGCCTCCAGCGCGTGCAGCCGGGTCAGCGGGGAGGACTTGCGGGCCACGTAGCCCTCGATCGCGTGGGCCAGCGCGTCGAACCCGCTCTCCGCCGCCACCTCGGGCGGCAGCGGGGTCAGCGCGCGCGGGTCCACCAAGGCCACGCGGGGGAACAGGTCAGCGCCCCGGATGCCCGCCTTGAGGTCCCGCCCGGTGTCGGTGATGATCGCGCCCTTGGTGACCTCCGCCCCGCTGCCCGCCGTCGTGGGCACGGCCACCACCGGCACCGGGTCGGCCACCGGCTCCAGGGTCCGGCCGACCAGCGGTCCGCACGGGCCGTGGCGCAGGCCGACCGCGACCGCCTTGGCCGCGTCGAGCGCGCTGCCGCCGCCGAGGCCGACCACGACGTCGCTGCCCTCGGCGCGGGCGAGCGCGACCGCCTCGTCCACCTCGGACGCCCTGGGGTCGGGGGAGACCCGGTCGAACACGGCGGTCCGCACCCCCGCGGCGGACAGCGACGCCAGCGCCGCGTCGAGCACTCCGGTGCGGCGGGCCGACGACCGGCCGCACACCACCAGGGCGGCGCGCCCCAGCGGCCCGGTGAGGGCACCCAGGTCGGCGAGGCGGCCCCGGCCGAAGTGGATCGCGGTGGGCAGGTGGAAGTCGAACCTCACGGCGCGGTGGTCCTCTCTGCGGGACGGGTGGTGCGCAGCGCCTCGAACACCGCGCAGGTGCCATCGGCCAGGTAGTGCAGCGCCGAGCCGCCGCCGGTGGACGACGGCCCCGACCAAGGCAGTTCGGCGACGGTGTCGCCGCCCAGCAGCAGCGCGTCCGCGCCGGGGGCGGCGAACGCCGCCAGCAGTTCGGTCGCGGCCAGGCTGAACCCGTCGGCGTAGCGGCTCGGTGTGCCCGCGACCAGCGCCCGGCCGGTGAAGCCCGCCAGCCGCTCGCGGACGTCTTGGCGCAGCTCGAAGTCCACCACCGAGGCGTCGTCCGGGATCGCCGAGACGTCCACGGTGGACACCCGGCCCGACTCGCCCAGCACGACGACCCGCTCCGGCACGTGCAACTCCGCGCGCGGGTCGGCCAGCACCTCGGCGGTGGCGGCCAGGCAGGCGGCCGACCCGACCGGGGAGCGGCCGGTGCGGTGCCCGAGCGCCCGCAGCACGGTGGTGAGCACGACGCCGCCGGGGATCAGCAGGTCGTAGGTCCGGTTCAGGCCGCGCAGCCCCACCAGGGTCTTCTCCGGCTTGACCCCGCCGAGCACCGCCACCGACAGCACCCCCGGCGCGGTCCCGGCCCACGGCTCCAGCGCACGCGCCTCGGCCACCAGCGAGTCTGCCGCGCAGCCCGGCAGGAACCGGAGCAGGCCGGTGTTCGAGGCGTGCGCGCGGTGAGCCTTGCTGAAGCCGCCCACCGCCACCGCCGCGCCCAGCCGGGCGAAGCGGGCGGCCAGCTCCGGGTCGCCGCGCTCCTCGCCCGCGTGCTCGCGGGTGTTGCCGAAGACCACGACCTCCCCGTCCCGCAGCGCGGCGGCCCGCTCGACCGCGCTGTCGTCGGCGTTGCTCGGGTGGTAGCCGACCGGCCTGCCCAGCGCGGTGGACAGGCGCGCGGCGACGTGCGGGAGCGGGTGGGCGGTGCCGTCGCGGTGGCTGCCCTGGTGGGACAGCACGGCCACGCGCGCCCCGCGCCCGGCCAACAGTCGCAACCCCTCGACCTCGCGGTCGACGCGGCCCGCCGGGCGCAGGTCGGGCCCGACGTTGCACCCGGCCGAGTACACCCACCGGTCACCGGGGGCGATCGGCTGCTCGGAGAGCAGCGGCAGGTCAGCAGGCATAGCCGAGCAGCCCGTCGGTTTCGGGCAGGCCGAGCAGCACGTTCATGTTCTGCACGGCGGACCCGGCCGCGCCCTTGACCAGGTTGTCGGTGACCGCGACGACCTTGGCGATGCCCCTGACCGGGTCGACGTCCACGCCGAGGTGGCAGAAGTTGGTGCCCACCACGGAGGTGACCAGCGGGTACAGGGCGTAGTCCTTGTCGTTGAGCCCGCCCCGCCGGGGGGTGGCGTTGACGCGCACGAAGTGCTCGCCGCCCCCGCCCCGTCCGTAGAAGTCCTGGAACACCTCCAGCAGCCGGTCCCTGGTCACGTCGGCGGGCACGTCCAGGTTGGCCTGCAGGTGGATGCCGCGCGGGAAGTCCGCGTGCGTGGTGTTCAGGTCCACGCGCACCGGGTGGCCCGCCGCGCGCGCCAGGAGGCCCTCCAGCTCGGGGCCGTGCCGGTGCCCGTCGAGGCCGTAGGCGAGCAGCGCCCCGGCGACCTCGGCGTGCATGAGCGCCCGCTTGGGCTTGACGCCCGCGCCGGTGGTGCCGTTGACCGCGTGCACGGCCACCCGAGGGCCCAGCAGCCCGGCGTCGGCGAGCGGGGCGAGGGCGAGCAGCGCGGTGATGGCGTAGCAGCCGGGGTTGGCGACCAGCCGCGCGCCCGCGACGTCCTCGCGGAACAGCTCGGTCGCCCCGTAGGCGGCCTCGGCCAGCAGGTCCGGCGACTCGTGCTCGGGGCCGTGCACCCGCCGGTACTCCTCGGGGTCGGCGAAGCGGAAGTCGGCGCTGAGGTCGACCACCTTCGCGCCCCGGTCGAGGAAGTGGCGGGCCGCGCGCATCGCCTCGCCGGTCGGGGTGCTGAAGAAGACCACGTCCAGCTCGTCCGCGCGTTCGGCCAGCTCCTCGGGGGGCAGGAACGACAGGCCGGAACCGAGCAGGTTGGGGTGGACCCGCTCGAACTCCTCGTCCCCCCTGGAGGTGGGCAGCACGGTCGTCACGGCCGGGTGCCCCAGCAGGAGGCGGCACAGGTCGCCGCCCGCGTACCCCGCGCCGCCGACGACACCCGCGGTCAGGCCGTGCTCGCTCATCCGTCCTCCGTGCGCGCTCGCAGGATCACCTTGCCCACCTCGCCCGCGCCGCTGTCCAATGCGGCGAGCGCGTCGGCGGCGGCGCGCAGCGGGAAGCGGTGGGTCACCAGCGGCGAGGGGTCGACCTCGCCGCGCGTCAGCCAGCCGATCACCTCGGTGAAGTCGGCGGCGGTCGACAGCGCGGAGGTCCGCACGGTCAGCTCCGCGCCCACCAGGGCGTTCCAGTCCAGTTCCTGGGGACCGTCGAAGTAGGTCACCACGACCACCTGCCCGCCGGGCCGGGTGATCCCGGCCGCGTCGGCCAGAGCGGTCGGGTGGCCGCTGGCCACGACGGTAACGTCACCGCCGCCGGGCAGCGCGGCCAGCACCGCCTTGGCGGCGTCGCCCCGGCGGGCGTCCGCGTAGTGGTCGACGCCGACGGCTCTCGCCAGCTCCCCCTTGCGGGGCCCTAGGTCCACGCACGCGATCGGGTCGAAGCCGAGGCGGCGCGCGGCCAGCGCGCAGGCCAGGCCGATGCTGCCGCCACCGAGCACGGTCAGGCTGGCTCCTGCCGCGACGGCGGCGCCGGGTGCGGCCGGAGAGCCGGGCGGGACCGGGGGACCGGCCACCGCGGCACGACCGCCCACGGCCCGGCGGACGGCGTGCAGGCCGATGGACAGCGGTTCGACCAGCGCGCCCAGCTCGTGGTCCAGGTCGTCGGGCAGGCGGAACACCATGCCGGGCCGCAGGAGCACGTACTCGGCGAACGAGCCGTCCCAGCCCCGGTGGCTGAGGTTGTCGCGGGCCTGGCACAGGTTCGTGGTCCCGGCGCGGCACGGGGCGCAGTCGCCGCAGGGCCGGTAGGCGGAGGAGCACACCAGGTCGCCGACGGAGACGCCCGCCGCCGCGCCGCCGTCCTGCCCGAGCGCCTCCACCCGGCCGCAGAACTCGTGCCCGAGCACGACCGGTGGCCGCTTGTAGGGGTGCAGGCCCCGGTAGGTCGACAGGTCCGAGCCGCAGATCCCGGTCGCCAGCACCCGTACCAGCACGCCGTCCGCGCCGAGGGCGGGCACCGGCACGCGGCGGTGCTCGACGACGCGCTCGGCGGTCAGCACCGAGGCGCCCATCGTGGTGGGCGCGGTGGTCCCGGCCGCCATCAGCAGACCGGGTGGGACGGTTCGCCGCCCGTGAGCACGGCGGTGATGTCGGCGACCACGCGCTCGCCGATGCGGCGCTGCGCGTCGGAGGACATCGCGCCGATGTGCGGGGTGAGCACCGCGTTGTCCAGCCCGGCCAGCGGGGTCGACTGCCGCTCGCGGGCGTGCACGTCCACCCCGGCCCCGGCGATGACGCCCTCGGCGAGCGCAGCCGCCAGCGCGTCCTCATCGACCACGCCGCCCCTGGAGACGTTGACCAGCACCGCGTCCCGGCGCATGGCGCGCAGCTCGAGCGGCCCGATCAGGCCCCTGGTGCGGTCGGTGAGCGGGACGGCCAGCGCCACCACGTGCGCGCTCGCCAGCAGCTCGGGCAGGTCGACCAGGCGGGCGCCGCGCGCGGCGAGCTCGGCCCTGCGCTCGTCACCCGCCCGGTCCACCGAGGTCACGACGCTCATGCCCAGCGCCCCGCCCAGCTCGGCCAGGCGCGAGCCGATGGCCCCGTGCCCGACCACGCCGAGCACCTTGCCCGCCAGCTCGGCGCCCGCCAGCTCGGACTTGCGCCACCGGCCCGCGCGGACCTGCCGGTCGGCCAGCGCGATGTGCCGGGAGACCGCGAGCACCAGGCCCAGCGCGAGCTCCGCCACCGCGTTGGCGGAGCCGCCGGGGGTGTTGCACACCCGCACGCCGTGGCGGCGGGCGGCGTCGAGGTCGATGTTGTCGGTGCCGCTGCCCGCCCGCAGCACCAGCTTGAGCAGCGGGGCGGCGGCGAACACCTCGGCGGTGATCCGGCAGCCGCTGCGCACCACGACGACCTCGCGGTCGGCCACCAGCGCGGGCAGCTCCTCGGGGGTGGGCGCGTGGTGGACGAGGACGTCGTGGGCCAGCGCCAGCGCGCCGAGCGCGTCGGCGTCGATCGGGTCGAGCACGAGCAAGCGGGCCCTCGGCGGCGGGGCCGGTGCTCTGGCGATCACCGGTTCTGCTTGTGCCGTCATGGTTTCCTCCTGGTCAGGGTTGCAGCCGGGTGGCGCGCCAGCCGTCGGCGCCGCGCAGGTAGGCGAGCCTGCGGTGCAGCCTGCTGGCGCGGCCGTGCCAGAACTCGATCCGGTCGGGCACGAGCAGGTAGCCCGCCCACCCCGGTGGCCTCGGCAGCGGTTCGCCGGGCGCGGCCAGCTCCCGCGCCCTGCGGTGCAGCTCGGCCTCGTCGTCCAGCGGCTCGCCCTGGCGGGACGCCGCCGTCGTGGCCTGCGCGTCCACCGGGCGGGAGGCGAACAGAGCGTCGGAGCGGGCGTCGTCGGCCCGGCTGACCGGACCCGAGGCGGTGATCTGCTGCAGGGTCTCGCGCCAGTAGAAGGTGACCGCGGCGACCGGGTTCGCGGCCAGGTCGCGGCCCTTGCGGCTGGCCACGTGCGAGGTGAGCACCAGCGCGCCGCCGTCGACCTCCTTGAGCAGCACGGTGCGCGCCGACGGCACGCCGTCGGCGTCGCTGGTGGACAGGGTGACGGCCTTGGGCTCGCGCACCCCCAGCCGGACGGCGGCGTCCAGCCACTCGCCCAGCAGGGCGACGGGGTCGTCCGGCGGGTCGTCGAACTCGGGCAGGACGAGCCCCTCGTCGCCGGACAGGGAGTCCCGGTGGGGACCGGTGGTGCTGTCGCTGTGCTGCGGCACGGTCTTTCCCTCTTCGCGTGTTCCTGGCCCGAAAACAACTCCGAGCGCACGGGGAAAACGTTACACGTGGTTCAGGTCGAACGCCTCTGGCGTTTTGGCTTTTTTATTATCTCGGTAACAGAGAATGTTTTCCTGAATCACCCGGTTGGCCGCTGTTCACCTGCGATTCGCTTGCGGGAGAGGTTGGAGGTCGAGGTTCGATCGGCCGACGAAGTACTTCCGGGCAACCGGCCTGTCCGTCCGGGCTTACCCGCTAGGGCAACCGGAAAGCCTTGTGTGACAGGGGTTTCACTCGGAAGGTCTAACGTTCCGTGACTACTGGTGACTCCGCTCGATCCGGTCGGTCATCGAGTTGTTGCTCAAACGGGCCAGCCGGAGTTAGTGTGGCCTTCACCTGAGGTAAATGTCAGGTCATCGCCGCCGAGCTGCCCGCTCGACGCACCTCCGCGCCATTCTCTGCCCCCCTCGCATGATGCGGTCAGCGCTGCCCGCGCCATTTCACGCTGCCTTTCCCCCTGTGAGCGAAGGACCTATGGCCACCATTTCCTCCGTTCCGGCCGGTGGATCCACCCCACCCCGCCGGAGCGTGCTGCTCAACCCCGGTCCCGTCGTCGTCCACCCCGAGGTCCGCGCCGCCCTGTCCTGGCCGGACGTGTGCCACCGCGAGTCCGAGGCGCTCGACGCCATGACGCGCGTGCGTGCCAAGGCCACCGCCGTGTGCGGCGGCGACGAGCGCCACACCAGCGTGCTGCTGGCCGGTTCCGGCACCGCCGCGCTGGAGGCCGCCTTCTCCTCCGTCGTGCCGCCGGACGGCAAGGTCCTGGTGCTGGACAACGGCAACTACGGCGACCGCGTGCACCGCATCGTCTCGGTGCACGGCATCGCCGAGGAGCACCTGGAGTTCGGCTGGACCAACCCGATCGACCCGGACGCCGTCGACCGCGCCCTCGCCGCCGATCCGGCGATCACGCACGTCGGCCTGGTCCACCACGAGACCAGCACCGGGATGCTCAACCCGCTGCGCGCGATCGGCGAGGTCGTCGCCGGGCACGGGCGCTCCCTGGTCGTCGACGGCATCAGCAGCGTCGGCGCCGAGGAGTTCGACATGACCGAGGACCACGTCGACTGGCTGGTGGGCACCGCCAACAAGTGCCTGGAAGGCTTACCGGGCACCAGCTTCGTGTGCGGCAGGCGCGACGCGCTGGACGCGCTCGCCGACGTGCCCGCCCGCACCTTCTACCTGGACCTGCACGGCCACCACGTCGCCCAGGACCGGGTGGGCGCCCCCCTGTTCACCCCGGCTGTGCAGGTCCTGTTCGCGTTCGAGCGGGCGCTGGACCTGGTGCTCGCCGAGGGCGTGCGGGCCCGCGCCGCCCGCTACCGCGACCTCGCCTCCCGGCTGCGCGCCGGGTTCGCCGAGCGCGGCTTCGAGTTCCTGCTGCCCGAGGAGCACCGCGCGGGCAGCGTCACCAACCTGCGCGTGCCGCATGGGATCGACTACGCCGACCTGCACGACGCGCTCAAGGAGGAGGGCTTCGTCGTCTACGGTGTGCAGGCGCGCCTCGGCCAGGTGTTCCGGGTGGCCAACATGGGCCAGCTCGACCCGTCCACCCCGGAGGACTTCCTCGCCGCGCTCGACCGCGCGCTGGAGCGCCTGGGCGCCGTGAAGGCGAGCGCGTGAGCGCCCCGACCGCCCGCGCGGCGGCGACCACGACCCGGCTGGCCATCGTCGGCGGCGGCCCGAGCTGCACCTACGCCATGGAGCGCCTGGCCGCGTCCGCGCTGGCCTACGAGGGGCCGCTGGACCTGGAGGTGCACGTCTTCGACCGCACCGGCCGGTTCGGCGACGGCGAGGTGCACAGCGCCGAGCAGCCCGAGGTCAGCTTCCTCAACCGGATCGTCGGGCAGGTGGCGTTCGCCGCCGACGAGACCGTGCTGGAGGCGGGCGCCCTGCTGCCCGAGCCGCTGCGCCCCACCCTGCTGCAGTGGTGCGAGCGCAAGTTCGGCGAGACCGGCGACCCGGTGTTCGACCTGGCCGCCCAGGACTGGCCCAAGCGGTACGTGCACGGCCTGGCCCTGCGCGACTCGTTCGCCCGCTACGCGGAGCTGCTGCGTGGCCGCGAGGGCGTCTCGGTGCTCCTGCACCGGGCCGAGGTCGTCGACATCGCCGACGCGGGCCCGGCGCTGGAGGTGCTCACCGCCGACGGCGGGGCGCTGACCGCCGACCACGTGCTCGTGGTGACCGGCCACTCCGCCAACGACCCCGCCCGCAACGAGCGCACCCGCGCCTGGGCCGAGCACGCCCGCGCCGGAGGGGCCCGGTTCGTGCCCAGCGCCTACCCGCTGCCGCAGGGCCTGTCGGAGGGCGCGGTCACGCCCGAGGACGTCGTCGGCTGCGCGGGCATGGGCCTGACCACCCTCGACGTCATCCTCTACCTCACCGAGAGCCGGGGCGGGACCTTCCGCGAGGGCCCCGACGGGCGGCTGGAGTACGTCCGCTCCGGCCGCGAGCCCCGCTCGATCGCCTGCTTCGCCGGGTCCGGCCTGTTCACCTTCGCCCGCCCGTTCAACGCCAAGGAGGTGGACCTGCCCCGTTACGAGCACCGCGGCCGGTTCCTCACCGAGGACGCGGTCGACCGGCTCCGCGCCTCCTCGGGCGTGCCCGTCGACATCGGCGGGCGCCCGCAGCGCCAGCTCGACTTCGAGCGGCACGTGCTGCCCCTGGTGCTGCTGGAGATGGCGCACCTGCACTCCGCGACGCTGCTCGGCGCCGAGGTCGGCGACCACCTGGCCCGCGCCGCCGAACCGGCCCACCGGGCGTTCCTGGCGGGCGCGGACCTCGACCCGTCCGCGCCGCTGCAGGAGGCGTTCACCGAGGTCGCGCGCGTGCTGGACGACGTCCTGGAAGGCCGGACCGCGCTGGCCGACGCGCCCGCCGACGGCTGGTCCGCGGCGACCGCGCTGCGCAGGCACCTGACCGTCGTGCTCGGCCGGGACGACGCCGAGGCCGTGCTCGACCTGGCCGCGTCCCCCGCGCTGCTGGCCGCCGAGGTCGCGGGACGGCGCTCCCCGCAGCGGCACCCGCTCCTCGTGGCGGACAACCGGTTCTCCTGGGAGGAGGCGATCCGCCCGGTGCCCCGCGAGCGGTGGACCTCCGAGCGGTCCTACCGGGACGCGCTGGTGGAGTTCATGGAGCGGGACCACCTGTGGGCCGCGCAGGACAACCTCACCAACCCGGCCAAGGCGGCGGCCGACGGCGTGTGGCGCGACCTGCGCCCGGTGCTGGGGCGAGCGGTGGACTTCGGGGGCCTGGACCCCGCCTCGCACCGCCGGTTCCTGGATGTCCACATGCGCCACCACAACCGGCTCGCCAACGGGGCCGCGCTGGAGGTCATGGACAAGGTGCTCGCCCTGGTGCGCGACGGCCTGGTCGACGTCTCGGTCGGCCCCGACGCCCGCGTCGGCCCCGCCGAGGGCGGCTGGCTGGTCACCGGGCCGCACACCGGGGCCGCCCGCCGGGTCGACGTGCTCGTCGACGCCAAGGTGCACGCCTTCGACCCGACGGCCGACGTGCTGCCGCTCTACCCGAACCTGCTGCGCCGAGGCCTGGTGCGCCAGTGGGCCAACCCCGGCGACGGCTCCGCCCCGCCGTTCCACCCCGGCGGCCTCGACCTGACCGAGGACTTCCACCCCGTCACCGACGGCGGCGCGGACACCCGCCTGACCTTCCTCGGCCCGCCCAGCGAGGGCGTCCAGTTCTTCCAGCTCGGCGCGCTGCGCCCGCAGCAGAACCACCACGTCATGCGCGACGTCCTGGCCTGGCTGCGCCCGTTCTGGGCGCAGGCGAAGGCGAAGGCGAAGGCGCGGGCGAGCGCCCCGAGCGCGCGCTGACCACCACGGCCCCGGAGGAGACAGAACCATGCACCGCAACGAGTACCCGACCTTCCGCAGCCTCGTCGAGCGCGGCCGGGTGGTCCGCGTCGCCGGAGCGCACGACGCGCTCGGCGGGGTACTGGCCCAGCAGGCGGGCTTCGACGCCGTGTGGGCGTCCAGCCTGGAGATCTCGGCGGCGCGCTGCCTGCCCGACGCCAGCCTGCTGACCATGACCGAGTACCTGGAGAGCGCGGCCAACACCCAGAAGGCGCTCAGCGTGCCGGTGGTGGCCGACGTCGACACCGGCTACGGCGGCAACCTCAACGTCGCGCACATGGTGCACGAGTACGAGGCCGCGGGCATCACCGCCGTCGCCATCGAGGACAAGCTCTTCCCGAAGATGAACAGCTTCGCCGCCCACGGGCACCCGCTGCTGGAGACCGAGGCGTTCGCGGCGAAGATCCGCACCGCCAAGAACGCCCAGCGGGGCGAGGACTTCTTCGTCATCGCCCGCACCGAGGCGCTCATCAGCGGCCTCGGCCTGGACGAGGCGCTGCACCGGTGCCACGCCTACGCCGACGCGGGGGCGGACGCGGTGCTCATCCACTCCAAGTCCAAGACCCGCGAGCAGGTGGTGGCCTTCCTGGCCGAGTGGCGGGGCAGGCTGCCGGTCGTGGTGGTGCCCACCACCTACCCGGACTGGCACATCGACACCGCCGAGCGCGACGGGGTGTCGGTGGTGATCTACGCCAACCAGGGGATGCGCGCGGTGGTCAGCTCCCTGCGGGCCGCGTTCGCCACCATCCACCGCGACGGCGACTCGACCGCCCTGGAGGGCAGCATCGCGCCGGTGGCGGACATCTTCCAGCTCCAGCAGCTGTCCGCGTGGCAGAAGCTCGACGCCTGACCCCGCCCGCGACCGGGACCGCTCCGCGGCGCGCGAGCGGTCCCGGTCCCGCCAGGGACCACCCGAGGAGCGCGGCACGACGTCCGCGCCCGAGCACCGCCAGGAGTCCGATGCCCAGCCCCGCAGGCCCGTTCCGCTCCCCGCAGACCGACGCCGAGCCGGTGCGGCTCACCCGCGCGTTCGCGGCGGCGGTCGCCCGGCACGCCGACCTGCCCGCCGTCGTCTCGGACACCGGGGCGCTCACCTACGCCGAACTGGACCGCCGCTCGGCGGGCTGGGCGGGCCACCTGGCCTTCCTCGGCGTCGCCCCCGGCGAGGTGGTGGCGGTGGAGCGGTCCGCCGACCCCGGCTCGGTGGCCGCGCTGCTGGCCGTGCTGCGGGCGGGCGCGATCGTGCTGCCGCTGGACCCGGTGCTGCCGGGTGCCCGGCGCGACGGGCTGCTCGCCGCGACCGGCGCGCGCGGCGTGCTCGCCCACCGCGCGGGCTCCTGGTCGCTCGACGGGCTGCCCCTGCTGGATAAGCCCTCGGTGGACGTCGAGCACCCGCACGCCTACGTGTTCACCACCTCCGGCAGCACCGGCACGCCCAAGGCGGTGCTGGGCGCGCACTCCGGACTCGGGCACTTCCTGGCCTGGCAGCGCGACGCGTTCGGCATCGGGCCCGGCGACCTGGTCGCCCAGCTCACCGGCTGGTCGTTCGACGTGTGCCTGCGCGAGCTGTTCACCCCGTTGGTGTCCGGCGCGGCGGTCGTCCTGCCGCCGCCGGGGCCGCCGACGGGCGCGCGGGTGTTCGAGTTCGCCGCCCGCACCGGGGTCACCGTGCTGCACGCCGTGCCCTCGCTCGCCCGCCGCTGGCTCGCCGAGGCGCGTCCGCTGCCGTCCGTGCGGGCCACGTTCTTCGCGGGTGAGCAGCTGACCGGCGAGCTGGTGACCGCGTGGCGGCGCGCGGTGCCCGGCGCGGTGGTCAACCTGTACGGACCGACCGAGACCACGCTGGCGAAGTTCGCGCACGTCGTCCCCGACCCGGCCCCGGCGGGCCCGCTGCCGGTCGGCTCGCCGCTGCCCGGTGTGGAGGCCGCGCTGGTCGACGGTGGGCTGGAGACCGCGCGCGCCGATGGCGCCGAGGGGGAGATCGTGCTGCGCACGCGCCACCGCGGCGCGGGCTACCTGGACGGGAACCCCTTCCACCCCAACCCGTTCACCGACGACCCCGACGACCTGCTCTACCGGACCGGCGACCTCGGCCGGTTCGACGAGGACGGGCTGCTGCGGGTGCTCGGGCGGGTCGACGACCAGGTGAAGGTGCGCGGGGTGCGGCTGGCGCTGCGCGAGGTCGGGGCGGCGCTCGACGCGGCGCCCGGCGTGCGGCAGGCCGCGGTGGTGCGTCGGGACGGACCGGACGGGGTCGAGCTGGTGGCGTTCGTGGCGGGCGGGCCGGTGCCTGCGGCGGTGCTGCGGGCGGCGGTGCTCGACCGGCTGCCCGCCGCCGCGGTGCCCGCCGAGTTCGTGTTCCTGCCGGAGATCCCGCTGCTGCCCAACGGGAAGGTGGACCGGCGGGCGCTGGGTGAGACCGTCGCCACCGCGCCCGCCCCGGTCCGGCCGGAGTGGGACGGGCTGGCCGGGCTGGTCGCCGGGATCTGCCGGGACGTGCTCGGCCGCGCGCCCGAGCGGCCCGAGCAGGACCTGTTCGACCTCGGCGCGGACTCGCTTACGGCCGTGGAGATCGCCGCCAGGCTGGAGGACGAGCTGGCGTTCGAGGTGCCGCTAGGGCTGGTCTACCAGGAGCCGACCGTGGCGCGGATCGTCGACGCGCTGCGCGGGCTGGGGGTGCGGGCGTGACGGAGGGCCTGGCCTCGTGGAACCAGCGGCACCGGTTGCGGCAGGGCGAGGGCGACGCGCGGCGGGGGGTGTTCAACCCGCACCACTCGGTGCTCGCGTTCCGCCTCGACGGCCGGGTGGAGGTCGCCGCGCTGGACCGGGCCTGGCGCGGGGTGCAGGCCAGGCACCCGGTGCTGCTGTCGAGCTTCGACGGCGACCGGTGGCGCTCCGGCCGGGACGCGGAGCCGGTCGGACTGGTCGAGGCTGGGGCGGGGATCGGGATCGGGGGAGTGGAGGCGGTCGCGACCGCCCCGTTCGACCTGGCGCGCGGACCGCTGGCCCGGCTGGTGCTGGCCCCGGACGTGCTGGTGCTGGTGCTGGAGCACCTGATCACCGACGGGTGGTCCAGGTCCGTGCTGGTGCGCGACCTCGGCGCGCTGTACGCGCGGGAGATCGGGCACGAGCCCGCCGCGCTGCCGGTGATCGGGCAGGACTACTTCGACTTCACCCAGGGGCAGAACGCCTACCTGGAGTCCGCGCGGGGGTTGGCCCTGCGCGCGCGCCTCGCTCGGGAGCTGGCCGACCTCGGCCCCGCGCCGAGCACCCCGCTGAACGCGGCGACCGGGCTCGGCGCGGCAGGCCCCGCCCCGGTGCGGCACGAGCGCAACCGGTGGGCGCGGTTCGCCCTGCCCGCCGAGCACTACGACCGGCTGGCGCCGCTGGCCGGGCGGACCGGCGTGTCCCGGCTCAACATCGCGCTGGGTGCCCTGCACACCGCCCTGTCCGCGCTGTCGGGGCTGCCGGAGGTCGCCACGACGGTGACCGTCGCCAACCGCGCCCGACCGGCCGTGCAGCAGAGCGTGGGCTGGTTCGCCAGCAAGGTGGTCGTGCGCAGCGCCCCCGGCGGGCTCGCCGACCCGGAGGGCTACCTGCGCGGGCTGCGCGCGGCGGTGGCCGGGGCGATCGACGCGAGCCGGGTGCCGTGGCCGGTGGTGATCCACGACCTGACCGACTGGTTCGGCGGGCAGGCGCGGACGCCGTTCGCCTCGTTCAACGCCAGGCCGGGGTCGATGGCGCGCGCCGAGCTGGTGCTTCCGGGCGTGGCCGCCACCGAGCTGGACGTGCACGCGGGTTGGCAGGACGCGGCGCTCGCGACGAGCTGGCAGGAGGCGGGGGACCTGCGGGTGTCGGTCAACTACAAGACGGACTGGTTCGGCGAGGCAGACGTCGAGCGGGTGTGGGAGCGGGTGGACGCGGTCCTGCGCGGGCTCGGGGAGGACCGGTGAGTGGCGCCGCGGACGGCGGCGCGGACCGGATCTCCGACCGGATCAGGTACGCCGTCGGCTCCGGGGTGCTGCTGCTCTCGCTGAACTCGGCCATGATCGCGGTCGCCCTGCCCGCCATCGCCTCCGCGTTCGACCTGACCTCCGGGACGTCGTGGCTGCTGTCCGGCCTGTACATCGCGACCGCCGTGGCCGCGCCGACGGCGGGCAGGCTCAGCGACCGGTACGGCCCCCGGCGCGTCTACCTGGTGGGGCTGGCGCTGATCGGCGTCGGCGCGGTGATCGGCCCGCTCGCCGACGGGGTGGTGGCACTGACCCTGAGCCGCGTGGTCATCGGGCTGGGCGGCGCGACCCAGTACCCGGCCGGGGTGGCGATGCTCAAGCGCTTCGCGAGCGCGACCGGCCGTACCCCCACGACCGCGCTGGCGACCATGTCGATCATGGGGCAGAGCGCGGTGGCGGCCGGTCCGGCACTGGGCGGCGCGCTGGTGACCTTCCTGGGCTGGCAGGCGATCTTCTGGGTGAACCTGCCCCTGGTGGCCGCCGCGCTGGTGTGGGTGCGGCGGGTGGCGCCCGCCGATCCGCCGCCGGACGGCGCGGGCGGCCGGGTCGACGTGCCGGGGCTGCTCACGTTCGTGGTCGGCGTGGTCCTGGTGATGGTGTCGCTGCTCAGCTCCGCCCAGGGCGGGTTCCTGTGGTGGCCGCTGCCGGTCGGGGCCGCCGTCCTGGCCGCGCACGTGTGGTGGGAGCGGCGGGCGCCCGCGCCGTTCCTGGACGTGCGGATGCTCGCCCGGCCCGCGCTCAGCCGCACCTACGCGCGCACCCTGGTGACCTACACGGCGTTCTACCTGATCTTCTACGGCCTGCCGCTGTGGTTGGTGACCGGCCGGGGCCTGCGCGCCGACCTGGCCGGTCTGCTGGTGCTGCCCATCGCGGTGGTGGGCATGGCGGGCACCGCGGCGGGCGCCCGGCTGGAGCGGCTGCGGGGCGTGCGGGCGGCGCTGCTGGTGGGCAACGCGGCGCTGGTGCTGTCCGGGACGGCGCTGTCGCTGCTGGGCGCGAGCACGCCGATCGTCGTGCTGCTGCTGGTCAGCGCGCTGATCGGGGTGCCGAACGGGTTCAACAGCATGGGCAACCAGAGCTCGATGGTCGCGGCGGCCCCGGTGGAGCGGATCGGGGCGGCGTCGGGCGTGTACCGCACCTGCCAGTACCTGGGCGCGGCGCTGGCGTCGGCCCTGATCGAGCTGATCACCGCGCAGGTCGGGGCGGAGGGGGCGATCACGGTGCTGGGGTTGCTGGTGCTGGCGTCGGGCGTCGGGCTGCTGTCGGCGTCGCTGCTGCGCTCGCGGGACCGGACGCCGGTGGCCGGGTAGCGCGGGGCGGTCACCCCGGTGACCCGCCGCCCGCCCGGTACTGCCCCGGCGTCATCCCCCTGGACCGGGTGAACGCCCGGCTGAACGCGGGCGCCGACCGGTACCCCACCCGCGCCGCGACGGACTCCACCGGGTCGCGGGTCCGGCGCAGGCGCACCGCCGCCAGGTCCATCCGCCACTGCGCCAGGTACGCCGCCGGGCTCTGGCCGATCGCCGCCGGGAAGCGGCGGGACAGGGTCGCGCGCGAGACCGCCAGGGCGGCGGCCAGCGACGCGGTGGTCCAGGGGCGGGCGGGTTCGGCGTGCAGGCGTTCCACCGCGCCGCGCACCAGCGGGTCGTCGAGCACGCCCAGCCAGGTGCCCACCTGCCGGGGCTGGGTCGGCAACCAGGCCCGCATGAGCTGCACGAGCAGGACGTCGACCAGGCTGTTCAGCACCGCCCGCCCACCCGGCCGGGGGCGCGCCAGCTCCCGCGCGAGCATCCGGACGGTGTCGTCGAAGCCCTCCGCGCCCCGGTCGCCCCGGATGTGCACCAGCTCGGGCAGCGCGCCGAGGACCTGGGTGCGCACGGTGTGGTCGCAGTCGTAGCCGATCGTGAGCACGCGCGTGTCGGCGGGCCGGTCCCCGAGCCGGATCACCTCGCCCGCCTCCTGCGCCCGGACCACCTCCGCCGGGTCGGCCACCGGCACGTCCGGGGAGCCGCTGAGCACGTGCGGCGGTCCGGCGGGCAGCAGCGCCACGTCACCGGCCGACAGCTCCAGCCACGACGGCGGGTCGCCGACCCGCAGCCAGGCGCGCCCCGCGAGGACCACGTGCAGCAGCGCCGAGGAGCAGCCCGCCAGCGGGACCGCCCAGCGCCCGCCTGCCTCGATCCGCGCCCCGAGCGCGCCGCGCACGCCGGACACCTCCAGCACGTCCGCGACGAGGTCCACCCGGCCATCCTAGGTGAGGCAAACGAGCAAGGAAGTGAGTCTTCGCAGCATCGACTGCCGCACCCGGTCCTCCATACGGTGGACCCATGACAACCGGCACCACCATGCGGGCGCTCGTCGCGACCGGCTACGGGGACCCCGACCAGCTCACCCTCGCCGAACTGCCCGTCCCCACCCCCGGCCTCGGCCAGGTCCTGGTCAGGATCGCCGCCGCCGCGGTCAACCCCACCGACCTGCGCGTGCTCACCGGCGGCTTCCGCGACCTGCTGGACCTGGAGTTCCCCTACACCCCCGGCAACGAGTTCGCCGGAACCGTCGTCGAGACCGGACCGGGGGTGACCCGCTACCGCGCCGGCGACGAGGTCTTCGGCATGGCCCTGCCCCGCCAGCTGCGCGCGGTGGCCGACCCCGGACGCCCGTCGCTGAGCACCGGCGCGCTCGCCGACCACGCGGTGTTCGAGGCGGACACCCCCGCCATCGGCCACCGCCCGTCCGCCCTGCCCCCGGACCTGGCCGCGTCCCTGCCGATCGCGGGCGGCACCACGCTCGCGCTCACCGCCGCGGCGAAGGTCCGCCCCGGCGAGAGCGTGCTGGTCGTCGGCGCGACCGGCCCGGTCGGCCTCACCCTCGTGCCGGTGCTGGCCGCCGCGGGCGCCGAGATCACCGCGACCGCCCGCACCGCCGAGGGCGCCGACCTGCTGCGCGGCCTCGGCGCCCACCACGTGGTCGGGCACGGCGCCTACCCCTCGGGCGTCGACGTCGTGCTCAACCTGGCGCTCCTGCCCGACGCCCTGCCCGACGCGGCCCGCGCCCTGCGGCCGGGCGGCAGGCTGCTCTCGATCGTCTTCCCGCCGCCCCGGCCCGAGCAGCTCGGGCGCGACGACGTCGACCTGGGCTTCGTGATGCACACCGGCGACGAGCGCACCGGGGCCGAGGCCGTCGCCGAGGCCGCGCTGGCGGGCGCCCTCACGACCCCGATCGCCCGCCGGTACCCGCTCGACGACGCCGTCGCGGCGCTGGTCGACCACGCGCGGGGCCGCCCGCTCGGCAAGATCGTCGTCACGGTCTGAGCGCTACACCGGGGCGAGCCGCTTGCGCTCGACCCGGTCGTGCTCGACCCACAGCCCGTGCGGGTACCCCAGTCGCGGCGCGCTCACCTCGGTCAACCGGTCGAGGTGGTGCGCCGGGATCTCCAGCTCGGCCGCCGCGAGGTTCGACGTGAACTGGGCCAGGTCCCTGGGCCCGATGATCGGGATCACGCCCCTGGCCATCGACCACCTGATCGCCACCTGGTCCGGCGTCACGCCGAGGTCCAGGGCGACGTCCTCGACCGCGTCCAGGACCCCCGTCGTGGCCGCGTCGTCCTCCCGGTGCAGGAACTGGCTGAGCACGCTCTCCGCCCGCCCCGTCCCGCCGCGCCGGTACTTGCCGGTCAGCAGCCCGCCGCCGAGGGGGGAGAACCCGAGCACGCCCAGGCCCAGGGCCTGCGCCATCGGCAGCAGCTCCCGGTCGGCGGCGCGCTCGACCAGGCTGTACTCGACCTGGATCGCCGTGACCGGCGACCACCCGCGCTGCTGCGCCAGCACGGTCCCGGCGGCCACCCGCCACGCGGGGAAGTTGCACAGCCCGGCGTAGAGGATCTTGCCCGCGCGCGTGAGATCGTCGAAGGCCCGCAGCACCTCCTCCACGGGCGTGCCCCCGTCGGCCACGTGCGCCCAGAAGACGTCCACCCGGTCGGTGCCCAGCCTGCGCAGGCTCTGCTCCAGGGACTGGACCATGGCCTTGCGGCTGTTGCCGGTCAGGTGCAGGCCGCTGGAGGGTGTGGTCCCCGTGCTGTACTTCGTCGCCAGGACGACGTCCTCGCGGTCCGAGGCGATGAGGTCCGCCAGGTGCTCCTCGGCGTCCCCGGCCTGGTAGTTCGAGGCGGTGTCGATGAAGTTCCCGCCCGCCTCCCGGTAGGCGTCGTACATCGCCCGCGCCTCGGACGCCCGCGCCCCGTGCCCCCAGCCCGTGCCGAAGTTGCCCGTCCCCAGCGACAACTCCGACACGCGCAGCCCGGAGCCGCCAAGAAATCGGTAACGCATGAGTGCTCCGCTCCTCACGTGGATCGGGCGCGGGCAGGTTCCCCGCGCCCGGCGGCCCAGCCGCCGGACACCATCGTTCCCAGCGCTGGTCGTATAGTCCATAACGTGGAGTCCAGTAATCCTTATCGATCGTCCAGGGCCGAGGTCACGCTGGACGTCAGCGACCCGGTCCGGCAGGTCCTGGCGCTGGCCCGGCCGAGGGCCGTCGTCCCGGCCCCGCTCCGCGCGACGGCCCCGTGGGGAGCCCGGTTCACGCCGTTCCCGCACATCAAGCTCGGCGCGGTGGTGGAAGGCGAGTTCTGGTTGTGCGTGGACGGCCTGGACCCCGTCCTGCTCGGCGCAGGCGACTTCTACCTGCTCGGGAACCCGCCCGCCTACGGCCTCGGCAGTTCGGTCGAGACGGCGCGGGAGGGCGTTCCCGGCAACGGCCCCGGCGCTGTCGCGCACACGTGCAGCGTCGACTTCGAGTTCCGGGACGCCGACGCCTCCACGCTGTTCTCGGCCCTGCCCCCGGCCGTCGTCATCAGGGCGGACGAGACCGGCGGGCAGCTGCTCTGGAACCTCGCGACCCTGCTCGTGCACGAGTTCCAGGAGCCCAGGACGGGCCAGTCGCTCGTCCTGGAGCACCTGGCCCAGATCCTCCTGGTGCACATGCTCAGGTCGCACGCCGACTCCTCCCGCGAGCCCCTGGGCTGGCTCGCGTCGGTGGTCGACGACGGGATCGGGGCCGTGCTGCGCGCCGTGCACGCCGAGCCCGGCCACCGCTGGACGCTGGAGGAGCTCGCCGCGATCGCCCGGATGTCCCGCTCGTCCTTCGCGGTGAACTTCCGGACCAGGGTGGGGAAGCCGCCCCTGGACTACCTCATCGACTGGCGGATGCACCTGGCGCGCGCCGCGCTGCGCACGGACGACTCCCTCACCTCGATCGCGGGGGCCATCGGCTACCGGTCCGAGAGCGCGTTCAGCACCGCCTTCCGGCGCGTCGTCGGCGTGTCACCGCGCGAGTTCCGCGTCTCACTGCGCGCCCGATCCTGACACGCCCCGCACGAAAGCCGCCTGCCCGACGTGCTGGAGGTCGTCCTCGACCACGCTGAGCAGCCGCACCGCCAGGGTCACCGGCGGGTCCCACGAGTCGTCCACGACCCTGGTCAGGTCCTCGGCGCTCACCGTGCGCAGGTACGCCTCGGTGCGCTCGTGCACCGCCCGGTGGTAGCCCAGCAGCAGCTCGGCGGGCGCGACGACGGCCGTCACCCGGTCGGCGTCGTGCCCGTACCCGGTGTCGTCCACCGGCAGCGGCAGGTCGAACCGCTCGGACCAGCCGTCGGCGGTCCAGACCTGCTCCGCGCCCGCCACCTCGGCCACGTGGTCGTCCTGCACGCGGGTCAGGTGCCACACCAGCCACGCGATCGGGTTCCCCGTGCCGCCCACCCGGTGCGCGAGCTGCTCGGGCGTCACACCGTCCAGCACCCGCTCCACGGACTCCCGCACCCGCCCGAACCCGTCCGACAGCACGTCGACGGCGCTGACCTCGCTCTTGGTCGTCATGGCCACCGGAGTACCCAGCCGCCCGCGCTTCCACCTCGGCGACGCGAACCGGACAAATCGGTGGTGTGCCCCGGCGCGCGCGGGGAATACGTGCGCATGACGACCACGCAGACGCGCGGCACGGAGGCCGTCCGGCGCTACCGCAGGGCGTGCGACTACGCCGCCGCGGCCATGATCTACCTCAAGGACAACGCGCTGCTGCGCGAACCGCTGCGCCGCGAGCACCTCAAGCCCAGGCTGCTCGGCCACTGGGGCACCTGCCCCGGCATCACCTTCCTGAACGCCGGCCTGAACGGCCTCGTCCAGCGCACCGGGCAGCGCACCCTGCTGGTCACCGGCCCCGGCCACGGCGCGCCCGCCGTGCACGCCACCCTCTGGCTGGAGGGCACCCACGCCGAGCTGGACCCCGCGCTGGGCCGCGACGGCGAGGGCCTGACCGAGCTGGTGCGCCGCTTCTCCTGGCCCGGCGGCTTCCCCAGCCACCTCTCGCCGGAGGTGCCCGGCGTGATCCACGAGGGCGGCGAGCTGGGCTACGCGCTGGCCACCGCGTTCGGCGCGGCCATGGACAAGCCCGACCTGCTGGTGGCCTGCCTGGTCGGCGACGGCGAGGCCGAGACCGGCCCCACGGCGGGCTCCTGGCACGCCGGCAAGTACCTCTCGCCGCACACCGACGGCGCGGTCCTGCCCGTGCTGCACGCCAACGGCTACAAGATCGCCTCGCCCACGGTCTACGGCTGCATGGACGACACCGAGCTGACCGCGTACTTCAGCGGCGCGGGCTGGTCCCCGCGCATCGTGGACGTGACCCGGACCGACGACCCGGACGCCCTGCTCGCCGAGGCGCTGGCCTGGGCGCACGACGAGAACACCGCCCTGCGCGAGCGCTGGCGGCCGGGGGAGCGGGCGGTGCGGCCGATGCTGGTGCTGCGCTCCCCGAAGGGCTGGGGCGTGCCCGAGCACGACGCCGCGGGCGATCCCCTGGAAGGCACCTTCCGCGCCCACCAGGTCCCGCTCGGCGCGGTCCACGAGGACGACGACGAACTCGCCCTGCTGGAGCGCTGGCTGCGCTCCTACCGCCCCGAGGAGCTGTTCGACGCCGACGGCCGCCCGCACGAGGACGTCCTCGCCCAACTGCCCCCGGAGCACCTGCGCCTGGGCCGCGTCCCCGAGGCCAACGGCGGCCGGTTGCGCCGCGACCTGCCGCTGCCCGACGTGACCCGCTTCGCCGTCGACGTCCCCGAACCCGGCGCAGGCTCCACCAGCCCCACCGACGTGGCGGGCCGCTGGCTGGCCGAGCTGCTGCGCGCCACCGAGGACCGCCGCGACTTCCGCGTGTTCTGCCCCGACGAGCTGGAGTCCAACAAGCTCGGCGCCGTCCTGGACGCCACCGACCGGGGCTTCACCTGGCCGCTGCCGGACACCGCCGAGCACGTCGCGCCCGGCGGGCGGGTGCTGGAGGTGCTGTCCGAGCACCTGTGCCAGGGCTGGGCGCAGGGCTACCTGCTGACCGGTCGGCACGCGCTGTTCCCGTGCTACGAGGCGTTCGCGTCCATCGTGGACAGCATGGTGAACCAGCACGCCAAGTTCCTCAAGATGTCCGGCGAGGTGCCGTGGCGCGAGCCGGTGGCGAGCCTGAACTACCTGCTCACCAGCGAGGGCTGGCGGCAGGAGCACAACGGCTACAGCCACCAGGGCCCCGGCTTCCTCAACAACCTGCTGACCAAGAAGTCCTCCACCGCCCGCGTCTACCTGCCGCCGGACGCGAACACCCTCTTGGTGACCCTGCGGGACTGCCTGGCCTCCACCGACCGGATCAACCTGGTGGTGGCGGGCAAGAACGCGGGCGCCCAGTGGCTGGACCCGCAGGCCGCCGAGCGGCACTGCGCGGCGGGCGCGGGCGTGTGGGAGTGGGCCTGCCACGGCGACGGCGACCCGGACGTGGTGCTGGCGTGCGCGGGCGGCGTCCCCACGGTGGAGGCGCTGGCGGCGGCGTCGATCCTGCGCGAGCGCGCCCCCGACCTGGCCGTGCGCGTGGTCAACGTGGTGGACCTGCTGTCCCTGGCCCCCGCCGACCGCCACCCGCACGGCCTGTCCGACGAGGCCTTCACGGCCTGCTTCCCCGAGGACGTCCCCGTGGTCCTCGCCTTCCACGGCTACCCCTCGGCCGTCCACGAGACCCTGCACGGCCGCCCCGGCTCCGACCGGTTCCACGTGCACGGCTACCTGGAGGAGGGCACCACGACCACGCCCTACGACCTGCTCGCGGCCAACCGCATGAGCCGCCACGACCTGGCCGCCGACGCGCTGCGCCGCGCCGGCCGTGCCGAGGACCTGGCGAAGCGCCTGCTGGCCGAGCGCGACGACCTGGTCGCGGCGGCGCACCGCGACGGCGTGGACCCCGAGGAGATCACCGACTGGAGGTGGACCGCGTGAGCGCCGTCCTGACCGTCAACGCCGGGTCGAACAGTCTCAAGGCGCACCTGGTCGACCCCGGTGCCGAGGAGGTCCTGGACTCGGTCGACGTGGAGGGCCCACCGGACTCCGACGAGGCCCGCGAGGCCCTGGACGCCCTTCTGTCCGATGTGGACGACCTGGCCGCGGTGGCCCACCGCCTGGTCCACGGCGGTCCCGACCTGCGCGCGCCCGCCGTCGTCGACGACAAGTCCCTGGCCGCTGCCCACCGCGCGGAAACCCTGGCCCCGCTGCACGTTCCGCCCGCGCTGCGCCTGCTGGACGTGCTGCGCGACCGCCTCCCGGACCCGCCGCACGTGCTGTGCCCGGACACCGCGTTCCACGCCGACCTGCCCGAGGAGGCCACCACCTACCCGCTCCCGTCCGAGTGGCGCGAGCGGCACGGCCTGCGCCGCTACGGCTTTCACGGCCTGTCCTACCGCTGGGCCCTGGACCGCGCCGCCGAACTCCTGGACCGCCCGGCCGAGAGCTTGGCCGTCCTGATGACCCACCTGGGCGGCGGCTGCTCGGTGTGCGCCGTGCGCGGGGGCCGCAGCGTCGACACCTCGATGGGCTTCACCCCGCTGGAGGGCGTGCCGATGTCGAAGCGCTCGGGCAGCGTGGATCCGGGGATGCTGCTGTGGCTGCTGCGCAACGGCGTCGACCTGGACGAGCTGGAACGGGGCCTGAACCACGAGTCCGGCCTACTTGGCCTGTCCGGCGGGAGGTCCGGCGACACCCGCGACCTGGTCGCGGCGGCGGGGGAGGACCCGGCGGCGGCGCTGGCGCTGCGCGTGTTCGCCCACCGCGTCCGCCGCGAGCTCGCCGCAGCCGCGACCAGCCTGGACCGGTTGGACGCGCTGGTGTTCACCGGCGAGATCGGCTGGGACCAGCCGGAGGTGCGCGCCGACGTCGTGGCGGGCCTGTCCCTGCTCGGCGTCCCCGGTGAGCTGATCCCGGACCGCGACGGCGACGGCCTGATCAGCCCGCCGGACGCCGTCGTGCCGGTGCTGCTGGTGCGCCCGCGCGAGGAGCTCCAGCTGTGCCGGGAGGCGCTGAAAGCGTTGTAGCGCAACCTAAGCGCCGTTCTCCGGCGCCAGCCCGAACAAGGCCCGGTGGATCTCCCCGAACACGAAGTCGTGGGCGTCCACCGGGTCGTCCAGGAACGCCACCACCACACCCCCGCTCGCCGTCGACCGCACGCGCGCCGCCACGACCGCCGGGAACTCCGGCAGCCGGGCGGCGCGCTCGGCGTCGAAGTGGGTCCACCAGCCGAAGCAGTCCGGGAAGCAGCCGGGCGGCGGCGGGTTCTCGAAGTCCAGTTCGCCACCGCGCACCCGCCACACCTGCTCGACCGACCACTCGTCCACGACGGTCCCGAAACTCGCCCCGAACCGCTCGGCCGCCACGGTCCAGAGCTCGGTGAGGCGGCGGTGCAGGTCGGGGGTGAACCGGGAGCGCTTGATCGACCAGCTCGACTGCGACTCGCGCACGTCGAACCAGACCTCCTCCTCCGCAGGCCACAGTGTGCAGCTGTGGTACGTCCCGGAGGCGAGCGCGGCCACGAGGTCGTCGCGGTCCAACCGGTCGAACTCTCCGGAATCGTCGGCGCGGAACGCGGAGATCAGCCCGTCCTCCGGGTGCCCGATGCGCAGCCCGGCGCCCACCGCCAGGTCGAACAGCCCGGCGATCACCTCCGGCGTGCGGCCGACGTGCAGAGTCCAGTCCCAGTCGTTGCCCACGACAGGTGGTGGTGCGCCAGGACACCGCTGCCTGCGAGCCGAACGATCTCGGCGCTGTTCACGCCGGCCACCCTACGATCGCCCCAACCGACCCGAGGACGTGACCGTGAAGCCGACCGTGCGCAAGGTGGTGGCCTTCGTCGTCCACGAGGGCAAGCTGGCCGTGTTCCGCCAGGACGACGAGGCGGCGGGCCTGCAAGTCCCCGCAGGGACCCTGCGCCCAGGCGAGGACCCGGAACACGGCGCCCTCCGCGAGGCGACGGAGGAAACGGGTCTGCCGAACCTCCGGGTAATCGCCTACCTGGGCCGCTACCGCTACGACATCACCCCGTTCCGCGAGGAGATCCAGGACCGCTCGGTGTTCCTCCTGACCGTGGACGGCAACCCCCCGGACCGCTGGGACAGCGCCGAAACCCACGACGGCCTCCTCCCGCCGACCCCGCTGCACTTCCACTGGGTCCCGCTGGGCGACCCGGAACTGGAGCAGCTCGTGGTCGGCCAGGGCACCCTGCTGGACAGGATCACGTGACGGCGCTGGGCGACGGCGCCCCTCACCGCCGCCCGTACCTGGTCAGCACCACCCCACCGGGGAACGTCCGCGTCTCCACCAGTTCCAACCCCACCCGCCCGTCGAGCGCGGGAAAGAACGGCGCGCCCCCGCCCACCAGCACCGGGTGGGTGACGATCTCGTACTCGTCCACCAGCCCGGCCCGCACCGCCGCCCCGCCCAACCGCGCGCCACCCACCCGCATCGGCCCGCCGTCCCCGTCCCTGAGCCGGGCGATCTCGTCGACCGCGTCCCCGGACACCACCCGCGTGTTCCAGTCCACGTCGATGGCCGAGGAGGTGAACACCACCTTCGGCGTCTCCCGCCAGTTCCGCGCGAACGCCACCTCCGCCGCGTTCGCCCCCGGCAGCTGGTCGGCGGTAGGCCAGTGCGCGCTCATCGCCTCCCACAACCCGCGCCCGTACAGGAACAGCTCGACCGCCTGCTCCCGCTCCAACCACCACTCGAACAACTCGTCACTGGGCGAACTCCACCCCAGGTCCCCACCGGGCGCAGCCACGTACCCGTCGACGCTCACGTTCATCCCGAAGATCAGCTTCCGCATGGCCGCATCCTCCCGCGCGGGTCCGACACCCCGCGCCCCCGCGACCGGGCCTCCCACGACCGGGGGCAACGGCCCCCGGCGCCGGTCGAACCGCGCCAGGCCTTGCCCGGCGTCAGCCCGCGCACCCCGACCAGCAGGCTGCACCGAGGCGCGCGGCGTCGTGACGCACCGCCTGCCCTGAGATCACCGCGCGGCAGGACGCCGGCGACGAAGGCCCGCGCCGTCCGGGGGACGGGCGTCGAAGCGGCGGCGGTACTCCGACGGCGAGGTGGCGAAGGCCGCGGCGAACCGCTGCCGCAGGGTGACCGCGCTGCCGAAACCGCAGCTCGCGGCGACCTGGTCGATCGGCAGGTCCGTGGACTCCAGCAGCCTGCGGGCCTCGTCCAGGCGCTGCCGCCTGACCCACACCGCCGGGGTCTCGCCGGTGGCGGTCTGGAACGCCCGGATGAAGGTGCGCCTGCTCAGGTGCGCGACCTGGGCCAGCCGCTCGACCGGCAGCGGTTCCGCCAGGTGCCGCAGCGCCCACTCCAGCACGACGGCGATCGGGTCGTCCACCGCCCGCGCGGGCAGCGGGCGCTCGACGTACTGCGCCTGCCCGCCCTCGCGGTGCGGCGCCACCACCAGGCTGCGGGCGACCCGGTTGGCCGCGGCGGCCCCGAGCCTGCCGCGCACCAGGTGCAGGCAGGCGTCGAGCGCCGAGGCGGTGCCCGCCGAGGTCAGCACGTCCCCGTGGTCGACGTACAGCACCGAGGCGTCCACGTCGACGTCGCGGTGGCGCGCGGCGAGCACGTCGACGGCCTGCCAGTGCGTCACGGCGGTGCGCCGGGACAGCAGGCCCGCGTCCGCGACGGCGATCGCGCCCAGGCACAGCCCGGCGATCGTGGCGCCGCGCCCGTGGGCCTTGGCCAGTGCCCGGCGCAGCACCGGGCCCGCGGCGCGGCCGTCCTCGTACCAGGAGGGGACGACCACGACGTCCGCCTCCTCGGCCGCCGACGGGCCGCGCACCTCGCCGATCGGGTAGCCCTCGGCGGTGCGGACCGACCCGGCCCGGTCGGCGAACAGGACCGTCGTCCAGTCGCCCAGCCCCTGCCGCCTGACCTCGTCGAAGACGAGCTGCGGCACGGCGAGGTGGAACATCGTGACCCCGTCGAAGGCGTGGACGGCGATGCGCAGGGCGTCCCCGGTGGTTGGCACGAATCCATCGTAAGCACGCACCCGTGCCAATGGTGCGGGCGGGTCCAGGGCTCCATGCTCGACGTGCCGCCCACCGGGGCGGCTTCCCCACCACGAGGAGCCCACCGGTCATGACCGCCCCCCACCGCGCCCTGGTCGTCGTCGACGTGCAGCAGGAGTACTTCGGCGGCCCGCTGGAGATCCAGCACCCGCCGCACGCCGAGTCGCTGCCCCGGATCGCGCGGGCGATCGACGCGGCCACCGCCGCGGGCGTCCCCGTCGCCGTGGTCCAGCACGCGGCGGGGGAGGGCTCGCCCGTGTTCGACCCGACCCGGCCTGGCTTCCTGCTGCACCCCGAGGTGGAGCGCAGGCGCGCGGACGGCTGGAAGTCGATCACCAAGCGGCACGGCACCGTCTTCGCGGGCACCGACCTGCTCGCCTGGTTGCGGGAGCGCGGGGTCGACACCGTCACCCTCGTCGGCTACATGACCAACAACTGCGTGCTCGCCTCCGCCGCCGAGGCCGAGGTCCACGGCTTGGCCGCCGAGGTGCTCTCCGACGCCACCGGCGCGATCCACATCGCCAACGACGCGGGCTGCGCAGACGCCAGGACCGTCCACAGCACGCTGATGGCGCTGCTCCACTCGAACTTCGCCGCCGTCGCCGACACCGGGACCTGGGTCGACGCCGTCGGCGCGGGGCGAGCGCTGCCCAAGTCCGACCTCGGCTCCTCCGCCGCGGAGGGTGCGCGGCGCGCCGGGCAGGCCTGATCCGCACCCGCACCCGCACCCGTGCCCGCCTGAGGCCGAGCCGCCCGCCGGACCGGCGCCCAACCCCCGCCTGGGACCGCCCACCCACCACCTGATCGGTGCCTCTTCGCCCCGCGCACGGGTGAGCGCCGCCCCCGGTGCCAATAGTGGTCGGGGAGCCCCGGTCAGGCGGGGGAGCGCGGTGGAGGAGGTCGGATGCTGCGTGGTCGGCTGCGGCGGTTCGTCGGTGCGGTGGCGGCCTGCGCCCTCGGGGTGTCCTCGGTGGTGTGGTCCGGCCCGCCGGTCGCGCTGGCCGACGCGGCGCCCCGCTGCGGCGAGTCCGGCACGCCCTCGGTCGTCGCCCTCCAGGACAGCCACTTCCACGTCGACGCCGCCGCCACCGCCCGCCTGCTCTCCGGGTACGCCGGCTACCGCGTCACCGCCCCCACCGCCCGCTCGGGCCTGTGGCTGGAGCTGGGCGGCTTCACCGGCGGGGCCCTCGCGCTCGCCTCCGGCCAACCCTCCGCCCAACCGCTGCCCGACCTGGTCGGCGCGGGCGCTGCCCGCTTCTTCCTGCTCACCGCCACCGGCCCGACCCCCGCCCCGCAGACCCACACCGTCACCCTCCTGGACGGCCCGCCCGGCGCGGGCGCGGCGGTGTGCTCCCGCACCTTCACCCACGCCGACGTCGTCGACACCATCAAGGCCCTGGCCAACAAGGTCGACTCGGTCACCTCGGACGTCCCCGCCCAGGCCGCCCTCGGCGACGCCGTCACGGTCACCGTCACCGGCCGCACCGGCACCCTCGGCGCGGGCCCGGCCAACGACCCCGGCGTGCTCTCCTACACCCCCAACGCCCTGCCCGACTTCCCGGCCGCCGCCTGGCGGCTGGAGCGCACCGAGCTGCTGATCTCCCCGGACGGCTCCGCGCCCCCGACCACCTACACCAACGGCCTGTTCCTGTCCGGCGCGAGCGGCCCCGACCGCCCGTACACCGCCCGCTACACCTTCCGCGCCACCGGCCCCACCACCGCGCGCGCCCGCGTGCAGCCGATCCAGTACATCGCCAGCGGAACCCAGGTCAAGCACACCGACGCGGGCACGGCGGCGGTCGGCGAGCTGCCCCAGGTCTCCGCCCAGGCCCCGCTCACGCTCACCAAGTCCGTCACCTCACCGAGTGACGCGATCCTGAACGCGGGCGGCGGCACCGCCACCTACGCACTGCGCGTCACCAACACCGCCCAAACCCCCGGCGCCGTCGACCAGCTCACCGACACCCTCCCGAGCGACACCACCTACACCCCCGGCAGCGCCGAGCTCGACGGCCGCCCCACCCCCGACCCGGTGGTCTCCGGCGGCGCCCTGACCTTCCCCGGCCCGATCCGCGTCCCCGCCGCGGGCTCGACCACCCTCACCTACTCCCTCCTGCACGGCCCCACCCCCGGCCCGCGCCGCGACTTCGCCACCGCCCGCTACGGCACCGCCACCCTCGACGCCACCCCCGACCTGCTCACCAGCACCCCCGCCGAGGCCACCGTCACCGTCCTGGGCTCCTCCGCCCTCGCCCTGACCCCGGACACCGCCACCACCACCGCGGGCGTCCCCGTCACGCTCGACGTGCTCGCCAACGACACCAACGCCTCCGGCCTCCCCCTGGCGGTCACCTCCGTCGGCGCCCCCGACAGCGGCACGGCCGTGCTCAACCCCGACGGCACCACCACCTTCACCCCGGCCCCCGGAACCTCCGGCACCCGCACGTTCACCTACACCGCTGGCGACGGCCGGGCCTCCTCCACCGCCCAGGTCACCATCACCGTCACCCCCGCGACCAGGCAGGACCTCTACAGCACCGGCCGCGGCACCGCGCTCACCGGCTCCAGCGTCCTGGCCAACGACGCCTGCTCCTCCTGCGCGGCGGCCCTGCTCACCGCCCCCACCCACGGCACGCTCTCCTTCACCGCCTCGGGCACGTTCACCTACACCCCCACCGCCGGCTACACCGGCCAGGACTCGTTCACCTACCGCGCCACCGACAGCGCGGGCGGCTGGTCCACCGGCACCGCCCGCATCACCGTCGCCGACCTGGCCCCCGACTACGCCACCACCACCGCGAACACCCCCGTGGTCGTCCCGGTCCAGTCCAACGACCCCGGCTGCACCGGCGGCTGCAAACCCCAGGCGGGCACCCCGGCCGCGCGCGGCGCCGTCACCTACTCCAGCGGCGGCACGGTCGTGGTCACCTACACCCCGACCACGGGCCTGTGGGGCCTGGACGGCTTCACCTACGGCATCACCGGCAGCTCGGGCAGCGTCACCACCCCGGTCACCGTCCTGATCGCCCCGCCCGCCACCACCCTGCGCACCACCTACGGCCTGGCCGCCACCGCGCCCCTCCCGGCCGGCGGCTCCTGCCCCGGCTGCACGTACCTGCCGGGAACCCCGCCCGCCCACGGCTCGATCGCGGTCGACCCCGCCACCGGGGCCTCCACCTACACCCCGGCGGCGGGCTTCGCCGGGACCGACAGCTACGGCTACGTGGTCCGCGACCCCGCCACCGGCCTGCGGGTGAACGGCGCGGTGACCGTCGTCGTCGGCCCGTCCGCGCGCGACGACGCCGCCACGACCCTGCTCGGGACCACCACCACCGGCGACGTCGCGGCGAACGACAACTGCCCGGCCACCTGCACCCGCACCCTCGTCACCGCCCCCACCTCGGGCACGTTCACCCTGGCCCCGGACGGCACGTTCACCTACTCGCCCGGCGCCGCGATCGGCGAGTTCACCGCAGGCTACCGCGTCACCAGCTCGGTCTCCGGCTCCGCGAGCGCCGACGCCTCGGTGCGCCTGACCGTGCGCGGCGCGGCCGACGACACCGCCACCACCGCCAGCGGCACGCCGACCACCGTGCCCGTGCGCGCCAACGACCCCTGCGCGGACTGCACCCTGACCTCGGTGGACACCCCCACCTCCGGCACGGCCGAGCTCGACGGCCAGGGCGTCCGCTACACCCCGACCTCCGGCTTCTCCGGCCGAGCCACCTTCACCTACACCCTCACCCAGGGCGCGGCCACCACCACCGCGCGGGTCACCGTCACCGTCGCCCCGCGCGCCGTGGACGACACCGCCACCACCGTCGACGGCGTCCCGGTGGACGTGCTGCCGCTGCTCAACGACGTGTGCGCCAACTGCGCCCTGACCGCCGTGACCACCACCGGCCCCGGCTCGGCGGCCCACACCACCGACGTGGTCACCTTCACCCCGTCCGGCACCGGGACGACCGTCCTGACCTACGCGGCGGTGGACGGCGGCGGCGCGAGCCTCACCGGCGCCATCACCGTCGACGTGACCGCCGCCCCGACCCTGTCCGACGACACCGCGACCACCAGGGCCGACGCCCCCGCCACCGTGCCGGTCCTGACCAACGACACCTGCGCGGGCTGCGCGGTCACGATCGCCGCAGACCCCGCGCACGGCTCGGTGGCCGTGGACGTGCGCGGTCGCGCGGTCTACCGCGCCGCGCCGGGCTTCAGCGGCGTCGACACCTTCCGCTACACCGCGACCGACCCCACGACCGGCGCGCTGGCGAGCGCCGCCGTGGCGGTGACCGTGTCCCCGGTGGCCCGCGACGACACCGCCTCCACCGGGGTGGGCGCGCCGCTGCTGGTCGACGTGCTGTCCAACGACGACTGCGCCGCGTGCTCCCTCGCACTCGGCCCGATCACGGGGGAGGTGGGCGCGACCGGGGAGCCCGGCGGCATCCGGATCACCCCCGCCCCCGGCTGGTCCGGCACCGCCCTGATCCCCTACACCGCCACCGACCCGGCAACCGGCCTGACCACCTCGGCCGTGCTGCGCGCGGAGGTCTCCGACGCCCGCCCCGACGCCGCCGCGATCCCCTTCGGCCAACCGCTGACCGCGCTGGACGTCCTGGCCAACGACGACTGCCCCGGCTGCGCGGTCGTCTCGGTGACCCCGGCCGACCACGGCGCCCCGTCGTTCGGCGGAACCACGGTCACCTGGCTCCCCCCGGACGGCTTCTCCGGCCTCGCGGTCTTCGGCTACACCGCCTCGAACGGCTCCCGAACCACCTCCTCGACCGTCCGCGTCCTGGTCACCCCCGACCGCGTCCAGGTGGCCGTCCCCCGCGACGCGGCCACCCCGGTGCCCCTGCCCCTGGCCACCTGCCCCGGTTGCACCGCGGCCGTGCTGAGCCCGGCGGAGCGGGGCGAGGTGGTGCAGGACGGCGCGGCGCTGACCTACACCCCGACCACCGGTTTCCTCGGCGGCGACACCTTCACCTACCGGATCGCCGACCCGGTGTCGGGCCTGGCGGTGGAGGGCGGCGTCGACCTGCTGGTCGCCGAACCCGCGCCCGTCGCGGCCGTCACGGTGACCCCGATCCCGCCCACGACCGCCGCGGTTCCGCGCGCGGGCGACCGCGTCGAGTGGTCCTGGACCGTCCTCAACAGCGGCGGCGCCGCGCTCTCGGCCCTCACCCCCTCGGCGGGCGCGACCTGCGAGAGCGCCGACCTGGCGCAGGGCGCGAGCACCCGCTGCTCCCTGACCGACGCGCTGACCCAGTCCGAGGTGGACGCCGGGAAGGCGGTGCGCCGCCTGGACGTCACCGCCGCACCGCCCGGCGGCCCGACGCCGATCACCGGCGGAGCCGACTCGGAGGCGCCGCTCACCCGCGCGCCCGCGATCACCCTGACCGCGTCGGCGGAGCTGGACGGCGGGGTGATCGCGGTGACCTACCGGGCCACCAACACCGGGAACACCGGCCTGGCGCAGGTGGGCGTGACCCTGGCGGGCGGCACGGCGCTGACGTGCGACACCACGACCGCGCTCCCGGACGCCGTCGTCACCTGCACCGGGACGCACACCGTGACGCAGGAGGACGTGAACGCGGGCCGCTGGGACAGCGAGGGCACCGCCACGGCCACGTCGCCCACCGGAGCCCCGGTGACCGCCGGGGCGAGCACCAGCACCACCCTGACCGCCCCACCCACGACCACGACGACCACCGCCACCACGACGACGGTGACCACGACCGCCCCCACCACCACAACCACCGAGCCGACCACCACCACGACTCAACCGACGACGACCACCACCCAACCGACCACCACTCCGGTCACCACCACCCCCGTCACCACCACCCCGGTCGTGACAACGCCGGTCACCACCACACCTCCCACCACGGCCACAACAACAACGACAACCGCTCCCCAAGGCCCGATCTCCACCGTCTCCGGCCTCGTCTGGTTCGACCGCGACCTGGACGGCGCGCTCAACGGCAAGGAGTGGCCCCTCCCCGGAGTCCGCGTGACCCTGTCCGGCACCGGGACGGTCCGCGCCGCAGCGGAGGACGCGTACGCGACAACCGCCTCCGACGGCTCCTACCGCTTCGAGGCCGTGCCACCGGGCTCCTACACCGTCTCGGCGACCATCCCGTCGACCGCGGGCTTCTCGTACACCTCGGACAGCGACGGCCGCGCCGACTGGTCCGTCCAGGTCACCGCGACCGGAACCGCCCCGGCCCGCGCGGACTTCGCGGGCATCGGCAAGGGCGCCCTGGGCGGCACGGTCTTCAACCGCGACACCCAGGCCCCGATCGCGGGCGCCGAGGTGACCTGCCGCTGGGCGGGCCTCGACGACGTCCCCGGCACGGCCGACGACGTGGAGATGCCCGTGGGCGCGGGCGCGGACGGCTCGTTCGCCCTGGACCAGCTCCCGTACGGCCGCTACTCGTGCTCCGGCGTCGACCCGGTCACCGGCGTCTCGTCGGACGAGGCGGTCCTGGACGTCCTGTCCGCAGAACCCGTCCAAGCCGAACTCCCCCTCGGCGGCGCCCCCGCACCCACCCCACCCCCGGCGACCCCGCCCACCCGCGACCCGCTCCCGACCCGCGATCCCTTGGCCGCCACCGGTCCCGGCCCGCTGCCCCTGCTCCTGGCGGGCGCCCTGCTCCTCAGCCTGCTCGGCGCCGCGCTGCGCTGGTCGACCTCGCCCAGGCGCGGGAAGCGGGGCTGACCCCCGTCCGCGCCGCCCCCACCGTCACCGACCGAGGAAGTCCGCCGGCTCCAGCGCCCGCGCGGCCATCGCGCGGGTCCGGTCGAGGCCGGTCATCAGCAGCGGGACCGCCCGGCAGGCGATTCCCGGTCCCCGCACCCGTTCCACCGCCGCCGACGTCCGCGCGCCCACCGCCGGGAGCAACTTGTGCGCGAACCCGCGCACCGGCGCGTCCCCGTCGACCGGGGAGATCCCGACCACCGGCGCGGCCGTGGCGCGCAGCGCGGCAGTGCAAGGTCCGCTCGCCACCGGGGCCGTCGACGGTCACCAGGGTCTCGACGGGGTCGTCGGTGGAGGGCAGGAGCCGGACGACGGGCCGCCCCCCGGCTGGTTCGGGCAGCCACCGCGCGCACAACCGCCGGGTGACCTCGCTCAGGGCGTGGCCCTCGCGCAGGAGTCGGGTGCGCACGACGTGCGTGGCACCCCACCGCCCGGGGTGTACATGACCGTGTCCAGGTCCGGGCACACGCGCAGGCCGTGCACGGTGCTGTCGTCACCGTTGTTGGCGACGACGGTCAACCGCGATCCGGGTGCCGAGGCCGCCAGGTGCGCGCACCCCCAGCAGGAACCGCGCGCCACCCGTGCCACCCGCCAGTGCCGCGATCCGCACAGCCGCTCCCCACCCGTTACGCCACACCACCGCTCGGGGCCCCGCCCACCTCGCGCACGGCCCGCTCCAGGTCGGCGGGCGTGTTGACCGCCCACCACGGCCCACCGACCCGGTGGCAGGCCAGGAGCCGCCGCTCGGCCAGCAGCGCGAGCGCGGCGTCGTGGTCCCCCCGGTCCGCAGCAGCCCGACCGGTTCCGGCCCGGAGGCGTAGACGCCCGCCGCACGCGCCCCCGGCTCACGGCACTCCGGCGAACCGGGCGCCACGGCTGAGCCAGGCGGTGCGTTCACGGCGGCTCCCGGCCGGTCGAGGAGGAACTGCGCTCGGACTGCCCGCCCCGACTGCGCGGCGTCCGGGTCGCCGGTGTCGACAGGCCGTGCGAGTAAGCGCCGAGCCTGCGGAGCGCCCGACCACCCACCCGATGAGAGTGATCTGGGTCACACTATTTTTCTTTTTCAGGGTTCGATCCCCAACTTCACTCGTTTGCCCATGTTTGTCCGCGCGCACCCGCAACGGGCGGGCGAATGCGCGGCGGGTCGGGTGGCGCGCCGACGCCGTGATCCGCTTTCAAACCTCGGAAGAACGCGCATATCGGACATCGCGACGATCGTCGGGGGCGGTCGTGGACACCTGTTCGGTGCAGTTTAAAAAAGCTGTCGAGCAATTCGGTTGCATAGTTCGCATGATGCAAACTCGAAGGTGAATCGTTCTTCCCTGGCAATCGGAGTAAATTACCATTATGTTCCGGTGCGGTTCCGGAAAAGGTCATTCGCTTTCTTTTCAACGACGTGGTTGCGTTTGTCCAACGCCAACTCCGGCGACCACGGAGAAGTGATCAGAACCAGGAGTCCTCGTGATCAAGCGCATCGCCACCGGCACCGCCGCCCTCGCGTTCGCCCTGCTCCCCGCGCTCGGCGCCAACGCCACCGCGCAGGCCACCACCCCGACCCCGCCGCCCAGCGCCTCGTGCGTCAACTCCGACCCGACCGGCCTGGTCAACGTGGTCACCTGCACCATCAACACCACCGTCCAGGTCCCCATCGACCTGCCCGACTCCGTGCTGACCTTCGGCGACGTGCTCAGCAACAACCACGTCCTCTCCGGCAACGAGCTGACCCTGCTCCAGACCACCATCAAGGACGTCCTCAACCACAACACCGTCCAGGACAACCTCGTCTTCAAGCAGGCCCTGGTCGACGCGCTCAACAACCTCGACATCGACATCATCGACGACGTCACCGTCTCCAAGGTCTTCGTCGACGTCCTCTGACCCACGATTCCCCGCCGAGCGCGGGCGGCACTCCCGCACCGGGAACGCCGCCCGCGCTCGCCGCTCCCGCAGTCGACGAGCCACCTCGTTCAGCCCTTCTTCGCCCCTTGCAGTCCCTCGCCCTCCTGGCCCGGTCGAATCCGGGTGTCGCGTCACGCGGGCGCACGAATCGGGACTCGGCGACGACCACGCGGACGGGTAGCGCCTGCGGCGAGGTGAACAGCCGGTCAGGGGCGAAGCGGGTTTTCACCGTGCTCCTGCTCCTGGACACCTGCGCGCCGAGCGAGATCACCCGCGGGGTCGCAGCTCCGATGGGCCACCTGAGCGGTGGACCCCGGCGTCGTCCGCGGAGCGCGGGTAGTCCTCGAAGGTCGGCGACGGCCAGGACCGGGTGGCGTGCCCCGTCCGGGAGCGGCGCCAGGAGCTCGGGCGCGGACAGCCCCCGGTGCGCGGGATCGTCCAGCGCGGTCACCAGGTCCGGGCCGTCCCGTTCTCCCGTAACGATTCCCCTCCACCGCCGCAGTTCTGCGGTCCGCGGGGAAACGCCCCGTCCCGACGCCACGACTACCGGGAACCGGTGCGGTCGCGGGGAGGGGAGTCGGCGTGGACGAGAGGGCTCAACGCTGGTTGGTCGTGGTCATGGGCTTCGTCGCGCTCGTGGCGGGCGGGGTGTTCTCCGAGTGGGTCGCGCGCGTGTTCTCGCTGCGCCCCGGCTCCGGTTTCGACGGCGGCGGGACGTGGCTGCTCGCCTGCGCGGCCTGCTGCGGGATCGGGGCGTGCGCGGTGTTCCTGCTGCGGGGCAAGGCGGTCCGGCGGTTCGTCGCGACGGCCGTGGCGACCGGGCGCTACCCCCGCCGCCGCTCGCCCGCGCTGCCGCTCACGCTCGTCGGGGTGCTCCTCGTGGTGCTCGCGGTGGGCTGGGTGTTCGCGCTCGGCTCGCTCGTCGAGCCGATGACCCAGCGCTGGGGCGACGGCGGCGCAGGCTCGCTGCTGCTCGCCCTGCTGGCGGTGCTGGTCGTGGGACTGCACTTCTCCTGGCGCTTCCGCAGCCGCGCCGAGGTGCCCCCGCTGGTGGCGGCCGGACTGGCGCAGCCTGCCCCGCCGCCCGAGATCCCGCGCGGCGCGCGGGCGTTCTCCTGGCGGGCGCGGGAGTTCACGCAGGGCGTCGTGATCGAGGGGGTGTTCTTCGTCGTCCCGCTCCTGGGCGCGGTGCTGTCCGGGGAGTTCGACTTCGACGAGCAGACCCAGCAGGGGCTGTTCATGGTGTTCGCGGGACCGGGGCTGATCAGCGGGGTGCTCCTGCTGCTGATGGTGGTCCCCGCGCCGCTGCGCTGGGTCGCGGTGGACGCGCTGCGGCAGCCGTCGTCGCTGATCGCGCTCGCCCTGGTCGGCGGCGCGTTCGCGGTGGACTGGGCGAACGAGCGCGGCGGCGTCCCGGCCCCGCTCCACACCGCCGCCCAGGTGGCGGTGCTGGTCGGGGTGCTGCTGGCGTCGGCCACCTGCATGGGGATCATGGAACGCGGCCCGCAGCCCTGGCTAGGGCTCCACTACCTCGGCTTCTCCTACCTGGTCGGCTACCTGACCACGCCCGGCGGGACGATCAGCCAGCCCGAGGGCGTCTCCGGGTGGGTCGCGGCACTGGGCGCCCTCGCCTACTGCCTGCGGGAGGGGCGCGAGCACTGGGAGCGGCACCACGGGGTGCGGTCGCTGGCCGGGTGACCTGAGGACCGCTCGGAGGTCCCGCACCAGCGGCTTCCCCGAACGACCGAATCCCCCTGCCCGCCCGCGACCGGTCGCCCGCGACCCACCCGCGCGCCACTCATCCACCCGTCACCCGACAGGCCTGGGCGCGTCCAGGTCGATGCCGCCCTCGTGCACGATCCCCGGCCGCGTGAACCGGATCTCCTCGTCCAGCTCCCACACCCCGCCCGCCGCCAGGGTCGCCTCCCTGACCTCGCCCAGGAACGCGTTGAGCCGGGGCGTGTGCAGCCGCGCCAGCGGTCGGTTGTCGTGGTGCGGCACGCCGTCGAAGTCGTCCGACAGGAACCCCACCACCCACGGGAACCAGATGTCGCTGCGCAGCACGAACCGCACCGCCACCACCCCCGCCGCCGGTGGTCGCGCCGGGTCCACCAGCGGGCCGGTGATCCACAGCGGTGGGCAGTCCAGCACTCGCGTCGGCGAGTCCGCCGCGTCCGCCGGGCGCAGCTCCCGCAGCAGCGCGCCCAGGTCCTCCACCGGCTCCTCGACCACCTCGCCCCGCGCGTCGGCGTGCGCCACGAGCGCGCTCGCGCGCAACCGCGCCCCGTCCACCTCGGCCACCCCGGACGACCCGAAGTGCCCGAGGTCGACCGTCCCGCCCTCGGCGAACCGGCGCGCGAGCACGTCGGCCAGCGCCCCGTCCCGCCCCGCGTCGAACCCGGACGCGGGCGCCGCCAGCACCTCGTGCACCCGGTGCCGCTCACCCGCCCCGACCACGGTCAGCAGCCACTCCAGCAGCCGCTCGGGGTCCTCGACCCCGCCGAGCCGGGCGGTCCACCGCACGAGCTGGTCACCGCTGGTGATCCACAGGTTGTCCATGCCGTCCCCGGTCAGAGTCGTCCCCGGTCAGAACTCGTTCGCCTGGAACACGTGGGTCCCGGTGCCGTTGCCGACGCGCACCTGGTCCGCGCCGACCACCATCCTCGCATCGACCCCGTTCTCCCGGAGCGCGTCCAGCAGCGTCGCGCGCTCCAGCGGGAACAGCGGGTTGACCTCGGTGGTGATCCGGACGTCGGCCACCCTCAGGTAGCCCGCGGGCGGGTGCTCGCCGGTCTTGCCGGTCAGCTGGGCGCACGCCTTGGCGAGGTTGTCGACGACGGCCTGCGCCCCCTTGCCCGTCACGACCTTCTGCTGGACGGCCTCGCGCGTCCCGTGGTCGATGATGTCCGCCCCGCTCCGCCTGCCGTCGGCGGTCCTGGCCTCGGTGGACCACTCCAGCGCCACCCGGCCCCTGGTGGACCGGTCGGCGATGTCCTGCAACGTGGTCAGCTTCCCGCGCGCGGGCGGCCTGTTCGCCAGCTCGGCCCGGATGTCCTGGAGGAACGCCCGCAGCGACGCCGGGTTCTCCAGGTTCCCGCTGGTGGTCAGCCGGTGCACCTCGTCGGCCGCGCCCACCGCCCTGGCCAGGTTCGCCACGTCGACGGCCACCTTCGCCTGCACCCCGCCGCGGACCAGCGCGTCGACGACCTCCACGCCGCGCGCGCCGAGGTCGTCGACCAGCAGCACGATCCGCTCGGCGTCCAGACCCGCGTCGAGCAGCCGCTCCAGCGCCCCGCTCCGCGCGAACGCCTCCACCTCGCCCGCCCGCCCCATCGGGACCGCGCCGTCGACGAACTGCCACGCCGCGCCCTCGGGAATCCCGGCCTCGGTCAGCACGTCCAGCAGCGCCAACCCGGTCGGCCCCCGGTAGGCGGAGGCCAGCGCCACGCGCTCGGGGTCGACGCCCCGGCTCAGCAGCCGCTCCGCGACGACCACGTCCGAGCCCGCGTCGCGCAGCACCGCGACGACGTCCGGCGACAGCCCGAACCTCACGCCCAGCGCGGCGTACGGGTCGACGACCGGCGCCGGGACGGGCTCGACGGGACGCTCGGGGACCTCGGGCGTCCGGCTCGGCTCGGGCGCGGAGCTCCTGGGGACCTCCACCGGCGGCGCCTCGCCCGGCGGCTCCGCGGTCCGGGGCGCCCCACCCCGCGGCGGCTCGGCGGCAGGCCCCTCGGCCACCCCGCCACCCCGCTTCGACAGCCCGCGCAGCAGCAGGATCGTCGCGATGATCAGCACGCCCTCGGTAACCCGCTCCGAGCGCTCCTCGACGCCCAACCCCTTCCACGTCACCAGGTCCACGCCCGCGGCGCCCTCGACGAGCTGCGTGAGCCCCACCGCGCCGCCCACCGACAGCACGAGGACCCCCAGTGCCGCGCCGACGTCGACGTACCAGGGCTGGTCGCCCCACGTGGCCCGGTACGCCCTCCAGCGGTCGATGAACCCGGTGATCAGCGAGTACACCAGCAGCAGCACCCCGGCCACGGCCAGCGCCACGAGCGCGCCCGCCACGCTCAGCGCGACCAGCTTCAACGCCACCAGCACGACGAACACCACCGCCGCCACGGCGAGCAGCACCAGCAACCCCTCGGCGAACTTCGTGACGGCGCTCCAGACGCCGGAGCCGATCCGGGAGAGCAGCGAGGCGTTGGCCTCCTCGTCCGCCTGCTCGGCGACCTTCCCGAACTCACCGGGCGACTTCGCCGCGACCGCGTCGTGCTCGCGCAGCTTCCCGTCGACCTCGGCCGCCAGCTCGGCGGCGGTGTCCTCGCGCTGCCCCACCCACGTGCGCGCGGCGGAGTCCACCTGCTCGTCCAGGCCCGCGACGTGCTTCCCGACGACCTGCCCGTGCTCGTCGCGCAGGCCGTCCACCGCCGTGCCGACCACCTGCCGCGTCGCGCTGTCCGCCCGCTGGACCGCCTGCGCCACGCTGTCCTCCACCTGCGCGGCCCGCTCGTCGACCTGCGCGCGCTCCTGGTCCAGCGCGTCCCCGAACCGGGAGACCAGCGCCCCCTGCTCTGCGTCGACCCGGTCCACCGACCCGGTCAGCCGCTCCACCGCGTCCACCCGCGAGGCGCGCAACCGGTCGCCGACCTGCCGCCCGAACTCGTCCAGCGCCTCGGGCGCGACGCCCTCGGGCGCTCCGGCGAGCGCGCCCACGGCGGTCGCGCCCCCGTCCGCGAGCTGCGTCGAGGCGGCCCGCTCGGCCGCGTCCACCCCCTCCGCGGCACGTGCTGCCCCCACCCGCAGCGCCTCGACCACCTGCGCGTTCGCGGCCCGGATCCGCGCCACCGAGGCGGCGCGCAGCCCGTCGAGCGCGCTGTCCGCCTGCTTCCGCAGCTCCTCCAGCGCGCCGCCCTGCCCGCTGCCCAGCTCGCCGATCCGCGCCACGGCCGCGGCCGTCGAGTCCACCAGGCCACCCTCGACCTCGTCGGTGCCGTCCCCGAGGTCGCGGGCGAGGGCGGCGCCCGCCTTCCGCAGCGACGCGGCCAGCTCGCCCGAGGACTCGCGGACCTCGCCCGCGACCTCCCCGGCCTGCTCCCGCATCCCGCCGACGACCTCGCGGCAGGCGCCCGTGACGGCCCCGCGCACCGCCGCGCGCGTCTTGTCGTCCCCTTGGTGGGCGGCGATCCGCTGCCGTGCCGCCTCGCTGACGCGCTCCTGCGCCCGCCCCGAGGCGCTCACCGCCCGCTCGGCCTCGGCGTCCCCGCCGCTCACCGCGAGCCGCGCCTGCTCGTCGGCCGCCGCCACGGCCCGCGCGCGGGAGGCCGCGACCCGCGCCCGCAGGTCCTCCCGCGACGCGCCCCCCACCCCCCGAGCCTGGACCGCGCCGTCGGACGTCGCGCCCACGACACCCGCCGCCGCGGCGGCGACCAGCGCGGCGACCTCGGCCCGGTGCGCCGCGACGGAGGCGGTGACCCCCGCGACCTCCCCCTCGGCGCGCGCGTTCGCCCGCGCCACGCGGGCCTCGGCGCTCCCGGTGATCCGCCCGCGCAGCCCGTCCGCACCCCCGGCCAGCTCCGCCCGCTCCACCGCGACGGCCGCGCGCACCCGGTCCCCGACGACGGCGAGGTCGGGCCGCGCGGCGAGCACGGCGAGGTCGACCTCGGGCGCCTGCTCACGCGTGCTGGAGCCGCTCCCCACCACGGACGTGACGGCCCTGTTGCCCGCGGCCTGCTGGAGCCCGACGAGCATCGCCGGGGACCGGGGCGCCTGCGGCCGGGGCGGCGCCTGCGTGGCCGCGCGCTGCTCCGGCCGACGCGGCACCACGGGCCGCTCGGCGCCCACGCTCTCCCGTTCGGGCATCACCCCACCCCCGGCGCCACAGTCCCACCGGGACCGGCGCCGGGGACACGTGCTCCGGTGTGGACCTGAGTGCGGCGGGTGCTGCCCCTTCGGGCGGTGCGGGTGGCCCGTCAGGCGCCGTGGGCGGGCAGCGGCGCGACCCGCCCACCCGGCACACCCGCGCAACGCCGGGAACACCACGAAGGGCAACCCGCCGAGCACGCGCAGCACCCCGGCCCCGACGCGGAACGGGAGCGCGTTGCCGGGCTCGACCCCCTCGTGCCGCAGCAGGCGCACACGAGACCGGCCGGGCCCGAGACTCCGGCCCGCGCCACCTGCGCGACGCCTTCCCCCGGCTCACCCCCGGCGTCGATCGCGCCCGGCGCACCCGTCACCCCCGCCGAACGCCGTTCCGGCGACAGCGTGAAATCCGCCTGCTTCGGCTGCCCGTCCCACGGCAACGCCGGAGGGCGCCGGATCGGCGACCACGACCCCGAGGGCCTGCGGCAAGCCGTCGAAGCCGACCGGGGCGGCGACCCCGCGCCACCGCACAGCGAAAACCCCCGCGGGGCAGGCACTTCCCCGCACCGCCCCTGCGCCCCCCGGATTGAGCCGGACTCGACCCGCCCACCCGGCCGCCGCCACTGCGGCGGCGACCGGGTGCCGGTCCACCGCGCGACCTGCTCCGCGGGCTCCTCAGCGCCACCCCGGTCGCCATGGCCGTCCCCGCAAGCGCCACCGCCCTGGAGCCGGATCGGCGTGCCGTCCCCGGCACGCCACCACCTCGCTCTCGCCGGCCGCCCCGCCGCGACGAGCCCCGCCGCCCGCCCGCCTGCTGCCCGACCCCGTCACCCCACCGGCTCGATCACCGCCGCCAGCGCGGCGATCGTCGGGTTGCGGTAGAGCTGGTCCAGGGTCAGCGGGACGGGCAGGTCCGCCGACAGGCGGGACAGCAGGCGGGCCGCGCGCAGGGAGTTGCCGCCCAGGTCGAAGAACGTGTCGTCACGGCCGGGGGTCGGGCGGTTGAGCACCTCGGCCCACACCAGGGCCATGCGCTCCTCCAGCGGGGTCCTCGGCGGTTCGGTCGGGGCCCTGCGCGGCCTCGGGGCGGTGTCCTGGAGGAGCTGCTCCCGGTCCGGCCCGCCCCGCGCGTCGGTGGGCAGCGCGGGGACCCGGTGCAGGCGGACGGGGACGGGGCTGGCGGTGATCAGGGCGTCCAGCCCGCCCCCCGGCTCCAGGTCGGCGTCCGCCGCGTAGGCGAGCAGGACCTCCTGCGGGCGCAGGGACCGCGGCTCCAGCTCGGCCAGCACCCGCTGGCTCGCGCGGTCCAGGCCGATCAGGACGTACGGCTCGTCCAGCGCCATGGCGGCCAGGAACGACGCCAGCCCCTCCTCGCCCCTCACCGGGCGGAAGCCGCTCCTGCGGACGGGGGCGGTGGGGCGGCCCCGGTTCAGGCCCGCGTCGGTCCACATGCTCCAGGCCAGGCAGCGGGCGTCCCGGCCGCGCTCGTGCCGCCAGTGGTCCGCGAACCCGACCAGGAAGGTGTTGGCCGCCGCGTACGCGCCGAACGAGTGGCCGCCGAACTCGCCGTTCACCGACCCGAACAGCACCAGCGCCGCGTCCGGCCTGTCCTCCAGCACCTCGGCCAGCGCGAGCGTGCCGTCGACCTTGGCCCGGTGCAGGCGCGCGAACCCCGCCTCGGTCTCCTCGGCGGCGGTGTGCCGCTCCAGGTGCTCCCACTGGTCCGACGGGTCGGCGCCTGCCAGGTGCAGCACGCCGTCCAGCGGCGCGCCCCAGCGCCGCTCGGCCTCGGCGACCGCCCCGGCCAGCGCGGCCCGGTCGGCGACGTCGGCCTCCCGGTAGACCACGTCACCCAGCGCGGACAGCTCGGCCAGGCGGTCGGCGCGCTCCCCGGTCGGCGCCGAGCGGCCGATCAGGAGCAGGCGGACGCCGTAGGCGGCGACCAGGTAGGTGCCCAGGTGGTGGGCGATGCCGCCCAGCCCCCCGGTCACCAGGTAGCGACCGCCGGGCGCCACCGGGGGGCGCTCGTGCAGGTCGGCTCGCCGCACCGGGCGCAGCACCGCCCGCAGGCGCTCGCCGCCGCGCACGGCCAGCACGTCGGCGCCCGCCCCGCCCGCCAGCTCGCGGCGCGCCGCGACCGCCCACCGCGCGGGATCGGCGGGCAGGTCGACCTGGCGGACCCGGTGGCCCTCGGAGACGGCCGTGCGCACGAGCCCCGGCAGGCCGCACACGCCCAGGTCGACCCGGTCGCCCGCCCTGGCGCGCACCGCGCCGCTGGTCAGCACCAGCAGCGGGGTCGCGGCGGTCAGCGCGGCGGACAGCTCCACCGCCGCCCTGACCGGGGACGCAGGCAGGTCGTCGTGCAGCGACCAGGCGAGCACGAGCGCGGCGGGGGCGCCGTGGCGGCGGGTGGCCTCGGCCACGGCGCGGCGCACGTGGTCCGCGGCCTCGCCCGAGGCGGGGCGCGGGACGACGACGGTGGTGACGTCCCGGAACGCGGGCGCCAGGTCGCGCCAGGCGCGTTCCCCCGCCAGCACCACGACCGGGCCGTCCACCCCGCGCGGCGCGGTGGCGTCGTCGGCGACGGGGCGCCACCGCCTGCCGAACAGCCAGTCCTCCGGCCGCTCGTCCCGCTCGGGTCCGGCGGTCCGGTCGGCGAAGCGGCCCGCGCGCAGCGCCTCGACCAGCGCCCCGCGCTGGATCTTGCCGCTGCCGGTCTTGGGGAACTCGGCGGCGGTGACCGGCACGACCAGGTCGGGCGCGGGGCCGACCTCGCGCACCAGCGCCTCCCGCACCGCGCCCGCGGTGCGGGCCAGCGCCTCCTCCTCCCAGCGCTCGGGCACGAAGAACACCACGAGCCGGTCCGAGCCCTCACCGGGCTCCCGCACCCCCGCCGCCGCGGCGAAGGTCAGCCGCACGCCGTCCACGCGCTCCACGACGCTCTCGATCTCGTGGGCGACGTGGTTGACCCCCCGGATGACGATCTGGTCCTTCGCGCGCCCGGCGATCACCACCGAGCCGCCGTGCACGAACGCCAGGTCGCCGGTGCGGAACCAGCCGTCGGCGTCGTGCGAGTCGCGGTTGGCCTCGGGGTTGGCCCGGTAGCCGGTCATCAGCGCGGTCCCGCGCACCTGGAGCTCGCCGAGCGCGTCCTCGGGCAGCACCGCCCCACCGGGGTCGACCACCCGCACGGCCACGCCGGGGACCGGCGGACCGGCCTCGGAGAACACCAGCGCGTCGGGCGCGCCGGGGTCGGTGGTGCGGGTGTCCGCGCCCAGCGTCGCCTGGCTCACGACCACCACGCCCGCCGCGCGGTCGTCGCGGCTCTGCGTGGCGTAGGTGACCACCGAGCAGGTCTCGGACATGCCCCAGCCGGGCCGCACCGCGTCGGCGGGCAGGCCGTGCGGGGCGAGCAGCTCCAGGAAGCGGTGGCTGGTGGCCGCGACCACCGGCTCGGCGGCGTTGGTGATCGAGCGCAGCCGGGACAGGTCCCAGCCGCGCCCGGCCGCCCGCTCCTCGGCCAGCGCGTCGTTGACCATGGCGAAGGCGAAGTTCGGCGCCCAGGTGTCGGTGGCGCGGTAGCGGTCGAGCCAGTCGAGCCAGGCCAGCGGGTCGGCCAGGAAGTCCTCGACGCGGGCGTTGACGTGGTCGCAGCGCAGGAACACGTCGCGCACGTTGTGCATGACGATCGCCACGTGGTCCAGCGGCATCCAGTTGACCGTGACCTCGTCCGGGCCGTAGCCGCAGGCGCGCGCCGCCGCCCAGGTGCGGGCGGCGACGGTGGAGTTGGTGTGCTGGACGCACTTGGGCACGCCGGTGCTGCCGGAGGTGAGCAGGTGCACCACCGGCGAGTCGGGCCCGGTGGGGTGCCAGTGCGCGTCGGGCTCGTGCTCCAGCAGGTCCTGCACGACGAGCACGCGCACGTCCGGTTCGCCCCACAGCTCCCGCACGCCCTCCAGCGCCCTGGCGGTGCCGCGGCCGGTGAGCACGACGGGGCGCTCCAGCAGCAGCCAGGCGTTGCGCAGCCTGCGGGTGGTGGCGCTGTGCTCGGCGTAGGAGGCGGCGACGGCCACCGGGGTGGGGACGAAGCCGCCGAGGACGCAGCCCCAGAACGCGGTCAGGTAGTCGCGGTTGTCCTCGAACTGGAACAGGGCGGCGTCACCGGGGCGCAGGCCCGCCGCGCGCAGCCCGGCGAGGACGCGCTGCGCCTCGGCGAGCAGCTCCGGGTAGGTCTGGCGGCTCGCCTCGACCCCGCCGCGCAGGAACGTGGTCCCCTTGTCCGGGGCCAGGTCCGCGGCCTGGCGCAGGGCCTGCTGCAGGGTCGTGGGCGCGCCGTCGGGCAGGTGCGGCGGGCCGCCGTCGACCAGGGAGGACGGGCGGTCGCGGGCGGGTGCGGGCGGAGCGGGCTCGGTGGCGGGCGCGGGCGCCGGACCGGACTCCGGGACGGTCCCGGTGGTGCTGCGCACGACGGCGACGGCCTCGCGCGCGCCCTGGGCCAGCGCGGCGGCGGCCAGGTCCGCGAGCAGCGCCGGGTCGACGGACGGCGGGGTCATCGGGGGCTCCCGGCTGGCTGGGTGGTGAGCAGGTCGCCGAGCAGGGCGGTGAGCGCGGCGGGGTCGTCGAGGAGGTAGAAGTGGCCGCCGGGGAGGAACCGGGAGCGGAAGCGGGCGGTGGTGCGCCCGCGCCACGCCTCGACCGAGTCGGCCGGGGTGCGCGGGTCGTCGCGGCCCGCCAGCGCGGTGATCGGCAGCGCCAGCGGCGCGGCCCCGGTCGGGGTGTGGCGCTCCCACAGGGTGAAGTCCGCGCGCAGCGTCGGCAGCAGCGCCCCCATGACGTCGGCGTCGGCGGCCAGCGCGGGCTCGATCCCGCCCAGCTCGACCAGCGCGGCGGTGAACTCCGCGTCGGGCAGGCCGTGCAGCGGCGGCGCCGCGGTCGGCACGCCCGGCGCGGGCTGCCCGGACAGCACCAGGTGCTCCGGCTCGGGCAGGCCCCGCTCGCGCAGCGCGAGCGCCAGCTCGTGCGCCAGCACCGCGCCGCCGCAGTGGCCGAAGAACGCGAACGGCGGGCGCAGGAACGGCCGCAGCGCCTGAGCGAGGACCGCGACCAGCGGGCGCACCTCGGTGAACGCGGGTTCGGCGATCCGGTTCTGCCTGCCGGGCAGCTGCACGGCCAGCAGCTCCACGTCCGGCGGCAGCAGCGCCGCCCAGTCGGCGTAGGCCCCGGCCCCGGCGCCCGCGTGCGGGAAGCAGATCAGCCGGGTCCGGGCGCCGGGGCGGGCGGCCCGCCACACGAACGGGGTCTCGGCCACCAGGTCGCTGCTCGTCGGGTCGGTCATGCCAGGCCACCTCGCTGGGGTGCGGTCGGGGACGCCGTGGCCA